>NZ_CP058321.1:2400000-3124612 GCF_014263395.1 Halomonas sp. SH5A2 | reverse complement strand
AAGGGTTGCCGCTGCGCCAGCATGAATGGCAGGGCTACCTGGACTGGGCGGTGACGTGTTTCCGGTTAAGTGCTTCAGGCGTCGACGACAGCACGCAGATTCACACCCATATGTGCTATTCGGAGTTTAACGACATCATTGGTGCGATTGCGGCGCTGGACGCCGACGTGATCACCATTGAAACATCACGCTCGAACATGGAGTTGCTGGACGCCTTCCAGGACTTTGCCTACCCCAATGAAATGGGTCCCGGTGTTTACGATATCCACACGCCGAATATTCCCGACGTGGCGTGGATGGTCGATTTGCTGGAAAAGGCGCTGGAAAAGATTCCCGCCGAGCGGCTGTGGGTCAACCCGGACTGCGGCCTGAAAACCCGCACCTGGGCCGAGGTGGAACCGGCCCTGGCCAATATGGTCGAGGCCGCCCAACAGATGCGTCAGCGCTATACGTAAACGACATACCTCAGGACGTTTAACCCCGGCTTGGTACCGGGGTTTTTACATTGGGCATGGCTAGCTTTTGCTGGCGTAGGCGTAGAGCAATGTTTCCTGGGCACTGATCGCATCCCCACTGCCGGGGTCTTGGAGGTGGTAGCTTCCGTCACTTTGCAGCAGCCAGCTCTGACAATTGTCGACCAGGTAGGTTTCCAGGTCCTTGCGTACTCGCGTGGCCAGCTTTTTATCCAGTAGCGGAAAGCAGGTTTCCACCCGATTGAACATGTTGCGCGACATAAAGTCGGCGCTTGAACACCAGATCTCCGGTTTGCCGTCGTTGTGGAAATGGAAAACCCGCGTGTGTTCCAGAAAACGGCCTATGATCGAGCGCACACGAATATTTTCCGACACTCCCGGCAGGCCGGGTTTCAGGCAGCACATGCCGCGGATGATCAGGTCGCATTCCACACCCGCCTGGGAGGCGCGATAAAGCGCCTTGATCAGTTTCGGTTCGGTGAGTGAATTGCACTTGATAATGATATGGGCCCGCTTGCCCTTGCGGGCGACCTGGGCTTCGCGGTCGATCATTTCCATGAGCCGCTCGTGCAGCGTAAACGGCGCGTGGAGCAGGGTATCGATCTTGCGCGCGCGGCCCATCCCCGACAGCTGCTGAAATACCTTATGAACGTCGGCGCAAAGCTCCTTGTTGGCGGTCAACAGGCTATAGTCGGTATACAATTTGGCGGTCTTCGAGTGGTAGTTACCGGTACCCAGATGTGCGTAATGGCGCAGTTCACCGCGCTCGCGGCGCACGATATGCAGCATCTTGGCATGCGTCTTGTAAGCCATGATGCCGTAAATCACGATGGCCCCGGCTTCCTGCAGGCGAGATGCCAGCTGTAAATTATCGGCTTCGTCGAAGCGCGCGCGCAGCTCGATCACCACGGTGACTTCTTTCCCCTGGCTGGCAGCGTCCACCAGCGCGCTGACAATCGGCGAATCGGCCCCGGTGCGGTAGAGCGTCTGTTTGATCGCCAGCACATTCGGGTCGCGCGCCGCCTCGCTAAGCAGGTCTTCGATCGGCGAGAACGACTGGAAAGGGTGGTGCAGCAGCAGATCCTGCTTGGCGATGGCGTCAAACAGACTACCGCTGCCCCTCAATGCTTTGGGTATGCCGGGCGTGTAAGGCCGGTATAGCAGTTCCGGGCGGTCAACGTCGCCTAGTACGGACATCATCCGGGTCAGGTTGACCGGGCCCTGCACACGATAAAGATCGCCATTCTCAAGGCTGAATTGGCGCAGCAGGAAGTTGGTCAGGTCGTCCGGGCAATTATCGGCCACCTCCAGACGCACGCCGCTGCCGTATCGCCTTGCCAGCAGCTCACCACGCAAAGCGGAGGCCAGGTCGGAGACCTCCTCCGGGTCGACACTCATATCGGCGTTGCGCGTCAGGCGGAACTGGTAGCAGCCACGCACCCGCATGCCCGGGAACAGCTCTTCGGCATGGGCATGGATCATCGACGACAGAAATACATACTCGGTAAAGCCCTCGCTACACAGGTGCTTGGGAAGGGCCATGAGACGTGGCAGCGAGCGAGGCGCGGGGAGAATCGCCATCCCCCCGGCACGTCCAAAGGCATCCTTGCCCTCAAGCTCGACGATAAAATTGAGGCTCTTGTTCACCAACCGCGGAAAGGGATGCGAGGGGTCCAATCCGATGGGGCTGATGACCGGCATGATGTCGTTGTTGAATAGCTCGTGGACCCAGTCTTTTTGCGCCTTTGTCCATTGATCGCGGCGGCGAAACCTCAGCCCCTGCGCCTCTAAAGCAGGCAACAATGTATCGTTGAGGATTTGATACTGACGGACGATTTGCGCGTGGGCGATGTCGGAAATTTCGGCCAGCACGGCCTTGGGCAGTCGCCCGTCGGCGCCCGTTGTATCGTCACCCAGGGCAATCTGGTGCTTGAGTCCGGCAACACGAATTTCAAAGAATTCATCCATGTTGGATGAAAAAATCAGCAAAAACATCAACCGGTTGAGCAGCGGGTGTGCTTCATCCAGGGCCTGCTCCAGCACACGAATATTGAACTGCAGGTGGGATAGCTCGCGGTTGAAGTAAAGCTGCGGGTCGTCCAGATCTGTCTCGGGCAGCGCTTCGCGGGCCTGAACGCCAGTGGGTGTGCGGTTGACGCGAAGCGTGGATATCTCGCTATCGCCACCGTCATGATCATGGCGCGGGTAGGGCGAGTTATCGGTGACCTGGTCGTCCATGGTAGCTGCCTCCGGCGTTAGTCATCTCTGAGCATATCATTGCCTGATACGCGCCTGTTAACGCAGTATGGCGGAGGAAGATGACAAAGACGTGTCACGGCATTGTCATCTACGTTTTACTGGCCTCAGCCACCCAGCGTCAACGCGCATCCGCCAGCAGTCGTGCAGCGTCAAGGGCAAAATAGCTCAAGATGCCGTCTGCTCCGGCGCGTTTGAAGCACATCAGGGACTCCAGAATGACCGTGTCAGCATCCAGCCAGCCATTGTCGAAAGCGGCGCGATGCATCGCGTATTCGCCGCTCACCTGATAAGCATAGGTGGGCACGCGTAATTCGCTTTTGACCCGCCGGACAACATCCAGGTAAGGCATCCCTGGTTTGACCATCACCATGTCGGCGCCCTCGGCAAGGTCCATCGCCACCTCATGAAGCGCTTCGTCACTGTTGGCCGGATCCATCTGATAAGTGCGCTTGTCGGCTTTGCCCAGGTTGGCGGAGGAGCCCACGGCGTCGCGGAAGGGGCCGTAGTAGTGCGAGGCATATTTGGCACTGTAGGCCATGATGCGTACGTTATGAAGGTGCTCCTGTTCAAGCACCTGGCGGATAGCGCTGATACGCCCGTCCATCATGTCGGAGGGGGCAACCACATCGGCACCGGCTTCAGCATGGGAGAGGGCTTGCTTAAGCAGGGTGTCGACGGTGCGGTCGTTAAGCACGTACCCATGTTCGTCGATAATGCCGTCCTGGCCGTGAATGGTGTACGGATCGAGGGCGACATCGGTGATGATACCCAGTTCCGGCAGCGCCTCTTTGAGTGCCCGAACGCTGCGCTGAACGAGGCCGTTGGCGTTGTAGGCTTCTTCGGCGAACTCGGTTTTCTGTTCACCGCCGACAACCGGGAACAGCGCTATCGCGGGAATGCCCAGTGCATAGGCCTCGCGGGCTTGCTCGATCAACAGATCAATCGACAACCGCTCCACGCCCGGCATAGAGGCGATGGCTTCGCGTTGCTGGCTGCCTTCCAGGACGAAGACCGGCAGAATAAGATCGCCGGGCGTCAGCGTTGATTCGCGCATTAAACGGCGGGAGAAGTCGTCGCGGCGCATGCGTCGCAGACGCGTCGCGGGAAAGTGACGAGGGGTAGGTGTACTCAACGGTATTCTCCACAAAAACTCGTAAATGAGGGTATCTGCCGACCTTGGCTGAGTATATCAGTCCTGACCTGCATCGAAAGCCGTCTTGTGGTGCGCTTAAAGACTGACTAAAGTGGCGCAAACGCTGCTGAACGAGCAGGCCCTGCACAAGGAGAAAAGCATGACCAAACAGGTAGCAGTGATTCTTGCTGGCTGCGGTGTATTCGACGGGTCGGAAATTTACGAAACCACCCTGACGCTACTGCGCTTGGACCAGTTGGGGATAGGATATCGTTGTTTTGCCCCGGATATCGAGCAGCACCATGTGGTAAATCACCTCACCCAGGAGGCCGACACGGACGAACGGCGTAATGTGCTGGTGGAATCGGCACGTCTGGCCCGCGGTGACATCAGCCCGCTGACTGACCTGGCGGCTGACGAATTTGACGCGGTGATTGTACCGGGTGGTTTTGGTGTCGCCAAAAACCTGTCGGATTTCGCCGTGGCGGGAGACAGCATGCAGGTACTGGAATCGCTCAGGGAGGTGCTGTCAGGCTTTCGCGAAGATGCCAAGCCGATCGGCCTGATCTGCATCGCGCCGGTGTTGGCGACGCGATTATTGGGCGATGGGATCGCCGTGACCGTGGGTAATGATCCTGGCATATCCGGGGCCATCAGTGCCATGGGCGGTCTGCACCGCAGCTGTAGCGTCGAGGATATTGTGGTCGACCTGGAGCACCGCGTGGTCACCACGCCTGCCTATATGCTGGCAACGCGGATTAGCGAAGCGGCCACCGGCATTTTCAAACTGGTCGACCGGATTGATGAAATGATGGACTGATCAGTTGGGCCCGCGCCTTTCGGAAAGCTTTATAAACTGACAAGCCGCTGCCCTCGGGCAGCGGCTTGTTGTTTAGTACGGACTATTCCTCATCGGACTCTTCGGCGGCTTTTTCGGCACGCCGCTTGCGGACCAGTCGGCCGAAAAGCAGGCCGACCTCGTAAAGCAGGTACATAGGAACAGCCAGCAGGCTTTGCGAGATAACGTCGGGGGGGGTCAGCACCATGCCCACCACAAAGCACCCCAAAATGATGTAGGGGCGCTTTTGAGAGAGGCTCTCGACGGTGGTGGCACCGGACAGAATCAGCAAAAACGTGGCGACCGGAATTTCAAACGCCACGCCAAAGGCAAAGAACAGCTTGAGCACGAAGTTCAGATACTGATTGATATCCGTCATCACCGTGATGTTTTCCGGCCCTGCCTGGGTGAAAAACGCAAACAGCAACGGAAATACCACGTAATACGCAAATGCCGCGCCAGCATAGAACAGCAGGATGCTGGACACCAGTATCGGAATCGCCAGCGCTTTCTCGTTATCGTAAAGCCCGGGCGCGATAAACGACCATGCCTGGTGCAGAACGAACGGCACCGCAATAAACAGTGCGGTCACCAACGTCAGTTTGAACGGAGCAAGAAATGGTGAGGCCACTTCGGTCGCGATCATTTGCGACCCGGGTGGCAGAAGCGCCATTAACGGTTCTGCCACGAAGAGATAGATGTCGTTCGAGAACGCATAAAGCCCGAGAAAGATCACCAAAATCGCGATAACTGCCCGCATCAGTCGCGAGCGCAGCTCAATAAGGTGCTCGATTAACGGCGCTTGCTTCTGATCATTGTTGGGCTCCTGCGAATCACCAGACGTACTCATGGGTGCTTGCTGTCCTTGGTAGATGACTCGGCGTCGGGTGACGCGGGGGCTTTCTCACGGACGGTTTCCAGTGCTTCATCCAGGTGCGAGGCGGCACTGGCGGCACGCTGTTCCGACGCCGTTGACGTATCGCCGGATGGCGGCGTTGGCTTTTCTGGGTCGTCCGCTATCCGCTCTACGTCATGCTTGGCTTTGCGAAGGCTGTCATCGAGCTTTTTCTGCTGGTCGGAGAGCGTTTGACGCAGATCTTCCGCTTCGAGCTGAGCGCTGATTTCACGCTGCATGCCTGAGACGGTGCGCTTGATCTTGCCGACCCACAGGCCGACCGCGCGCGCCGCGCGCGGCAGGCGTTCCGGACCCAGTACCAAGAGCCCGACAACGCCAATGACCAGAATTTCAAAAAAGCCAAAATCGAACATGGCTTATTTGCGCTCGTCGTGATGATCAGCTGCCTGCTTTTCTTTCTCTTCCGCTTGAACGTCGTAAGTATTGCCAGCCTCATCGTGACGAACTTTCGCTTGGGGCTGGTCTTCCTCCTTCTTGTCGGCGTCCTTCTCGTCTTCATGGACGGCTTTCTTGAAGCCTTTCACCGCACCGCCCAGGTCGGTACCGACGTTGCGGAGCTTTTTGGTGCCGAAAACCAGGATGATGATGCCTAGTACAATCAGCAACTGCCAAATACTGATACCACCTAACATATGCGTGTCCTCGTGATGGGGCTATGTTGTTGCAAAGCCTGAAGGCTATTGTTGACGTGCTGCTTTTTCGTCGTGGCCGGAAATGCCGAAGCGGCGCGCTAACTCGTTGAGTACATCCTGATGATCCAGGTCCAGATGCGACAGCATCACCAGGCTATGAAACCATAGGTCGGCGGTTTCGGCGACCAGTGCCTGTCGTTCGTCCAAGCTGCCATGTTCAGCGTCTTTGGCGGCGAGCAGTGTTTCGGTAGCTTCCTCGCCGAGTTTTTCGAGTATCTTGTTCAATCCCTTGTAATGCAAGGAGGCAACATACGAATCGTCCGGCGACGCGTGGCGACGCTTGCGTAATACGTCGCCGAGCGCATCGAGCACAGGCGCATTATTGGGGGTGGAAGGCGTCGTGTCCATGGGGATCCTCTGGTTCTTGAACTATTGCCATACCAACAGCAGTAGACCGATGGCGGCAGCGACAAGCACCGGCCATTGCTGGCTGCCTGCCCATTGGCTCAATGGCTGCCAGGCAAGTGCCAGGCCAACTAGCACCAGGCCGATTCGCAGGCGGTGCTGGCGTTTGCCCTGGCGAGCCATTTGCTGTCGCATGTCGCTGATGGCAGACGTTTGCTGGTGACGCTGGCGGTGCTCGTGCTCCATGCGGCTGAGCGCCTGATGTGCCAGTACCGGTAGCTCAGGTAGCTGGTGCGAAAGTTCCGGTGCCTGGCGTTTCAGCGAGCGCCATAGTCCGCCGACGCCCGCGCGTTCTTTCATCCACTGCTCAAGGAAGGGTTTGGCCGTGCTCCACAGGTCCAGATCAGGGTAAAGCTGCCGCCCCAGGCCTTCAATGTTGAGCAGGGTTTTCTGCAGCAGTACTAGCTGAGGCTGTACTTCCATATTAAAACGTCGCGCGGTCTGGAACAGCCCCAGCAAGACCTGGCCGAAGGATATATCTTTCAACGGTTTTTCCAGAATCGGCTCGCACACCGTGCGAATCGCCGCTGCAAACTCGTTGGCGCGGGTGTTTTCACCCACCCAGCCCGATTCAATGTGCAGGGCGGCGACTTCGTAATAATCTTGATGGAAAAACGCCAGCAGGTTGCGGGCCAAGTAATCCTGGTCCTCCCGCGTCAGGCTGCCGACAATACCGCAGTCAATGGCGATATATTGCGGATCTTCCGGGTTATCGCAGTTGACGAAAATATTGCCGGGGTGCATGTCGGCATGGAAGAAATTGTCGCGAAATACCTGGGTAAAGAAGATTTCCACGCCGCGCTCGGCGAGTTTCTTCAAGTTGGTGCCGTTGGCCTTGAGGGTGTCGAGGTCGGCAACGGGCACGCCGCGAATACGCTCCTGGACCATGACGTGGCGGCGGGTAAACGGCCAGTAGATGGTCGGTACAAACAGCAGCGGGGAGTCTTTGAAATTGCGCTTGAGCTGCGAGGTGTTGGCGGCTTCCTTATACAGGTCAAGCTCATCGAACAGCGTGGCTTCATAGTCCCTGATGACTTCCACCGGGCGCAGACGGCGCGCTTCGGGTACCTTGGACAAGAGCTTGGCCACCTGATACATCAACGCCATGTCCTGGCGCATAATGCGGTCGATGCCGGGGCGAATGATTTTGACCACCACGTCTTCGCCGCTATGCAACTCGGCGACGTGGACCTGGGCGATGGAAGCCGAGGCTAGAGGTGCCGGGTCGAAAAAAGCGAAGGCATCGCTGAGCGACATTTCGAGCTCTTTTTCCACTCGGGTGACGGCGTGTTCACCTGGAAAGGGCGGCACCTGGTCTTGCAATCGCCTGAGCTCGTCGGCGATATCTTCGGGCAACAGGTCGCGTCGGGTGGAGAGCATCTGGCCGAATTTGATAAAAATCGGCCCCAGCGTTTCTAGCGCCAGGCGAAGGCGCTCGCCGCGCGAGCGCTGGCCGATGGGCATCAGGCGCAGTGGCGAGAACCAAAGCAGAAAACGCAGCCATAAGGGGAGCCGATCAAGCGGCAGGAGCGTATCCAGTCGGTAGCGGGCAATCACCCAACTGATGCGAAACAGCCGAAAACTCATTGGCGCGCTCCTGCTCGCAGCCGTCTGTCGAGGCGTTTAAAGCGGGCCTCCAGGCGGTCAGTCGCCACCTCGAGTGCAGTCAATTGATCACGCAATACATCATGCTGCTGGCGGCCGGGCAGCAGGCGCGCTTCTTCAAACACATACTCGGAGACGTCCTGCACCAGCTCGTCCTTGGTTCTCAGTCCCCAGTCAGCCGCCCGCCGTACGCCTTCGGCCAACGAGTGGGCAGGCGTATCCCCAAGCCAGCGCGCCAGTTCGTTTTCCCAATCGAGATCCAGGTCAAGGAGCAGCGTGCGGGTGGCTTCGAGTAAATGCACCTGGCCGCGTATCGCCAGCTTGCCTTCAAACATCAACTGCTCGACCGACGTGCCGCCAAGCCAGGCTGACAGGGTTTCCGGCGTCAGTTCCACGACTGCATCAGCGTGGCGGTCATCCAGGTCGTCGGCGCGCAGCAGGTCAATCCCGGTGGCGTGGTAATGGAGCACCAGGGCGAGTTGTGGCTGTTCGAAACGCACCAGCAGGCGACTCCCCGACAGCTGGGCAAGCCGCGCGGGTGACGCCGGGTCACGGGCAAGCAGGGCGTTCAGCGTGCGTTCACATCCGGCCAGTAACAAGGTCGGGGTTAGCAGCATGCTGACCTCTCGGTGGTTGGTGTCATAGCTTGATGCCGCGGTGTAGTGCCACGATGCCGCCGGTTAAATTGGTGTATTCCACACGTTCGAGACCGGCGTCTTCCATCATGCTCTTCAGCGTCTCCTGGTCGGGGTGCATACGAATCGATTCGGCCAGATAGCGGTAACTTTCGCCGTCGCCTGCCACCCATTCGCCCATTTTCGGCAACAGGCGGAAAGAATATTCGTCGTAGGCTTTGGTCAGCAGCGGATTACTGGGTTTGGAAAATTCCAGCACCAGCAGGCGTCCGCCAGGTTTGAGCACCCGCGCCATGGAGCGCAGCGCGGCGTCCTTGTCGGTGACATTGCGCAGGCCAAAGGCGATGGTGATGCAGTCAAAGCTGTTATCGGGAAACGGCAGGCATTCGGCGTTGGCCTGTACATACTCGACGTTGCTGCCCACGCCGTTGTCCATCAGCTTGTCGCGGCCCACGTTGAGCATGGAGGCGTTGATGTCGGCGAGCACGACTTTTCCCCGAGGACCGACCAGGCGCGAAAATTTAAGCGTCAGGTCGCCGGTACCGCCCGCGATATCGAGGACGTGATGGCCCGGTCTTACACCCGCACGTTCAATAGTGAGGCGCTTCCAGACACGGTGGATGCCCATCGACATCAGGTCGTTCATGACATCGTAGCGCGCGGCCACCGAGTGGAAAACGTCGGCCACCCGAGAGGCTTTCTCGTCGAGAGGAACTTCCTGATAACCAAAATCGGTCGTGCGTTTATCGGTGGGGCTCATGGGGCTCTGGCTCCCGAGTTCGAGGCGATGAGCGTCGACCAGGCGGTCGTCGCGTTATGTAAGGTTGCCGACATTGTAGCCTTGTCCGCCCCGGCTTGTCTGCGTTTGCTCTGGGGCGTTACGTCACAGCTGTTTGAACTGGATGCTGGCAGGCTCGCGGGAGGCCCCGGCCTCTTCAAGCCGTTGCAGATAGTTTTCCCAGTAGGCCGTTTGGTGCTGGGCCAGATCATAGAGATAGTTCCAGCTAAACAGGCCGCTGTCGTGACCGTCGTCAAAGTGAAGTTTAAGCGCGTAGTTACCTGCCGGGGTGATGTTCTGCAGCCCTACATCCTTTTTGCCGACCTGGAGCACGGCGGTATCGCCGCCATGGCCGCGCACCTCGGCAGAGGGCGAGTAAACGCGTAGCAGTTCCACCGGCAGGCGGTAGCTTTCGCCATTGGCGTAGCCGAGCTCAAGCTCGCGGGTCGACTTATGGTAGTGAACGCGGGTGGGGGTGGGAGCAGTCATGAAACACCTCAAAAGCGGCTGGGTGTCGGTGGCCAGTGGTGGCGCACCAAGGCTCGGCATCCTTGCCGAGCCGACAGGTTACAGAATATAGCGTGACAGGTCTTCGTCGACGGCTAACTCACCCAGCTGCGCGTTGACATAGTCAGCGTCGATCAGTAGCGGGCTTTCCATGTCGCCGCCCTTGAACGAGGCTTCTTCTAGCAGCCGCTCCATGACGGTATGCAGGCGGCGCGCGCCGATGTTCTCGGTGCCCTCGTTGACCTGCCAGGATATTTCAGCGATGCGCTCGATACCATCCTGAGTGAACTCGACGTCGAGCCCTTCGGTGGCCAGCAAGGCCGTGTACTGCCGGGTCAGCGAAGCGGACGGCTCGGTCAGAATCCGTTTGAAGTCACCCGGTGTCAGCGCATCCAGCTCAACGCGGATGGGCAGGCGGCCCTGCAGCTCGGGGATCAGATCCGACGGCCGTGACAGGTGGAAGGCCCCGGACGCGATAAACAAGATGTGGTCGGTCTTGACCATGCCGTACTTGGTCGAAACGGTCGACCCTTCGATAAGCGGTAGCAAGTCGCGCTGCACACCCTCGCGGGAGACTTCGCCGCCGCTCGACTGGCCGCTGCCCTTGGCGACCTTGTCGATCTCATCCAGAAAGACGATGCCGTGCTGCTCGACCGCTTCCACGGCGCGGGCCTTGATCTCTTCCTCGTTGACCAGCTTGCTGGCTTCTTCGTCGCGCAACAGGCCAAAGGCTTCCTTGACCTTGACGCGACGTGTCTCGCGCTTCTGCTGGCCCATATTGGAAAACAGGCTCTGCAACTGGCTGGTCATCTCTTCCATGCCAGGAGGCGTCATGATGTCGATGCCCTGACCCTGGGCGGAAATCTCGATGTCGATTTCTTTGTCGTCCAGTTCCCCTTCGCGCAGCTTCTTGCGGAAGGTCTGGCGGGTGCCGTTATCCTCGCGCGGCTTGTCTTCCTGGCCGCGGGGCGGCGGCAGCAAGGCGTCGAGAATGCGGTCTTCGGCGGCATCCTCGGCCCGGTGGGCGACTTCTTCTTTGGCGTGTTCGCGGACCATCTTGATGGCCGCTTCGATCAGGTCGCGAATGATCGATTCGACGTCGCGACCCACGTAGCCCACCTCGGTGAACTTGGTGGCCTCGACCTTGATAAACGGTGCACGCGCCAGTTTGGCCAGGCGGCGGGCAATCTCGGTTTTCCCCACGCCGGTGGGGCCGATCATCAGGATGTTCTTGGGCGTGACCTCCGGGCGCAGCTCATCGTCCAGCTGCATGCGGCGCCAGCGGTTGCGCAACGCAATGGCGACGGCGCGTTTGGCATCCTGTTGACCAATAATATATTGATCCAGGGCGTGGACGATTTCGCGGGGTGTCATCTGGGTCATAAAAGGGGCCTCAACGTTCGTTGGTGTTCAGCTCTTCAAGCGTGATGTGGTGATTGGTGAACACGCAGATGTCACCGGCGATAGCGAGGGATTTTTCAGTAATCTCGCGGGCGCCCAGTTCGGTATTTTCGAGCAACGCCCGAGCGCTTGCCTGGGCATAGTTGCCGCCGGAGCCAATGGCGATGATGCCGCGCTCGGGCTCGACAACGTCACCGTTGCCGGTAATGATCAGCGAAGCACTGTGGTCGGCCACGGCCAACAAGGCTTCGAGGCGGCGCAGGGCGCGGTCTGTGCGCCAGTCCTTGGCGAGCTCGACGGCGGCCTTGGTGAGGTGCCCCTGGTACTTTTCAAGCTGGGCTTCAAAGCGCTCAAACAGCGTGAAGGCATCGGCGGTGCCGCCTGCAAAACCGGCCAGCACCTTGCCCCGGTAGAGGCGGCGTACCTTACTGGCATTGCCTTTCATCACGGTGTTGCCCAGCGATACCTGGCCGTCACCCGCCAGGGCGACTTGGTTTCCGCGACGCACGGATACGATGGTGGTCATGGAGGTAACTCCTTGAGGGGAGGCTGGCTCCCGATGATGAACGGGTCGATGCTCGACCTGATCAGTTCATAACAAATTGGTGTAAGCAGTTCCCAACAAAATGCGGGCGGTCGATAAAAAATCAACCGCCCGCACGTCATTGGGGAGTGAGTTTGTCAGTTTTGCAGTTGAATGAGCAGCGGCTCAATGCCTTGGGTGGCCATTAAATCCTGAGCGCGATTGAGTTCGCGGGTGTCTTCATAAGGGCCGACCTGCACGCGATGCCAGGTACTGCCGTCAGCCTGGATCTCGCTGATCTGTGCCAGCAGACTCAAATTACGAAGCCGTTGACTCAGCTGTTCGGCGTCGTCCAGCTCGCGAAACGACGCCGCCTGCAACACATAGCGGGCACCGTCTTCATTGGCCGTTTGCTGCGCAGTGGTGACCTGCTCTTCCGGGCGCATATTCGCGGCGATCACCTGGGCGATGGGGTCGTCGACGGTGTCGTCATCGCTGGTGTTATCTGCTTCGGGGGCCGCCGGTGTCTCAACCGTTGAAGAGGGAGCGACACCAGGCGCAATCACTTCGGTTTCAGGCAGCAGGGTGTAAAACTCGAAGGTTGGCATGGACGGCTCTGTCGAGTCTTCGGTTTCCCGTGCGGCCTCGCGTGCTTCGCGTTGCTCAGCGCTTGATTCAGACGTCGTTTGGGTGGCGTCATCCGGCGTGTCCTGCCAGGGGGCTGTCCCGTGCTGGTGCTGAGCCAGAAAGAAACCGGCCGCTACGCCCACCAGGCCCCAGAGCCAGCCGGGCAGGCGGAACCCGCCGCTTGAGCCGCGAGCTGCTTTGCGCTGGCTAGTGGCACCGCGGCGGGTGGGCTTTTTACGCGGGCTTGCCATGAATTACATCTCCTCGGGGGCGCTGACCCCCATTAAATCCAGGCCGTTGCGCAGTACCTGGCGGGTGGCAAGGCCCAGCGCCAGGCGCGTATTGCGCAGGGTGTCGTCCTCGACCATGACCTTGACCGCGTTGTAGCAGGTGTGGAAATCACCCGCGAGGTCAAGCAGGTATTGGGCGACCTGCTGGGGTTCGCGGTTGTGGGTGGCGTTTTCGATGACTTCCGGATAGCGGGCCAGACGATTGAGCACGGCGCGTTCCTGGTCGCTGTCCAGCAGGGCCAGGTTGGCCATGGCGAGGTCGTGATCGAAGGGCTGACCCGCCGCTTCGGCCTTGCGCAGCATGCTGCACACCCGGGCGTGGGCATACTGAATGTAGTACACCGGGTTGTCGTTGGACTGGGAGCGTGCCAGGTCAATATCAAAGGTCAATTGCGAGTCGGCCCGACGGGCGGCCAGGAAGAAACGTGTCGCGTCGCGGCCGACTTCATCGATCAGGTCGCGGATAGTGACGTAGCTTCCCGCGCGCTTGGAGAGTTTTACCTCCACGCCGGAGCGGGTCACCATCACCATCTGATGCAGCACGTAGTCCGGCCAACCCTTGGGGATGCCGACATTCAGCGCCTGCAGACCGGCGCGTACCCGGGTTATCGTCGAATGGTGGTCGGCCCCTTGTTCGTTGATCACCGTTGTGAAACCGCGCTGCCACTTGTCGAGGTGGTAGGCCACGTCGGGCAGAAAGTAGGTGTAGCCGCCTTCCTGCTTGCGCATCACGCGGTCCTTGTCGTCGCCAAAGTCGGTGGTGCGCAGCCACATGGCGCCGTCTTCTTCATAGGTATGGCCTGCGGCAATGAGTTTTTCGACCGTGGCGTCCACCTTGCCATCGGCATACAGCGAAGACTCCAGAAAGTACACGTCAAACTCGACGCCGAAGGCCTTCAGGTCGAGATCCTGCTCGCGGCGTAGCCAGGCCACGGCAAAGGCTTGAATGGCGTCAAGGTCGTCGGCGTTGGCATTGGCGGTGACCTCGCGATCATCGGCGCTCACCGTTTTGCCCGCCATGAAATCCCTGGCGACATCCACGATGTATTCGCCGCGATAGCCGTCTTCCGGCCAGCTTGGATCGTCAGGGCCCAGGCCTTTGGCACGTGCCTGTACCGAGCCTGCCAGGTTGGCAATTTGCGCGCCCGCGTCGTTGTAGTAGAACTCGCGGGTCACGTCATAGCCGCTGGCATCAAGCAGGCGGCACAGGCAATCGCCGATCGCAGCCCCCCGACCATGGCCCACGTGAAGCGGCCCGGTGGGGTTGGCGGAGACAAACTCAACCTGCACTTTCTGGCCTTTGCCGATCAGGCTACGGCCAAAGGCATCGCCGCTGTCGAGCACCTGGGCGACAATTTGCGCGGCGGCGTCCGAGGCAGCAAAGAAATTGATGAACCCTGGACCGGCAATCTCGGTTTTCTGGATGGCGTCGCTCGGTGGCAGCGCCGTGACCAGAGCGTCAGCCAGCTCGCGGGGTTTCATGCCGGCAGGCTTGGCCAGCATCAGCGCCAGGTTGGTGGCGTAATCACCGTGGGCTTTGTCCTTGGTGGGGTCCACCTTGATGGTGGGCGCTAGATCAGCGGGCAGCACGCCTTGGTGCTTGAGCGCGGCGACCGCGCCGTCGAGCAATGAACTAATCGTGTCTTTCATTTAAGTATCCGGGTGTTATCAGTGGCGGCGTGGGCATGCACGCGTCGCTATTCAGCGGCAAGGTGCCCCATTATCGGCAATTGAGCCGCAGTTTCAAAGCGGTGTGTCCGCTGTCGTCTAGGACAGGCTTTGCGGATCGATATCGATCGACCAGCGAACCCGGCGTGCGTCGCGGTTGGCTTCAAGCCACTGCGCCAGCCAACTGGCGGCGGCGTGGAGTTGGCTGCGCTTATCCGCGGTCAGCATGACTTGCAGATGGTAACGGTTCTGGCGGCGCTCCATGGGAGCAGGCACTGGCCCCAGGCAGCGTGCCGGCGTATCGGTTTGGGATAGCCATTGGCGCAGGGCCTGGGCGGCCTGCCGGGCCAGGGCAAGAGCGGCCTCTTCCTTGGGACTTTCAATGCGCAGTAGTGCCATGAAGCAAAACGGCGGCAGTTGGGCGAGTCGGCGCTCTTCCAGCAGGTTGCGCGCCAGTGCGCCATAGCCGTGTTCGGCAAGCTGGCCCAGGTGCGGGTCGTCGGGATGCAGGGTCTGGACCAGTACGCGCCCTGGATGGGCCGCGCGACCGGCGCGACCGGCGACCTGTTCGAGCAGCTGGGCGCTGTGTTCCAGGGCGCGGAAGTCCGCCGCGTAGAGTCCGCCGTCGGCATTGACCACCACCACCAGCGTCACATGGGGGAGGTGGTGACCCTTGGCGAGCATTTGCGTACCCACCAGCAGGCAGGGCTCGCCGCGCTGAATCTCCTTGAGCATCTGCTCGAAGCTGTCCTTTTTCCGTGTGCTGTCGCGGTCGATGCGCTGCACCGTGGTCTTGGGGAACAGGCTTTGCAGGGTCTCTTCGGTACGTTCCGTGCCGCTGCCCAGGGCGCGTAAATCGCCACTGCCGCATTCTGGACAGGCGTCCGGCAGGGCGCGACGGCTATCGCAATGGTGGCAGGCAAGTAGCGGCGGCTGGCGGTGCAGGGTCATGCGGGCATCGCACTGGCCGCACTCGGCGAGCCAGCCGCAGCTGTGGCAGGCCAGTGTCGGCGCAAAGCCTCGCCGGTTGATAAAAATCAGCACCTGTTTGCCCGCGGCCAGGGTGTTTTTGATGGCGGTGAGGGACGCCGGTAACAGACCGCCCTGGCGCCGCTGGTGGCGCATGTCCACCAGTTCGAGTTTGGCGGGTGGGTGTCGGCTGGGTCGCTGGGTCAAACGTAAGTGCCGGTAAGACCCTGTCAGCGCCTGCTGCAGACTTTCCAGGGACGGTGTGGCGCTGCCCAGTAACAAGGGTATTTTATGGCGGTGGGCGCGGGCAACGGCCAGGTCCCGGGCGTGATAGCGCAGGCCGTCCTGCTGTTTGTAGGAGCCGTCATGCTCCTCATCGACGATGATCGCACCGGGGTTGGCGAGTGGGGTGAAAATCGCCGAGCGGGTGCCGATGATGATCAGTGCCCGCCCGCTGGCGGCGGCCTCCCAGACGTCCAGGCGCTCGGGGTCGGTAAGCCCTGAGTGCAATGCCACGACGGGAACGCGAAAGCGGCTTTTGAAGCGTGCCAGCGTCTGCGGGGTCAGGCCAATTTCGGGCACCAGCACCAGCGACTGCTTGCCCTTGGCCGCCACGGCCTCGATCAGTTGCAGGTAAACTTCGGTCTTGCCGCTGCCGGTAACGCCTTCCAGTAAGCAAGGATGGTAGCCATCGAGTTTTTCATGCAGGGCGGCCAGCGCCGTTGCCTGTTCGCGGTTAAGCGGCAACGCAGGGCTTGCCAGCAGGCTACCGCCGGGAGGCGTGGGGGCGGCGAGGGTAATGTCCTGTGCCTCGGCCAGGCCCTTTTTTTCCAGCGCGAGCAACTGGTCGCGGCTAAACCCATGCGCATTGACCGCGCGCCCCGGCAATCCGTGGGGATGCTGTTGCAGCAGCGCGTGTAACGCGGCCTGTTTCGGGGCGCGGCTCAAGCGGTCATCGTCCGGCGCACCCAACGCCCGCCAGAGTGTTTGCGTACGTCCGGCCATGGGGTGGCCCTGGCGCAGCCGTGCAGGCATGGCCATGGCCAGCGTATCACCCAGGCTATGCTGGTAGTAGCGCGCGGTGAACTGGCAAAGCCATAGCCAATCGGCGGGCAGGGGGGTGTCGTCCAATGTTTCGCTGACGCTGCGCAGTTGGGCGTGCGGCAGGTCGCTGTGGTCCGCCAGTTCAGCGATCACACCGACGACATCGCGATGGCCGAATGGGACGCGCACGCGCAAACCTACCTGCCAGCCGCCGGGCGGTGTCTGGCGGTTGGGTAAGTAGTCGAACAGGCGTCGCAGCGGCGACGGCAGGGCGATTTTGAGCACCTGGGCGGAAACAGCGTCGGACAATTGGCCTCCGGCATTAGTTTTGCTAGAATAGGCGGCCGCTCTGACTTTAAACGAAGGAGCGATTAACCGGTTAGTCGTTTTTTAAACCCGTATGCGGTGCCTGGCACGAGATCAGGTGGCGGCATACCGCTGATGAGGCTCAAGATGAAACAAGGTATCCATCCGAATTACAACACGGTCACCGCCAACTGTTCTTGCGGTGCTAGCTTCCAGGTGGGTTCCACGTCAGGTCAGGATTTCTCCCTGGACGTGTGCTCCAACTGCCACCCTTTCTACACCGGTAAGCAGAAACAAGCGACCACCGGTGGCCGTGTAGAGCGCTTCAACAAGCGTTTTGGCGCTGCTATCAAGCGCGGCTGATCCTTTACGGACTTGCCATATCGAAAGCCCCCAGGGCTTGCGAAAACCCACGCCACGGCGTGGGTTTTTTTGTGGGTGGTGACAGCGTTGGCGATCGATAACAGGCAAATGCCTGGATAAAATGGAAAAATTTTCCATAAATATTGCGATGCATCAATGCAAATAATCGTTATCGTTGAGGCGGTTACCTATAAATTTCATTAAAAATGTTTGAAATGTTACGAAATGGAGGTAAAAGTCGGTTAAACGACCGTTTTTATGCTGGGTTTACCGCTTGCTTGAGCGGGCCGGTGTTTTTCTATATTCTGGCATCACTTATCTCCCTTCTGAGTAACTGGACCCTTGACCATGACCGATGCAAATAAGCAGGCCGCTTTGGATTATCACGCGAAGCCGATCCCCGGCAAGCTGTCGGTGGAGTTGACCAAGCCCACCGCGACGGCACGGGATTTAGCGCTGGCGTATAGTCCCGGGGTGGCTGAGCCGGTCAGGGAGATTGCCCGCGAAGCCGAAAACGCCTACCGCTACACCGGCAAAGGCAATCTTGTCGCGGTCATTTCCGACGGCAGTGCGATTCTCGGGTTGGGTAACCTGGGACCGTTGGCCAGCAAGCCGGTGATGGAAGGCAAGGGTGTGCTGTTCAAGTGTTTCGCCGGCATCAACTCGGTTGATATCGAGGTGGATGCGGAAAGCCCGCAGGCGTTCACTGACACCGTGGCGCGCATCGCTGATACCTGGGGTGGCATTAATCTGGAAGATATCAAGGCGCCTGAATGTTTTGAGATCGAAAAGGCGCTGATTGAGCGTTGCAGCATTCCCGTATTTCATGACGACCAGCACGGCACGGCGATTGTCACCGCGGCCGGTATGCTGAACGCGCTGGATATCGCGGGTAAAACGATCGACAGCGTCAAAATTGTTTGCATGGGCGCAGGCGCGGCGGCCATTGCCTGTATGCGGCTGTTGGTATCCTGTGGGGCGAGCAAAGAAAACCTGATCATGCTCGACCGTCGCGGGGTTATTCATAGCGATCGTGAAGGCATTAATGAATACAAGGCCGAGTTTGCCCGTGATACGGACATGCGCACCCTGGATGACGCTATCGATGGCGCCGACGTGTTTATCGGTTTGTCAGGCCCTGGCTTGTTGTCGGCTGAGCAGGTGAAAACAATGGCGCCGGATCCGGTAATTTTCGCCTGCACCAACCCCGATCCCGAGATTCATCCCGATGTTGCCCGCGAGGCGCGCCCGGATGTAATTATGGCGACCGGCCGCTCCGATTTCCCTAATCAAGTGAATAATGTTCTGGGCTTCCCGTTTATCTTCCGCGGTGCGCTCGACGTGCGCGCAACGCGCATCAATGAAGCCATGAAGCTGGCGGCGGTACACGCGCTCAAAGACCTGGCCCGCGAGCCGGTTCCCCAGGCGGTGCTGGATGCCTATGAGCGTACCGACATGCAGTTTGGCCGCGAGTACATCATTCCCACGCCCGTCGATGTAAGACTGCTGGCGCGAGTTTCCTCGGCGGTGGCCCAGGCGGCAGTGGACTCAGGGGTGGCGCGTAAGCCGTATCCGGCTCACTACCCGCTTGCCACCATCAATGATGTCTATGGCGGATAGTCCGCGACATCCACTACTGTCATTATCGGCTACCGTAAGCACCAACGCCCGCTATCCAGCGGGCGTTGGTCGTTCAGCCGGTTGAGTAGCGTGTCAGGCCTTCCTGGGCGGTAGAGGCGACCAGGCGGCCGTCGCGCTGGTAGATATGCCCCCGCGCAAGTCCTCGGGCGCCGCCCGCCCATGGCGAATCGATAACGTACAGCAGCCAATCATCCAGGCGGGTGTCGTCATGCAGCCAGAGGGCGTGATCCAGGCTTGCAATGCGCAACTGTGGGTCGGTATAGCGGATGCCGTGGGGCGTCAGGCTGGTGGTCAGCAAGTTAAAGTCGGACGCGTAGGAGAGCAAGTGACGGTGGAGAGCCGCGTCATCGGGTAGACTGCCAGCCAGGCGAAACCACAGGCACTGACCGGCAGGTTCTGACTGATCTGGATTTCCTTTGAGATGCAAAAACTCGATCGGGTGGCCAGGGAAGCGAGAATGTTTGACATCACCGCTTTCTATCAATGCCTCGGGTGAGGGCACTTCGGGCATCGCGCGCTGATGGCTGAAGCTTGTTTCGTGACTCTGAAACGAGGCGCTGCAGAAAAAGATCGGGCGGCCCTTTTGAATCGCTGTCACGCGGCGTGTGGTAAAACTGCCGCCGTCGCGGATGGTATCCACCTGATAGACCACCGGCCGATGGGGATCCCCTGGGCGAAGAAAATAGCCGTGCTGCGAATGCGGACGGCGCTCAATGGGCACGGTGCGACTGGCGGCGGCGAGCGCCTGCCCCAATACCTGCCCGCCGTAGAGTTGGGGGAAGCCCAAGTCCTGGCTTTGGCCACGAAAAAGGGTGTCTTCGAGTGCTTCTAGCTCAAGCAAATTGACCAGCGTATTCAGCGCGTCTGCCATTCTGGGTATCCTGTAGTCACTTATTCAGCGGCGCTCAATGGCGCCGTTCATACGATCGTTTTGTTACCTTAACGGAGTTTGCTGTGATTCGCAGCGATGAATTTTACATGCACCGGGCGCTGGACCAGGCGCATCTGGCGGCTGAAATGGGCGAAGTGCCGGTGGGGGCTGTGGTGGTTGACGCTGACGGCAGGATTATCGGTGAAGCCGGTAATGCCCCTGTCTCCAGCTGTGACCCCAGTGGTCATGCGGAGGTTCGTGCCCTTCGCGCGGCGGCCCAGCAGGTGGGTAACTACCGCTTATCCGGCTGTACGTTATTCGTGACGTTGGAGCCCTGCATGATGTGCGTTGGGACGATGATTCATGCTCGCTTGAGCCGCCTGGTCTACGCGGCTGCCGAGCCGCGCACCGGCATGGTCGAGTCCAAAGCCAATCTGCTGGCGCAGCCGTGGTTCAATCATGCCATCGACGTCCAGGGCGGTGTCTTGGCGGCACAGGCAAGCAAGTGCTTAAAAGCTTTTTTTGCTGCCAGGCGGGGCGAGGCGGACGGCTAACACAAAGCGGCTGCGAAGCGTTTGAGGCATTACGATCTCGACTTAATCAAGCGGCGGTATCAACTCGAACATTAACAGTGGGTCCGCGTTGACAGGCGTTTGCTCTAGCTGGAAGAACTGCTGGCGACTGCGTTCAACGTACTCAATCATTTCGTAATAGCGGCGAATGTTGCGCACATAAATGACGGGCTCTCCACCACGGGCGTAACCGTGGCGCGTTTTGCTATGCCATTCGCGCTGTTGCAACAAGGGTAGCGCCTCGCGCACATCCGCCCAACTGTCTGGGTCGCCGTCGCGCATTTCCGCGATTTTACGCGCATCGTACAAGTGTCCCAGGCCGACGTTATAGGCCGCCATCGCCATATACAGGCGGTCGTCTCCGGTGATGTCGTCGGGAAGGCGGTCCATGATGCTGCGCAGGTAACGCGAGCCTCCATCGATGCTTTGCGCGGGGTCGCGGCGATTCTCAATGTTCATTTCCTCGGCGGTAGGGCGGGTCAGCATCATCAGGCCGCGCACACCGGTGGGGGAGACCGCATCGGGGTTCCAGTGGGACTCCTGGTAGCCGATGGCGGCGAGCAACTTCCAATCGAAGCCGGTATTCTCGGCGGCCTGCTTGAAATCATCGGTAAAGCGGGGTAAGCGGGCATCCAGGTGGTCGAGAAAAGTTCGCGTGCCGACATACTCGAGGTAATCGTCGTGACCAAAATAACGGGCGACGAGTTGGTCGAGAGCCCCTGTCTGTTGAAGGTCTTCAAGAAAGCGGTTGGCCGCCTTAAGCAACCCCAGTCCCCGGCCACTGGGAACCGCCCAGGCCATCGAGACCGGATCCCCCAGCGGGAAGCCATGCTCAACATTTTTAAAAAACAGCCGGTTAATGCGGAACTGATGTTCAAAAATCACTGCCGCGTCGAAACGGCCATCTTCGATTTGGGCAAGTAGCTCGGCGACCTCCAGCTCGTGGGACTCGCGCCAGCTTAATTCGGGATACGCTTCCTGCAACCCGCGTAACGCTTTACTTGTGCCCGCGCCGCTCAGTGTGCCCAGCGACAGCCCTACAAGGTCGCCGGGCTCTGAGATGCCGTTGAGTCCGCGACGGTAGACCACCAGTGGCTGCATGTTGATGATCGGGCGGGTGTAGTGAATGCCAGGCGTGTCGGTGAGCAGGGGGAGCGCCGCTGCGCCCAGGTCGCCTTTTTCACGCACCGCGGGTAGCACGCTCTCCGGATGGTGACTGGCATCGATATTAAGGCTAACCCCCAGTCGGTCGGCAAAACGGCGCATGAGTTCATACTCGAAGCCCGTTGGCCCATGGCGGCCTTCATAGTAAGTGGTAGGCGTATTTCGCGTATGCAGGGTGATGAAGTCGCGCTGGCGAATCTGCTCCAGGTGCTCGCCTTCCGGCACAAATGAAAAGGTCGGCATCATCACCAACAGCGCAATGGCCGTTAGTGCATAGTAATAGCTCGAGCGAGCGATAAAGTGTCGGCAAATCAACGTCAGCATGGCGTCTTGTCGGCGCGGGATAAGCTGCCACGATACCCAGCCATCAGCAGACTGTCACCTTGTTGATTTCGTGTGGCCGACGCTTTCCAGTATCATAGGTGTTAATTAGTGTCATAAAAGAAGGCCGCACGGCGGCCCGGTGATTTCCCTGCTCGAATTCTCCCTGCTCTAGAGGCTTCTGGATATGCTCGAACTGCGAGGCGCACCCGCCCTTTCTGCCTTCCGTCATGCTCGGCTATTAGCGGTGCTGCGTGAACGTGTTCCCGAGGTCGAGGCGCTATCCGCCGACTACGTTCACTTTATCGACCATCACGCACCGTTGGAGGCGGACGCTCACCAGCGGCTGGTACAGCTGTTAGCTTACGGCCATGAAGCAGCGGTTGAACCACCCAAGGGCGCACAGCGTTTTTTGGTGGTGCCGCGCATCGGTACTCAGTCCCCCTGGTCGTCCAAGGCCACCGATATCGCGCATAACTGTGGTTTACACCAGATTAGCCGCATAGAGCGCGGTGTCGATTATCGGATAAGCGTTACCGCCATGCCGGATGAGGAGGGGCTTAACGCGCTGACCGCCCTTCTGCATGACCGTATGACCGAAAGCGTGCTGACCGATGCCTCGGATGCCGCCAAGCTGTTTGCCCACCACGACCCGGCCCCGCTAGGCAGCGTGGATATCATGACCGGCGGCCGTGAAGCCCTGGCGACCGCTAACCGTGAGTTGGGGCTGGCGCTTGCCGATGACGAGATTGACTATCTTGTCGAAGCGTTCAATGAACTGGAACGCAACCCGAGCGATGTCGAGCTGATGATGTTCGCCCAGGCGAACTCCGAGCACTGCCGCCATAAAATCTTCAATGCCGACTGGCTGATTGACGGCGAGCCGCAAAGTCACTCGCTGTTCAAGATGATCAAGAACACCTTTGCCACCTCGCCGGACAACGTGCTGTCTGCGTATAGCGATAACGCGGCGGTCATCAAAGGCAGTCAGGCAGGGCGCTTTTTTGCCACTCCCTTGACCGGGGCCGACGATGAGCGCGCCCTGTACGACACCCATCAAGAACCTATCCACATCCTGATGAAAGTGGAGACGCATAACCACCCGACAGCCATTGCGCCTTTTCCCGGGGCGGCGACCGGCTCGGGCGGCGAAATTCGCGACGAAGGCGCGACCGGTATTGGCGGTAAGCCCAAAGCGGGACTATCCGGCTTTACCGTTTCCAACCTGCGTATCCCCGAGTTTATTCAGCCCTGGGAAGCCTTCGACTATGGCAAACCCGAGCGCATGCAGTCGGCGCTTTCGATCATGCTGGATGGTCCGATCGGCGGTGCGGCCTTCAACAATGAATTTGGCCGGCCCAACCTGACCGGCTACTTCCGCACCTACGAGCAGGATGTGCTCAGCGAGGATGGCATCGAGCGGCGTGGCTTCCACAAGCCGATCATGATCGCCGGCGGCTACGGCAATATTCGCGCCCAGCACGTCCAGAAAGGTGACATCCCTGTCGGCGGTAAGCTCATCGTCATGGGCGGCCCGGCGATGCTGATCGGCCTGGGTGGCGGGGCTGCCTCCAGCATGGCCTCCGGCGTGTCGAGCGCCGATTTGGACTTTGCCTCCGTGCAGCGGGAAAACCCCGAAATGGAGCGCCGTGCTCAGGAGGTGCTCGATCGCTGCTGGGCGCTGGGCGACCATAATCCCATCCGTTTTGTTCACGATGTCGGTGCGGGCGGGCTTTCCAATGCCCTGCCCGAGCTGGTCAAGGACGGCGGCCGGGGCGGGCTGTTCGACTTGCGCGCGGTGCCCAATGCCGAGCCGGGCATGAGCCCGCTGGAAATCTGGTGTAACGAAGCCCAGGAACGCTATGTGCTGGCGGTGGCGGCAGACGATCTGGCGACGTTTGAGGCGCTGTGTGCCCGTGAGCGTTGCCCCTACGCGGTGGTCGGCGAAGCGCTCGAACAGCACCATCTTGAAGTGCGCGACGGCCATTTCGAGACCCGGCCGGTTGACCTGCCGATGAGCGTACTGTTCGGCAAGCCGCCCAAAATGCTGCGTGAGTTCAATCGCCAGTCACCGACGCTATCGGGCGTGATGCTCGACAATCTGGACCTGCGCGAGGCGCTGGACCGTGTCCTGCGCCTGCCGACGGTGGCCTCGAAAAGCTTCCTGATTACCATCGGTGATCGCTCCATTACGGGGCAAGTGGCCCGCGACCAGATGGTCGGCCCCTGGCAGGTGCCGGTCGCCGATGTTGCCGTGACCACCGCCAGCTTCGACACCCATGCCGGCGAAGCGATGGCCATGGGCGAACGCCCGCCGGTGGCGCTGATTGACCCCGCCGCCAGTGCCCGTCTGGCGGTGGCCGAGGCGATCACCAATCTGGCAGCGGCACCAATTGCCAAGCTTGGCGATGTCAAGCTCTCGGCCAACTGGATGAGTGCCGCCGACTACCCCGGCGAGAACCAGGCGCTTTATGACGCCGTGCACGCGGTCGGCATGGAACTCTGCCCGGCGCTGGGTATTGCCATTCCGGTTGGCAAGGACTCCATGTCGATGCGCACCGCCTGGCAGGCCGAAAACCCCAGAGGGGAGATGGAAGACAAGTCCATTACTTCGCCGCTGTCGCTGGTGGTCACCGGCTTCGCGCCCGTGACCGACGCACTGGCGACCTTGACGCCGCAGATCAATCTGGAGCAGGACGAATCCGACCTGATATTGATCGATCTGGGCAACGGTCAGAACCGTATCGGCGGCTCGGCACTGGCGCAGGTATACGGTCAGGTCGGCAATGAGTGCCCGGATGTGGACGACGCCGAAGACATCAAGGCGTTCTTCGAGGTCATTCAGGGGCTCAACCGCGACGGCAAGCTGCTGGCCTACCACGACCGCAGCGACGGCGGCTTGCTGGTGACGCTGCTGGAGATGGCTTTCGCCGCCCATTCCGGGCTTGAAATCAAGCTCGACTGGCTGGTCGACGAGCCGGTGGAAGCGTTTGGCGCGCTGTTTTCCGAAGAGCTGGGGGCGGTGATCCAGGTCAACCGCAAGGATACCGAAGAGGTGCTGACCCAGTTCGCCGTAGCCGGTATTGAAACCTGCGGCGTGATTGCCCGCCCGCGCTACGACGACCAGGTGCGCGTGACGCTCTTCGAAGAGCCGTTACTCGAAACCACCCGCCAGCTGACCCAGCGCACCTGGTCAGAAACCAGCTATCGAATGCAGGCGCTGCGCGATAACCCCGAATGCGCCAAAAACGAATTCGATCAGCTGCTCGACGTTCGTGACCCCGGTCTCAGCGCTTCGCCGAGCTTCGATATCAACGACGATATCAGCGCACCGTTTATCAACACCGCGAAACCGGCCATGGCCGTGCTGCGCGAGCAGGGCGTCAATGGCCAGGTGGAAATGGCCTGGGCGTTCGACAAGGCCGGGTTTGACGCTGTTGACGTGCATATGAGCGACATTCTGGAAGGGCGGGTGTCGCTCGATGATTTCAAAGGCCTGGTGGCCTGTGGCGGCTTCTCCTACGGCGACGTATTAGGTGCCGGCGGGGGCTGGGCGAAGTCAGTCCTGTTCAACGAGCGTGCTCGTGAGCAGTTTGCGGCGTTCTTCAAGCGTGACGACAGTTTCTCGCTGGGGGTTTGCAACGGCTGCCAGATGCTATCGCAGCTTCGGTCATTGATCCCCGGCGCGGAGGACTGGCCCACCTTCGTGCGCAACGAATCCGAGCAGTTCGAGGCGCGCCTCTCCATGGTCCGGGTGGAAAAGAGCCCTTCCATCCTGCTGGCTGGCATGGAAGGCTCGCAGCTGCCCATTGCGGTTGCCCATGGTGAAGGTCAGGCGGCGTTCCGCGACAGTGCCCACCTGCGCCGGATGCAGTCCAGCAGCCAGGTCGCCCTGCGCTACATCGATAATTATGGTCAGGCAACGACCCGCTACCCGGCGAATCCCAACGGGTCACCGTCGGGAATTACCGGGCTGACCACGCCCGACGGGCGCGTCACGATCATGATGCCGCACCCTGAGCGGGTGGCGCGCGCGGTGACCAATTCCTGGCGCCCAAGCGAATGGACCGAAGATGGCGCCTGGCTACGCTTGTTCCGCAATGCCCGGGCGTGGTTAGGCTAGGCTTTGACGCACAAATGTCAGGTGATGAATGACACACCCCCAAAAGGCGGCCTCAGGGCCGCCTTTCGCCGCTGATGCGATGACCCCCACGCTACGTCCCTATCAAAGCCAGGCGGTTAGCAGCGTGGTTGAGCATTTCCGTGCGTCCCACGCCCCGGCGGTGGTGGTATTGCCCACGGGAAGCGGTAAATCGTTGGTGATTGCCGAGCTTGCTCGTCTGGCGCGGGGGCGAGTGCTGGTGCTGGCACACGTCCGCGAACTGGTCGAGCAGAACCATGAAAAGTATCAGGCCTACGGCCTGGAGGCCGATATTTTCAGCGCCGGGTTGAAGCGTAAAGAGGCCGAGCGGCAGGTGGTGTTTGGCTCGGTGCAGTCGGTGGTGCGAAACCTGGACCGGTTTGCCGACGGCCGTTTTACCTTGCTGGTGGTCGACGAGTGCCATCGCGTTTCGCTGGATGAAGACGCCAGCTATCGTCAGGTCATCGACCACCTGCAACAGCAAAATCCGCAGCTTAAAATACTCGGCCTTACGGCAACGCCTTATCGCCTGGGGCAAGGATTTATCTACCACCACCATTATCACGGCATGGTGAAAGGCAGTGATGACTGCTTCTTTCGCGACTGCGTGTTCGAGCAACCCCTCAGGTTGATGGTCAAGCAAGGCTATCTGGCCGAGCCCAAGCGGCGGGATATGGCGGTTGAAGGGTATGATTTTTCCCGCCTGGTACCGGCGGCGACGGGCGCCTACACGGAGGCGGCGTTGAATCAGGTGGTGGCGGGTAATCGAGCCACGCCGGGTATTATCCGCCAGGTCGTCGAGCTGGCGGAGGGGCGCCAGGGCGTGATGATCTTTGCCGCGACCGTGGCCCATGCGGAAGAGATCATGGACTATCTGCCGACGGGGCAGGCGGCGCTGATTACCGGTGCCACCGTATCCCAGGATCGCACGGCGGTTATCGAGGCCTTCAAAGCCCAAAGACTTAAATACCTGGTCAACGTGGCCGTGCTGACCACTGGCTTTGATGCCCCGCATGTGGATTTGATTGCGATACTGCGGCCTACCGAGTCGGTCAGCCTGTATCAGCAGATGGTGGGTCGAGGGCTGCGGCTGTCGCCTGGCAAGCAGGACTGTCTGGTGCTCGACTATGCAGGCAACCCCTGGGATCTCTACGCGCCAGAGGTGGGTGAGCCCAAGCCGGATAGCGATAGCGAGCCGGTGCAGGTCACGTGCCCTGATTGTGGCCATGCCAACCTCTACTGGGGCAAGCGCGACGGTGAACTGGTGATCGAGCATTTTGGCCGCCGCTGCCAGGGGCTTGTGCAGGATGAAGACGGCACGCGCCGCCAATGCGAATTTCGCTTTCGCTTTAAAGTCTGCGATGAATGCGGCGCCGAGAACGATATCGCCGCCCGCCGTTGTCACGGCTGCCAAACGCTGCTGGTCGACGCGGATAACAAGCTCAAGGATGCCCTGAAGCTGAAAGACGCCAAGGTGCTAAGGGTCAGCGGTATGACGCTGGAAGCCACCACCAACGGGCGCGGGCTACCGCGACTCAAGGTCACCTACTATGATGAAGACGGCGCGAGCCTGGCGGAATGGTTTGCCCTGGAAACGTCGGCGCAACGTCGCGCTTTCTACGTTGCCTTTTTGCGCGATCATTTGCGCGCGCCGGGCACGCCCTGGCAACCTGCCACGCCGCAAGAGGTCGTCAGCGAACAGCGCCGCCTGCGCCATCCCGACTTCGTGGTCGGGCGCAAGGTGGGGCGTCACTGGCAGCTTCGCGATAAGCTATTTGATTATCAGGGCCGCTACCGCAAAGCCAGCGATGCAGGTTAAGGTGGCTTGATCACGTTATTAAGTCATGTCGATATTGGGGTATTGCTCCATTAGCAGACACGTTAGGCGTTAATAATCGCCTATCTAACTGAGGAACCGACCCGCGTGAGCGAGACGCCAAGCGCTATTCAAGCCCCCTCAAGCACGGACACCTCGGACACAGCGCCGGTGGCCGAAGCGCTGGGGCGGCTGTTCAACGAGCCGATTACTCAATTGCCGGAGGATTTGTATATCCCCCCGGAGGCGCTGCGCGTCTTTTTGGAAGCCTTTGAAGGGCCGCTTGACTTATTGCTGTACCTGATTCGCCGCCAGAACCTGGATATTCTGACCATTAATGTGGCCACTATTACCCATCAGTACATTGAATACGTGGAACTAATGAAGGCCATGGAAATCGAGCTGGCCGGCGAGTATCTGCTGATGGCGGCGATGTTGGCCGAGATCAAGTCGCGCACCTTGCTGCCCCGGCCGCCCAAAGCGGAGGGTGAGGAAGAAGAGGACCCGCGGGCCGAGTTGATCCGCCGCCTGCAAGAGTACGAACGTCTCAAGGAAGCTGCCGAGTCGCTGGATACGCTGCCGCGCGTCGGCCGCGACTGGTTCAGCGCGCAGGCAGGTTTGCCGCCGCTGGAGGCGCGGGTCATTCACCCGCCGGTCGAGCTGGACGAGCTGCTGGGCGCACTGGCCGATATTCTCAAGCGCGCCGAGCTTGCCCAGGCTCACCATATTAGCCGTGAGGTACTCTCCACCCGTGAGCGGATGCTTGCCATCATGGAGCAGCTTGGCGGGGAGGGCGGCGAGCCGCACTACGTGCCCTTTGCCTCGCTTTTTACCCTGGAAGAGGGGCGGGCAGGCGTTGTGGTGACGTTTATGGCGATTCTGGAGCTCGCCAAGGAAGCCATGATCGACATTGTGCAAAATGCCCCGCTCTCGCCGATCCATGTGCGTGCGCGACCCGCTGCCATTAGCGACGGCCATGACCCTGAAGACGCTTTTGAAGGAGATGATGAAGGCGAACATCGTCACGAAGAAAGCGCGTTTGAAGCACCCGCCGACAGGGAAACAAAATGAGTGAGATTCATTCGGCACTGGACGAAATACTCGAAGCCGCGTTGTTGGCGGCGGGGGAGCCACTTCCGCTGGAGCGCATGGAAACGCTGTTTCTGGATGGTGAGTGCCCGTCTCGACACGAGCTTCGTGAGGTGCTGGCCCGATTGGGCGAACGTCATGAACACGGTGCCCTGGAGCTTATCGAAACCGCATCGGGGTATCAGTTGCGTATTCGCCCGCGGCTGTCCCAGTGGGTATCGCGGCTATGGGATGAGCGCCCCCAGCGTTACTCACGGGCGCTGCTCGAAACCCTGGCACTGATTGCCTACCGGCAGCCGGTGACCCGCAGTGACATCGAAGATGTCCGCGGAGTCAGCGTGAGCAGCTCGATCATGCGTACCCTGATGGAGCGCGGCTGGATACGTGTGGTCGGGCATCGCGACGTGCCGGGAAGGCCGGCGGTTTACGCGACCTCGCGCAGTTTTCTGGACGATTTCGGATTGAAAACCCTGGATGCCCTGCCGCCGATGCACGCGCTGGTCAGCGGGGAAGGCGATGGCCAAGACACGGCTGATGTGCCTGACGCGAACGATAGCCAAACGCTGCTGCCGGATTCGCCGCCTCCTGACAAGCAAGAAGCACTGGACGACGCGTCCGAAACCGTGCAGGATGCGCCACCCGAAACGGCCGATAGTGCCGAGACGCACGCCGAGACGGCGTTAACCCAGCCGCTGAGCTTTGCCGACCTAGAGGCACGCCTGGCGGCACGTGCGCAGCGCTCCGATGACCAGGACGCGCGCACGCAGACCCATGATGAGAGGTCAGACGACCATGAGTCAGAGTAATACTCCTCCTAGCAGCGAAAAACTGCAAAAAGTCCTCGCCCGTGCCGGTCTTGGTTCGCGGCGTGAAATGGAAACCGTGATTGCTGACGGCCGCGTCAAGGTCAACAATCAGGTCGCCAAACTGGGCGATCGTGTTGAAGCGCGCGACAAGGTCAGTCTTGACGACCGGCTGGTAACGCTTAGAGCAGAAGATGAAACACCGCGCCGGGTGATCATGTACAACAAGCCGGAAGGCGAGCTGTGTACCCGTAAGGATCCCGAAGGCCGTCGTACCGTGTTTGACCGCCTGCCGCGCTTGAAAGGCGAGCGTTGGATTGCCATCGGTCGCTTGGATATCAACACCAGCGGGCTTTTGCTGTTCACCACCGACGGCGAACTGGCCAACCGCTTGATGCACCCCTCAACGCAAGTCGAGCGTGAATACGCGGTGCGCGTGATGGGAGAAGTGAAGCGCGAACATATCATGGCCATGGTGGACGGCGTGATGCTGGAAGATGGTCCCGCCCGGTTCACTGATGTCCAGGAATTTGGTGGCGAAGGGATCAACACCTGGTTCCATGTGGTCATTCTGGAAGGCCGAAATCGCGAGGTCCGTCGACTCTGGGAGTCCCAGGAACTGACGGTAAGTCGTTTGAAACGCGTCCGTTACGGCAACATCTTCCTCGATAAGCGCGCCAAGGCGGGAGAATGGGTCGAGCTTTCCCAGGATGAGGTAGATGACTTGGCCGCGCTGGCCCAGCTTGAAACCCGCAAGGTCCCCGAGCTGACGCCGGACGAAAAAAACCGCTGGAGTCGCGATAAAAACAAGCGCCGCCCCGTACAAGCGATGCGCAAGCCCAAGCGGCGCTGAGCGTTGTTTTCGACGGGTGCAAATCGCACGGTGTTTGAGCCAAAAGTTCAAAAAAGACTTGCGGATAGCGTAGGTGGTCCGTAAGATATGCATCCGTTCGGGCGGGTCGTTAGCTCAGTTGGTAGAGCAGTTGACTTTTAATCAATTGGTCGCAGGTTCGAATCCTGCACGACCCACCAGCCGAACTTTATTTAGATTTGCCACCGCCGCGTGAGCAGCGGGTCGTTAGCTCAGTTGGTAGAGCAGTTGACTTTTAATCAATTGGTCGCAGGTTCGAATCCTGCACGACCCACCAGATTCGACACCCCTGACAGTCCGCTGTCAGGGGTGTTTTGCTATATGCGCACGGTTGATGCCTGACAATTCGACTTGCCGTCAGCAACCATTTCCCGCCAAAATAGTCTCATGATTGTTGAGACCGGCAGAAATCCAACGCGAAAGACGCAGCGGTTTTTGCCAATGAGAGCGGCGCGTGCGGAGTGCATACGCCGTGACTGATGTTTAGCAGGGGGATTCCCTGTTCGTCACAGTGGTAGACACGATGACTATTATGACTACTCAAGCTGAGCTTGATGCTCCGCTCCCCAGCCCGTACTGCCCGACCCGCATACCCGCCGAAGACCAGGCGCGCGTAGCGGAAATCAAGCAGTTGCTTAACCAGCACAACGCCGTATTGGTAGCGCACTACTATACCGACGACGCCATTCAGCAATTGGCAGAAGAGACCGGCGGTTGCGTGGCCGATTCGCTGGAAATGGCACGCTTCGGGGCCCGCCACGATGCCACCACCCTGGTGGTGGCCGGGGTGCGCTTCATGGGCGAAACCGCCAAGATTCTGTCGCCTGAAAAACGCGTGCTGATGCCCACCTTGGAGGCGACCTGCTCCCTGGATATCGGATGCCCTGCCGACGAGTTCAGCGCTTTTTGTGATGCCCATCCTGACCGCACCGTGGTCGTTTATGCCAATACGTCGGCTGCCGTCAAGGCGCGCGCCGATTGGGTGGTCACCTCATCCATCGCTGTCGATGTAATCGAGCACCTTCAGGCCAAAGGCGAAAAAATCCTCTGGGCGCCCGATAAACACCTGGGTGGCTACATCCAGAAAAAAACCGGTGCCGATATGCTCATGTGGGACGGTGCCTGTATTGTCCACGAGGAGTTCAAGGCGAAAGGCGTCGAGGACCTCAAGCGGCTGTACCCGGATGCCGCCGTGCTGGTTCATCCGGAGTCGCCTGAACCGGTGGTTCAGTTGGCCGATGTGGCGGGGTCGACATCGCAGCTTATCAACGCGGCCAAAACCCTCCCCAACGAACAGCTGATTGTGGCAACCGATCGCGGTATCTTCTTCAAGATGCAGCAAGCGGTCCCCGATAAGACGCTGTTCGAGGCACCGACGGCGGGTAACGGCGCGACCTGCCGTAGTTGTGCGCATTGCCCGTGGATGGCAATGAACGCTCTCGACAATCTGGCGGGCGCGTTACGGGAGGGCAGCGGCGAGATTCAGGTCAGCAGTGAATTGCGCCAACAGGCGCTCAAGCCGCTGGAGCGTATGCTTAACTTCAACGCTTAACAACGCGCACGGCCAGTCTGGCCGTGCGTCCGTATAACCGTGATGCCTGAATCGGTTGCGCCTAGAACTCTTCCAAGGCCTCGCGGTAGTCCATGAAATCCTCGCGACGCTGTTCGATGCGTGCCAGCGTCCGCTGATCGTTTTCGCGTTCAGCGGCGTCTTCGGCTATATCCAACTGGCGAATACCGCTATCCATGCGCCCGGTCAGCTGAAGATATTCCGCCCGGGCCAGATGACCCAAGCCGTTACGCCCGCTTCGCCCGGCAGCTTCTGCCAGCAGGTTAAAACCCTGCGGGTTTTCAGGATATTGCGCGGTGACGTCGCGCAGGATGTCATAGGCCGCATTGGGATCTCGCTGAAGTTGCGCCTCGGCTAATATAAGTTGGGCAGGCAAGTAGTTAGGCATTAAGCGCAGTAATCGCTGACTGCGCTGGATCGCTTCATCATAGCGCTGCGCCTGAAGCGCAACTTCTGCCGCCGACGCCGGTAACATGGCAAGATCAGGCTGTTCATCGCGCAGTTGATCAAGCGCTTGTAGCGCGGCGTCCACTTGGCCGGACTGAGCGTCGGCCAGAGCGGTCACATAGCGCTGTGCCACTTCGTTGGCGTCTTCCTGAGCCAAGCGGGAAACGGCTTGTCGGGGCGACTGTTGGTGAATCTGCAATAAGGCACGGCCGCGAATCATGTCGTAGAGCATGTCGTTTGAGTAGCTTGAGGCAATGTTCATTTGGGCGGCCCGCGATTGCACATCGCTCAAGCGAGATTCCGACACAGGGTGGGTCAGCAGGAACTCCGGCGGCGTACCGCCCTGGAGGCTGGCCATGCGTTGCAAGGTGCGGAACATGCGCGCCATGGCCTCAGGGTCGTAGCCGGCAGCGGCCATGGCCTGAAGACCCACTCGGTCTGCTTCCTGCTCGTAGCGGCGTGAGTAGGTGAGCTGGTCCTGAATGAGGGCAGCCTGAGACCCCATAGCGGCGGCCATGCCCGCATTGCCACCACCGCCGGCCGCGATCAGTAATCCGGCCAGCATTCCGGCCATGGCCGGTAGCTGTGTCTGTTCAGCGCGCTCGCTGCTACGTGCATAGTGGCGCTGGGATAAGTGGCCAAGTTCGTGGGCAATGACCGAGGCAAAGGCGCCTTCGTCTTCAGCAAAGGCGAACAGGCCAGCATTGATCCCTACCACGCCGCCGGGGACGGCAAAGGCATTGAGCGTTCGGTGGTCGACCATGACGGTAGTCACGTCCAGGTCGCCAAGTTGGCTGTGCGGGGCCAGGCGATCAACGAGGCTGGTCAAGTAATCATGGGCAATCGGATCCTGCCATTGGGGTGCGTGGGCGCGGAACTGACGAAGCCAGGCGCGGCCCAGCCGGTGTTCTTCGCTGCTAGCCGACGAATAGCTGCTGCCCAGGCTGGGTAACGTCTGCTCGTCGCTGATGGCAGACGAAGGGGTTAACAACGTCGTACTGCAGGCGAGCGCTAAGGCGCGCGTCCAGCCTGCTGAGGCGTTAAAAAAGCGCGGCATGGCATCCTCATCGGTGATGGAAAGCGCTAGGTGACTACTTATGACATTGATTCACGCTGTGAAGTGCCGTTAAATCAATGCGCAGTCAATACTGCACAGTCTATGCAACAATGGGCGATACGTGCAGGGTCTTTTTTGAGGGGAGAAAAATGGTAGAGCAAACAACGCGGTTACAGCCTGATAGCGTGCTCGACGCCTGCGGGCTTCATTGCCCGTTACCGTTGCTCAAGGCCAAGCAGGCCTTGGCGGGCCTTGCCCCGGGGCAGTTATTGGAAGTGCGCGCCACGGATGCAGGCTCGTGGCGTGATATAGAAGCCTTTGCCGAGCAGAGTGCTCATCATCTGGAAGCCCGCGAGCAGCGTGGCGATATCTACCATTATTGGCTTCGCAAGGCAGAAGGCGAGCGCTCATGACCATGCGAACGATCTTAAAAAGCTGGGTCGAACGGTATTTTTCAGACGAAGAAGCCTTGATCCTGCTTGTGGTGCTCATCGCTGGATTTGCCGCGGTGATCTGGTTCGGCCGTATGTTGGCGCCTTTTTTTACCGCGTTGGTCGTCGCTTTCCTGCTTCAGGGCGTGGTGGGCGCCTTGACCCGTCGTGGCATTCCTCATCTGCTCTCAGTGATCGTGGTGTTTCTCGGGTTCGTCAGCGTGCTATTGGCCCTGGCGTTTATTTTGCTGCCGCTGATATGGGATCAACTGATTGGCCTTGTCCAGGAAACGCCGCGCATGTTTGCCAGCGGGCAGAGTTGGCTGGATGAACTGCAATCGCGCTACCCCAACCTGATTACCCCAGATCAAATGCAAAACTGGATTGGTGTCGCGAGCCGCGAGATAAGCCAGTTAGGTCAGCGTGCCCTGACGTTATCGCTGGCATCCCTGGGCAACCTTTTATCGCTGATTATCTATCTGGTGCTGGTGCCTATTCTGGTCTTTTTCATGCTCAAGGATCGTGAGGTGCTGGTCGGCTTTACGCTGTCGCTACTGCCGCAAAAGCGGGCATTGATGACGCGTATCTGGCATGAAATGGACGACCAGATTGCCAACTATATTCGCGGCAAGTTTATCGAGATCATTATTGTCGGCACCGTCGCCTTTATCACGTTTTCGTTCTTTCAATTGCCTTACACAGCGCTGCTGGCTGTATTGGTCGGCTTTTCGGTCCTGGTGCCGTATATCGGCGCGGCCGTTGCCACCTTGCCTGTCGCGGCAGTGGCCGGGTTTCATTTTGGGTTAAGCGAATCGTTTGCCTACGTGCTGGTGGCTTATGGGGTTATTCAGGCATTGGATGGCAACGTGCTTGCCCCGGTGCTGTTCTCGGAAACCAACAATATTCACCCGGTATCAGTGATTGTGGCGGTGTTGTTCTTCGGCGGGATATGGGGGTTCTGGGGGGTGTTTTTTGCCATTCCACTTGCCACGCTGCTGAAGGCATTGGTGCATGCATGGCCGCGGGGAATGCAAGGGCGCGATGAGGGTCATCACGCTCTTGCCAGCGAAGAGTCGCTGTGATGGAAGATAGCTCGCTGGGTAGGCTTGGTTTATCCCCATCCGCTAAGCAGATGGGGAGGGGCGTTTAACGCGCGTTAAGTGCCTGAGCCGCCGCGAGCACTTCATCGACGTGACCGGGCACTTTGACGCCCCGCCAGGCCTGGGCGAGCTTGCCGTCGCTGTCAATTAGAAAGGTGCTGCGTTCGATGCCTAAGTGCTCTTTGCCATATAGCTTTTTAAGCTTGATGACATCAAATAGTTGGCAGACCGTCTCGTCCTTGTCTGACACCAGCGTAAAGTTGAAGTCCTGTTTGGCTTTGAAGTTTTCCTGGGCGCGGATACCGTCCCGGGAAACACCCACAATCACCGTGTTCGCAGCGTCAAAATCGGTTTTGCGGTCGCGGAAGTCGCCGCCTTCGGTGGTGCACCCCGGTGTGCTGGCCTTGGGATAGAAGTACACAACAACCTGCTGGCCGCGAAGCTCGGATAGCGTCAGGGTGGTATCACCCGTTGCCGGTGCTGAAAAATCGGGGACCGTCTGGCCTATCTCTAGTGGCATAAAATATTCCTCAGGTAGAGTGGTTTTCAAAGGCGATTACACGCAAGCTTGCGCCGCATGTCAAAGAAGAAAGCATCGCTGGGGCAAAACTCGCCGCGCTTTCCGCTGTACAGGGTCGAGCGGCCTGAGTACCATTTGTCCTTTGTGGATTCCTGTTGAGATGATGGCACGCTGCGTAAAGCACTAGCTCGGCTCCTTATCTCGTGATATTCAGACGCTCGATTTAACCACTTGCAGGTGAGGAAAAAAGGATGATCACAGGCAGCATCGTCGCCCTGGCGACGCCGATGAAAGTCAATGGCGACATCGACTGGGAGGCGCTTCGTCGTCTGGTGAACTTCCATCTCGACAATGGCACCGACGGGATTGTGGCCGCAGGTACCACCGGGGAGCCGACAACCATGTCGTTTGCCGAGCACTTTGACGTGATACGCAGTGTGGTCGAGGAAGTGGATGGACGCATTCCGGTGATCGCCGGTACAGGGGCCAATGCGACCTCTGAAGCCGTCGAGCTGGCGCGTTATGCCAGTGAAGTTGGCGCTGACTATTGTCTGTCCGTATGTCCTTACTATAACAAGCCAACCCAGGAAGGCCTCTACCAGCACTTCAAAGCGGTGGCTGAAGGCAGTAAATTACCGGTCATTCTTTACAATGTGCCGGGACGTACTTGCTCAGATCTTTATAATGAGACGGTTGTCAGGTTGGCCGAGATTAACAATATCATCGGCTTGAAAGATGCTACGGGTAACCTGGAGCGTGCGGAAGACCTTATCGCCCGCCTCAAGGGCAGCGACTTCATGCTGTACTCGGGTGACGACGCCACTGCCTGTGATTTCATGCTGATGGGTGGGCATGGTGATATTTCGGTGACTGCGAACGTCGCACCCAATGCCATGCATGAGCTGTGCGTTGCTGCGGTAGCCGGGGATGCGGATAAGGCACACCAGATCAACACACGCTTGATGCCGCTGCATACCAACCTGGGGATCGAGTCCAACCCTATTCCGGTAAAGTGGGCGTTAAACCGAATGGGTTACGCAGACGCGGGCATTCGTCTGCCGTTGACGTGGCTGTCAGACAAGTATCACGCCACGGTCAGCGAAGCCCTGCAGCTTGCGGGGGTTGTCGAGGAATAAACCGCAAAGAATTTTTGCTACTTGGCGATCCTGTGTTGCATGGCGTCAGGTAAACGATCTGTTGACTGTTAAGGTGGCTTGATGAGCTCTGTGCTTGAAAAACGCGCGCTGAAATGGATTCCGCTGGCCCTGGCAGGTGCTGTGACGCTTGCCGGTTGCGCCCGGGATGAAGGTTTTTATGATGATCGCAATTTGGATTATGCCGACGTAGAACCTGCGTCGCCGTTGGTATTACCCGAAACTCGCAATACCCAGCGTTATCGCGAGGCACTGCCGGTGCCGGAAGCCGTCAGCCAGCGAGCACGTGATGGCGTTACCGAGGTACGTCCTCCTCAACCTCTTACGGTTGGGCAAAGCACGGAAGTTGATTACGTTGAAAGCCGCGAGATCGGCGACCAGCGCTGGTTAGTGGTGGCAGCTGATCCGGGTAGCGTCTGGACGCAGCTCGAAAGCTTCGTACGTCAGCGCGGCTTGGTCGTTCAGGAAAGCCGCGCCAGTGACGGTGTTCTGGTCACTTCCCAGGCTGAATTCCGTTTGCAGAGCGGTCTCCGCGAGGGCAGCAGTGAAGTTCGCTGCGAGCGCGGTGGACAAAGCATGGCAAGCTGTCTTGAGGCACTACAATCCTACCTAAGCCCCAACACTGCGGCTTCTCAAACCGCCTCAGCCACTGCATCGTCCTGGAGCGCGCAGCGTTTGCAAAACGATGAACTTCTTTCGCTTCGTCAGCTTGGCGATGGATGGGAAGTGGCAATGCCTTACGCGGCGGATCGCGTATGGGCTGAAATCCATTACTATCTTGCGCAGGACTTCGATCAAGCTGACGAGCGCGAGTTGCTCGCCGCCGATCCTGATAATTATGCCTTCCTTGTAAGCTATCTGGCCCGCGAACAGCGCGACCGAAGTTTGTTGCAGATGGTTTTGTTCACCGATACAAGCGAGCAGGCACGAGAAGTGCGCCTGGTCGTTGAGCCTCGCGGCGACCAAAGCGTGCTTCGCGCCAAGGCGGCTGGTGAGCAACCGTTGAGTGAAAGCGCCGAGCGCGAACTGCTTGAGCGGGTAGCCGGCTATTTACGTTAATTCAATGACTTTTGCCTCTTTGCGGAGCACCCATGGAAAAGCGCCAAGAACTCTACGCCGGTAAGGCAAAATCTGTCTACACCACCGATGATCCGGACCTGCTGGTACTTGAGTTTCGTGATGACACCAGCGCCTTTGACGGCAAGAAAAAAGAGTCGCTGGCGCGCAAGGGGATGGTGAATAACCTCTTCAACGCCTTCATCATGGAACGCCTGGAAGACGCGGGCATTCCGACGCATTTCGAGAAGCAGCTTTCTGACACAGAAAGTCTGGTCAAGAAAATGCAGATGATCCCGGTGGAATGCGTGGTGCGCAATATCGCCGCGGGCGGTCTGGTCAAGCGCCTCGGTGTTGAGGAAGGCATCGCGCTGACCCCGCCGACCTTCGAGTTGTTCCTTAAGAACGATGACAAGGGCGACCCGATGATCAATGAGTCGCTGGCCGAAACTTTTGGCTGGGCGACCCCTGAGCAACTCGTCAAGATGAAAACGCTCACCTTCAAGGTCAACCACGTGCTCAAGCAGCTGTTCGCGGAGGGCGATATGCTGCTGGTGGATTACAAGCTTGAGTTTGGCGTATTTAACGGCCAGGTGGTGCTGGGTGATGAGTTTTCCCCCGACGGATGCCGGTTATGGGATGCCAATACCCGCGAGAAGCTCGACAAGGACCGTTTTCGTCAGGGCCTTGGCGGCGTGATTGAAGCCTACGAGGAAGTTGGCCGCCGCCTGGGGATTACCTTTCCCCGCTAACGTTCAGCCGCTAACGTGTCGATAGCCACCACCTCCATCGTGGTGGTTTCGCCGTTCTGGCGCGGACAAAATTTGACGTCCACATCGCGAAGCCGCACGCCGTAAACCCGCTCGGAGGGTTGGCTGTGCTGGTAGGCCGGTCGAGGGTCCTGGCCAATGACCTGCTCGATCAGCGCCTTGAGCGAGTCGCGGTCAGCGCGCTTGGTCAGCTGATCCAGCGCCGTGGCGCTGAAGTGCACCATCAATTGTTCGGGCGGGGCGGGGGCAAATCCCGCCTGCGCCTGAGGGTGTGCTTCAGCCCAGGGGAGGTAGGGTTTAATATCCACCACGGGCGTCCCGTTGACCAGATCGCAGCCTGACAGTATTAGGCGCACGCCCTGGCGTGTGTCGATACGACTGAGTTCGACTAGCGACAGGCCAAGCCGGTTGGGGCGATGTGTGCTGCGGCTGGCAAACACGCCTACTTTCCGGTTGCCGCCTAACCTCGGCGGTCTGACGAGAGGCGTCCAACGTTCCGGGCTTTGGTGGAAGATAAAGCTTATCCACACATGGCTGAACGCGTCGAGCCCACGTACTGCCAGCGGGTCGTCGTAGGGCGGGCTAAGTATCAATTCTGCGTTGGCGGCAGGCGCCAGGCCTGGCTGGCGGGGAACGCCAAATTTATCGGCATAGTCGCTTACCACATAGCCGATAGGTGTCAGCGAAAAGGACTCGCTGAGTGGGGCATGATGCATCACACTGCCTTATCAAAGGGAAAACCAGAGGCTGAGTATAAAACAGCCGTGTCGTCAGTACAGTGGTGCTGAGCATGCCTTGAAAAAGAAAGCGATAACGCTCACATGGTGAAACATGACAGACGAACAGATTGCACAGCCCTCGACGGCTCGGGTTACTTACCGCTTGGCACGCGCCCGAGACGCCGCTGATCAAGCGGAGGTGTTTTACCATGCCGTCATGCAAGGTGCCGCGACGCGTTACAGCCTGGCGCAGCGACGTGCATGGGCGAGTGTCTTACCCCGTGAGGCCAGCGCCTGGTCAGCGCGCCAGGCGTTATATACGACGCTGGTTGCCAGCTGTGACGGGCGCTGCGTTGGGTTTATCGAGCTGGATGTGCCAGCTGGTCGGGTTGAGACGCTCTACGTATGGCCATCGCTCAACGGGCGCGGGATCGGCACCACGCTGTTGATTCACGCTGAGCGGTGGTTGTTGGAGCAAGGCATTGACCGTATCCAGATCGAAGCAAGCCTGACGCTTTACGAACGGCTGCTGCGACGCGGCTGGCAAAACTTGGGTGAGCAGTGGGTCGAGCGTGGCGGTGAGCCGCTGCAGCGTTTTCGGTTGCTGAAGCGACTCAATGCCGTCGAGACCTAATCGCTCACGGTTAGCGGGTCGCCTGGCGGGTGACCCGCATCGACAGGTCAATGGCCTGGATGTCCTTGGTCAAGGTGCCGCAGGAAATACAGTCGACCCCCGTCTCGGCAATCGCGCGCAGCGTCTCGGCATTGACATTCCCCGACGCTTCAAGCGTGGCGCTACCGGCCGTCAGCTCAACGGCCGTGCGCAGTTCATCCAGGCTGAAGTTATCCAGCATAATCACATCCGCTTTTGCAGTAAGCGCCTGCTCCAACTCGGCAAAATTTTCGACCTCCACCTCAACGGGCAGCTCGGCGGCCAGCTTACGCGCCTGGGCGACAGCCGCCTGGATGCCGCCGCAGGCGGCGATATGATTTTCCTTGATCAGAAACGCATCCCACAGGCCAATGCGATGATTGTGGCCGCCGCCGCACATGACGGCGTATTTCTGTGCCAGCCGCATGCCGGGTAGCGTCTTGCGGGTATCCAGCAAGCGCACGCCGGTATCGGCGATAAGGTCGACATAGGTGCGGGTCGTTGTCGCCGTGGCCGACAGGGTTTGCAGCACGTTGAGGGCGGCGCGCTCGCCGGTCAGCAGGCTACGCGCGGGGCCCTCCAGGGTGAGAAAACATTGCCCGGCCTCCAGTCGGTCGCCATCGGCGGCTTGCCAGTGAAGTGCGACGCGGCTGTCCAAGCGGCGGAAAATATCGTCGACAAAGGCAACACCGCACAGCACGGCCGGGACGCGGGTAATGACCTCCGCCGTCGCCAACTGGTGGTCAGGGATCAACTGGGCGGTGATGTCGCCAGGCCCCACATCTTCGGCGAGCAGGCGCGCAGCACTGGAGCGGATTTCTTCGGCAAGTGCAGTTTGGTAATGCATGGCATCAATTCTCTGGGCGTTAACGTCGATGACCGGCATTATAGTGAAAGAGTGCGCCAACGTAGAGGAGTCCTTCGCGTGATTGACTTACAATCTTCTCCTGGCCGATGGCAAGGCGCACGCCAAGTGGCGTCGCCAAATGCAGACCAGCGCCCCGATGAGGAAGTATCGCTGCTGCTGATCCATGCTATCAGCCTGCCGCCTGGTCAGTTTCAGGGAGCGGCTATAGAGGCATTATTTACTAACCAGCTAGATCCCGAGGCACATCCTTATTTTGCCGCCATCGCTCATTTACAGGTATCCGCCCACCTGCTGATTCGACGTGATGGCGAGTGCGTCCAGTTTGTCGACACCGACCAGCGGGCTTGGCACGCAGGACGTTCCCGGTGGTGGGATCCTCGCCAGCTGCGCTGGCGGCAAGCGCTCAATGATTTCTCGGTGGGTATCGAACTGGAAGGCGATGAAACGACGCCCTTTACCAAGGCCCAGTATATGGCATTGGCCGAAGCCGTTGAGTGGCTGTTGGACCGTTATCCTGCGCTTACCCCTGATCGTGTGACCAGTCATGCAAGGGTGGCGCCGTTGCGTAAAACCGACCCCGGGCCAACGTTTGATTGGGCCTATTGGCGTCAGGTGTTCGACCCTGAAAGATGATTTAAGTCGTGATGGGCCAAGAAATTAAAACGGTAGTTTGACTACACCGGCTTGTGCCTTGGTCGACTCGCCTGGTGTCTTAACAATGCCTTATGTTGCGGTGCAATAGTTTGTTTTCGATAGCCTTTTAGGTGTTACTGGAATTGGCAGCGTGGCGACTTTGCGGTATCTTCGCATATACAAAAGGCTAACTTTTACAACAATTATGTAGCTTTACTACATTTTCATGTAGGTAGCTCGTTGAATGTAGAAGAAAAAACAGACGACGCTCAGGCGTCGATTACCAGCATGCCAGTGGTGGCGACACACCACAGCCGCCCCAGGCCCGACGGGCTAGCGGGGTTGATTGTCATTTATCGTCATTCGGAGAGACCTCTATGAGTCTGGAGACAAGAGAAGATCTCGATCCGATCGAAACCACGGAATGGATTGATTCCCTGGAATCGGTATTGGATCGTGAGGGCGAAGATCGTGCCCGCTACCTGATGACCCGCCTGGCGGACCGCCTGCGTCGGGACGGCATGAGGGTGCCCTTCTCGGTGACAACCCCGCATCGTAATACGATTCCGGTTCACCGCGAAGCGCCGATGCCTGGCGACCTATTCATGGAGCGCCGTATCCGCTCCCTGATCCGCTATAACGCCATTGCCCAGGTGATTCGCAACAACCGCGCCAAGCCCGGCCTGGGCGGCCATATTGCCAGCTTCATGTCGTCGGCCACGCTGTATGACGTGGGCTTTAACCACTTCTTCCGCGCGCCTCAGGGCGACTTTGAAGGCGACCTGATCTACATTCAGGGCCATGTGGCGCCGGGCATCTACGCGCGTTCTTACCTGGAAGGCCGTCTGAGCGAAGAACAGATGGACCGTTTCCGTCAGGAAGTCGATGGGGATGGCTTGTCATCCTACCCGCACCCCTGGCTGATGCCGGATTATTGGCAGTTCCCGACGGTCTCCATGGGCCTTGGTCCGATCCAGGCGATCTATCAGGCGCACGTGATGAAGTACCTGCATCACCGTGAGCTGAAAGACATGTACGACCGCAAGATCTGGTGCTTCATGGGTGACGGCGAGTGCGACGAGCCGGAATCCCTGGGGGCCATTTCCCTGGCAGGTCGAGAGAACCTCGACAATCTGATTTTCGTCATCAACTGTAACCTACAGCGCCTGGACGGTCCGGTGCGCGGTAACTCCCGCGTCATGGACGAGTTCGAGGGTGTCTTCCGCGGTGCGGGCTGGAACGTTATCAAGGTCGTCTGGGGTCGCCACTGGGATCCGCTGTTCGAGAAGGACAAGAAAGGCGTCCTGCAAAACCGCATGGACGAAGCGGTCGACGGCGAGTACCAGAACTACAAGGCCAACGGCGGGGCTTATACCCGCGAGCACTTCTTCGGCAAGTATCCAGAAACCGAAGAGATGGTCAAAGACCTCTCCGACGAGGACATCTGGAAGCTCAACCGCGGTGGTCACGACCCGTTCAAGGTCTACGCGGCCTACCACGAGGCGGTCAACACCTCAAACGGCAAGCCCACGGTCATCCTGGCGCATACCGTCAAGGGCTATGGCATGGGTAGCGGCGATGGCGAAGCCGCCAACGAAGCCCACCAGGTCAAGAGCATGGAACACGAAGCGCTCAAGACCTTCCGTGATCGCTTCGGGATTCCGCTGACCGACGAACAGCTCAAAGACGTGCCGTACTACATGCCGGAACAGGATTCCCCCGAGCTTAAGTACCTGCACCTCCAGCGCGAGCGCCTGGGTGGCTATTTGCCCAGCCGTCGCAGCGACTTCGACGCGTTGGAAATTCCCAGCCTCGAAGATAAAGCCTTTGCCTCGCAAATGGGCGGTTCCAAAGGGCGCGAAGTGTCCACCACCATGGCCTTTGTGCGGGTGCTGAACGGGCTGGTCAAAGACAAGAAAATCGGCAAAAAAGTGGTGCCGATTATTCCTGACGAAGCGCGTACTTTCGGCATGGAAGGCATGTTCCGTCAGTTGGGGATCTATACCTCTGAAGGGCAGAAGTATGAGCCGGTCGATAAAGGCCAGATCATGTTCTACCGTGAAGATCAGAAGGGTCAGATTCTCGAGGAAGGTATTTCCGAAGCAGGCGCGATGTCGGCGTGGATTGCAGCGGCGACTTCGTATAGCAACAACAATGTTACGCTGCTGCCGTTTTACGTCTATTACTCGATGTTCGGTTTCCAGCGTATTGGTGATCTGGCCTGGGCGGCAGGCGACCTTCAGGCACGTGGCTTCATGGTCGGCGGCACCGCAGGCCGTACGACGCTCAACGGCGAAGGTTTGCAGCACCAGGACGGTCACAGCCTGATTCAGGCATCGACCATTCCCAACTGCAGAAGCTACGACCCGACCTATGCTCATGAGGTGGCGGTAATCCTGCAGGATGGTATGAAGCGCATGTTCACCGATAAGGAGAACTGCTTCTATTACCTGACGGTAATGAACGAGAACTACGAGCACCCTGAGCTTGAAACCGTGCCCGTCGACGATATCGTCAAAGGCATGTACCTGCTGCGCGAAACCAAGGGCAAGAAGGGCCGCGTGCAGCTATTGGGCTCGGGTACGATCCTGCGCGAAGTCGAAGAAGCTGCCACACTGCTTGAAAACGACTGGGGAATCGGCGCGGATATCTGGAGCGTGACCAGTTTCAATGAACTGCGTCGTGAAGCGCTGCTGCTGGACCGTGAAGCCTTCCTGAGCCCGGATGCCGAGGCCAACAAGCCTCACGTCACCAAGTGTCTGGAAGGCCGTGAAGGGCCGGTGATCGCGTCTACCGACTACATGAAGCTATACGCCGATCAGGTGCGTGCCTGGGTGCCGAACGATTACACCGTACTGGGTACCGACGGCTTTGGTCGTTCCGATACCCGCGAGAAGCTGCGTTACTTCTTTGAGGTCGACCGTTACTTCGTCACCGTCGCGGCGCTGCGCGCACTGGCAGACCGTGGTGAAATCGATCGCAAGCTTGTCGGTGACGCCTTGAAGAAGTACGGCATCGATGTCAACAAGCCGAACCCGCTGACCAGCTGATCCGCTGCCCGGCGGGCTAGTGCCCGCCGGCTCGATCCGATTTTAAAGGAGCGCGACCTTGAGTAGCGAAATCATCAAAGTTCCCGATATCGGTGGCGATACCGATGTCGAAATCATCGAGATTGCGGTGTCGGAAGGCGATGTCATTGAAGCAGAAGACACCCTGATCACGCTCGAATCCGATAAAGCCAGTATGGACGTTCCCGCTCCGAAAGGGGGTAAGGTCGTCAAAGTGCTGGTCAAAGAGGGCGATACGGTCTCAGAAGGCGACGATATCGTCGAGCTGGAAGTCGAAGGCGGTGGCGATGCCGATGCCGGCGGTGATAGCGACGAGGCCGCCGCTGAGTCATCCGACAGCCAGCAGAATGAAGCGCCCGCCAAAGCATCTGCACCGGAACCCTCGAAGCCTGCTGCCAAAAAGGCATCCGGCGGCAAGCAGACCGTGGATATCAAAGTGCCCGATCTGGGTGGCTCGGATAACGTTGAAATCATTGAGGTCGCGGTGAGCGAAGGCGATGATGTTGACGCCGAAGACACCTTGATCACCCTGGAGTCCGATAAAGCCTCCATGGACGTGCCGAGTCCACACACCGGTAAAATCGTCTCGTTCAGCGTTAAAGAAGGCGATACGGTCTCGGAAGGCGATGTCATTGGACAAATGGAAATCGCCGGTGAAGGCGGCGATGCAGACGATGCGCCAGACGAGCAGGCGTCCAGCCAGGCCAGCAGTGAACCACAAGCGGCGGCTGAGCCGGATGACGAGCCAGAAGAAGCCGCCAGCGGCGAGCCGGAGCGCAAAGAGATTCGCGTACCGGATCTGTCTGGTTCCTCCGACGTGCCGATTATTGAAATTGGCGTAGCGGCCGGTGACGAGGTCAATGAAGAAGACCCGCTGATCACACTGGAATCCGATAAGGCGTCGATGGATGTCCCGAGTCCCTACAAAGGCAAGCTCCTCGAGCTGACCGTTAAAGAGGGCGACACGGTCTCCGAAGGCGATGTGATCGGCTATATCGAAGTCGCGGGTGCCAAGCAGACAGCTTCGAAGAAAGCTGCACCTGATAAAGCGGCACCTGAAAAAGCCCAGCCGCAGAGCGCCAGCCCCTCGAGCGAAAAGTCTGCCGCGTCGCCTGCTGGCACCCCCAGCCCCGAAGCGCAGATGGCATCGCACAAACCGCGGGATGGCAAGCTGGTTCATGCTGGCCCCGCCGTACGTATGCTGGCGCGTGAACTGGGTGTCGATCTGGGCCTGGTTAAGCCCAGCGGCCCGAAAGACCGCGTGCTGAAAGAAGACGTTCAGGCTTATGTGAAGCAGGCGATTGCCAATCAGGGCAAAGCGCAGCCCGGTGCAGCGCCCGCCGCTACCGGTGGCGCAGGTATACCGCCGGTGCCGGAAGTCGACTTCAGCCAGTTTGGCGAGGTCGAAGAGAAGCCGATGGGACGTCTGCTCAAAATGGGCGCGACCAATCTACATCGCAGCTGGCTCAACGTACCCCACGTCACCCAGTTCGACGAAGCGGATATCACCGAGCTTGAAAACTTCCGCAAGTCGATGAAGGCCGAAGCCGAGGCTCAGGGCGCGAAGTTGACGCCGCTGCCATTTATGGTGAAAGCCTGTGCCTTTGCACTGCGCAAGTTCCCGCAGTTCAACGTTAGCCTGAAAGGTGACGGCGAAACGCTGGTATGGAAGAACTACGTGCATATCGGGGTTGCGGTGGACACGCCAGAAGGCTTGATGGTCCCGGTGGTGCGTAACGCCGACCAGAAATCCCTGATCGAGATTGCCAAGGAAATGGCTGAGCTGGGCAAGAAAGCGCAGTCCAAAAAGCTCAAACGCGACGAGATGACCGGCGGCTGCTTTACCATTTCGAGCCTGGGCTCGATTGGTGGTACCGCGTTCACGCCAATCGTCAATGCGCCGGAAGTGGCGATTCTGGGCGTTTCCAAGTCGCAGATGAAGCCGGTATGGGATGGCAGCGCCTTCCAGCCGCGGCTGATGATGCCGCTGTCGCTGTCCTACGACCACCGTGCGATCAACGGTGCCGATGCAGCACGCTTTACCGCGTTCCTCGCGGATGTCCTGACCGATATTCGTCGTTTACTGTTGTAAGTGGCGATAGAGGGTCTGGTAAGCGGCGTCCGAAAGGGCGCCGCTTGTGTTTGGGCCGCCGGTTTTTGAGCACAAGGGCGACCAAAGTACAGGTTGGGCGTCACTTGGCTGATTTTATTTGAAAAAATGCCTTCATAACTGGGCTTTCAGGCTTTTGGGTAGTTGTGTCGCCTGAGAGGCACGGTTATTGTCGGCACATTGATTTATTGCATTTCTATTATTCAAGGAGCAGTGCCATGCGTTTAATCCTGTTGGGTGCCCCCGGGGCGGGGAAGGGGACTCAAGCTCAGTTCATCTGCGAGCGTTATAACATTCCCCAGATTTCCACCGGCGATATGTTACGTGCGGCGATCAAGGATGGCAGTGAGCTGGGCCTCAAGGTCAAAGAGATCATGAACAGCGGCGGCCTGGTGTCTGACGATATCATTATCGACCTGGTCAAAGAGCGTATCAGCCAGCCCGACTGCGCCAATGGCTTTCTATTCGACGGTTTCCCGCGCACCATTCCTCAGGCTGACGCCATGAAGGAAGGCGGGGTCAAGCTTGACCACGTGCTGGAAATTGCCGTGCCCGATGAAGAAATCGTCACCCGTCTGGCGGGTCGGCGCGTGCACCCTGAATCGGGCCGGGTCTACCATGTCGAGCACAATCCGCCCAAAGAGCCGGGCAAGGATGACGTGACGGGCGAAGCGCTGATCCAGCGCGAGGATGACCAGGAAGCGACCGTGCGTAATCGGCTGGCGGTCTATCATGAGCAAACGGCACCGCTGGTCGATTATTACCAGCAGTGGGCTAAACAGGATCCCGAGGCGGCACCGCAATACCACCGCGTTGAAGGGGTCGGAAGCGTGGATGAGATTACCCGTCAGGTAACCGAAGCGCTGAGTTAAGGCTCCCTAGGCAAACACAAGCCAATCCGTGATGGCCCGCCGAGCGCGGGTCATCGTCGTATGGGCAAGCCAAAGGTATACTGTTCGTATATTTCCCCACGAGTGCTGAATCGTATGTCGCTATATCTACTCGCCCTCGATGCGTCCTCAAGCGCCTGCTCGGCTGCCTTGCTACGCCAGGACGCCGACCACAGCGAATGCGTTGCGCGCTTTGAAATGACGCCGCGTGCGCATACCCGGCGGCTGTTGCCGATGGTCGACGAGGTGTTGGGCGATGCCCAGATTACTCCAAGCCAGTTGGATGCGGTTGCCTATGGCCGCGGCCCTGGCGCGTTCACCGGGCTGCGCATTGCCGCCGGGGTGGCCCAGGGCCTGGCGTTTGGGCTGGATCGACCATTGTTGGGCATCTCCACGTTGGAAGCGCTGGCGCTTCAGTCTCATCGCCGCTATCACTTGCGCCATGTGGTGACCGCGCTGGATGCTCGCATGGGGGAAGTCTATGTGGCGACGTGGCACTGTTTGAATGACAGCGTGCGCCGTCAAGGCGACGAGGCCGTACTGGCGCCCGAGGTGGTGCAACTGCCCGACGATGAAACCGACTGGGTAGGCGTCGGCACAGGCTTTACGCTTTGGGAGCAGTTCAACACGCCGTTTCAGGCGGCAATGACGCACCATCTGGCCGACCTGGAGCCGCGTGCCGAAGAAATGGCCTGGCTGGCTGGCCGGGACTTCGCCGCCGGGTTAGGGCAGCCAGCCCACGCCGTGCAGCCGGTCTATCTGCGCAACCAAGTGGCGTGGAAAAAGCCCGCATGACGCTGCCTGATGTCGGCGAACTGCCCGCCGGTTTAACGCTTGCTTACCGCGATGGGCAGCTGGTGTTAACCGGCGATGAGCGGCAGTTCGGCAAACCGCTCGGTGTCGACTTCGTGGCGGGTCGCGCTGCCTATCGGCGTCAGTTTGGCGGTGGGCGAGGTCAGTTGGTGGCCAAGGCCTGCGGCTTGAACAAAGGGGTCAACCCACACGTGGTCGATGCCACGGCCGGACTGGGCCGCGATGCGTTTGTTCTGGCAAGCCTGGGCGCATCGGTATTGATGATCGAGCGCGTTCCGGCAATTGCCGCCCTGCTTGCCGATGGTTTGTCCCGTGCCGCCAGCACTGCCGACACCGCGCCCATTGCGGCGCGTATGACGTTGCGCCAGGGGGACGCCGCTGAGGCATTGGCCGCGCTGGTAGCTGACGCGTCCTTTGATCCCCAGGTGGTCCATCTTGACCCCATGTTTCCCCACCGCGAAAAATCGGCGTTGGTTAAAAAAGAGATGCGCCTGTTTCGCGAGCTGGCGGGCGACGATGACGATGCACCTCGCCTGCTGGAAGCTGCGCTGGAGGTGGCCACCCACCGTGTAGTGGTCAAACGACCGCGGAAGGCGCCGCCGATTGCCGGGGCTGCGCCCCAGCACACGCTGGAAGGCAAAACCAGTCGCTACGATATGTATGTCCATCGCGCCCTGACGCGCTAACGCTCACCAAGGAGGGGGAATGTCGCCGATCTGGCGCGAAGGCAATCGCTTTACCCTGCTTCCTGAGGCGTCGCGGTTTCTACCCGCGATGCTCGAGGCCATTCATCATGCCCAGCATTATGTGCTGATAGAGCTCTATTTGATGGAGTCGGGCAGGTTGGCGGATCGCGTCAGCGAGGCGCTGGTCGACGCGGTCAAGCGCGGGGTCACGGTGTGTTTGCTGCTGGACGGGTTTGGCTCGATGGGATTGTCGAGCCAGGACCGGCGTCGCTTGCTCAAAGCAGGTGTCCAACTGCGCTTTTTTAACCCGCTGGGTTTTCACTCCCTGGCGCGCAACTTGAGCCGCGACCACCGCAAGATCGTGGTGGTCGATGGAGAGCTGGCGTTCACCGGCGGCTTTGGCGCGGTCGATGAGTTTCTTGACGCCTGGTATGAAATTGCGGTGCGGGTTGAAGGCCGGGTGGTGGCTGACTGGGAAGGCCTGTTCAGGCGGTTGTGGCGGTCAAGGCTAACGCGCCCCGATAAGGCGCAGGCGCGTAGCAGCCAGCCATTGCCCGTTCAGCGCACACCGCCCTGTTTTGCCGACGGCGTGCGTGGGCGAGTCATGTCGGCGAGGGGCTATCGCTACCAGGCCATTCGTTATTCGCTGCATCAACGGGTAGGGCAGGCGAAGCATCGGCTGTGGTTGTGTACGCCCTATTTCGTGCCCACGTTTCCCTTGCGGCGACGATTGGTGCGCGCCGCCAGGCGCGGTGTCGATGTACGGCTGTTACTGCCGGGCGCCAAACACGACCATCCCGGCGTGCGCTATGCCGGGCAGCGCTTTTATCAGGCGATGCTCAAGGCCGGGGTGCGTATCTACGAGTTTCAGCCGACGTTTATCCACGCTAAATTTGTGTTGGCCGACGAGTGGGTCAGTATCGGGTCGTGCAATTTCGACCACTGGAACCTGCACTGGAACCTCGAAGCGAACCAGGAAGTGGAGGACCCCGGCCTGGCTCAGGAAGTGCGTACGCTTTTCGAGCACCACTTTACCGCGAGCGACGAAGTGGATGCTGCGAAATGGGCGGCGCGGCCGTGTGGGCAGCGCGCCAAAGAGTGGGTTTATGGGTTGCTGGATGCCCTGGTGACGCGGCTCAAGTAACTTATCAGCGCTGTTTGCCCTTGGCGGGCGTCTTCCGGCGCGGCTTGGGCTTGGGAGTTTCCGGTGGCACCCGGTAGTGTAGATAAAGGTCGAGCACCAACTCAGGTAACTGGGTCACCAGGGCTTCCTGGCGTTCCAGGTCGCCGGCCATCTCGGCCATCTCGGGCTCGTCATCAAACAGTCCCGACAGCAGCATGAAAGGCAGTAGCAGGGTGGCCGCGGTTTCTTCATCATCCTGGAACCAGGCGCTCTCATCGCAGAACACGCCTTCCATGAACCCGGCGCACCAATCACCGATGGGGGTCTCTTCGGCGGGCATGCCGGCAAGAGTCAGCTCGAAGGGCAGTTCAGGCAAGCCGCCCTGCTCGAGAACCGCCATGGCGTTATCGCGCAGCAGCGTGAGCAGATGGATGATATCGTCGCGCTGTGCCTCGTCGGTGTAGCGGGGTTCACCATGGAACAGCTCGGCGATCCATTGGGTAGGCGGCACTTCGCTGGGCCCGACCGCCAGCGCGACGAGAAATCCGTGCGCCGAAATCAGATCAAGGGCATCTTCGTCGACCTGATCTGACGCGAGAAAGTCGTCCAGCCTGTCGAGTTGTTCATCGTCAAGCAGCGGCTGCGGCGGAGTCGCCTCTTCGGGCGGATGGGGGCGCGCTGGCATAAGGAGCCTCGTCAATGAGCAGCGGAAACAAACGGTCAAAATGACACCATGACAGCTAGTTTATCACTAATGACGACCACGCCACTCCCCCCCTGGCCTGATACAACCCTTGCGGCCCTGACCACTGACGCGTTGCACCAGGCAGCCCGCGAGCGCGTCGAGCACGCCTGGCAGCGCTGCCGCGAGGTCTATCCCGAGCTACCTCGTCCTGGGGTATGGTTTGACCTGCGCGGCGCCTCCGCGGGTCAGGCGCACCTTGGCCGCGGCGGGTTAAGGTTCAACCCGGTGCTGCTGGATGAAAACCGCTGCGCGTTTTTCGACGAGGTTATCCCTCATGAAATGGCCCACTGGCTGGTGTTTCACCTCGCCGATGGAACACGCCTGAAACCCCACGGACGTGAATGGAAAACCGTGATGCGTGACCTGTTCGGGTTGCCGCCCACGGTGACGCATCGCTTTAACGTGGCGCGTGCGCAGCCGGCTCCTTATCGCTACCGGTGCGGTTGCCGAGACCACCAGCTAACGCCACGACGTCATGCTTTGGTCGTAAAAGGTCGTCGCTATCGGTGTCGTCATTGTGCTGAGACCTTGGTCTATTGTGCTGAATGATGCGCTGATTACTTGGTATAAGTTGTTGTAATTAATGTTAAAAATGTTAATACCAATGTCTAAAGGGAAGGCCGGGCCGAGAGGTTTATGCTAGGGTGACATTATGTGGTGCCGGTAACGTTAAAAATAATATCGGCTACATTCCTTTAGAGAGTGCATTTCCACGGACAGAGGCAATTTCATGAGCGAACAGCAGAACGTCTATCCGGTGCGCGAGGATATCGCCGCCAACGCGTGGGCTGACGAAGCCACCTACCCGGCTATGTACCAGCAGTCGGTAGACGACCCGGAAGGCTTTTGGGCTGAGCAGGCCAAGCGGCTTGACTGGATCAAGGCGCCGACCAACATCAAGAGCACTTCTTTCGCGCGTGACAATGTCGATATTCGCTGGTTTGAAGACGGCCAGCTAAACGTCGCCGCCAACTGCCTGGACCGGCACCTTGAAAAGCGTGGCGATCAGACCGCGATCATCTGGGAGGGCGACGATCCCAACGAATCCAAGCACATCACCTATCGTGAGCTTTACGAGCGCACCAACCAGTTGGCCAACGGTCTGAAGGAATTGGGGGTCGGTAAAGGCGACACGGTCACCCTGTATATGCCCATGATTCCCGAAGCTGCCATGGCCATGCTGGCCTGTGCGCGTATCGGTGCGGTGCACTCGGTCGTGTTTGGCGGTTTCTCCCCCGATGCCGTGGCCCAGCGGGTTATCGGAGCCGATTCCAAGCTGGTGATTACCGCCGATGAGTCGGTGCGCGGTGGCAAGCAGGTACCGCTGAAAGACAACGTCGACGCCGCCCTGACACGGGAAGGCACCGATGTCTGCCAGAACGTGCTGGTGGTCAAGCGCACAGGCGGCGAGATTGAATGGAAAGAAGGTCGCGACCTGTGGTTTAGCGACCTGGTCGACAAGCAGTCCACCGAATGCAAGCCCGAAGCGATGGGCGCCGAAGACCCGCTGTTCATTCTTTACACCTCGGGCTCAACCGGTGCACCCAAAGGGCTCAAGCACACCACTGGCGGGTACCTGACCTTCGCGGCGATGACCCATCAGTATGTGTTCGACTACCAAGACGGCGAAGTCTATTGGTGCACCGCCGATGTGGGCTGGGTCACCGGGCACAGCTATATCGTCTATGGCCCGCTGGCCAACGGCGCCACAACGCTGATGTTTGAAGGCGTGCCGAGTTACCCGACCCATGGTCGCATGGGCGAGATCGTCGACAAGCACAACGTCAATATCCTGTACACCGCACCGACCGCCGTGCGTGCCTTGATGGCCCACGGCGACAATGTCATGGATTCAAGCAAGCGTGACTCGCTGCGCCTGCTCGGTTCGGTGGGCGAGCCCATCAACCCCGAAGCCTGGGAGTGGTTCTACCGTGTGATTGGGAACGAGCAATGCCCGATTGTGGATACCTGGTGGCAAACCGAGACCGGCGGCATCATGATCTCACCACTGCCCGGTGCCACCCCGCTCAAGCCAGGGTCGGCGACCAAGCCGTTCTTTGGCGTTCAGCCCGCGCTGGTGGACAACGAAGGTAATCTGCTGGAAGGTGCTGCTGAAGGTAATCTGGTCATTTTGGATGCGTGGCCTGGTCAGGCGCGGTCGATCTGGGGCGACCATGATCGCTACGTCCAGACCTACTTCTCCACTTACGACAACATGTACTTTACCGGTGACGGCTGTCGTCGTGACGAAGACGGCTACTACTGGATCACCGGCCGTGTTGACGACGTCCTGAACGTTTCGGGTCACCGCATGGGGACCGCCGAGATCGAGTCGTCGCTGGTGGCTCACTCCGCCGTTGCCGAAGCCGCTGTGGTGGGCTTCCCTCATGATATCAAAGGCCAGGGTATCTATATTTACGTGACCCTGAACGATGAGATCGACCCGACGGATGAGTTGAAGAAGGAACTGACCCAGTGGGTGCGCAAGGATATCGGACCCATTGCCTCACCGGATGTTATTCAGTGGGCACCGGGTCTTCCCAAAACCCGCTCGGGCAAGATCATGCGCCGTATCCTGCGCAAAATTGCCGCCAATGAATGCGACGGCTTGGGAGATACCAGCACGCTGGCCGATCCTTCGGTAGTGGATGAATTGATCGAGCATCGCGTTAATCAATAGCCCGTTCGCTGCCTCCGTTGTTCCCACGACGGGGCAGGTGACAAAGAACAGGCTGAGTCATGGCCCGCTTCCCAAGGGCCATGACTATCAGTGCCGGCCAACGCGCCGGCACTGCTTTGTTCAGCGTGATGAAGAATCCATTACAAATTATGCATGTGACGCTTGGGCATGACGAAGCCCATGGGGTACCATGCCTTAACCGTATGAGCCTAGCGTCGCGGCAGCAGCAAACCCCGCTGCTTGAGGAACCGGAGGAATATCCATGGCAGTAGCCCACAAGTTTATCGTCGCAGACGACCACCCGCTGTTTCGTGCAGCACTCACCCAGGCGTTGCGCCAACTGGCCCCGCAGGCAGAAATCGTGGAAGCCGATACCATGGAGGCGACAACAGAGGTGGTCAACCGACACCCGGACGCTGACCTCATTCTGCTGGATTTGCACATGCCGGGCGCCCATGGTTTTTCGGGGCTGATCCAGCTTCGTGGGCAAATGCCTGATATCCCCGTGGCAGTCGTCTCGGGCAGCGACGAGCCATATGTCGTGCGCCGTGCCATCGATTATGGCGCGTCAGGCTTTATTCCCAAATCATCGTCGCTGCAGTTGATCGCTGAAGCGGTCAGCGAGATTTTGCAAGGCGAGGTGTGGCTACCCGAGGCATTGGCGGGCGTTCTAGAAGAAACCAGCGAGGAAGAGTCGCGCTTTGCCGAAGCGATTGCGTCGCTGACGCCTCAGCAGTTCCGGGTGCTGAATATGCTTACCGAAGGTCTGCTGAATAAGCAGATTGCTTACGAGCTTAACGTATCAGAGGCGACCATCAAGGCGCATGTGACAGCCATTTTGCGTAAGCTTGGCGTACACTCGCGTACGCAAGCCGTGATTGCCGCACAGAAGCTGGAAGTCGAGCCGCCCAAAGTCGAGTCATAACGACGCTGTTGGGGCTAACCTTTCTCCGGTTGTCTTCTTCGACGCCGCGCTTGTTGTATAACAAGCGCGGCGTCGTCGTTTAAGGTCTTACAGCCAAGCTCTTAACGGTTACGGTTTGGCCCGGCTGGCCTGCAGCGTACGCGTCAACAGTGCCCGCAAAGCAGCCGGGCGAACCGGCTTGAGCAGCAGCTGATACCCGGCACGTTTGACCTCTTCGGCCACGGCTTCGGTGCGATCGGCGGTAATCACGATGCCGGGCACGGCGCCAATCAATCGCTCACTAAGGGCTTCGAGCGCCATCAAACCGGTAACCTCGTTATCCAGATGGTAGTCGGCCAGGATGGCATCGGGATCGCCGTCCATGTTGCGCAGGATCGATTTGGCGCCGCCGATACTGGTGGCGGTGAAGACCTCGCAGCCCCAGCCACTGAGCATGGCGGTCATGCCTTCGAGAATCAGCGTTTCGTTGTCGATACACACGATGCGGGTCCCCGCCAACTTGTTGCCCGTGCGGCGCGGTCCCTGGTCCTGGTCGTCGGCGCGGGTTTCGCGGGCTTCAACGCGCGGCACGCTGACCGAGAAGACGGTGCCGGTGCCTTCCCATGAGCGAACCTTGATCGGGTGATCAAGTACTCGACTCATGCGATCGGCGATGGAAAGCCCAAGGCCAAGGCCTTTTTCGCTTTCTTTGTGCCGTGATACCTGATCGAGGCGACGGAACTCCTGGAAAATTTCACTGAGCTTGGAGTCGGGAATCCCGGGGCCGCTGTCCCAGACTTCAATTACCAGCCGCTCGCCCTGACGGCGACAGCCGAGCATGACCCGCCCTTCCTGGGTATAGCGAATCGCGTTGGAAAGGAAGTTCTGCACAATGCGGCGCAGCATCTGCGGATCCGAGTCGACCCACTGCTGGGTAGGCACCACGACCAGATCCAGTCCGCGCTCATCGGCCATCACTTCAAACTCGGCGCGCAACGGGCGGAAGATATCCGCCAGCGCAAAGTGGCTGCGCCGCGGTGTCAGAGCCCCGGCGTCAAGTTTTGAAATATCCAGCAGGGTGCTGAGGAGTTCTTCCGCTGCTTGAAGCGAATTATCGATATGGCCAATGGTGCGCTGGGTATCCGGCACGGTGATATTTTGCATCAACGCCGAAGTAAACAGGCGGGCGGCATTCAATGGCTGCAGCAGGTCGTGGCTCGCGGCGGCCAAAAAGCGCGTTTTGGAGGCGTTGGCATCCTCGGCCAGCTGCTTAGCCTGGCGCAGGGCCTGCTCGGCTTCGGCGCGCACGCGGTTTTCCTGGCGCAATGCCGCGTTGGCTTCCGAAAGCGCCTGGGTACGCTCGCGCACGCGTTCTTCCAGGGTTTCGTTGGTTTCCTTGAGCGCGATTTCTGCCTGACGGCGTTCAGTAATATCCTGATAGAGCGCAAAGAACCCCAGAATCGACTGGCTATCGCCGAAGTGGGGCGTGTAAGTCACCAGCATGTGGCGCATGGTGTCGCCCATCTGCATGGCCACTTCAAAGCTGACGCGTTCACCACCCAAGGTAAGGGCCACCCAGGGCGCTCTTTCCTGGGCCTGACGCGTGGGCAGCACGTCTTCGTAGCGTTTGCCGATCACGGCATTACGATCGATGCCAAAGGCCTGTTCATAAGCGCGGTTGGTAAACAGATAACGACCCTCTTTATCGAAGTAGGCGATCAGGGCAGGCACATTATCGGTGTAAATCCGAATATTGTTCTCGGAGCGGATCAGCGCTTCCTCGATACGTTTTTGCTGGGTGATGTCCTGATAGGTGTAGACGAAGCCACCACCGGGCATCGGGTTGCCCTGGACTTCGAGCACGCTGCCATCCTGGCGGTAGCGAACGTAGCGGTGGGGCTGACCGTCGCGAATATTGTCCAGCAGCAACTGGACGTGTTCTTCAGGGTCACCGGGGCCGTATTCGCCGTTGTGGGCGTTATAGCGGAAGATGCGGTCCATCGGCGCGCCCACGCGGATCAGGTGGTCGGGGAAGCGAAACAGCTCAAGGTAGCGCTGATTCCATACCACCAGTCGCAGGTTCTGATCGACAACGCTGATGCCCTGGTTAATATTCTCTATGGTGGCCTGCAACAGCGCACGGTTAAATTCGAGCACCTGGGAGGCTTCATCAACAATCGAGATGACATCGGAAATGCCGATCCCTCGGCCCTGAAGCGCCGAGTTGACCACGATCCGTGCTGATGACGCGCCCAGCACCGACGCCAAAAAGCGTTCGGTGAACTGGATCACATCGATAGAGGCACGGGTACTGTCATCCAGCGGTTTACCCGCGCGTCGCGCGTAGTCTTCAAAAGCGCGGTCCACCTGACCGGCACCCAGGAAACGCTCACAGAGCACCTTCAAGTCGCCCACCGTGGTGGCCCCGGTCCAGGGGCGGTTAACCGAGGTTTGGCGAGTTTCAACACTGTCGACGAAAAGCGACGCCTGAATGCGCTCGACAACACGCTGGGAAGTCACCTGGGAGATGAAGATATAGCTAAACAGGTTAACCCCCAGGGAAAGCATTACCCCATGGGTGAAGCTGTCGCCCAGGTTCAGGCCAAACAGCGCCGTAGGCGACAGCCATGCAAGCCCTAGGGGCCCGCCATTCAGCCAGTCGGCCGGCAGCACATCGGCGCTGATCATGGCGGGCATGAGCAGGCTGTAGACCCAAATGGCAAAGCCTGCATTCATGCCGACGATGACCCCGAGTCGGTTACCGCGCTTCCAGTACAGACCGCCGATCAGCGCGGGGGCAAACTGGGCTGCTGCCGCAAAAGACAGCATGCCGATCGATGCCAGCGAGGTGAACTCGGCGATCATCTGGTAGAAACCGTAAGCCATCGCCAAGACGGCGACGATGGTCAACCGGCGGGCGCGCAGCACCAAGCGGCCATAATCGCGGGCCTTGGTGTCGAACCAGCGTAACCGGAACAGTGCCGGAATCACGATTTCGTTGGAGATCATGATCGACACGGCGACGGCCGCGACGATAACCATGCCCGTGGCGGCGGAAAAGCCGCCGATGAACGTCAGCAGGGTGAGCCATTCATGGCCAGATGCCATCGACAGGGCCAGAACATAGGTGTCCGGCTCAACCGATGAATCGGAAAACAGCATCAAGCCGGCAGCTGCCAGCGGGACGACAAAAAAGGCGATTACGATCAGGTAGAGCGGAAACAGCCAGCGTGCTTTCGTCGCATCGTCGGGATGGGTGTTCTCGACTACCGCGACGTGAAACTGACGGGGCAGGCACAGAATCGCCAGCATCGCCAGCAGGGTTTGTGCCCAGAAGCTTTGGCCGAAATCCTGATTGGCCAGTTGGCGCTGAAGCTCCAACTGGGTCTCCGCGTAGCCCATCAACTCGCCCAAACCGTCGAACATGCCCCAGGTGACAAACACGCCAAGTACTACGAAAGCGAGCAGCTTGACCAGTGACTCGAAGGCGACAGCGTGGATCAGCCCTTCGTGGTGCTCGGTGGCGTCGGTGTGTCGTGTCCCGAACAGAATGGCAAAAATCGCCATCACCACGGCAACATAAAAGGCGGTATCGCCAAACAGCGGCGCGTTGGTCATGTCGCCTTCGGCGGTCAGCACGCTGAAGGTGGTTGAAACAGCTTTTAATTGCAGCGCGATGTAGGGCAGGGTGCCGACTAGGGCTACAAGGCTTGCGAAGGCCGCCAGCGACTGCGTTTTACCGTAGCGCGAGGCAATAAAGTCGGCGATGGAAGTGACGTTCTGATGCTTGGCCACGCGGATCATTTTCGCAAGTACTGGCCAGAACAATAAAAAGGTCAGCACCGGCCCTACGAAAATACTGGCAAACGACCAGCCAGCGGTTGCTGCCTGGCCCACGGCGCCATAGAAGGTCCAAGAGGTGCAGTAAATCGCCAGGGCCAGGCTGTAGATGATGGGACGACGGCGGCTGGACCCGACCATGCGAGCGCGGCGGTCGCCGTACCAGGCGATAGCGAATAGTACCGCGATATACACAAGCGATACCGCGACTAACAGTCCGCCATGAAACATAGCTGTCTCCCGCCTTATGTCTATCGTTCAAGCCACTGGAATCTACCCGTCAGGCGGACCATTCTAGGCGAAATAAGATTTGGCGTCAGGCGTGAGATGGGGGTGATTATGCGTTATCGCATACAGTGTTAAGTAGTGGGGAAGTATCGCGTAGCTTACGCATCCGGTCGATTTGCGGCTCGCGGGTTTCCGGCTCAAGGGGAATCAGTTCGCGGCTATCACAGTTCAGTACATACGGATGGTGGGTAATCACATCGGTGTAGTGGCGTTCGAATTGGTAAAGAATGAATTGCGCCACTCGCTCATCGTCGCTGGTGCCCAATTGAATATTCTCGCTGTCGACGACACTGAACTTGGTCGTCACCGGAAAGATGAATGTCCACGGCCGCCAGACCTGTTGGCTGGTATCGCTGGAAATCATCTCAGCGGTATCGGGAAGCTGCTCCTGCTTATGCTCAAACCACGAATATTCCATATGGATCTGGTAGCTGATCATGCCCAAACCCCCACAAACGGGCACAATCCATTTGGGTAATCGCTTACCGCTGAGCGTGCGCAGTAATAAGCCAACCCCTGCCGCTGCCAAGCCTGCAAATACCGCGGCAATCAGATGCCAAATCATAATACGTCCTTCTAAAAAGCCATCGGGCCTCCCGGAGGAAGCCCGATGGCGGGTCGATTCCACAGTCTGCGACACTTGGTGTCAGCAGGTAAGGGAATAATTATGGCTTAATGATCAACGGCAACGCCAGCGCCTTTCGGGTAGCGAACGCTTTCGACCAGGTCCTGAATCTCCTGCGGCGGCTCGTTGGTCACCTTGCAGACCAGGAAGGCCACGGCGAAGTTGATCATTGCACCGACCGCACCGAAGGACAGCGGCGAGATACCGAACAACCAGTTATCTGGCGTGTTGGCCAGCATGTTGGTGTCCGGGATGAACAGCCAGCCCAGGTAGGTGAAGATGTACAGCAGGGTGCAGCCCAGGCCAGCCAGCATACCGGCAACGGCGCCTGAGTTGTTCATCTTCTTGGAGAAGATGCCCATCATCAGCGCGGGGAACAGCGAGGCACCCGCGATACCGAAGGCCAAGGCCACCGTTTGCGCGGCAAACCCGGGTGGGTTAAGGCCAAGATACGTTGCGACCAGAATGGCGCCCGCCATAGAGATCCGCGCTGCCAACATCTCACCTTTCTCGGTGATTTTGGGGTTGATCATGGTCTTGATCAAATCGTGGCTGATGGCCGACGAGATCGCGAGCAGAAGACCGGCTGCCGTCGATAGCGCCGCCGCGATACCACCTGCTGCAATCAAGCCAATGACCCAGCCGGGCAGATTGGCAATTTCGGGGTTTGCGAGTACCAGAATGTCGTTATTGACGGTCAGCTCACTACCTTCCCAGCCACGCGACTCAGCAACCTCGGCGTATTCCTCATTGCTATCGTTGTAGACCTGAATGCGACCATCGTTGTTCTTGTCATCAAAGTTGATGAGGCCGGTTTCTTCCCAAGTGCGGATCCAGTTAGGGCGATCTTCGTAGACAAGTGCCTGTTCCGCAGCAGCGTCATAATCTTCTACTTGCCCCGCCATTTCTGGGTAGACCGTTGTGGCGAGGTTTAAGCGCGCCATGGAGCCAACCGCTGGTGCGGTGAGGTAAAGTAGCGCGATGAACACCAGCGCCCAGCCTGCCGACCAGCGTGCGTCAGCGACTTTGGGTACGGTGAAAAAGCGAATGATGACGTGGGGCAGACCCGCAGTACCGACCATCAGCGACAGGGTAAACAACACCATGTTGAGCTTGTTGTCGACATCAGCCGTGTAGTCTCGGAAGCCCAGTGCGTTCACGACGTCATCGAGTTTCTCCAGCAGCGGAAGACCCGATTCGGTATGCGTGCTGAACATGCCAAACATCGGGATGGGGTTGCCGGTCAACTGCATGGCAATGAATACCGCCGGGATGGTATAGGCAATGATCAGGACGACGTATTGCGCCACCTGAGTATAGGTGATGCCCTTCATGCCGCCGAAAACGGCATACAGGAAGACAATCGCCGCGGCGATCCAGATGCCAGCGGTATTGGGAACTTCCAGAAAGCGTGAGAAGGCCACGCCTGCCCCGGTCATCTGACCGATAACGTAAGTCACCGAGGCCACGATCAAACAGATAACCGCCACCAGACGCGCCGTGTTGCTGTAGAACCGGTCGCCGATGAAGTCGGGCACCGTGAACTTGCCGAACTTACGCAGGTAAGGGGCAAGCAGCATGGCGAGAATAACGTAGCCGCCGGTCCAGCCCATCAGGAAGGTAGAGTTGGCGTAACCACCAGAGGCCAAAAGGCCAGCCATTGAAATAAAGGATGCCGCTGACATCCAGTCCGCGGCGGTTGCCATCCCGTTGGTGACCGGGTGGACGCCGCCCCCAGCGACATAGAAGTCTTTTGTCGACCCTGCGCGTGCCCAGATGGCAATGCCTATATACAAGGCAAAGGAGGCACCTACGAAGAGCAGGTTGATTGCAAATTGGCTCATACCGGCTTACTCCCCTAGGCCAAATTTTTCGTCGAGCTTGTTCATTTTCCAGGCATAGAAAAAGATCAAGACGATGAAGGTGAGAATTGACCCTTGCTGAGCAAACCAGAAGCCCAGATCGGTACCACCGACAGGGATTGAGGCCAGCAGCGGGCGAAAGAGAATAGCGCAGCCGTATGATACGAATGCCCAGACCGCCAAACATCCAATAATGGTACGGACGTTGGCTTTCCAGTATTCAGCAGCATTGGATTTGTCGTCTGCCATTGTGTTGCTCTCCACTAGTGTTTTTTAGGTTGGAAAGTTCACTCGGAATAGCGGTTGACCCACCAGGCCAATCGCACGTTTTAGATCCACTCGCTTTTTGTGATGCCATGAATCAGCTGTTCGTTAACACGTCACTTGGCTAAGGTAGACTTTGAGTGGTGCAACGACGTGCGATTACCCTGCATGACTCACTGACAATAGTGGGCAATAAATGCAAAAAATAAATCCCAGACTTTGGTATCAATAAACTTTGGTGGTGAGCAAAAGGTATCCAATCAGTTGAAAATGAGCCTTTTTGTGGGTTTTTAACGCCATCATGCAAAGTTTTATTAGCAGCATGGGACGATGGTCTAGGTGGGGGATATAGGACGATGTTTGCTATGTTCAGAAGATGGTAAGCCCTCTTTTTAATAAGTCTAAAAGCGGTGATTCGTTTTGTCAGTGACATTATGCCAACGCAAATAAAGCGTATTAGACATTAGCGCAATAACCCAAAGTAGTAGTTGAGAGAGTGGTTGAGAAGACTGGTTGAAAAGAGTGGTTGAGAAGAGTGGCTGTGAGATGTAATTGAGACCGCCAGGTTTCTTGACTCCGCATTATTCTAACGAGGTCATGCCCATGGTAGATGTAGACCTTTCCCAGCCCCCGTTTTCACTGCTGGATGACGAGGGGAAGGAGCACGTGCGTCGTGGCATGGACCTCGCCTATTTTGAGCGCCACGATATTATTGTCGAGACAGGCCAAGCTGGCGAGTACGTCTATGTGATCCACAAGGGGGAGGTCGCTGAATTGGACCCCACCTTGCCGTCGTCCATGTCGCGTATCGGGCACTACACCGCAGGCGATTTATTTGGCGCGATCAGTATATTGAACGGTAAAAGCCGCTACCGTTTTCAAGCAGAGCAGGAATGCCTGTGCTACCTGATGCCCAAAGCGTTATTCAAGACGTTGTGTAAGGAGTACCCCGAATTCAGCCAGTTCTTCCGCCAATCGTTGGCCCATAAAGCACGCCTGCTGACCGAAAAGCGCGCCGAAGGCGGCGTGACGATGGCGGGTTTTATGCTGGCTCGCGTCAGCGAATGCATGCGCGCCCCGCTGCTGCTGTCCGCCGACGCGGATATCGACAAGGCGGTGCGCACGCTCAGCGACAGCCATGCAGACAGTCTGTTGGTCGATGCGTCCAACCAGACGGGCATGGTCACCAAGACCGATCTGCTCAATGCCATTGTGCTGTCGCAGCGTCCGGTGTCCACGCCGCTTGCCGATATTGCCCAATACACCCTGGTGACGGTGACCTCTGACCAGTACTTGTTTGAAGCGTTGGTCAGCATGACACGCCACAAGGTGATGCGTGTCGTCGTGATGGACGATAAGCAGGTCGTCGGTGTGGTCGAGTTAACCGATGTGCTGAGCTATTTCTCCAGCCGCAGTTATGTGGTCAGTCTCCAGGTTGAGCAGGCCAATGACTTGAACGCGTTGGCCGCTGCTAGCCACCGCACGCCCGAGCTGGTCAATGCGCTGATGGCCCAGGGCGTGAAGCTACGCTTTGCGATGGATCTGCTGGCGGCCCTGAACGGTCGCATCATGAGCAAGGCCTGGGAGTTCACGATCGATGCGGCGCACCATCAGGACAGTTGCATGATGGTCATGGGCAGTGAGGGTCGCGGCGAGCAAATTCTCAAAACCGATCAGGATAACGGGCTGATTCTGGCCGACGATGCTGATTGGACAGCGGTGCACGACGACATGCAGCGGCTTACCTCGACCTTGATCGAGTTGGGTTATCCGCCGTGTCCGGGCAATATCATGGTGTCGAACCCGGATTGGGTCGCAACGGTAAGTGAATGGAAGGGGCGCATTGCGCGCTGGGCCAGCGCGCGGGACGGCGACAGTTTGATGAAACTGGCCATCATGCTCGACTCCCATGGTGTCGCGGGCAATCCGAGCCTGCTGGAAAGCGTGCGCGAAGAGCTGTTCGAGCGCTGCTCGCGGGATGAGTTGCTGCTGTCTTACTTCGCCCGCACTGCGCTGCGCTTTTCCACGCCGCTGACGCTTTTCGGTTCGTTAAAGAAGCCCCAGCACGGTATCGATATCAAGAAAGGTGGCATTTTCCCCATTGTTCATGGTGTTCGCACCATGGCGCTCGAGCGTCGTATTAATGCCACCTCGACATTTGACCGCTTGGATGCACTGGCCGAGGACGGGCGACTCAACCGTCGTTTTGCCGATGACCTTGGCGAAGCCCTGGCGCTATTTACCGAGCTGCGGCTCAAACGGCAGCTGGATGACATCACCAGCGACGCCTCCGCTGACCAACAGGAGCGCTCCAACCGCGTCGTGGTGCAGGATTTATCGTCGTTGGAGCGCGATCTACTGCGCGAAGCGCTGCATATCGTCAAGGATTTCAAGCAGCGTCTCTCGCATCGTTACCACTTGGAGTATTCGTGATCAGTCGACACTATCTGGACGCCCCTTTCGGTTGGCTTGGCGGCATGCTGCGCAGAGGAAGCGAGCGTCGCCGCTATTCAGCGTCTCCCTACGCGTGGCTCTTCCAGCCCTACCTGGGCAATGAACTGGTGGCATTGGCATGCTTTGCTCACCACGGCGTCATGAGCGTCGCAGCGGTGACGCTGCGCCAGCACCAAGTCCTGACCAGCCGTGCCTGGGTGGCAGCGCTAAGCGAAGGCGCTCGGGGGAGTGATGCCGCCGAGCGTCGTCATCAGCTGCTGTATAGCGTCGAGGCCACCAAACCGCTGAACATTGAAAGTCTGCGCTCGCTGGTTGAGTTTATCGGCAATCGCCCCATCCTCGGCTGGCAGCTCGATCAACGTCTTGCCCCGCTGGAACAGGCGCTTCGTCAGCATTTGGGGTTTGGCCTGCCCAATGCTCGGGTGGATGTGACCAAGCTGCATCAGCGCCATCTGCGTCGTCTACATCCTCAGGCGGAACAGGCAGCCGAGCTTAAGCGTGCGCTTGACTGCTGGCAAGTGCCCAGTAAGACGCCCCAGCGGGCACTGGAAGACGCCACTGCCAGCGCACTTTTGTACCTTCGCCTGCAGCGTAACGAGGTGGATACTGTTTCATAGCGGCCTGTGATTGGGTCATTGCGCTGGGAGTTGCTAGAATGACGGCTGCTTCTCTTACCATCGGCAGTGCTATAACCATGCAACATCATCCTGTTCATTTTGACCCAGCGTTGGCGACCGCCGACGCGGCACCCGGCTTATCCGAAGCGGCTGACGCTTCGGATTCCCACGATGCCAAACAAAAACGTGAGTTCAATAAGCTGCAAAAGCGGCTTCGCCGCGAAGCGGGCAATGCGATTATCGACTATCGCATGATCGACGAAGGCGACCGTGTCATGGTCTGCCTGAGCGGTGGCAAGGATAGCTACACCATGCTCGAGATGCTGCTGAGTCTGCAGCGCAACGCGCCGGTCAACTTCTCGCTGATAGCCGTCAACATGGACCAGAAACAGCCGGGGTTTCCCGAGCATGTGCTGCCGACCTATCTCGAGCAACGCGGGGTGGATTACCACATTCTGGAGCGCGATACCTACTCGGTGGTGAAGGAGAAAACTCCCGAAGGCAAGACAACCTGCGCACTGTGTTCGCGCCTGCGGCGCGGGTCGCTGTATGGCTTTGCCGAAGAAATCGGCGCGACCAAGATCGCCCTCGGGCATCACCGGGAAGATATCCTGGAAACGCTGTTTTTGAACATGTTTTTCGGCGGTAGTTTGAAATCAATGCCGCCCAAGCTGCTCTCCGACGATGGCAAGAATATCGTCATCCGGCCGCTGGCGTACTGTAAAGAAGCGGATATTGCCGAGTACGCGCGTCAGATGGCGTTTCCCATTATCCCCTGCAACCTGTGCGGCTCCCAGCCCAACATGCAGCGCCAGGTGGTCAAGGAGATGCTGGCCGAGTGGAACAAGAAACACCCTGGTCGCCTGGAAAGCATGTTCAAGGCCGTCACCAACGTCGCGCCTTCACAGCTGGCTGACCGCGACCTGTTCGACTTTGCCGGTCTGGAAGCCAAACAGGCAGAATTGAGGGCGGGGCGTATTCAGGCGCTCAACGTCGGTTAAGCGGATTCTTCTTCGGCGAGTCGTTGCAGTTTCGCCATGTCGAGAATATGCACCTCACGACCGGAAACGGCGACTACGTCCTGCGACTGGAAGCGGCTGACAATCCGGCTGACGGTCTCGACGGCCAGGCCCAGATAGTTGCCGATGTCGGCCCTAGGCATGGAAAGGCGGAAGCTGTAAGGCGAGTACCCCCGGCGACGAAAACGATCAGAAAGCGTGACCAGGAAGGTCGCCAAGCGCTGATCGGCGGTCTTGCCTGATAGCAAGCGCATCATGCGCCGGTCATTACGCAGCTCTTTGCTCATGCTGCGGTATATCTGGCCGCGTAACTCGGGCAGCTTTTCAGACAGTTGGTCGAGGCGGTCAAAAGGAATCTCGCACACGGTGGTGGTTTCCAGGGCGATCACACTGCCTGGGTAGTGCGGCTCATCGATAGCATCGAGCCCCACCAGCTCACTGGGCAGGTAAAAGTTGGTCAGTTGGTCATGCCCGCCGCCTTCACTGGTGACCTGCTTGAGGCTGCCAGAGCGCACCGCATAGACGCTGTTGAAGGCATCCCCCTGATGGAATAGATGCTCGCCTTTCTTGAGTGGCGCGCGTCGCCGGATAATCGCGTCAAATTGATCGATATCCTCAAGCTCCAGTGCCAGCGGCAGGCACAGCGAACTTAAGCTGCAGGTTTGGCAGCGTGCTTCGTGCAGGACGGCGCGCCGCCGATGCGGGGCTTCCAGCATAAGAGTCTCCAACAGAGAAGGCGTCATTTTATTATGGAAGCTGGTGCCCATGAATAACAACCGCTAAACAATATTTGAGTAGTGATTACTGGCCTGAGAGGGCAGGCGTGCGTCAAAGGCCATGGCCAGGTGGCGTATCAATAAACGGCCGATAGGCGTCACCTCGAGTCTATTGCCCCGGATATCGATCAAACCGTCCTGCTGCGCCTGCTCCAGTGCGCTCAACGCCGCTTGAAAATAGCGACGCGCGTCAATCTGCCAGCGCTCACTGAGCGTCGATAAGTCGAGCCGCATATCGCACATTAAACGCTCAATGGCATCACGCCGAATCAGGTCGTCTCGACATAACCGTATGCCGCGTTGTGTGGCCAGTTGGCCTTGGTCGATCGCCGCCTCGTAGTGCCCAAGCGTGCTGTTATTTTGTGCGTAGCTGTCATTCAGGCGTGAAATGGCGGAGACACCAAGGCCGATAAGGTCGCATTGTGCGTGGCTGGAATAACCCTGAAAGTTACGTTGCAGCGTACCTTGGCGCTGGGCGATGGCCAGGCTGTCGTCGGGGCGGGCAAAATGGTCCATGCCAATGTGCACGTAGCCGGCGGTTGTGAGCATTTCAATCGTGATGCGCAGCATCGCCAGCTTTTCGTCGTGACTGGGTAGCTCAGTATCAAGAATCCGTCGCTGTGGGGGGAATCGCTGGGGCAAGTGGGCGTAATTGAAGACCGACAGGCGGGCGGGGTTCAGTTCGATCACCTGGCGAAGGGTTTGCGCAAAGCTGTCGGCGGTTTGTCGTGGCAGGCCGTAAATCAAGTCGAGGTTTAATGAACGAAAGCCCAGTCGGTGGGCCTCGTCCATCAAGGTTTCGGTTAGCGCCCGCGGCTGGTGGCGGTTGATCGCCTGCTGAACCTGTGGGTCGAGGTCTTGCACGCCCAGGCTCAAGCGATTGAACCCCAGTGACTGCAGATGACGCAGCGTCAATACATCGGCTTCCCGGGGGTCGATTTCGATAGCGTAGTCGCGCTCAGGGTCGTCTGAAAGCCCGAAGTGGGCATCCAGCTTATCCACCAGTTCGCTCATTTGATCGAGGGTCAGAAACGTCGGCGTGCCGCCGCCCCAGTGGAGCTGTTCTACCGGGCGCCGGGTATCCAGGTGCTGTGCTGTCAGCGCCATTTCCTTGTCGAGCCTTGTGAGGTAGGACGCGGCGAGCGCGGTGTTTTTTGTCGCGATCTTGTTGCACGCACAGTAAAAACAGACTTTGCGGCAGAAAGGGATGTGCACATAAAGTGACAGCGGCCGTTGAGTACCGTTACTGCGTTGCAGCGCCGCGCTAAAATCGTCGGCGGTGAACGAAGCGTCAAAGGATAGCGCGGTCGGGTAGGACGTATAGCGCGGGCCGCTTTTTGCGTAGCGATGGAGGCGGTCGGCGGCCCATACCGGCGACGCGAGTGCATTACCAGGCGCTGAATGAGTGGGGGCAGGCATGAGGCAGGGCTCCAGGCTGAGTCTTGCGTCATGGTAGCGAGTGCCGCGCACGGCAACGTTGAGCCACGTCAAGGAAAGCCCGTTACCGGCAACGACACACACATAACAGGAGGGCGTGAGTTGGACACGCAATGGCCAGAGGAAAAAGTCGTCAACCAGCAGGCGCTGGCTGAAGCGGTCGCCGAGCAGACCGAAGGCTGTTTTTGGCGGGAGGGGCTGGGGCCGCTCAGACTCTATGGCCAGGCAAGCCACGGCTGCCTGCTGCTCGCTCATGGAGCCGGTGCCGGGCATCGTTCAGCCTTTATGCAGCAGTTTGCCAGTGCGCTCGCGCAAAAGGGCCTGCAGGTGATTACCTTTGATCTGAGCTATATGCAGCAAATGCAGGCGACCGGCAAACGCCGACCACCGCCCGCCATCGAACGGAGCGTTGCTGAACTGGCGCGTTGGTATGCCTGCTTGGCACCGCTAACGATCAAGCCACTGTGGCTGGGAGGTAAATCCATGGGTGGTCGTGCGGTGAGCATGCTGGCAAGCGAGCAGTCTTGCCCTGGGCTGGTGATCGCTGGCTACCCCTTTCACCCGCCCAAAGCGCCCGACAGACTGCGCCTGGCGCACTGGCCGAAGGTACAGGTGCCGGCGCTGATACTCCAGGGCGAGCGTGACCCGCTGGGGAGTCGAGATGAAGTGGCGGGGTATGTGCTGCCGGATACCGCCCACGTGACCTGGCTGACCGATGGCGATCACGACTTCAAACCTCGCCGGGCATCGGGGCTTGATCAGACGATTTTGATTGACGAGGCAGCGGCTCATGGGGCATCCTTCGTGCGCGCTCAATCGCCGCAGTGAGGCGTCTGGAAGTATGCGGTTAAAACTGTCTGTATAGACACAGTGTTTGGAACCGTATTTAGGCTCAGTATTTAGATACAGTACTTAGATAAAGTATTTAGATACAGTCTGTTGACTTCCTTCACGTCTACTGTAGAATGCAGCGCCACGTGACCAGCGGGTGGTTAGCTCAGTTGGGAGAGCACCAGCCTTACAAGCTGGGGGTCACTGGTTCGAACCCAGTACCACCCACCATCTCATGATGGCCTGGAAACGTTGCAGTAAGGAAAGCATTTAGCGATAGCATTACGATACAGCGGACCGGTAGTTCAGTTGGTTAGAATGCCGGCCTGTCACGCCGGAGGTCGCGAGTTCGAGTCTCGTCCGGTCCGCCATCGTCGTTTTATTCGTCTGTTTTCCATGTTTTGTCGTATGTGGACCGGTAGTTCAGTTGGTTAGAATGCCGGCCTGTCACGCCGGAGGTCGCGAGTTCGAGTCTCGTCCGGTCCGCCACGATAAACACGTATTAAAGCTTAATTGGCTATGCCAATGACCTGGGTGGTTAGCTCAGTTGGGAGAGCACCAGCCTTACAAGCTGGGGGTCACTGGTTCGAACCCAGTACCACCCACCATTTGAAACGCTCAGCGTACTCAAATGGCGATGACGCAATACCCTGCCAGATATCAGTGTGATACAGCGGACCGGTAGTTCAGTTGGTTAGAATGCCGGCCTGTCACGCCGGAGGTCGCGAGTTCGAGTCTCGTCCGGTCCGCCATTACGCAGCTTTTATCTTCAGCAGCCAAGATAATCGGTTCTATACCGAACGAATTTAAAAAACCCCGGATCAATGATCCGGGGTTTTTCGTATGCGCTTGATACCGTTGTACTTTATACAGTCGCTAACTCAGGCAATCGCGCCCACGCCCGCTTTGGCGACCTGCACGTCCTGGTCCGGTTTGACGCCGGAAATACCCACCGAGCCGACCACCTGACCGTCGACGATAATCGGTACGCCGCCAGAGAGCAGCCCCTGTAGCGGTGCGGACACAAAGGCGGTACGGCCGCCGTTGATCATCTCTTCAAAGACCTGGGTCTCTTTACGACCCACTGCCGCGCTGCGTGCTTTCTGGGTGGCAACGTCGGCGCTGAACGGCGGCGCGCCGTCCAGGCGGCGTAAGGCAAGCAGGTGACCGCCATCGTCGGCGACGGCAATGGTCACTGCCCAGCCGTTGCTGTCGGCTTCTTTTTGGGCCGCATCAAGTACGCCAATGACGTCCGCTTGGGTTAAGATTGCTTTGGTTTGCATCAGGTTGTCCTTTTGTAGGTTGGCAGTTAAGAAATGCCCGGGCCATTCGTCTGGCGCGGGCTGATGTATCGGGGTCAGTGTAGCGCAGCGTCGACGATTTCCACCCAGTGGCGAACCGGGGTGCGGTTGGCACCAGCCAGGTGGGTTTGACAGCCGATGTTGGCGGTGACAATCATTTCCGGATTGCCCGCCTCTAGGGCGTTGAGTTTATTGTCGCGCAGTTGGGTTGCCAGTTCAGGCTGGGTGATCGAGTAGGTGCCCGCCGAGCCGCAGCATAGATGGGCATCCTGCACCGGGGTGAGCGCAAAGCCAAGCTTGGTCAGCACGCCTTCGACGGCGCCGCTGAGCTTCTGGGCATGCTGCAGTGTGCAAGGGCAGTGAAACGCCAGCCGCTGGCTTGCCTGAACATCCAATGACTCGAGCGGTTCGTCGCGCAATACTTCCACAATGTCTTTGGCCAGTGCACTGACCCTGTCGGCTTTTTGTGCATAGTCAGGGTCGTCCTTGAGCATTTCGCCGTACTCCTTGACGAAGGCGCCGCAGCCGCTGGCCGTTTGCACGATGGCCTCGGCGCCTTGCTCGATATACGGCCACCAGGCATCGATATTGGCCCGCACACGGGCAAGGCCGTCTTGTTGGGCATTGAGGTGGAAGTCAATCGCACCGCAGCAGCCCACCTCGGATACCGGCGTCACGCTGATGCCTAGGCGGTCCAGGATCCGCGCGGTAGCGGCATTGGTGTTGGGCGATAATCCCGGCTGCACGCAGCCTTCCAGCATCAGTACCTGACGGTTGTGCTGGGTGCTGGGCCGCTGACCCGCATCGACCGGCGCGCCCGGCATCTTGCTGCGCAGCTTGCCGGGTACCAGCGGTTTGAAGGTCTGGCCCAGCGCCAGCAGTGCTTTGAAGCGCTGCGGGTCGACCAGCATTTTGCGAAGCGCATAGCGCTGCGCCCGCTCGGCAGCCGGTCGCGGCACACGGCGCTCAATTTCGGCCCGGCCGATGTTGAGCAGCTTGTGATACTCCACGCCAGACGGGCAGGTGGTTTCACAGTTAAGGCAGGTGAGGCAGCGGTCGAGGTGCAGGCGGGTTTCTTCGGTGACCTGATCGTCGTCATCACGACTCTCAAGCAGTTCCTTCATTAAGTAGATGCGCCCGCGGGGGCCGTCGCGCTCATCGCCCAGCAACTGATAGGTAGGGCAGGTGGCGTTACAGAAGCCGCAGTGCACACAGGTGCGCAGCACACGGTCGGCTTCCTGGATGTGCGGCTTCTCAAGGTCGGCATCGGTAAACTGCGTTTGCATGTCAGCTCTCCTGATTAAAACGCCGCATAGAGACGTCCCGGGTTAAAAATACCGTGGGCGTCCAGTTCCGCTTTCAAATTGCGATGGTACTTTTCCACCACGCTTGGCAACGGCGTAAAGGGGCTCTGCGCGCCACCTTGCGCATGGGGGGTATAGCAGGTGGCGTGGCCACCGGCAGTGCGGCAGGCGTCGCGCAGCGTATCGGCATCCAGTGATGTCTTCACCCAGCGCTGGCTACCGCCCCAGTCATAGAGCATATCAGCGTCGGGAATACCCAACGCCAGGGGCGGCGTGTTGGGCGGCAGTGACAGCCGCCACAGCGCCTGGCCTTCGCTGAGCGTGAAAAACGCATGCTGATGGTCGCGCAACTGCTGCCAGAAGCTGGCATCAAGGTCGTCACCCCCCAGGCGTTCACGCGTGGCTTTTACCGAGCTATGCCCCCCTTCAAGACGAATGAAGAGCTCGTTGTGGTGCCAGGCAGCAGCCGTGATCGGCAGTGGCTGACGGCCAAGCTCGGCGAGCTTTTTCAGCGCATCGTCAATACCCATGGACAAGCGCAAGCTGTGGCTGGCGCTGGGTAGCGGCAGTACCTTGAAGGAAATATCGGCCAGCACGCCCAGCGTGCCTTGTGCGCCTGCCATCAAGCGTGAGAGGTCGTAACCGGCGACGTTCTTCATTACCTCGCCGCCAAAGCGCAACAGTTTGCCTTCCTGAGTAATGATCCGCGTGCCGAGCACGAAATCGCGAGCGGCGCCCGCCCAGGGGCGGCGTGGGCCAGAAAGCCCAGTGGCGACAGCGCCGCCAATGGTGCTGGCCTCGCCAAAGGCGGGCGGCTCGAAGGCGAGCATTTGGTGGTTCTTGGCCAACTCGGCATCTAGCGCGCTTAACCGGGTACCGGCGCGCACGGTGACCACGAGTTCAACCGGGTCATAGTCGACAATACCGCTATGACCGGCAAGGTTGAGCGCCTGGCCTTCGACCGGGCGGCCGTAAAAGGCACGGGTGTCGCCGCCAATAATGCGCAGCGGTGTGCGAGAGGCGTGGGCTTCGCGGACCTGTTCGCACAGTGCCTTGGCGATGTCGCCATCCGCAGTGTGAGTCACGGTGTTAGTCATGGTCTTTCCTGGTCAGGTCTTTCCTGTTCAAAGGCTTGCCTGGTGCATCAGAAGCGTGGCAGTTCAGGATGCGATAGTTCGTTATTATGGACGTGCATCGCGCCGAACTCGGCGCAGCGCGCCAGGGTAGGAATATTTTTCCCCGGATTGAGCAACCGCAGCGGATCAAAGGCCGCTTTCAAGGCATGAAAAACGCTCAGTTCGTCGGGCTGAAACTGGCTGCACATCTGGTTGATCTTTTCCCGGCCTACGCCGTGCTCGCCGGTAATCGACCCGCCAGCCGCCACGCACAGCTCGAGGATCTTGCCGCCGACATCTTCGGCAAGCGCCAGCTGACCTTCCTTGTTGGCATCAAACAGAATCAGCGGGTGCATGTTGCCGTCACCGGCGTGGAACACGTTGGCGACCGGCAGGCCGCTTTCTTCGGAGAGCGCGGCGATGCCTTTGAGCACGCGGGGCAGCTCGCGGCGCGGAATGGTACCGTCCATGCAGTAATAGTCGGGTGACATCCGGCCAACTGCGGGGAAGGCATTCTTGCGGCCCGCCCAGAACTTGGCGCGTTCGGCCTCATCGCGGGCCAGTTGAATATCGGTCGCTCCGGCGGCGGTCAGTACCTGGCGCACGGTATCGCAGTCGTCGTCCACATCGGCTTCCACGCCGTCGAGTTCGCACAGCAGTATGGCCTCGGCGTCCAGCGGGTAGCCCGCCTTGACGAAGTCCTCGGCGGCCTTGATGGCCAACTTGTCCATCATTTCCAGGCCGCCGGGAATAATGCCCGCGGCAATGATATCGCCCACCGCGCGGCCCGCTTTTTCAACGTCGTCGAAGCTTGCCATCAAGACCTTGGCGGTTTCCGGCTTGGGCAATAGTTTGACGGTGATCTCGGTGACGACCCCAAGCATGCCTTCAGAACCGTTCATCAGTGCAAGCAGATCAAAGCCCGGTGCATCGAGCGCCTCGGAGCCCAGCGTCATGCGTTCGCCTTCGATGGTCAGTATGTCGACGCGCATCACGTTGTGAACGGTCAGGCCGTACTTCAGACAGTGAACGCCACCGGCGTTTTCTGCCACATTACCACCTATCGAGCAGGCGATTTGCGACGAGGGGTCGGGGGCGTAATACAGCCCATAGGGAGCGGCGGCTTCGGAGATCGCCAGGTTGCGTACGCCGGGTTGCACTGTGGCCAGGCGTGCCTCGGGGTCGACCTTGAGAATCTGATTGAAGCGCGACATGACCAGCAAGACGCCTCGCTCAAGAGGAAGCGCGCCGCCGGAAAGCCCGGTGCCAGCGCCGCGGGTCACCACGGGAACGCCCAGCGCATGGCAGCGTTTCAGCAAGCTTTCAACCTGTTCGAGGGTCTCCGGAAGGGCGACCAGCATCGGCAAAATACGGTAAGCCGCCAGGCCATCGCACTCAAACGGTCGGAGATCCTCTTCGCGGTGGAGTAGGGTAAGCGAAGGCACCGCTTGCTGCAGGTCGGTCAACACCTCGGTTTTATCGCGGCGAACCAGTTCGCCGTCGAGGCGCTCATCAAAGAGGATATTCATGATAGCTCCTGAAGATGAGGAGAGCGTAGGGATCATTGGCTCTATGTTATGGAAAAGATTTCCATAAATCCATCCTGGTGATGGTGGAAAGCTTTTGCATAATGTCGCCGAGGTTCCCCCCGGCGACGTTATGGGTTGCGTTTACGATCCGACGAGCGGGTCGGTAACACCCAGTACATAAAAGGCGATCAAGCCGATCAAGCCTGTGGCGACCAGGTAATAGATCGTCGGCAGGATCGTCTTACGAATGGTAGCCCCTTCGCGGCCTAATAGCCCAACGGTAGCAGAGGCAGCGACCACGTTGTGAATCGCGATCATGTTACCGGCGGCTGCCCCAACGGCTTGCAGCGCCACCATCATGGCGGTGGACAGGCCAAGGGTTTCCGCGACACTGAACTGGAACTCGGCCAGCATCAGGTTGGACACGGTGTTTGAGCCGGCGATAAAGGCGCCCATGGCACCGACGGCAGGTGCAAAGAACGGATAGATATCACCCACGCCGCTGGCAACGGCTTGTGCCATCATGACCGGCATGGACGCGATATCAGCCCCGTTAACGCCTGAGTTGATCAAAATCCTTACCATCGGCACAGTGAAAATCAACACAAAGCCCGCGCCAAAAATGGTTTTGGTGGATTCGGATATCGCCGCGCTCATCTTGCGGGCATTCATTTGGTGAATAAAGAAGGTGACGGCGACGACGGCCACGATAATACCGCCCGGCAGGTAAAGCGGCTCAATGCTGCCGTTGATGCCCTCTTCGCCAAGGATATTCGACCAACCGAAGCTTAATGATGTCAGAGCGGCTTTTAGCGGCTCAACAGTGCGCGATGCCACTAGAAAGACAGCTAACAACACGTAAGGCACCCAGCCCTTGAAGGTCGACATCGGCGCTCGCCCGACAACGTCTTCAAGCTTGATTTGCAGGTTGCCGATCCACTCGTCGGGCCATGAGGTCGACTCAGGAAAGTCCCAGGTGTCCTTGGGAAGCAAGAACCCTTTGCGTGCCGCTGGCACAACAATTGCGAGGCCCACCATCGCGCCGATCATGGACGGGAACTCCGGACCCAGGAACACGCCCACCAGCATATACGGGACCACGAAAGAAATACCCGTGAAAATGGCGAAGGGGACAATCGACAGGCCCTCTTTCCACGACTTGTTGGCACCAAAGAAGCGCACCATGACAGTGACCAGAATCAGTGGCATCAGGATGCCAACAATACCGTGGGTGATAGCCACGCCACTGGTCACTTGCTGGAAAAATATGTCCCAGGTTGAACCAGCGGCTTCCAATTCAGAGGTAATACCGGCGCGGTCAAGACCGCTGCCCACGCCAACGACAATCGGTGTGCCCACGGCGCCAAAGGAGACTGGCGTGGACTGGATCATCATGCCGACCACAACCGCCGCCAGCGCCGGGAAGCCCAAAGCAACCATCAGCGGTGCTGCCACAGCCGCGGGAGTACCAAAGCCGGAAGCCCCTTCAATAAAGCAGCCAAACAGCCAGGCAACGATCAGCGCCTGGACGCGACGGTCGGGGCTGATGCCCGAAAAGCCGTTACGGATAGCCGTGATACCGCCCGAGTGCTTAAGCGTATTAAGCAGCAGTATTGCGCCGAAAATAATCCACAATAGTCCCGCCGTTTGGATCAGCCCTTGGATAGTCGAAGCGACTATCCGCGAGAAGGACATATCCCAAGCGGTCAGGCCGATAATCGCCGCCGCTAGGAAGACGATGGGCATGGCGATCTTGGCGGGTATTTTAAAGCCAATCAGCAATATTCCCGCTAATAACAGCGGTGTGAATGCCAGAAGTGCAAGAAATGATTCATTCATGGGAAGAACTCTACTCCTTGTTATTGACCGTGTGCTCCGCAATGATGACGAGCCGAATGACGGTATCGGATGTCAGAACGAAAGATACGGCGCTACTGATAGGATGACTACTGGTGGAAAATTGGTAAGACCAATAATGATTGGTCTAAATGTCGAGCCGCGACCTAGAGTTTGTTAATTAATTAACTGTTTTTATTTGCTTTTATAGGGTTCTGTTACGCAGATATTGAGCGCTGCCCATTAGACTAATAGACAGTTCAGTTGGCCTAAGAAGAACAAGTAACGCACTGCTCATGGCTCACGCTTGCGTCATGGATAACTTGCGGCCATTGTTAGCGGGTTAAGGTGTCTAACCATTATGACCAACAGCAACAAGGAGACGATGACGGTGACAATAAAACTCTATGACCTGTGTGGCCGCGATGAGCGATTACGCTTTTCTCCCTTCTGCTGGCGAGTGCGCATGGCGCTGGCCCACAAAGGCCTTGAATTTACCACTCAGCCGTGGCGGTTTCTTGAGAAGGACGCTATCGCGTTTGCCAATCACGACAAGGTGCCGGTACTGGTGGATGGTGAGCAGGTAGTAACCGATAGCTTTGATATCATGCGCTACCTTGACGATGCCTATCCCCAGGCGCCGCTTTTTGGCCAAGGGGCCAGCTATCAGCGGGCGCGGTTCTTCAAGCATTACGTTGAACGCAGCGTCACGCCAGCGCTATTCAAGATTGTCGCGCTCGAATTGCTTGCCGCGATCCATCCCGACGACCGCGACTACTTTCGCGAGACCCGCGAGGCGCGTTTTGGCTGTACGCTGGAAGCACTTCATCAGCCCGAGCAGGGGCGTGTGCAGCTCAAGCAGGCGCTTGCCCCGGTCTATGCTCAGTTGAAGGACGCCGACTTTATCGATGGTGACACGCCAGCGGGGGCTGATTACCTGTTATTTGGCAGCATGATGTGGGCATACACCGTGTCGAATGAGCCGCTGGTTGACGCTGAAGACGAAGTGGATCAATGGTTTCGGCGCATGCTGTCCGTCCACGATGGCATTGCCAGCAAGGCTACCACGGTGCGGGATATCGCCTAGTCGAAAATTTATGTTGCACTGCACAAAATCGGCTGCTAACGTGTGGTGTAGCAGAGGCGCTGACCTTACTGATGTTTCCTTTTCAAGGCGCGCCTATGTCGTTTCTCACTTTAAGGAGATAGCGCGATGAATAAAGCCGCCGAAAAAGCCAGCCAGCAAGTCGAGTCCATCTTTGTATCGCCGATGCGTTCTTACACGCTGACAGCGCTGGACTATTACGATCAGATCGTTAGCGCACAGCTTGACGCTGTTCGTGCCTACTCGGATCTGAGCATTGCCCAAGCACGCACCTGGCTGGACGTGAAAGATGCTGACAGCTTCAAGAAAGCAATGGAAAGCCAACAGAAAGCCACCAGCGACCTGATGGAGCGCATGAAGGGGGATGGCGAAAAAGTCACTTCCATCAGCCAAAGCTTCATGAAAGACAGCCAGAAAATGGCCGAAGACACCACCAAGAAAGCGGTAGAGACGGCCAAGCAGTAAGCCTGGTCACTATCGTTTAACCGCTTGGGTTAATGACTGCGCTCTTTTTAGGGCGCAGTTTTTTTTGCTGGGCGCTGTATACAAGCGAGTGATAGACCGCCAAACCTACTGCTGATGTTCCGCGGCCCGTGCGCGAAGGCGTAGGCGGGCGATGCGGATGATTTGCTCGATGGCGGTTTTGCGCTCGGTTGCCGCGTCGTTCTCTAGGCGCTTTGTGAATGCCTCTAAAATGGCGTATCGATCCAGCCCTTTAACGGCGATCACAAAAGGAAACCCAAATGTTTCCTTGTAGTCGGCGTTAAGCTGCTCGAAGCGGGCAAACTCTTCAGGAGAGCATTGATCAAGCCCGGCCCCTGCCTGTTCGCTGGTAGAATCCTGTGTCAATTTACCTGCCATCGCGGCTTTGCCAGCGAGGTCGGGGTGTGCCTGAATCACGCGGATCTGCTGTTCGCTGCTTGCCTGCTGGAGTTGAAGGCCCATCACGTCAGCTAGGGCGTCGGGGTGGTCGTGTGCCGAGGTCAAGCCGGTTTCCCAGGCGGCCTGCGCGACCCAGGGGGAGTGCTCGTAGATATCGCCGTAATGCTCGATAAAGGCGTCTAGAGATAGCTCACTCGGGCGGGGCTGAAGGCATAATTCGGCGGCGGGTGACGACATGGGGCGCTCCGGGCTAGGCTAAGTGTGTGATGGTTCAATGTATACAATAAAACAAGCTGACGGTACTCTAAAGCTATCGACAAGTAACACAAAAGCAATAAGGAGCCACCATGGGATACCTGACGACTCACGTGCTGGATACCGCACTCGGCTGCCCCGGCCAGGGCATTGCCATCGACATACTGCGGATAAATGGCAGCGAGCGGCAGCATCTGAGCACCGTGACCACCAATCAGGATGGCCGCTGTGATGCACCGCTTCTCGAAGGTGATGCTTTTTCACCGGGCGAATACGAGTTGTGTTTTCATGCCGGAGACTATCTGCGTGCCAAGGGCGTCGACGCCGCTGAACCGCGCTTTCTCGATGTCATTCCTATCCGTTTCGGCGTGGCGGATGCCGAGCAGCACTATCACGTACCGCTATTGCTCTCGCCGTATGGCTACTCCACCTACCGTGGCAGCTAATGGCGGAGGCCTTTGATGCAAGCGTATTTTATAGACGCGGTTAATGTCCTTTTGCGCTGGCTGCACGTGATTGCGGCCATCGCCTGGATCGGTGAATCCATCTACTTCGTGATGCTGGATAACAGCCTGCGCACGCCAAAGGCAGCAGCGGACCGCGAGAAGGGGATTTTTGGCGAGATGTGGGCCGTCCATGGCGGCGGCTTCTACCATAATCAGAAGTACACTACGGCACCTGACAAACTCCCCAACGACCTGCACTGGTCGTTCTGGAAAGCCTACACCACTTGGCTCTCCGGGTTTGCCCTGTTTGTCATCCTCTACATGGTCAACCCCGGCTTCTACCTGATAAACCCCGACAGCCCGTGGCAGTGGGCGGCCAGCATGGCCGGCTGGCAGGCCAACCTGCTGGCATTGCTCTTCCTGCTTGGCGGCTGGGTGGTTTACAACGAGCTGTGCAAACGCATCAGCCCCACCATGCAGCGCGACGGCCTGCTGAGTATCGTCGTGGCGGTCATGATGGTGGTGGTCGCCTATTTAAGCACCCAGCTGTTTGGCGGGCGGGCGGCCTTCCTGCTCACCGGGGCCGTGATGGCCACCGCCATGTCGGCGAACGTGTTCTTCTGGATTATCCCCGGCCAGCGGCGCATGGTGAACGCCATGAAAGCAGGCGATGCGCCCAACCCTCTGGATGGCAAACGCGGCAAGCAGCGCTCGGTGCATAACACCTATTTCACCTTGCCCGTGGTGCTGCTGATGGTCAGCAACCACTACTCGTTTCTTTACTCCCACGAGCTGGCATGGGTGGCGATGTCATTGCTGATCTTTGCTGGCGCCGTTATTCGCCAGTTTTTCGTGCTGCTGCATGCCGGCAAACGGCAGTGGGGCTACCCGGCAGCTGGCGTGGTACTGATCCTTCTGGCGTTTTGGGTGGCAGCACCGGATTCGCGAACCGCTGATCAGCCAGATCGCGACACCCAGATCAGCGATGTCGGCGACAATCAGATAGCTGAGTTGATTGAGGAGCACTGCGTGCAGTGCCACGCCAGCAACCCCGAGCATGCCGGTTTCTCCGCGCCACCGGCCGACTACGCGTTCGATGACTGGGACGACATCCTGGCGCACAAAGCGGTCATTCAGCAGGTGGTCGAGAGTCGCTATATGCCGTTAGGCAACATGACCAAGATGAGCGATGAAGAACGCGATACCATAGCCGCCTGGGACGAGTGATCAATGAGGAGAGTCGATGAGTGATGCGCAGGCGGTTAAACGATCGGCGTCGAAAGCGGAAGGCGATGAACGCCACGAGGCGATTTATCGTGCGGTGAGCGACGCGATTGTGGAACAGCGACTGAAGCCTGGCGCACGGCTGCGCGAAGATGCCCTGGCCGATGTGTTTGGCATCAGCCGCACCGGAATTCGCAAGATATTGCAGCGCCTGGCGCTGGAGCAGTTGGTGACCCTGACGCCGCGCCGTGGGGCCAGCGTTACCCGGCCAACCGCCGATGAAGCCAAGGACGTTTTCGACGCGCGCCAGTTGATCGAGTGCGGGTTAATGCCCGACGTCGCGCGTCGGATGGGCGAAAAAGAAGCAGCAGAACTGCGCGACATGGCCAAACGCGAGCGCCAGGCGTTGCGCAACGGCGAGCAAAGTTTGGCGATACGCCTCTCGGCGGATTTTCACGTGCGCCTGGCGCAGCTTTCGGGCAATGCGACCCTCGCGGCTTTCGTGGAAAGCCTGTGTTCACGTTCATCGCTGATCCTGGCCGTCTACGGCCATCCTGGCCACTTAGGCTGCGAATCCCACGACCACGACGACCTCATCGGTTATCTGGAAGCCGGCAACGGCGAGCGCGCCAAAGCCTTCATGAGTCGCCACCTGAAAGCCATCGAAGCCTCCCTCTCGATGGTCGAAGAGGAAGAGAACGTCCCTGATTTACAGCAGATATTCGGGGGGTAAGAAGCCTTGTCGCTTAAATTGCATTGCAACGCTACCCTCAGGAAAGTCACATCAGTTTCTATCAACTCGCCATGGAAGGTGTTATCGATGTCATCCGTATTATGCACAAGTGCATGTTAAGTTCTTTATAGGTTTTCAAAGTAACCGACACTCGTGTCAGCCAGGCTCTCAGGGCCAATACATAAAACACGCCACCGGCTTTCTGCCGATGGCGCTTGGTCTCTTTAGCCGCTAACGACGGCTACCCTGTCTCAACTTGTCTTATGCTCAGCAAGGGTGGGGTCTGCCTTAAACTGCCGCATCAAGCCGTAGTAGAACAGCCCGCCGAGGCCCGCGCCCATTAACCAGCCGTAGCCATTCAGGCTTGCGAGCGCCGGTACCAACACGGTGGAAACCGAGAACAATGCTGCCACGCCAAAGGCGAGGAGCGCGCGGGTATTCCAGCCGTTGGTGTAGTAGTAGGCACCGTTGGCGTCAGAGGAAAACAGCTCCTGCATATCCAGGTGCTGGCGCTTGATCAGGTAGTAGTCGACCACGATGATGCCGTAGAAGGGCGCGACGATAGCCCCCACCGCATTCACAAAGCCGGGTACGCCAATCTGGCTGATGACCGAGACCCATAGCGCGCCGACAAAAAACGCGATGATCGCCGTAATCAAGCCACCCATCTTAAAACTCACCTTGCTGGGGAAGAGGTTGGCGAGGTCGTAGGCAGGCGGAATAAAGTTCGCCACCAGGTTGATCCCCACGGTGGCGGCGAAGAAGGTCAGGGCGGCCACGATGGTCAGCGCCAGGTTATCCACACGTTCGACAATGTCGGAAGGATTGGTCAATGCCTCGCCGAACAAGACCAGTGTGCCCGCGGTGATGATCAGCGCGATAAACGAGAAGAACGCCACGTTAAGCGGCAAGCCCAACAGGTTGCCCAGCTTCATCTGGCGTTCGGTTTTCACAAAGCGGGTAAAGTCGCCGAAGTTGATCACCACCGCCGCGAAGTAAGCCACCATAGTGCCCACAATGGCCATGAAGGCACTCACCGGATGCGTGGTGGTATCGGCTTCGCCACCGCTGAAAATCGTGTCGATCGCGGGTAACAATTCGCTGCCAGCCTTGACCCAGACGATGACCATGAGCGCGATCATGACCAGATACACCAGCGGCCCCGCCCAGTTGAGAAAGTGCTTGATACGCTCGATACCCGCCCAGAAGATCGCGATCTGGAACAGCCAGACGATGACGAACGATATCCACGCCACGCCGGATAAACCGAGGAAAGTGGCGCCGTCACCGCCGCCGAACAGCGCTGCCAACAGCAGCGTCATGGCGGTCGAAGCAAAGTAGGTTTGAACCCCGTACCAGAAAATCCCCACGATGGCGCGCAGCATCGCGGGCAGGTTGGCCCCACGCACGCCCATGCTGGCGCGCACCATCACCGGAAAGGGGATGCCGTACTTGACGCTGGGCTTGCCGGTGAGGTTGACCAGGAACATCACGATCACGCCCGCCAAAATGATGGCGGCCATGACTGCCCAGCCATTGAGGCCGTAAGTCAAGAACAGCGAAGCGGCCAGGGTGTAGCCAAACAGGCTCTGGATGTCGTTGGACCAGACGTTGAATATCTCGAACGCTCCCCAGCTGCGGTCCTGGGGTTTCAGTGGCGCGAGATCCTCGTTATACAGCGTGGGATCGATATGCTTGATATCCAGATCGCCGACGTCGTTACGCTTATTCATGGCATTAACTATTGTAGTGGCGAGTGGATTTACGAGTTAAAGCGCTGGCAGGCTGGCCAGTGCTTCATCAACAGGTAGTAAGTCAGCCCGGCGGGAATCAGGCTGGCGTACCAGGAAACGGCTGAGAACAACAGCGCCGCCACAATGCCCACGGCGGTTGCGATCAACGCAGCCGCGTTAACGCCCCGGTATGGGCCGCTAGCGTCGTAGAGCTTGTCAATATCCAGCGTGCGGCGACGAATCACGTAATAATCCACCACCAGAATGGCGAAGATCGGGCCCAGGAAAGCCGAGTAGGTTTGCACGAAAAGCTGCAGCCCTTCGGCGGACCCCGGCTGCACCAGCTTCCAGGGAAAGGTCGCGAACGCCAGCAGGCCGACGATCACGGTGGCCACGGGGAACTTGAGCTTGAAGACATCCATCAGGACGTAGGTGGGCGGGACGACATTGTTGAGCACGTTGGTCGTCACCTGGGCAAAGGCGATGAACAGCAGCGTGGTCATCAGTAACGGGGTGTTATCCACGGCGTTGGCGAAGACCTGGATAGGGTCGGCGGTGCCGGTGGCTTCCGAAACCATAAAACCAATCAGCCCCATGAACATCGTGCAGGGCAGAATCGACATGGCATACAGCGTGGTGAGCAAGCCCGGCCCCGAGCCGGTTTTATGCTCGCGGGAGTAGTCGCTGACGTTGAGCATCATGGTGCTGTAGATGCCCAGAAACAGCATGGTCGCGCCCCAGAACGGCATGCCCCAGGAGCCTTCCATGGTCAGCAGGTTTGCCGAGAGCACATCACCGTAGCGCTGAATGGTAGCGACAAACATGTAGACCAGAGACAGCAGGATGAACCCGCTCCCCAGGTTTTCCAACCACTTGATGCCCTGAAAGCCGGTCACCGAAAGAGCGATTTGCAGCAGTTGGAAGCTGATGAAATAGAACACCAGATTATCAAAACCGAACAGCGTCGCCGACACCATGTTGAGCGCACCGGCGCCAATCCAGCTTTGAAACCCGTACCACACGATCGCCGGCACCGCGCGAACCAGTCCCGGCAGTCGGGTACCCGCAAAGCCAAAGGCGCTGCGCGCCTGGACCATGAAGGGAATACCGTATTTATAGCCAGCGGCGCCGTTGAGCGCCAAGGCAATGCCTATCACAAAGCAGCCAATGGCAATGGCCAGCGTCGCCTGAACCAGGTTGAGCGTACCCACAACGCTTGACCCCATGGCGAAGGTGCCGATGGACACGCAGCCGCCAAACCAGGCCAGGAAATAAGAGGGGCGCCCCATTATTCGCGTACTTTGCGGCGCGAGCGATTCGTCGCCTATGCTTTTGCGGCCGACGCCGGGTGCGACGGTTGCTGGGTCGTCCGACGTCAGACCCGATGGTGATGCACTCATGGTGTGAACCTCGCAAGATTGCTGTTATTGACCCTCAGCGGTGCTGGGGATGCTTGCGGCTGGCGTGCGTTTTCGATGCGATAATTGTTATTGGTCGGCATCGTGATGGTGTTTTGTGGGTCAGCCTCCGGGCGGCAGCGTCAGGTTTGAAAAATCGGCAAACTGACCGGTAAACGGTTTGGGCCGCGGATAAGCCAGGTCGCCGTGCTTGCTGGTAAAGAGCCCCAGGCCGATCAGGGATTCGGCAAGTTTGAGCCCCGCACTGACACCCTCGACAACGGGCAGGCCTACTTCGCGGCTGATTTCCTGGGTGAGGTTTGCCATGCCGCCGCAGCCCAGCACAATGGCGCCAATACCATCTTCGTCGCGGGCTCGGCAGCATTCCTGCACAATGCGTCGATAGGCGGCTTCGGGGTGGTGCTCCAGGTCCAGAACCGGGATTTCGGCGGCGCGAATGCGTCGGCAGTGTTGCCGAAAGCCGTACTGTTCCAGCAGGTGTTCGGCAATGATGCCGGTGCGGCCAAGCGTGGTGACAATCGAAAACCGCGTGCTGATCAGCGTTGCCATGTGAAACGCGGCTTCGGCAATGCCGACCACCGGCGCGCGGGTCAGCTCGCGAGCGGCAAGGAGCCCAGGATCGCCAAAACAGGCCACGACATAGGCATCGATGTTGCCTTCCTGCTCGCCCTTGATGACTTCCTGAGCGACGCCGACGGCGCTTACGGCTTCGTCAAAATGGCTTTCAATCGAGACCGGGCCGGCCTCCGGCTGACAGGCGCTGACCTGTGTGCCCGTGGCGGCATAGTCGTTGGCGGCACGGTAAATCGAGGCGGTCATCGAGGCCGTGGTATTGGGATTGATAAGGCGAATGTGGGCCACCCGATTCTCCTATTGGTCGCAAGATGCACAGTACAGGTAAACAATTTATCGTTTCTTGTATACAAAATAGGGCGGTTTTTTGCCAATCGCAAGTGTGAAATCACGTCGAATATCAAGTTGTTAGTTGACCGATTGATCAACTTTTAGGCTGTTGCCTGCTTTTTCCCTGACAAAAATGCCACTGTTTCAAGCCATTAGCCGTGCTGTGCGTTGCGGTTAAGGTTTGATCGGGCTATTTTGTATACAAGCTAATAATGCGTTGCGAATGATCACGTTACGTCGACGCATGCCAGGATTCATCTAAGGAGCCGTCTATGACCCAGCGCCATTACCCCCGCGACTTGATCGGTTACGGGCGCAACCCGCCCCACGCCAACTGGCCCGGCAACGCCAAAATAGCGGTGCAGTTCGTGCTCAACTACGAGGAGGGCGGCGAGAACTGCGTGCTGCATGGCGACTCGGGTTCCGAGCAGTTTCTGTCAGAAATCATCGGTGCACCGTCCTATCCAGATCGCCATCTGAGCATGGAGTCGATTTATGAATACGGCTCCCGCGCCGGGGTATGGCGCATTCTGCGCGAGTTCGAGAAGCGTGATTTGCCGCTGACGGTGTTTGGCGTGGCCATGGCGCTTGCGCGTAACCCGGATGTCGCCCAGGCATTTAAGGAACTGGGCCATGAGATCGCCTGCCACGGCTATCGCTGGATTCACTACCAGGAAGTGCCCGAGCACGTTGAGCGTGAGCATCTACAACAGGCCATGGAGATTTTTCAGCGCCTCTACGGTGAAAAACCGCAAGGTTGGTACACTGGCCGCGACAGCCCCAACACCCGGCGTCTGGTGCTGGATGAGGGCGGTTTCCTTTACGATAGCGATTATTATGGCGACGACTTGCCTTTCTGGACGCAGGTAACCGATAGTCAGGGCAGTGATCATAATCATCTGATCGTGCCTTATACGCTGGACAGCAACGACATGCGCTTTGCTGCCCCCCAAGGGTTTAACACCGCGGATCACTTCTTCACCTACCTGCGCGATGCCTTCGATGTGCTCTACGCGGAAGGGGAAGAGGCGCCCAAAATGCTTTCGGTGGGCATGCATTGCCGCCTGCTGGGCCGCCCAGGACGTTTCCGCGCTCTGCAGCGCTTTTTGGATTATATCGAAACCCATGACCGCGTTTGGGTAGCCCGGCGTGTCGATATCGCCTGCCATTGGGCCGAACACCACCCGGCACCAACACGCTGATCAAACTGCTCAATAGGATGTTATGACGCCGCATATCGGACAGCGAATTACCGCCCAGTTTGACGCGCTAAGTGCCCAGGAGCAGCGCGTGGCGAGCTTTATCCTGGATCACTTTGATGATCTGGCGGTATACAGCGCTGCCGATTTGGCGCGCTTGACCGGGGTTTCCAAATCGACGGTCAGTCGCCTGTTCAAGCGGCTTGGGTTTGAGAGCTACCGCTCGGTTAAAGACCATGCCCGCCAGCTGCGCAATCTGGGTGTGCCGTTGGTGATCGATGCCAACGCCATGCAGGATGAGGCGGGCGCGCCGTTTCAGCGTCATTTGCAGCGCGAGCAGGAAAACCTGCAGCGCTGCCTGAATGGCATCGCGGCGGATCAATTTGCCGCGCTGGTAGAACGCCTGGCCAGCGCGCGGCATGTGGTCGTGATCGGGTTTCGTAACAGCTATCCTTTAGCACTGCATTTTCGCCAGCAGTTGATTCAGGCGCGTTCCCAGGTGCGCGTGGTCCCCCAGCCCAACCAATCGTTAGCCGAAGAGATTGTCGATCTTAACGAGCAGGATGTGGTGGTGCTGTTTGGCTTTCGCCGCCGCCCGGCAGCGTTTGCCTCGTTGGTGAATGCCCTTGAGCACTCGCCTGCCAAGGTGGCGCTGATTGCTGACCCTACCGCGGTGAATTTCGCCTCCCAGGTCAATTGGCTGATGGAAGCGCCGCTGGAAAGTCTCTCGGCGTTTGATAGTTACGCCACGGCCAATAGCCTGATCTGCCTGCTCGCCAACGGCGTTCTGCATCGACGCCTTGGTGAAGGTCGAGAGCGGATCAATGCGATCAGCGATATTTACGCGGACCTTAGCGAGCTGGAAGCCCCGATTATGAGCGTTGATTGGAGCGCCCAGTAGATTCCCATCCTACCGTAGTGCATTTCCTCCTTTTATCAGGTTAAAACTGCACCAGCACCACGCATACCTTCTTTTCTTTCTGGCGCGGCGACCGCTACATCATAGCCCGTGGTTTCAATAAAGCGCTGTTATACATGCTGTTAGCGACTTCTGGCATCGCCATTGCTTTTATGTGAGTAGGTGAAACGAAAGTTTCTTGTATCTGCTTTATGAAACGAAGCTTTCATTAGCCTTACATGAATTGCCGCTTCGGCTTAATACATACAAAGCATTGCTTAATACAACGCGTCCCTGCCAGGAGAGTCCTATGAAATTGTTATCGCAGCGTCTCAACCACGCCTTTAATGGCCGCTTGAAGCGACTACAGTCCGGCATTCTAGCAACGGGCTTGACTGCCGCCGTTGCTTTAGGGGCTGTCGCGACAAGCCCAGATGTTCAGGCGGATGCCCTTGAGGAGATCGAGTCCCGAGGTACGGTTCGCATTGCCGTGCCGCAGGATTTTCCGCCGTTTGGCTCGGTGGGTACCGATATGGAGCCGCGTGGCTACGATATCGATATGGCCAACTACCTCGCCGACGAGATGGGCGTGGAGCTTGAATTGATTACCGTGACCAGCGCCAACCGGATTCCCTATTTGCAGACCGGCCAGGCGGATCTGGTTATCTCCAGCCTGGGTAAGAACCCGGAACGTGAAGCGGCGATTGATTTTTCAGATGCCTACGCGCCGTTCTTCTTGGGGGTGTTCAGCGCCGATGAAGATGAAAGCGTGGAAGGCCCGGCAGGCTTGGCCGATAAAACCATCGGGGTAACCCGCGGTGCCGTTGAGGATATGGAGCTTTCCGAGATTGCCCCAGACTCCACCACGGTGCAGCGCTTTGAAGATAACGCCACCACCATTTCTGCGTTTCTTTCCGGGCAGGTCGACTATGTCGCCACCGGTAACGTGGTAGCGGCCGAGATCGCCGAGCGCAATAGCGACCGAGCGCCCTCGTTGGTGTATCAGTTGAAAGACTCACCCTGTTACGTGGGCATGAATAAAAATGAGCCCGCATTAATGGAAGAAGTGAATCGCCTGATCGCCCAGGCGCTTGAAGATGGCACCCTGAACGAGATGTCGCAGCGTTGGTTCAGCGCAGATCTGCCTGAAAACTTCGGTAGCTGAGGTTTATCATGGGGCCAACACTCGATTTTCTTACCCTGTTGCCCTACGTCAGTCAGCTGCTGAAAGGTCTTACCACCACGGTCATTTTGACCGTGGTGACCACCTTGACGGGGCTTGCGCTGGCGGTGGCCGTGGCATATTTGCGCGCCAATGCGCAGCCATGGGTGCGTTGGGGGCTCGGCGGTTACGTCGAATTGACCCGTAATACGCCCTTTATCGTGCAACTGTTTTTTATCTTCTTTGGGCTACCAGGGCTCGGCATCAAAATCGATGCCATTACCGCGGCGTTTATCGCCATGACGCTTAACCTAGCGGCTTACAGCGCCGAGATTTTACGCGCCGGTATTAGCGCCACGGCAAAAGGCCAACTGGAGGCCGGGCGGGCGCTGGGCATGACCACGCTGCAAAACTATCGCCATGTGGTGCTGGTGCCTGCTTTTGCGCGGGTTTACCCCGCGCTCATCAGCCAGTCGATTATCGTCATGCTGGGGTCGGCGGTGGTATCGCAGATTTCGGTGTTTGATTTGACCTACGCGGCTAACTTTATCCAGTCGCGCAACTTCCGCAGTTTTGAAGTCTACCTGCTGATCACGCTGGTCTATCTGCTTCTCGCCTTTGGTATGCGGCGCAGCTTTATGCTGGTGGGCAAGCGCGTATTCGCCTATCAGCAAGGAGAACAACGATGATCGAGTTCACCTTCTGGGATATTTTGCGTAACCTGCTGCTGGCAACTCGCTGGACCATCTTGCTATCGCTGATCGCGTTTGTCGGTGGTGCCACGGTGGGGTTGCTGTTGACCTTCATGCGCCTTTCCAGCAATCGCTGGCTGCAGCGCTTAACGTCATTTTACGTTGACCTTTTCCAGGGCACGCCGCTGTTGATGCAGCTGTTTTTGATCTTCTTTGGCGCCGCCGCCATGGGCCATCAGATTTCAGCCTGGATAGCAGCCTCCATTGCGCTCACGCTATTTACCAGCGCCTTTCTGTGTGACATCTGGCGTGGCTGCCTGGAGGCGGTGGCTAAAGGCCAGTGGCATGCATCGCAAGTGCTGGGGATGAACTATTTCCAGACCATGCGCCATGTGATTCTGCCCCAGGCACTTCGCCTGTCGATTCCGCCCACGGTGGGGTTCTCGGTGCAGGTCATCAAAGGCACGGCCCTGGCGTCTATCATTGGCTTTGTCGAGCTGACCAAGGCCGGCACCATGCTCAATAATGCCACCTTTGAACCCTTCACCATTTTTGCCCTTGTGGCCCTTCTTTACTTCGCGCTGTGCTACCCGCTCTCGTGCTATGCGCGCTATCTGGAGAAAAAGCTCTATGACGCTGGTCTGCGTTGATAACGTTCATAAAGCCTTTGGCGATCTGGAGGTGCTGAAAGGCATTAACCTTTCGGTCGCGCAAGGCGAAGTCGTCGCCATTATTGGCCGCAGCGGCTCGGGTAAAAGCACCCTGCTGCGCTGCCTAAATCAGCTCGAAAAACACGACAGCGGCGAGATCACTATCGCCGATAAGCAACTGGATGCGGCTTCCATGTCGCCCAAGGAACTGAGTGAAAATGTCGGCATGGTGTTTCAAAGCTTTAACCTGTTTCCCCATAAAACCGTGGGTGAAAACGTTTGTTTAGCGCCCATAGTGGTACGTGGCGAAGGGAAGGGAGAAGTTGAGAAAATCGCTCATGAAGTGCTTGAGAAAGTAGGCCTCTCGGATAAATACGATGCTTACCCGGCGCAGCTTTCCGGTGGTCAGCAGCAACGGGTGGCCATTGCCCGGGCACTTGCCATGCGCCCTAAGGTGATGCTCTGCGATGAGGTGACCTCGGCGCTTGACCCGGAACTGGTGGGCGAGGTGCTGCGCGTGCTGGAAACACTGGCGGCCGAAGGCATGACATTGATTCTGGTTACCCACGAAATGAGCTTTGCCCGGGACGTGGCCGACCGCGTTGTATTTATGCACCAGGGGCGCATCCATGAAGAAGGCGTTCCCATTGAGTTGTTCGCTAATCCGCAAACAGCTGAATTGCGACAATTCATTTCAGCGGTCCTCTAGCGTAATATCGTATACAAGGACGCATACACAATAATGCTGCGCTGGATGGCGCAGCCTACGACATCACGCTAGCTGATGAGGATGTAAAATGCCTGCAATTCCTTCGCCCACCGACTATGGCGCCACTTACTACGCCCCCACCGGCGGGCACCCGCCGCAAACCCAGATCACCGCTGACCGCGCGGTATTTACCGAGGCCTATGCGCTGATTCCCAAAGGCGTGATGCGCGATATCGTCACCAGCAATCTGCCGTTCTGGGAAGGTACCCGGCTGTGGGTGCTGGCGCGGCCGCTGTCGGGGTTTGCCGAGACGTTCTCCCAATACATCATGGAAGTCCAGCCGGATGGCGGCAGCGACAAGCCGGAGTTGGATCCGCAGGCCGAGGGTGTGCTGTTTGTTGTCGATGGGGAGTTAACCCTGACGCTGGCAGGCGAGCGCCATACCATGCGCCCCGGTGGCTATGCGTTTATCCCGCCGGGTAGCCATTGGCAGGTGCGCAACGAAAGCCGTGAGCCGGTGCGCTTTCATTGGCTGCGCAAGGCCTACGAGTACGTGGAAGGGCTGGAGGTGCCCAAGGCGTTTGTCACCAACGAGCAGGACATTGCCCCTATCGAGATGCCGGGTACCGAAGGCCGCTGGGCGACCACGCGCTTTGTCGACCCGGCGGATGTTCGCCACGATATGCACGTCAATATCGTGACTTTCCAGCCCGGCGGCGTGATCCCCTTCGATGAAACCCATGTCATGGAACACGGCTTGTACGTGCTAGAAGGCAAGGCCGTTTACCACTTGAATCAAAACTGGGTGGAAGTCGAAGCCGGGGATTTCATGTGGCTGCGAGCCTTCTGCCCCCAGGCCTGCTATGCCGCTGGCCCGGGGCCGTTCCGGTACTTGTTGTATAAAGACGTTAATCGCCATGCCTCTCTTAAACTGTCGACTCGCTAAGGAGCTGCAATGCTGGAACTCAAAGCCGAGCCGCTAACGGCAGAGGCATTTGTCCCCTTTGGCGATGTGATCGATGCGCGTACATCAGATTCATTCCCTATCAATGCCGGGCGCACCCAGCGTCATCACGACCTGGCGAAGGTCGAAACCCTGGGCGACAACGCCAGCACGCTGATCAATATCTTTGTCAGTCAGCCGGTGACCCTTCCGCTAGAGCTTACGTTTCTCGAGCGCCACCCCTTGGGCAGCCAGGCGTTTATGCCACTGTATGAAGAGCGGTTTATTGTGGTGGTCGCTCCTCCCGGCGAGCGCATTGCAGACTCGGACGTACGCGCTTTTGTGACCGATGGCCGCCAGGGCGTCAACTATCACGCGGGCACCTGGCACGCCATTCAATCGGTGCTGGAACGTGAAGGCGAGTTTTTGGTAGTGGATCGGGGTGGCGACGGTAACAACTGCGACGAATACCCGTTGTCGTTGCGGATTCACCTCGCCGATTAAGTCGGGGTGTTGCATAGCGGTCATGTTTCGCGCGTTATACTGTTAGGCTAGTGACTATCTACATTAAGCGCCTGGGAGCTTTATGAACGCACTGCACCATTCCTCTATTCGCCGCACCAAAATTGTTGCCACCTTAGGGCCTGCCAGCGACCGCGAGGGCGTGCTAGACGCCATGCTCGCGGCGGGGGTCGATGTGGTGCGGCTGAATTTTTCCCACGGTAGCGCCGACGACCATCGTCGCCGACTTCAAGAGGTACGCGATGCCGCCGCCAAGCTGGGCCGAAGTGTGGCCGTGTTAGGCGACCTCCAGGGCCCGAAAATCCGCGTCGCCCGCTTTAAAGAGGGCGCGGTGACGCTGCAGGAAGGTCAGCCGTTTATTCTCGATATGGCGATGGACGGCGATGCGGGCGATAACTCACGGGTCGGTTGCGACTACAAGACGCTCGCCGATGACGTGGTGGCGGGTGATCGTCTGCTGCTCGACGATGGCCGCGTGGTACTGGATGTCACCGGCGTCGAGGGCGCACAGATTCACACCAAGGTTGTGGTGGGCGGCAAGCTCTCCAACAACAAGGGCATCAACAAGCAGGGCGGTGGGCTCTCGGCCCCAGCGCTCACCGAGAAAGACAAGGAAGACCTTAAAACCGCGGTCGAGATCGGCGTCGATTATCTGGCCATTTCCTTCCCGCGCTCCGCCGACGATATGCTTGAGGCGCGTCGCCTATTGGGTGAGGCAGGTAAAGATATCGGCCTGGTGGCCAAGGTGGAGCGCGCCGAAGCGGTGGCCGATGATGCCACGCTGGATGGCATTATTGAAGCCTCGGAGGCGGTAATGGTCGCCCGTGGCGACCTGGGCGTCGAGATTGGCGATGCCCAGCTGGTGGGCGTGCAAAAACGCATGATCAAGCGGGCGCGGACGCTCAATCGTGTTGTGATCACGGCCACGCAGATGATGGAGAGCATGATCGAGTCTCCGTTGCCAACGCGTGCCGAGGTGTTCGACGTGGCCAACGCCGTGCTGGACGGCAGCGACGCGGTGATGCTGTCGGCGGAAACCGCCGCGGGGGACTATCCCGTCGAGACTGTCGATGCCATGGCGCGGGTATGCCTGGGGGCTGAGCGCGAAAAAACCGCCCAGGAGTCGGGCCACCGTATTCATGAAGGCTTTTCCCGCCCGGACGAGACCATCGCGCTCTCCGCCATGTACGCGGCCAATCACATGGAAGGCGTCACGGCAATTGCCTGTATGACCTCGTCGGGCTACACCCCGCTGATCGCCTCGCGGATCCGCTCGGGGCTGCCGATTGTCGGCCTGGCGCATAACCCCATCGCCCAGCGGCGTATGGCGCTATACCGCGGTGTGGTATCGCTGCCGTTTGATACCTCCGAAATGAGTGCCACTGAGCTTAATGACCGCGCGCTTGAGGTGTTGGTAAAACAGGGAGTCGCCAAACCGGGCGATTACGTGATTTTGACCCGCGGCGATCACATGAATGCCCACGGAGGGACCAACACCATGAAAGTGATGGCGATTACCGAGCAGCACCTTCCCCCACAGGCGGGCTAGAGGGTGCGTGGCTTGCGCTGGCATGGACTGTGGTTGGCGTGGCTGCTGCTTTTCGCCATGCCCGCGTCGGCGGGGACGGCGACGGTGGCGGCGGCTTCCGATTTGCAGTTCGCGCTGACCGAAGCCGCCGAGCGCTTCGAGCGCGACACCGGGCACACGCTGCGGTTGAACTTTGGCTCTTCGGGCAATTTTCGCCGCCAGATTGCCCAGGGCGCGCCGTTTGAGCTGTTTCTTTCTGCCGATGAGCGCTATGTAGAGGCGCTTTACCATGAAGGGCATACCCGCGATGAGGGCGTGATTTACGCCATCGGGCGTTTGGTCTGGCTGCAGCGGGTCGGGCAGGAAGCGCCGCTTGGCGATACACCCCTGGCGGGCGTGGAGCGGGCACTGGCGCGCCACGCGGAGGGCGGGCGCCCACGTATCGCGCTTGCTAACCCCGAGCACGCACCGTATGGCGTAGCTGCCAAGCAAGCGCTTAATCATATGGGGCTTTGGGACCCAACCAAACCGCTGCGGGTGCTGGGCGAAAATGTCTCCCAGGCGGCGCAATTCGCGCTTTCCGATGATGCCCAAGGCGGGCTGGTGGCCTATTCCCTGGCGTTGGCGCCGCCGTTAGCCGAGCGAAGTGAGTACGTACTCGTCCCTGAAAATTGGCATGAGCCGCTGCGCCAACGCATGGTGCTTACCCGCCAGGCGGGCGACGCCTCTGAGGCATTTTACACCTGGCTCCAGCAGGCAGAGGGGCGGGCGATCTTTCAACACTACGGGTTTAGTACAGACTGATGGACTGGTCGGCGCTTTCTGTGTCATTCCGCCTGGCGGCGCTAACGTGCGTGTTTTTGCTTCCGTTAGGAATTTTCCTGGGCCGCTGGTTGGCGAGCGCTCGCTTTCGCGGCAAAGGCCTTTGCGAGGCACTGGTGGCGCTGCCCTTGGTGCTGCCGCCAACCGTATTGGGGTTTTATCTGCTGCAAAGCTTTGGCCGCGACGCACCGTTCGGCCAACTCTGGATGTCGCTCACCGGGGGCGGTCTCAATTTCACCTTCAGCGGTATTCTGCTGGCCTCGCTGGTCGCCAATCTGCCCTTTGCGGTGCAGCCGATCCAGCGCGCGTTTGAAAATATCCCCCATAACCTGCGCGAGGCAGCGTGGTGCAGCGGGCTAAGCCCGTGGCAAACACTGCTGCGCATCGAGCTGCCGCTGGTGTGGCCGGGTATCCTGTCTGCTGCCGCGCTGACCTTCGCCCACACCCTGGGCGAATTTGGTGTGATATTGATGGTCGGTGGGGCGATAGACGGCGAAACCCGGACACTGGCCATTGCCATTTATGACCGGGTGCAGGCCTTTGACGAGCAGGGGGCGGCCCTGATGGCGGCGTTGTTGCTGGTGGTGTCGTTCACCACCCTGGGCGTGGTCTACGGCTTGGCGGGTCGCCGGAGGTGGGCGCGTGGCTAGTTTGATGGTGAGCGTGCAGCAAAACGGGCCGATTCCGCTAAACGCCGAGTTCAGCTGCCGGCCCGGTGAGCTGTTGGCGCTGGTGGGGCCGTCGGGGAGTGGTAAAACCACCTTGCTGCGCGCCATGGCCGGACTTTATCGCCCCCGGCAGGGGCGCATTGAGTGTGCCGGGCAAACCTGGTTCGACACTCGGGGTAAGCGCTCGCTATCGCCTCAGCAACGCCGGGTCGGCATGGTGTTTCAGGACTATGCGCTGTTTCCCCACTTGACCGCCCTGGCCAACATTGCGCTGGCGCTGCGGCATTTGCCGCCCGCCAGGCGTCGCCCTCAGGCGGAACAGTGGCTTGAAACGGTGCGCTTAAAAGGTCTCGAAAACCGCTACCCCAACGAGCTTTCCGGCGGCCAGCGGCAGCGCGTGGCCCTGGCACGCGCGCTGGCTCGCGAGCCCCAGGTGCTGCTGCTCGACGAGCCGTTTTCGGCGGTGGACCAGGTGACCCGGCGGCGGCTGCAGCGTGAGCTGGCAAGGCTCCGTCAGCAAATATCGATACCCATCGTATTGGTCACCCACGACCTGGAAGAAGCCGCCGCGCTGGCGGATCAAATCTGTGTGCTGCATAACGGCCGCAGTTTGCAACAAGCCCCGCCCGAAACCCTGTTTAGAACGCCTGCCTCGCCCAGCGTCGCAAGGCTGTTGGATCGGCATAACGTCTTTGAAGGCCAAGTAATTGAGGTCGGCGGGGAGCGTCGTTTGCGCTGGGGCAACGATCTGTTGGACGTTGCCTCGGGGCTTGAAGGGCTTGATATCGATGAGCCTGTGGCATGGTACCTGCCACCGTCGGACATCGTGCTCCACCGTCGGGGCCGTCCTTCGCTTGGCGAGCGGGAAAACCCCGTTGCCGCAACGGTCGATGAGCTGGTCGTGTTAGGCGGTATGACGTCGGTTGCATTGCGCGCTCAACATGGCGATATGCTACGTTTCGATATTGCCACCCATGCGGCACGACGTAATCAATTGACCCCCGGCGCGGCGGTGCATGTATCGCTGTTGGCAGGGGGCATACATCTGATGCCAGGACACGGCGTTGATAACGCCCGATGAAACAAGGAAATTTTATGACCATGACCCGCCGGTCGCTGCTGAAAGCATCACTTATATTGCCGTTGTCGCTATGGCTACCCGGGGCGTCATTGTGGGCGCAAGCGACGCCAGACGACGCTGAAACCTTGTCGTTGGCAATTCATACCCCGCAAGGCCCGCATCGCTTGGATGTCGAACTGGCCGATACGTTGGCTGAACGCCAGCGAGGGCTGATGCAACGTGAGCATCTCCCTGAAAAGCGCGGCATGCTGTTTGTCTTCGAGAGCGAACGGTCGGCCAATAATGGGTTCTGGATGTACCGGACCTTGATTCCGCTGGACATCGCCTTTATCGACGACGCTGGTCGCATCGTGGCGATTGATACCATGCCGCCCTGCGAATCCTCGTCGCCGAGTGACTGCCCCTCTTACGCACCGGGTGCCGCCTATCATGCGGCGCTGGAGGTCAATGCGGGCTACTTTGCCGAACGTGGAATTGGCGTGGGTGACTGCGTATCGGTACCCGCTCTGACAGGTTTTTGCCAGCCGGAAAATTAAGCGGGGCGGGAGCGAGGGCCGATATTAAGCACAATCAGGGCAATGCCTGCGATCACCAGGCCGCCGCCCACCAGTTTATGCACGCCCAGGCTGTCGCCCATCAAGAGCGCGCCCAGGCCGACCGCCAACACCGGAACGAGCAGCGTCATGGGTACCACGCGATTGACTGGGTGGCGGCGTAACAATGCGTACCAGATCCCGTAGGCAATGATCGACGACATCACAGCGGTGTAAATCATCGCCCCCCAGCCCACCCAGCTCGCCTGCTGGATCGCCTGCCACTGCCCGCTCTCAAACAGCCATGACCCCAGCGCCACCTGGGGTACCGCGAACAGCGCAACCCAGCCCGCCAACGCCAGCGGTGCAATGGGCGGGCCGCGTTTGATTAACAGCTGTGATACCGCCCAGCCCATGGCGCTACATAAAAGAATGGCCAGCGGAAGTGGCGTCGGTAAGGTGGGGCCACCGGCCAGCACAATGATGCCCGCAAACGAAAGCAGCAGCCCCGCAATCCGTTTTGGCCCCAGCTTTTCCTTGAGAAATATCACTGCCAATAGCGTGGCAAAGGGCGTCCCCATCTGCACCAAAAGCGCCCCGGTGCCTGCTTCCGCCTGCTCCAGGCCAATGAACAACAGGGCAAAGTGCAGGCTGCCGAATGTCGTCGACAACAGCATCAAAAAAGGCAGTTGCGCCCGTGCCACCGGGTAAAAGGGCACCAACAACGCCGCGACGAGCATAAAGCGCAGCGTGGTCATCAGCAGCGGCGGTAGCTCTGTCACGCCGACCTTGATGACAATGATGTTCAACGCCCAAATGGCGATGACAAATAGGCCGAGCAGCAGGTCGCGTAGGGGCACGTTGATGTCCGTTGATAGATGGAAATTATCGCCATTGTATCAGCTTGGTTAAATGCCAAAATGATAGTGCAAGAAATGGCAGTATTTCCGTCACCTGTTAGGGGAACGATGCCGACCTTCGGCGTCTTCCTTTTGATAGTGAAGTGCTTACAATGAAACGGGGCACGAGCAACGGCGCTGCGCCGTTGAACACACCACCATAAAAACCGATAAAAAAGGATCTGTTATGACGCTGACACGCTCAATGGCTTGCATGTCTACCGGCCTGGCCGGTGCAATGTTGCTGTCTTTTTCGCTTTCTGCACAGGCTCGCGAACTCTCGGTTTCAACCGTTTTGTCCGACGCTTTCCCGTGGGGGCAGGCGGCAGAAAAGTGGGCAGAACTGGTCGAGGAACGTAGCGACGGTGAGCTGACGATGCGGGTTTATCCCAACTCTCAATTGGTATCCGGCGACCAGACCCGCGAATTCTCGGCCATGCGCTCGGGGCTGATTGACGCTGCCGTCGGTTCGACCATCAACTGGTCGCCGCAGGTGCCCGAACTCAACCTCTTCTCGTTGCCGTTTTTCATTCCTGACGAAGCCGCGGTAGATGCGGTTACCGGTGGTGAGGCAGGAGAAATGGTATTTGAAGCGATCGAGTCACGCGGTGTTGTCCCGCTGGCCTGGGGTGAAAATGGCTTTCGCCAGGTGTCTAATTCGCAGGGCCCCATCAGTGAGCCGAGTGACTTGGACGGCTTGAAAATTCGCGTGGTGGGTTCGCCGCTGTTCCAGGATACATTCTCTGCGCTGGATGCCGACCCAACACAAATGAGCTGGACCGATGCCCAGCCCGCGCTGACCACCGGTGCGGTAGACGGCCAGGAAAACCCGCTGTCGGTATTTGATGTGGCGCGTATCGATCAGGTCGGCCAGGCGCATCTGACGCTCTGGAACTACATGAACGACCCACTGATTTTTGCCGTCAACCAGCAGGTGTGGCAATCATTGAGTGAAGAACAGCAAACGCTGCTGCGCGAAACCGCGGTTGAAGCCGGCGAGTGGGAAATTGCTATGACCCGTGAACAGGAAAGCGAACGGCTTGAGGCCATTAAAGAACGCGGCGTGACGGTGACCGAACTAACCGATGCGCAGTATCAGGCGTTTGTCGACGCAACGCAGTCCGTCTATGAAGAGTGGGCGCCGCGCATTGGCGAGGATCTCGTAGAGGCCGCACAAGCCGCTATCGACGCGCGCTAATCCCCCTTGATGTTGTATCTCCCAGTCGTCAAGGCTGGGAGTTTTTCGCTGTGAGGCTGCCATGAAAGGCTTTCCTGATGCGCGCCCTGAGCGCTGGTTGGGCGCGCTGGCGTTGATCATTATTGCATTGATTAGCCTGGGCAACGTGATCACGCGCTATTTAACCGGTGGGTCGTTTTCCTTCACCGAAGAGTTTTCGGTGTTCCTGCTGGTCGTGCTGACCTTCGCCGGGGCGTCGGTAGCGCTGAGACGTAACCGTCATATCCGAATTAGCTTCCTGGAACGCGCACTGCCGTTTAAATACCGCCGTACGTTAATTCTGTTTCAAGCGCTATGCGGGGCCATTGTGCTGGGCTTGATCACTTGGTACGGCGGTAAGCTTGCCTGGCAGGAATACCAGTGGGAGTCGCTTTCGCCTGGGCTTGGCCTTCCGCAGTGGTGGTATATCGTCTGGCTGCCGGTGCTGTCCGCGGCCATGCTGTGGCGTTTGTGGCAGCAAACCCGCGATCGTTTGACCGGGAGGTTTGGCGATGACGCCTGACGTGTGGATGATTCTGGCCTTCGCAGGGCTGCTGATCGCGGGCGTGCCGGTGGCGTTTTCGCTAGCCCTCTCGGGCGCGGTGGGGATCGTTATCGGGCTGTCGCCGGATATGCTGGCAACACTCGGTACCAACACCTACAACAGTATTGCCAAATACCCGCTCATCGCGATTCCGTTATTTATATTAACCGGCCTGATTTTCGAGCGTGCCGGTGTCGCGTTGCGCCTGGTGCGTTTTGCCCAGGCATTGATTGGCCCGCGCCACGGTGGGCTGGCGCTGGTCGCGGTGCTGGTGTGCATGATTATGGGGGGCATGAGCGGTTCAGGCCCTGCAGACGCAGCGGCGGTGGCGATGGTGATGCTGCCGAGCATGACCAAGGCAGGCTACCCAAGGCCGTTTTCCGCCACCTTGATTGCAGCCTCGGCCTCCACCGCAATTCTCATTCCACCTTCCGTTGCGCTGATTCTTTATTCGATCGTGGTGCCGGGGGTTGACCTGCGTGCCTTGTTTGCGGCCGGGTTATTTCCGGGGGTACTCGCGGGTTTGGCGCTGTTGCTCCCGGCACTGCTGGTGTCCAGACGCTACGGCTGGGAAGGCGGGACTCCGGCGGTGGGCGCTGAGCGGCTGAGTGTACGAGACACCTTCAGGCAAGCGTTGCCCGCCTTGTTCGCGCCGGTGCTGATTCTTGGCGGGCTGCGTTCCGGGCTATTTACCCCGACAGAAGCGGCGGTCGTGGCCGTGGCTTACGGCGCCATCGTCGGGCTTTTTCTTACCCGCGAGCTGTCATGGCGGGACTTGTGGGAACTGTTTGGCGAAGCGGCCATTATTTCGGGCGTGGTCATGCTGATTATCGCCCTGGCGGGTATTTTTGCCTGGGCCGGGACCATGCTAGGCACGTTTAGGCATCTGGCGGAATGGATTATTGGGTTGACCGATAACGGCGTGCTGCTGCTGATTCTGGTGATGCTGGCCGTGCTGGTGGCGGGAATGCTGCTGGATGCGATCTCGATTTATCTGATCATGATGCCGATCCTGATTCCAGTCATGCAGCACTTTGAATGGAATCCCGTGTGGTTCGGCATACTGCTCGCCATGAACATTGCTATCGGCCAGTTTACACCGCCGGTGGCCGTGAATTTGATGGTCACGACGGAGGTGGCCAAAATTCGCCTTGAGCAGACGCTGGGCTGGGCACTGTTGTTCGTGGTGGCCATGGGCTGTGCGTTGGCGCTGGTGGCCGTATTCCCAAGCATTGCGCTTTGGCTACCGCGTGTGCTGGGCTACAACGTTGATTGATATCGCTTGGCCTATGCCAAAGCGGAATAGCGGTTAACGCTCCCTAAACGGTGAAGTTCACTACACTGAACCTATAGATTGGTGAATGAAGTTTGCTGTTTGACGTATCTGATTTCGCCAACGAGGTTTTTTTTCGCTAAAGTAGTGAAAGCCGACAGAAACTGTCGATGCTGATAACAGATTGTCTTGAAAACGTTTTGGGCCCGTTAGCCTGCATGGATAGAGCGCAGGTGGGCCCCAACGCACAATGACCATAACATCAAGATAAAGAGGTGTGTTCATGAAACGCCATGCATTTTCTACCGCTGCCTTCTCCGGTGCGCTACTCGGCGCCGCTGCCTTTGCTTCTCCCGCAATGGCGCAAGAAGACGAACAATTCATTACCATCGGTACCGGTGGCCAGACCGGTGTTTATTATGTGGTCGGCCAGTCCGTTTGCCGTCTGGTCAACCGCGGTAGCGACGAGCACAACATCCGCTGTAACGCGCCATCTACCGGTGGCTCGGTTGCCAATATTAATGGCATTAAATCCGGCGAGCTGGGTATGGGCGTCGCCCAGTCCGACGTTCAGTACCAAGCCTATAACGGTACCGGGAATTTCGAGGGGGATGCGTTCGAGGAATTGCGCGCCGTCTTCCGTATTCATGGCGAGCCGTTGACACTGCTAGCCCGTGAAGACTCCGGTATCGAAACGCTGGATGATCTAGAAGGCAAGCGCGTTAATATCGGCAACCCGGGCTCAGGCCAGCGCAACACCATGGAAGTGGTGATGGATGCCAAAGGCTGGGACGAAGACACTTTCTCTCTGGTCTCTGAGCTGGACGCCGCCGAGCAGGCTGCTGCACTGTCGGATAACAACATCGATGCCATGGTATATGTGGTCGGCCACCCGAACGGTTCTATTCAGGAAGCTACCACTACGGTGGACGCACGCCTGATCCCAATGAACGACGACGATATTCAGGGCATTGTTGACGAATACCCCTACTATTCCACGTCTGTGATTCCCGGCGGTCTGTACAAAAACAACCCCGACGACGTAGAGACGTTCGGTGTGGCGGCGACGTTCGTGACCTCCGCAGATGCCGACGACGATGTTGTCTACGAAACCGTTAAAGCGGTATTCGACGACTTCGATCGTTTCAAGCGTCTACACCCTGCCTTCGAAAATCTGGATGCCCAGGACATGGTGACGCAAGGCCTATCTGCGCCATTGCATGATGGTGCCAAGCGGTACTATGTAGAGCAGGGCTGGATCGAAGAGTAAGGTTATCGGTACTGGGTGTTAATCACCGATTGAAAGATGTGCGCGCGGTCTCTCACGGGGCCGCGCGCTGTGTTTGGAATGTCGCTTGGATTGATCCAAGGCCTCTTATTGGCATTCCTCATTGTCATCCATATTTTTGCAGGGCATGCATATGACAACGGATAACACCAAGACCGGTGGGTCAAATGTTGATCTTGAAGATCTGGTTGCCTCTACGGACTCCGGGTCTCGTAAACCGGCGGGAATGCCTGGCAAGCTGCTGGTGGGTATTGCGGCGGTGTGGTCACTCTTTCAACTTTGGATCGCGTCGCCACTGCCTTATATCATCGGCTTCGGGGTGTTTAACGCGACTCAATCCCGTTCGATCCATTTGGCCTTTGCGCTGTTTCTGGCGTACATGGCGTACCCTGCGCTCAAACGGTCGCCCCGCGATCGTATTCCACTGCAAGACTGGGTGCTGGCGGCGGTGGCCGCGTTTTGCGGCGCCTACATGTTCATTTTTTACGAAGGCTTGTCGGAGCGCCCTGGTGCCCCCTTGCTGATCGATGTCGTCGTCGGGGTGGCCGGTATTTTGCTGTTGCTGGAAGCGACACGCCGTGCGCTCGGGCCGCCGCTGATGATTGTAGCCTCCGTGTTTTTGTTCTATTCGCTGGCCGGGCCCTGGATGCCGGGGATGCTGGCCCACGGTGGGGTAAGTCTTTATGGGATTGTTAATCATCAGTGGTTAACCACCCAGGGCGTGTTTGGTATTGCACTGGGGGTGTCCACCAGCTTTGTATTCCTGTTCGTATTGTTTGGCGCGCTGCTGGATAAAGCGGGCGCTGGCAACTACTTCATTAAAGTCGCGTTTTCGTTGCTTGGGCATTACAAGGGCGGCCCGGCCAAAGCGGCGGTGGTGGCGTCGGGCATGACCGGTTTGATTTCGGGCTCTTCGATTGCCAATACGGTGACCACCGGTACCTTTACCATTCCCATGATGAAGCGCGTGGGGTTCTCCTCTGAGAAGGCCGGTGCCGTCGAAGTCGCCTCATCCGTCAATGGGCAAATCATGCCGCCCGTGATGGGGGCAGCCGCGTTTCTGATGGTCGAGTACGTGGGTATTTCGTATGTTGAAGTCATCAAGCACGCATTTCTGCCCGCACTGATATCTTATATCGCGCTGATTTATATCGTTCATCTGGAAGCCCTGAAAGCCAATATGCAGGGGCTTGAAAGCAGCAACCCACCTAAGCCGCTCGTTCGCAAGGTGGTGGGCTTTTTGGCCGGCTTGTTGCTGATGATGATCACGGCGCTTGTGGTGTATTACGGCCTGGGCTGGTTGCAGCCAGTGCTGGGGCCGGCGGCCCCCTGGGTGATTGGTCTGGCGCTGGCGGCGGTGTATGTCGCATTGCTTAAACTGGCTTCTGGCTACCCTGAGCTGGAAGTCGATGACCCCAATGAGCCGGTGCTCAAACTCCCGCAAACCCGCCCCACAGTGCTGGTCGGTTTGCAATACATTCTGCCCGTGATCGTATTGGTGTGGTGTTTGATGGTCGAGCGCCTGTCGCCAGGGCTATCAGCCTTTTGGGCCACGGTGTTCATGATCTTTATCATGCTGACCCAGCGCCCGATTACCGCGTATTTTCGTGGCCGCAGCGATATTGCCCCTGACCTGCGTGAAGGTGCTTTGGATCTGTGGAACGGGCTGGTGACCGGTGCCCGTAACATGATCGGTATCGGCATTGCGACGGCGACGGCGGGTATCATTGTCGGGGCGGTTTCCCAGACCGGGGTCGGGTTGGTGTTGGCCGATGTGGTCGAAACCCTGGCGATGGGCAACCTGATGCTGATTTTGCTGTTTACCGCGGTACTCAGTCTGATTCTCGGCATGGGGCTGCCTACCACCGCCAACTATATCGTGGTGTCTGCCCTGCTGGCGCCAGTGATTATTCAGTTGGGGGCTCAAAATGGCCTGCTGGTACCGCTGATCGCCGTGCACCTGTTTGTGTTTTACTTCGGCATCATGGCGGACGTCACACCACCGGTGGGGCTTGCCTCATTCGCGGCGGCCGCAGTGTCCGGGGGCGATCCGATTCGCACTGGTTTCCAGGCGTTTTACTACAGCCTGCGCACGGCAGCGCTGCCGTTCCTGTTTATCTTTAATACCGATCTGCTGCTGATTGACGTGACACCGTTGCAAGGGGTGTTGATCTTTGTGGTGGCGACCGTGGCGATGCTGATTTTTGCCGCCGCGACGCAGGGCTTCATGATTACGCGTAACCGCTGGTATGAGTCGGTCCTGTTGCTCGTGGTGGCCTTTGCGCTTTTCCGTCCGGGCTTTTTCATGGACATGATTCACGATCCTTATCGGTCGACGCCGCCAACCGAGTTCGTTGAGACCCTGGGTAACGTCGATGAGGGGTCGTCGCTGAGAGTTCAGATTAGCGGCCTAGATGATTATGGCGACCCCATGAGCACCTATATTCTGGTGCCGGTGCCGGAAGGTGATAGTGGGCAGGAGCGCCTGGATAATCTGGGCTTGATGCTGCTGACAGAAAACGATGAAACGGTTGTCGATATGGTGACCTATGGCAGTGATGCGGCGGACCTAGGCTTTGATTTTGATCAGGAAATCGTCGAGGTGCTGGCGCCGGTGGATCGCTGGACAAAAGAGTGGATCTGGATACCCGCTCTCGGTGTGTTCGCTCTGATCGTCATGCTACAGCGCCGTCGGCGGGACGCCGATGGTCGCACTACTAAGGCTAATGCCGCGTGAGGAGGGGCTGTCATGTACCACAAAATTTTATTGCCCGTTGATCTCAACGAAGAGAGTTCATGGGTCAAGGCGTTGCCCACGGCCATCAAGCTGTGCCAGACGTTTGACGCGTCGCTACACGTGGTGACGGTGCTGCCGGACTTTAAGATGCCGATGGTGGGGGCTTATTTTCCTAAAGACTTCTCTAAGAAAGCACATGAGGCCGTCAAGGACGCGCAGCATGCTTTTATAGAGCAGCACGTGCCTGAGACAATCAATACCCAAAGCGTCATTGTCGATGGCTCACCGTGGGAGGCGATCATCAAGGTCGGTAAACAGCTGGATATCGACCTGATCGTCATGGCCTCGCATAACAAACGCAAGTTTGTTGATTACGTGTTGGGTCCTAACGCCGAGCATGTGGTACACCATGCCAAAATGTCGGTCATGATTGTCCGCTAGTTGCCCGAAGGGGATATCGCAGTGAAGGCGTTTTTATTGAGAGCCGTCCTGCTGGCGTTCGGCATTCCCTTGGCGGGGGTCGCGTCCACGTCAGTTGAAAGCCATTCGCCAACAGGGCCGGTGATTCTTAAAGTTGAGGGTGACATTGCCTGCACGAATGTCGGCGACGAGGCGCATTTTGATCGCCAGATGCTGGAGCAACTGCCGCAGCATGACTTTGCCACGACCACGCCCTGGACCGACAGCCAGCATCATTATGAAGGCCCGCTAATGCGCGACTTGCTGGCGTATCTGGGTGTGGAGGATGGCAACGTCAATGTACTGGCACTGAATGGCTACGAGGCGGAAATTCCGGTCAGTGATTTTTATGACTACGATGTCATTCTTGCGCTCAAACGCGACGGTGAAACGATCCCAGTCCGAGAATACGGCCCGCTTTGGGTACTGTACCCCTTTGATCAGGATGACGCCTTGTTGAGTGAGAAAATGCGCTTTCGAGCCGTCTGGCAGGTGATGCTGATTAATGTCCTCTAGCGTTCCCTTGACGCATTATCCCCGCTTGCTGCGCTATCCATGGCGCTTCAAGCTGGTTGCCATGGCCGCTGTGGTGTTGTTTGCGGCAGCCCTGGTCGTCGCGACAATCGCCGCCTGGCGGCAAGATAACCTGACCCAAACCCTGCGCGAAGATACCTCCTGGGTGGTTTACAAGCTGGACCGTGATGCCGTCCAGTTACTTAACCAGTTACTCAACGCGACCCGGGGGCCGATAGCACCGAGTGCTCAGGATGACTTGGAACTGGGGTTTGAGTTGCTCTATAGCCGCCTTACCTTGCTCAACGAGGGGGAGGTCAGCGAGTTGCTCAACCGCATTGACCCTGCGCGTCAGCTACTCGATGAAATCCAGCAGCAGCTAGACACGCTCGACCCGATGTTTGAGCCACACGAAAATCTCGAACAGATGCCGATCACCGCACTGGAAACCGAACTGCAGGCGCTGACGCGGCTCACCGAACGGCTGGTGATCACGATCAATGGTTATCTGGCAGAGTCCGCCACTGAAGAGCGTGCCCAGCTTAGCCTGCTGTACAAGCTACTGATGAGCCTGATTCTGGCGATGAGCCTGGCGGCATTGCTAGTGGTGGTCTTTCTGGTAAGGGAAATGCGTGAGAGCGCCGCTGCCCGGCGAGACCAGGAACAGCTGAGCCGCCAATTGGAAGTCACCGCCGAGCAAGCCCAGGCAGCCAATCAAGCGAAATCCGACTTTCTCGCCATGGTTAGCCATGAAATTCGCACGCCGCTCAATGGCGTCATCGGGATGAGCGAATTGTTGCGCGAGCCTGCCAATCGGGTACAGGTTGAAGATTACGCCAGCACGATCTATGACAGTGCCAATCAGTTACTGGCGATGATCAATGAAATTTTGGATTTTTCCAAAATCGAAGCCGGCCATCTTCGTCTTGAAACGGCACCCACCGCGGTCAAGCCGCTGGTCGAAAGCGTCGTGGCGTTGTTCAAGCCAAGGGCTGAAGCTAAAGGTCTGGCGCTCACTACCGAGGTGGATGAACGGGTGCCTGCCTGGGTGATGGTTGATGCGGGTCGTCTACGGCAAATTTTGCTCAACTTGCTGGCCAACGCGATCAAGTTCACCGATGACGGGGCGGTCACTGTGCGAGTCTCTGCCACGGCTGACTATTTACTCTTCGACGTCATCGATACGGGCTGTGGTCTGAGCGACGTACAACAACAGCGTCTTTTCGAACCTTTCCAGCAAGCCGATGCATCGGTCGCCCGGCGGTTTGGCGGCACTGGCCTGGGGCTGGCCATTTGCAAAAGGTTAAGCGACGCCATGGATGGGCAGTTGAGCGTTGATAGTCAGCCCGGTGAGGGCAGCACCTTCCGCTGCCAACTACCCCTGGAGGAAACCACCCCCCACCAGCACACGGAGCTGCCATCTTCGTCGACCCAGCAACATTTCGCCGGTACGTCACTGCTACTGGTAGAAGACAACGCTATCAACCGCAAAGTCGCCATTGAGTTGCTGGCGCGCCTGGGCTGCGATGTGGTCTGTGCTGAAAGTGGTCATGATGCGCTGGCCATGGTAGCGGCTCAGCGTTTCCACCTGATTTTTATGGATATCCAACTACCCGATATGGATGGCCTGGAAGTCACCCGAAAGCTACGCGCACAGGGTGGTTGGCTGGTCGAGGTGCCTATCGTGGCAATGACCGCAGGCGGTATTGAGGATGATCGGCAGCGTTGCCTGGAGGTAGGCATGAATGACTACATCATCAAGCCGTTATCAACGAGTGCGTTGAGCAATGTGCTCGCATTTCAGTTGGGTAAGTTCACGGACGCTCCTCTTCAGTCCACTGCGCCTTCAAGGGATGACGCCCTGCTCAATGAGGACACCTTGACCAGCCTTTCCGACACCCTTGATGAGGATCATCTGCGCGAGCTAATTGCCCTATACCACCGTCAAGTTGAGGATTATCTGGCGCAATTTACGACCTATCTCGGGTTCGAGACGCTGTCTGACGAGCATACTGAACAAATTGCTCGGTTGGCCCATCAACTGCGCGGTGAAGCGCTGGGTATCGGGGCGCAGCAGGTGGCGCAGTATGCCAAGCAGCTCGAGATGTTGGTGGGCAAGACGCCTGCTGCTGGCGAGCTGAATCATGCTTTGAGCGCGCTGCGGCAAACCGCTGCGCGTACGCATTTGGCGTTGGAGAAATGGCAGCGTGACGACTTCTCTCGCTAACCACGGCACCGTGGTGGTCGCCAGCCGATCGGCCAATGCCGAGCAGGCTGTGCAAGTATTGGCCGAGGGTCTCAGCCATGCCGAGCTTGGCGGCGTTATTTTTTTCTGTAGTGCCGAGTATGATCTGGACCGGCTATCGGCCGCGCTGGAGCACGCTTTTCCGACGGTGCCGGTCAGTGGCTGTACCACGGCAGGCGAGATTACCCCCGAGGGATATGATCGCGGCAGCATTGTGGCGATTGGCTTTGATCATCGGGTCTTCGCTATGGAAACGTCGCTGGTCGATGATCTGGACCGTTTCGCGCTGAGCGACGCCCAGCCGCTGGTCGATGACTTGCTCGAGCGCTGCCGTCATCGGGCGCTGGCACCGGTGAACGAGCATAGTTTTGCGTTGACCTTGCTGGACGGGCTTTCAAGCCGCGAGGAGCAGGTGTTGGCGACGCTGGACGCGGCTTTGGGGCGCATACCCAGCTTCGGCGGCTCTGCCGGTGACGATAACCATCTTGCCCACACCCATGTTTATGCCAACGGTCGCTTTCACAGCCGTGCCGCCGTGATCGTGATGATCAATACGTGTCTACCGTTTGAAGTGTTCTCGACCCATCATCTATTGCCGCTGAGCCATAAGCTGGTAGTGACCGAAGCGGACCGCGAGCGCCGTCGAGTGGTGGAGCTGAACGGCCTTCCTGCGGCCAGTGTCTACGCTGATTTGGTAGGCGTCTCGCTAGATGCCCTCGTGCCCGAGGTGTTTGCACGGCACCCCCTCGCGGTGCAGCTTGGGGGGCAGCATTTCGTGCGCTCGATTCAGCGCGTGAATGACGACGGTAGCCTAAGCTTTTACTGTGCGGTGGAAAACGGCATTGTACTGACGGCGATGCAGCCCGCCCCGTTACTGGATGATCTCAATCGCATGCTTGGCGGGGTAACGGCACGGTTGGGCCCGCCATCGCTGATGATCGGCTGCGACTGCTTTTTACGCCGCATGGAGCTGGAAACCGTCGACCATCTCGAGCAGGCCTCGGCGCTGCTGCAAAGGTCGCGGGTAGTGGGGTTTAACACCTACGGTGAGCAGCACCACGGCATGCATGTCAATCAAACCTTTACAGGAGTGGCGCTTGGCACTCTTCCAACTCTCGACGGGTGACGACACGACACTCAGCCCTGAGGCCTTACGCGAAGAAAATCGCCGTTTGCGCAAGGTGTGTCAGGCGCTGATGAGCCGTGTGGAATCGGGCAGCGGTGCCGATGGCGCGCCTTACGCGGCTTTCGAGCGCTCTGTTCTGCTCGCCGAACAGGTCAAGGAACGCACCGATGCGCTGCACCGAGCCCTGGACGAGTTGGGGCAGGCCAACGCGCGTTTACAGGCGGCGAAAGCCGATGCTGACGCCGCCAACCTGTCGAAAACCAAGTTTCTCGCCGCCGTCAGTCACGACCTGCTGCAGCCGCTTAACGCCGCCCGGCTGTTTGTCAGTGCCCTGGAAGCTCATTCCTTGCCCGAGGCCTCGTATACGCTGGTCGGCCATGTGGGGCGTTCATTGAAAGATGTCGAAGGGCTGCTGGGCACGCTGGTGGATATTTCGCGCCTTGATGCGGGAGTGCTGCACGCCGACAAAGCACCGTTTGCGGTCAGCACTTTGCTGGATGCCTTGGCGGAGGAGTATCGCCAGGTAGCGGCCGTACGTGGCTTGAGCCTGCATTACGTGCCCTCGCATGTGATGGTGGAGTCAGATCTGGCGTTGCTGGCACGGGTGATCCGCAACTTCTTGAGCAACGCCGTGCGCTATACCGAGCACGGCCATGTGCTGTTGGGCTGTCGCCGCCGTCCCGAGGGCGTCGAGATTATGGTCGGTGATACCGGCCCAGGGATTGCCGAACAGCAGCGCGAAGCGATATTTCTTGAGTTTCAGCGCGCCCCGGACGCCCAGCGCCACCACAGCCGTGGGCTGGGTCTCGGCTTAGCTATCGTCGACCGTATCAGCACCATGCTGGACCAGCCGGTAACGCTGACCTCGCGGTCTGGGCGTGGATCGCTGTTTTCGATCACCGTGCCTTATGCGTCTTCCCATGTCGCCTCGTCTCGACGTAGTGCTGAGCAGGGAGGCGCATTGGCAGACGATAACCCCGGTTCTCCGCTTGATGAATGCGTGGTGTGGGTTATCGATGACGATGAGGCGATTATCGACGGCATGCAGGCGCTGCTGGGTAGCTGGGGCTGCCGGGTACGGGCGGCGGCCACGGCCAGTGCTCTGGAGGCCACCAGTGACGGAGAGACCCCTGATGTATTGCTGGTTGATTATCATCTTGGCGATCACCGGGAAACAGGCTTGGCACTGGCGGCGCGTCTACGGCGTCGCTATCCAGGCTTGGCAGCGGTGGTGATTACCGCCAACCATGATGCACAACTCAGCCGTGCCGCCCGCGAAGCAGGCATGCACTGCTTGTTGAAACCGTTAAAGCCGATGCGCCTGCGGATGCTGCTGGTCAGCCTGTTAACCCCGCAGGGCGGCCAGGGTTAACGCGTCGTTCGACTGGCCAAATAAAGCGGCAGGTTAGCCTCGCCCGCCATCACGATGGCATGGACGCGGCTGGTGGCTTCCAGCTTGCGTAAGATCGCCGAGACGTGGGTTTTGACGGTGGTCTCGGCAATACTCAGTTCGCGGGCGATCAGCTTGTTCGACATGCCCTGGGTCATGCAGCGCAACACCGCAAGCTGCTTATCGGTCAACTGGGCGAGCCTTTCACCGGCCAGGTGTTCAGCGGCTGCCGATGTTCTGGTCTCGGCTGGGGGCGTTGCTGAGGGGGGGCGACGCATCACATCAGGTGGCAGATAGAGTTGCCCTTCAAGAATCTGAGTGAGCGCATTGAGCATGGCCTCTCGGGGGGTTGATTTGGGAATGTAACCCACGGCGCCCAGGCTGATCGCATCCAGCACTAACTGACGCTCCTGATGCGCCGAAATAATCGCCACCGGCAACCAGGGAAACGCCTCGCGCAGGTGGGTCAAACCATCTAGACCATCCGCATCGGGCAAACTCAAGTCGAGCAGCAGTAAGTCCAGGCCGTCGTGCTCGCTAATCAGGGGGATGGCGGCGGCGAGGCTATCGGCTTCCAATAGTTGGCTATGCGGCAAGCCGCTGCTGACCACCACCTGCAGCGCGTCGCGAAACAGCGGATGATCGTCTGCCACCAATAACGAATACATGGCGTCTCCTACCAAGGGATGAGGGCGCATCCTGCCAACGGGGTATATCGCGTTACGCCCGTCTGACCAACACTGCATGAGCAACCTTTAATAATCATAATACGCAGGAGCTCAATAATGATCTACGCCAATCCTGGTGATGCTGGTTCACTCGTATCATTCGAAAAACGCTACGGCAATTACATCGGCGGCGAGTTTGTTCCCCCGGTGAAAGGCCAATACTTCGATAACGTCAGCCCGGTTAACGGCCAGGTATTTTGCGAAATTCCCCGCTCGAGCGCGGAAGATATCGACAAAGCGCTGGACGCGGCCCACCGCGCCGCACCTGCCTGGGGCAAAACGTCGGCACAGGAGCGCAGCAATATTCTGCTGAAGATCGCCGACCGCATCGAACAGAACCTGGAAATGCTCGCCGTTGCTGAAACCTGGGATAACGGCAAGGCCGTGCGCGAAACCCTGAACGCCGACCTCCCACTTGCCGTTGACCACTTCCGCTACTTTGCTGGCTGCATACGCTCCCAGGAAGGCACGGCGGCGGATATCGACGCTAACACGGTGGCCTACCACTTCCATGAACCGCTGGGCGTGGTGGGGCAGATTATCCCTTGGAACTTCCCGATTCTGATGGCCACCTGGAAGCTGGCGCCTGCACTGGCGGCGGGCAACTGTGTGGTGCTCAAACCCGCTGAGCAGACGCCCGCGTCGATTTTGAAAGTCATGGAAGTGATTGGCGATCTGCTGCCGCCAGGGGTGTTGAATATCGTCAACGGCTTTGGCGCAGAAGCAGGCCAGGCGCTGGCGAGCAGCAAGCGTATTGCCAAAATCGCCTTTACCGGCTCGACCCCGGTGGGCTCGCACATTCTGAAGTGCGCGGCGGAAAATATTATTCCCTCCACGGTCGAGCTGGGCGGTAAATCCCCCAACATCTACTTTGCCGATATCATGAACGCCGAGCAGACGTTTATTGATAAAGCGGTCGAGGGCCTGGTGCTGGCGTTCTTTAATCAGGGCGAGGTATGTACCTGCCCATCGCGCGCACTGATTCAGGAAAGCATGTACGACGAGTTCATGGCCAAGGTCATCGAGCGTACGCAGACCATCAAGCGCGGCAACCCGCTGGATACCGACGTACAGGTAGGCGCGCAGGCTTCGCAGGAACAGTTCGACAAGATCATGTCATATATGGATGTTGCCCGCGATGAAGGCGCGGAATTCCTTACCGGCGGTAATAAAGAGACCATGGAAGGCAGCCTCAACAATGGCTATTACGTTCAGCCGACGCTGCTCAAGGGCAACAACAAGATGCGCGTCTTCCAGGAAGAGATCTTTGGCCCGGTCGTGGCGGTGACCACCTTCAAGGATGAGGAAGAAGCGCTGGCGATTGCCAATGACACCGAGTTCGGTCTGGGCGCTGGCCTGTGGAGCCGCGATATCAACGTCGCTTTCCGCATGGGTCGTGGCATTCAAGCCGGGCGCGTCTGGACCAACTGCTACCATCAGTATCCCGCCCACGCGGCATTCGGTGGCTATAAGAAATCCGGCGTGGGTCGCGAAACCCATAAAATGGCGCTGGAACATTACCAGCAAACCAAAAACCTGCTGGTCAGCTACGACATCAATCCGCTGGGCTTCTTTTAACCGGGTCGGGTAGAATGACGCAGTAACAATTTGCTAGTTGTTTGATAAAGCCTCCATTATAGGAGGCTTTTTATTGCCCGTTGATTCAAAAGTCAAAGAATGAGGCTTTAAATACGTCATTATTGGGTCATGTCTGAAAACAGGGCCTTACACTGGAGTCTGTGTGACCGATTTAGAAACGCCGGACCTTCATCAACAGCGATTGCTTTATGTAGCCGAGCAGCTGCGGGCAACGCAAGCCCGCGAGGTGCTGGATTTAGGCTGCGGCTCGGGAGGATTGTTGCAATATTTATTGCAAGTGGAGCAGTTTGAGCGAGTCGTTGGTGTCGAACTCGACGGTGAGCTATTGGCTCAAGCCAAGTTTCGCTTGGCGGATTTACCCCGAGCGCCGCAATGCCTGGAGCTAATCTGTGGCTCGTATGCAGATGACAAACAACCACTACAACATTTTTCAGCCGCGGCGATGGTGGAAACCATTGAGCATGTTCCACCGGCGCAACTGTCTGCGGTAGAAAAAGCGGTGTTTGCAAGCTTTCGGCCGAGCTATTTGGTAATCACCACACCCAATGCCGACTATAACCCGCTACTTGGGTTGGATGAGGGCGAGTATCGAGATCCGGACCATAAGTTTGAATGGTCGCGGGGGCGTTTTCAGCAGTGGGCAAGAGGGGTGGCCAAACGCAATGGCTATCGAGTGCGCTTCACCGGTATTGGCGAGTGGCATGACTTGCTGGGTCAACCGACACAGCTGGCTCACTTTACTCATAAGCTGACGTAAAAATGCCCTCCCAGCCATCGGGCCGGGAGGGCATAGTACGCTTGGTACTCTTGGTTTAAGGCTGAGTGGACTCTTCAGGCGGTTCGCCGATGGTGCCCGGCATGGCCTGTTGATGGCCTGCCAGCGTCAAGAAGTGCAGGTGGCGTTCGTATTCGGCCACCAGATCACCAATGACCTGACCACGGGTATAGCCGTTGAGGTCTTTATCCTGACCGCCTTCGGCAAGGAAGACATCCAACCGCACGTAGAAGTCATCATCCGCCGGGATAAAGCTTGGCGTCCGCATGCGGTGCGGGCAGACCTGGTAGACAAAGCTGGTGGCGTCGCCAAAGTCGACCTGCAGCATCACGTTAGGCAATGACTCGCCTTCCAGCTGTTCTTCGGTCACGTTGGCGGTCTGGCCACGGCTCTCCAGTTCCTGAGCAAACTGTGTCATTGCCGGACGAATCGAGTGCTCGATGGTGGCCGCTGCGCCAGCCCGGTTGGACGTATCCAGGGCCCGGTCAAGTCGTTCACGCCAGTCACCGCCGGAGGCGCCGCCTGCAATCATGCGGCGTGCGTCGGCCTTGCTACCTTCAAGCTTCAGGGCTTTGACCATGCCGACCATGATGGCGAAAATCACCAGTGAGAATGGTAGGGCGGTAATCACCACGGCACTTTGCAGCGCGTTCAACCCCCCCGCCATCAGCAGCGCAATGGTGATCAAGCCAATGATGGCCGACCAGAAAATCCGCAGTTTGATTGGCGCGTCGTGGTTCACGTCGCTGAGGATGGACGTAAAGTTGGCCAGTACCAGCGCACCGGAGTCGGCCGAGGTAATAAAGAACACAATGCCCAATACGGTGACCACCGCTGCCGTAATGCCGACATACGGATAGTATTCAAGCAGGGTGTAAAGGGTGGTTTGCGGCGTATTGAGTGCCTGTTCGCCTAGCTCCGTGATGCCCTGGTTGGCGACGAGTTCGATCCCGCTGTTCCCGAAAATGGACATCCACACCATCATGAAGGCCAGCGGGATAAACAGCGCACCGGCAACGAACTCACGAATGGTGCGGCCACGCGAAATACGCGCCAGGAAAAGGCCGACGAACGGTGTCCAGGCAATCCACCAGCCCCAGAAGAAGATCGTCCACCACATTTTCCATTGTTGAGCGCCTTCACCGTCAAACGCATAGGTGTTGAAGCTGGCGGCCACAAACCCGGAAAGGTAATCACCGGCGTTGTTGACCACTTTATCCAGCAGCATCAGCGTATCGCCGGAAAACAGCACAAACAGCATTAGCGCCAATGCCAATAGCATGTTGAATTCGGAGAGTCGGCGGATACCTTTTTCAACACCAGTTACCACGGAAATCGTCGCTAACACAACGACCAGCACAATCAATATGATCTGCACGGTGAGGGTTTCCGGCACATCGAACATGTAGTTCAGGCCGTAGTTGAGCTGCATGACGCCAATGCCCAGGCTGGTCGCGATGCCGAACACGGTGGAAATCACCGCCGTAATATCAACGGCGTTACCGATAGGACCATGGATGCGCTTGCCCAGTATGGGGTATAAGGCGCTACGAATTGCCAGCGGCAAGCGGTGGCGGTAGCTGAAGTAAGCCAGCGCCATACCCATCAACACATAGAGTCCCCAGCCGGAGAGGCCCCAGTGCAGATAGGTTTGAACGACGGCATTGCGCATGGCTGCCTGGCTTTCGGGGGTCAGATCCGGTGGTGCCAAATAATGGGCAACCGGCTCTGCAACGCTGAAGAACAGTAGGTCGATACCGATACCCGCGGCAAACAGCATGGCCGACCAAGACAAGAGGGAAAACTCCCGTCGTGAATGGTCAGGCCCCAGCCGAATACTGCCGTAGCGTGACATGCCAATCATCACGACAAAAACCAGGTAAGCGACGATGGCGAGCATGTAATACCAGCCAAAGGTCTTGCTCACCCAGGCAAGGCCAGCATCGAAAAAGTTACCGGCCTGCTCGGTGAACAGCATGGTAAGCACCAGAAAGACCACAATGCCCGCCACGCTGCCGTGGAATACCACGGGGTTGAGACGGTCTCGGGAGGGTAGAACGGGGTTGTCTTTCGCCATGGAGGCGGACTCCTGTTGTTAGACAAAAAGGGTAGAAGCGTTCTTCAAAGATTTTATTTTAAATGAACGTTCAAATAAAATACGCGCTTTACCCTTTGCCTTCAAGTCTGTGTTTCAGCTCCCTGTGCCCATTCTATGACCAGTACCATGGCTGGACCTGGGTTAATCGACTGCATCACTAAATCAGTATAGAAAGAGAAATGCCCGGCAGAACCGGGCATTAGCAGCGTATTGAACGTTAAATAAACGCGCTTATTGGCTAGCTTCCTCGTCACCATGATGACGTTTGCCGTGGCCTTCGCGGTATTCTTCACGGGCCTCGTGCATGGCGTTGCGCAGCGCTTCCTGCTCGTCCTCGGTCAGAATCTCGGCCATACGTGTTTGGTGGGCGTCGCGAACGTCTTTCATTTCATCACGAAATGTTTCGTGGGCCTCGTTCAGTGCTTGCTGCTTCTCGTCGCTGAGCTCTGCGCGCTCGTAGACGTCCTGACGATGCTCTTGCATGCGTTCTTCCATGCGCTCGCGGTCATGGTGAGGTTTCTCGCCATCGTGATGGTCCGCCTGGGCGGTCGCGGCTAATGGCAGCAAGGCGGCGGCGAACAGCGCCGGGGCAATTAATTGACGAAGTGAAAGGGTCATGACGTATCTCCTGGTGGGTTGACGCTGTCAGTATTGTCCGGCTGGGTGCAAACCCTTTGCAGGGAGTGTGCAACAATCGTGATCTTAGGCTTTGTACGAAAACTCCCTGCGCCCGCCGACTTTTCGTACAAACCCTAGTAAGCTCGCTGGGGGGAGTGGGGGATTGTTCAAGGAGAAATGCTTTGTTGAATATATCGCGGTGGTCTCGTCTACGACGCTGTAGTGCGGTGAGTGCCTTAGCGTTGATGTTAAGCGGCTGCGGCGTCACGCACCTTGCCAGCCAAGGCGAGCCCGCCGGCGGCGCTGGTAAAGATACTCATCAGGTGCTGCCCTATAAGCGCCTTCCACCCACCCCCTATACGCCCGATGCCTGGCCTGAGGCGCTCAACGCCGAGGTCTATTTACCTGCATCACCTACCCAGAGCCGTCGCCCCGCGGCGCTGATTGTCCACGGTGGGGGGTGGCGCAATCGTGGCCCTGACGATATGCAGGGCATTGCCGAGCAGTTGGCAGCAAAGGGCTACGTGACGGTGAATATCGAGCATCGCTTTGCGCCGACCTACCAGTTTCCCGAGCAGTTGCATGACCTGCAGCAGGCGATGGCCTGGATTCACGCGAATGCTGATGAGTGGCAAGTGGATACGCAGCGCATTGTAGGCGTAGGCTTTTCATCCGGCGCGCACTTGGTGAGCCTGCTGGCGCTGGCCGGATCGGAAGGACCGCTGGCGGAGCCATACGGAGGGGAACAGAGCCGTTTAGCCGCAGTGCTGGCCGGTGGCCTGCCCAGCGATTTACTCAAATTTGATGACGGACGCTTGGTCGTCGATTTTATCGGCGGTACGCGGGCTGAAAAAAATCAGGCTTACCGCCTGGCTTCCCCCGAGCGCCAGATAACGTCGGAGGCGCCGCCGTTTTTTCTCTTTCACGGCACCTGGGATCAGTTAGTACCGGTGGACCATGCGGAAGAGTTTTATCAGACGCTGATCGACAACGGCGTGGAAAGCGAGCTCTACCTGCTGCATGGGCGTGGCCATTTCGCCAGCTTTCTGCTGCGTGGCGGCGCGATAGAGGCAGGGATTGCGTTTCTCAATGAGCAGGTCGCGCCTTGAGGTGGCAGATTGCTAGCCTTCGGGCTGGTACTTGTAGCCGACCCCGTACACCGAGCGGATAATCTCCTGCTCGGGGAGTGCCTCGTGGATTTTCTTGCGCAGCTTCTTGATGTGGCTGTCCACGGTGCGCTCCGAAACGATCCGGTTGTCGCGGTACATGTGATCCATCAGCTGCTCGCGGCTGAAGATACGCCCCGGTGCCTGCATCATCACCCGCAACAGTTGGAATTCGACCGCGGTCAGCCCCAGGTCATGGCCCTGTGCCAGCGCTTGCCAGCCATCTTCGTCGAGCGTCACCAGCGCGTTGCTCGTCGCTTGCGGGGTATTGTCGGCGGCCGCCTGGCTTCGCCGGAGAACCGCCTTGACGCGGGCAACCACTTCGCGCGGGCTGAACGGCTTGCACATGTAGTCGTCGGCCCCTAGTTCAAGCCCCAGCAGGCGATCCACTTCCTCGACCTTGGCGGTCACCATGATAATCGCGATATGCGGCCATTGATGGCGAATTTCGCGGCATAGTGTCAGGCCGTCTTTGCCGGGCAGCATCAGGTCGAGCAGGATAAGGCTAGGGACCTGCTTTTCAATCCACGGCATCACATGATCACCATGGTCGAGAGTGGTCACCTCGAAGCCATGGGTGGTTAGGTAGTCCGCCATCAAGCGGGCAATTTTGGGTTCGTCTTCCACGACCAGTAAAGAGTGAGTATCCATCATGGCAAGCTCGCTTGAAGAAAAAGGACTGGATTAACTATTAGCGTTCAGCAACGGGAAGCGTAGTGTCCAGCATAACCCACCCAGCGTCGAATGAGAGGCCGAAAGGCTACCGCCATGGGCGTGCACCAAAGCACTGGCGATCGACAGGCCAAGGCCGCTGCCACCGCTTGAACGGCTGCGCGAGCCTTCGACCCGATAAAGTCGTTCAGTAAGGCGCGCAAGCTCGCTATCGGGCACACCTGGCGCACTGTCTTGCCAGTGGACCACGGCCTCGTTTCCGTCCTGGGTCAGGGTGACGTTGAGTGAGCCCGGGGCGCTTGTATAGGCACAGCTGTTATCCAGCAGGTTATCCCATAGCTGGCGCAGGCGCTGGGCATCCCCGCGAATCATCATGCCGGGGGCGATGTGTTGGGTCAGGCTCATGTCGCTGTCTTTCAGCCAGCGCTCGGCATCTTCCAGGCGACCAGCTAGGGCATCGCTGAGGTTCATCGGCGCCAGCTGAATATCCAGCGCGCCGGCATCGCTTTGCGAAAGCAGACGCAGGTCAGCGACCAGCCGCTCAAGCTGATCCACTTCCTGACCGAGGGACCCCAGGCTTTCCTGGTTCAGCGGGCGAATACCATCTTGCATGGCTTCAATTTCACCGCGTAGTACCGCCAGTGGGGTGCGTAGCTCATGGGCGGTGTCGGAGACCCAACGGGCCCGGGCGTTGCGGCTTGCTTCCAGGGTAGCCGCCAATACGTTGAAATCGCTGGCTAGCAGCGAAAGTTCGTCGCGGCCACGCTCGGACAGGCGGCTGTGGTAATCCCCTTCGGTCAAGCGACGGGTGGCGGTGGCCAGGGCGCGAGTGCGCCGCCCCAGCCACCAGGAAAGTCCTCCGGCCAGTAACAATGAGGCGACACCCAGAGAGAGAACGATAATCACCAGATTGCGCTGCTGACGTTCAAGGAAGCGGTTTTCCATGCGCTCCATGACTTGCTGGGGAGGACGAAACCCCAGTTCGCCGATCTCTTCGTCGTCACTGCGTAGCGTGAGCCAGTGCCAGTTGCTCTGACTGGCATTATGCGGCGGGATCACAAAACGTTCATTGGCATCGCGCAGCACAAAGTCCTGTGCCTCGCCGAGTGGGCTTGGGCGTTCGCGGTGCTCTTGGCCCAATGCGTGGCGCACGACCATGGGCCAGCGTTCCGGTGAGCGCTCGAGCCACGTCCAGCTTTGCCGGGGCTGCCAGCGCGTGACAAGACTGTCGGCCAGCAAGGTGGCTCGACGCTCCTGGGCCTGATTCAGGTAGTCGAGAAAGCCCCGGTCAATGCTGTACGAGACGGCCAGGAAGGCGCCAGTGGAAATCGCCACGTTGACGCTCAGGATGATCAGGAACAGCTTCAACCCCAGCCGCGAGAAGCGCCAGCGAAAGCGGCCCAGGGATGAGCGCAACGAGATCAACGACATTAGCTAGCTCCTGCCGAATGCGGCTGCGGCGGCGTGCGTAACCGCTCGCGCAGATTCTCGAGGCTCAGGTAGAGGCACGGCACCAGAATCAGCAGAATCAGCGTGGCGAAAAGCATGCCAAAGCCCAGCGAAATCGCCATGGGAATCATGAAGCGAGCCTGCCGGGAGGTTTCCAGAATCATCGGCGCCAGCCCCAAAAACGTGGTCAGAGTGGTCATCATGATGGGGCGCAGGCGCCGGGTGGCGGCGGTGACAATGGCTTCGCGCGCCGCCATGCCCTCACGCCGCTTGCGGTTGGCATAATCGATCAGCACCAGGGCGTCGTTAATCACCACCCCGGAGAGTGCCAGCATGCCGAGCAGGCTGATGATCGACAAGCCAAAGCCCATCAGCATGTGGCCGACAATTGCCCCGACGATACCAAAGGGGATCGCGGCCATCACCAGCAGCGGTTGCAGGTAGCTTCTGAACGGGATCGCCAGCAGGGCATAAAGCGCGGCAATCATCAGCCACATGGCGGTGCGCAACGTGGCGAGGTTATCGGCGGTATCCTGCTGGCGCCCGCCCAGGGTGACCTCAAGTCCTGGCCAGTTGGTTTCCAGGTCGGGGAAAACATCCGTCTGTAGGGTGGCCAGTACCTGGTTGATGGGCAGATTTTCCTCGGCATCCGCAGTGACGGTGATAACGCGCCGGCCGTTAATTCGTTCAAGGCCGCTGGAGGCCTGACTCAGCGAGATATCCGCCACCCGGGAAAGCGGCACGCTGAGGCCGTCAGGAGTGCGCACCGGCAGGCGGTAGAGTTCGTTCAGGCTATTGCGGCTGGCCTCGGGCAGGCGTACCTCGACACTGACTTCACTGCGCCCGACAAACTGCTCCAGTGCCGTGGCACCTTGGAGGGGGCCGCGCAGGGCTTGGGCCAGGTCGCTGCCGGTAAGGCCCAGCGAGCGTCCTTCGGCGGAAAGGCGCATTTCAAGCTGCGGCTTGCCATCGCCCAGGCCGCTGTCGATATCGATCAAGCCATAATTGCCCAGTGAATCGGCCAACTGATTGGCCGCTCCTTCGAGTACCTGGGTGTCAGGGTGTGACAGGCGTAAGCTAAGCGCCGCACCGCTACCCGGCCCGCCTGCATCTGAAGCAAAGCGCACCGACTGCGCGCCAAGTAAATCGCCGGTTAGCTCGCGCCACTCCCGGGCGACTCGCGAAGGCGGCCAATCCTCAAGGCTTTCTGGCGCAATCTCCAGTTCTACTTGCAGGCTCTCACCGTCCAAGCGGGTATGGGTGCTGCTAAAGTGGAGAGACGCCTCACGTTGACTAAGCTGATCGCTGGCATCCAATAGCTGTTGGCTGAGCTCGCGACTAACGCTGATATGACTTCCAATGGGCAGGGTGACGCTGGCTTCGACCTCATCGGACTCGACCCGTGGCATCAGCGAGAAGCCAAGCCGCCCGCTCATGCTCCAGGCAAGCGTGACCAGCAGGATGACGATTCCCAGCGCGACGGTCAGCCAGCGGACATTGAGCGCCCGCTGCAAGAAGGGCTCGAACTGATGATAGGTAAAGTGGTGAAGCCCGCCTTGCATGCGCTGTCGCAAGGCTTCCAGCGGGCGTTGCCAAACAGGTGTCTGGCGGGGTTTACGGCTGTGGGCCAGGTGCGCGGGCAGAATAAACAGCGCCTCAACCCAGGAAATCAAGAAGACGGTGATGACCACCACCGGGACGGTCGCAAAAATCAGCCCCAGGAAGCCGGGCAGGAACAACAGCGGTAGAAAGGCGACGATGTTGGAAAGAATCGCAAAGGTTAGCGGCGTGGCGATTTCCCGGGCACCCTTGACCGCTGCATCGCGCAGCGAATAGCCCTCTTCACGGTAGCTGTAGATATTTTCACCCACCATGATGGCGTCATCGACCACTATGCCTAGCGCGATGATAAACGCGAACATCGATATCATGTTCAGCGATACGCCGATCCAGGGGAGGAATAGCATTGCGCCTAAAAAGGCCGTGGGAATCCCCAGCGTGACCCAGAAGGCCAGGCGGGCTTCCAAAAACAGCGCCATCAACACCAGGACCAGGGCCAGGCCCATCCAGGCGTTTTTCAGCAGCAGGCCCAATCGGTCTTCGTAGATCTCGGAGCTGTCCCGGGAAATATCCAGGCTGACACCTTCGGGTAGCCCGGCACGCAGGCGTTCAAGCTCGCCGTTGACGGCTTCTGAAATGCTGGTCGGTGTTTGGTCGCCAATCTGGTAGACATCTACCGAGAGGCCGGGTTGGCCGTTATAAAATTCCTCACGGTCGGTTTCGGCAAAGCCCTCGCGGACGTCGGCGATATCGCCTAGCCGAATCGGCATACCCTGGGTGCTGGTGAGGACCGGCAGCTCGGCGAAGGCATCGGCGCTGTTGCGCCGCCCCTGATAGCGAATCAGCCACTCACCTTCGTCGGTGGTCAGTTGCCCGCTGGCCAGGTCGAGAGCTTCCTCGCCAATCACGTTGGCAAGCGCCTGATGATCGAGACCGTAGCGTTCAATGGCCTCGTCATCCAGCAGTACCTGAATTTCCCGGTCGCGGTTCCCCGATAGCTCCGCGCGGGAAAGGCCGTCGGTGGCCTGTAGTTCGGCCCGGACGTTTTCCGCCACATCGTGGAGCGTGCCCAGATCGGTCTGGCCGTAAACCTGCAGGCTCAACACGCTCCGTGTGCGGCCGGCCAGGGTGAAGCGGGGTGGGTCAGCGGCGTTGGGCAGCGTGGTGATCGCGTTAACCGACTGCTGAATATCCTGATAGGCGCGCATCACGTCGATGCCATCCACCAGTGTGGCGCTGACGTTGGCGCTACCCTCGCTGGCACTGGATGTCAGTTCATCGATGCCCTCGACATCGGAAATGGCCGCCTCAACAGGCAGCAGCAGGCTTTGTTCGATATCTTCCGGGGTGGCGCCCGGGTAGCTGATGGTGACCTGGACCACTTCGGTTTCAAATTCCGGGAAGATCTCTTTCTTGATCGCCAGCGACGCCATGAGCCCGCCGACAATAAATAGGATCATCAACAGATTCGGGGCAACGCCATGGTCGACCATCCACGCCAGGGGGCCTTTATGCAGCATCAGCTGTCACCCCCGGTGTCGTTCGAGATTGTGTCGCCGCGTTGCCGGAGTCGCACACGCTGACCTTCTCTGGGCTGGGCCAATCCCGCTGTTACCACGCGTCGGCCATTGGCCAGGCCGCTGCTGACCAATGCCTGATCCTGGCCGCGATAGGCGAGCGTGACGTGACTACGCTGCAGGCGGTCATCGTCGTCGACCCACCACACCTGTTCGCCGGGTCGTAGTGCGGCGGAGGGCAGGGCGATGAGATCAGGCCTGTCGCGGGTGGCAAACGAGACGCGCAGCACATCGCCGAGGCGCAGGGCCGGGCCTTCGGTGTTAAGCGCCAGCGGGTCATCAACGGCAATCAGTAGCTGAGCCTGCAGGCCGTTTTCTTCCAGCGCAGGGAGAATGGAGGCGAGTGTTCCTTCGCGCTGCTCGCCCGCGGGCCAGCCGCTGCTGGACAAGTTGACACGGCTGCCTTCCTGCAGCCAGTTAAGCCACTCTCCTGGCAGCGAGGCGCGCACCCAGAACTGCTCGACGCCCACCAGATGCAACACCTCGGTGCCCTGGCTCAGCAGGCTGCCCGCGCCGACCAAGCGCTCCTGCACCATCGCCCGCCAGGGCGAACGCAGGGTGGCCCGGTCCAGGTTCAGCGCGGCCTGGTCGCGGGCAACGCGCGCCTGGGCAACCAACGCCTGGGCTTGGCGCAACTGGGGTTCGCGGAGTACCAACGCCCGGCGTTCGGCGGAGAGCTGGCGCCCGAAAGACTCATACTCACTGCGGGCGCGTTGCTGCTCCGCCTGTTCCAGCGCGAGCTGCGCCTGGGCATCGGCTAACTGAGCCTCGGCATCTTCCAGGGTTAGTTGCAGGTCGGCTTGGTCGATATGCGCGACGGGCGCGTCCTGCTCGACTACCTGACCCGGCATCACGCCCTCGGCGAACCGTTCGAGCTGACCGGCGACCCGGCTGGCGAGCATGGTTTCCTGCTCAGCCTCAACGCGGCCAAAGCCTTGCAGATCAGGGGAGCGGGCGGCGGATGATACGCTGACCACATCGACCAGTGGTGGTGTCGGTTCAGGCGGGGGCTGGCGCTCGATACGCGGAGGTTGAGTCACGATCCACCATGCCAGTGCCGCACCCCCTATCAAAACAAACAGCGCAACCACTGCGCTTAGCCGAATGCGACCATGTTGTGATGGTGAGAGAGGTTGATGATCTGTCATGGTCGCGGGTTATCCATTGGCCGAAATCGAAACTTAGAGCTATCAAGGCGTATCATGCTAGCATCACCCTATGTCACGCAGCGATTGGGTAAGCAATGTGTAAATTGCGTGCAACTCGTTTTGTGCAGCACCTATACCGTCATAACGTGACTCAACGGCGCCTTGGCGACACTTTACTTGATAATAATAGACTGACTGGTCTACTTTAATGATATGAATAATACCGCTACGACGCGCGAAAAGCTCATTGAGACCGGTGCCGAACTGATCGGCCAGCACGGTTATAACGCCACGGGCATCAATGCTGTGTTGAAAATCTGCGGCGTGCCAAAGGGATCGTTTTATCACTACTTCTCGAGCAAAGAGGCGTTTGGCCTAGCGGTGATCGATCAGTTTGCAACGGCCTACGGCGCACAGCTTGCCGAGCTTCTGGAAGACCCCACGACACCTGCGCTTGAGCGCCTCAGGCGCTATTTTGCGGCGGGTCGTGAGCATATGTGCGGTTGCAACCATGTGACCGGCTGCCTGATTGGCAATCTTGGGCAGGAGCTTTCCGGGCAAAGCGATACCTTTCGCGACGCCTTGGACCGCGTTTTTCAGCGCTGGGAACAGTATTTCGTCGCTTGCTTGCAGGACGCTCAAAAGGCCGGCGAACTCAGTGAAGCGGTGTCTGTTCATACCCTGGCCAGCTTTATTCTCTCCGGCTGGGAAGGCGCCATTTTGCGCGCCAAAACGCTCAAATCCGTCGAGCCGATGGAGAACTTCGAGAAGATTCTGTTTCAACAGGTGCTGGTTTCTGACCGTTAATGCCTGGCTCGGAAGTGGTGCTCACCAGCTGCCACATCGTTTTGGGTTGCCGCGATCAGGGCGTCATCAAGGGATGGGTCTTCCAAGGTTATTAAGCCGCACTTTGCCAACGCTTCGCGCAGGCTGACCTGTTCATCCAGGCGCTGATATACCACCCGCACACAGCAGGGCATGCGCTCGCTATTATCCGCCACGCCTATTTTCAAGCCAGTCAAACGCGTCACCTGGCTCTGAAAGCTCGGAAACAGAATCGTCTGGGTGATTTCATGACCGTTGAGTGTTTCGTGGTCGACCAAAAAGAGCCGATCAGCCAGCTTGACCGCCGTGCCCACATAGCGGTTGTGGCACGAGCGGGCGCCCGGCAGGGTCTGCATCCGCTCGGTGCGCTGATAAACTACGCCGCCCTCCTGTGCTTCCAAGCAAACCAGGGTCCGCATTAACAGCCCCGGCCGCGACATCGAGCGATAAAGCTCAAAGTAGCGGCCGATATAACGCTCCATGCCTTCGCTGCCGCGCTGAATCAGCGCGTCAGGCCATGGCAATGTGGTCGGGTTTTCCCTATTGAGCTGACCGGTTTGTACCAGGGCACGAAAATCATGGTGGGGAAGGGCAATATCACCGGTGGTGACACCAAAAAAGTGGCAAATGCGCTGAAGCGCCGCGTGGCTGGGACGGTAGCGCCCACTCAGGTAGCGGTTAAACTGAGCACGGTTGATCGCCAAACGCCGACAGACCTCTGCAATAGACGGGTAGTAGCTGCAGAGGAGGCGCAGATTGGCCACAAAATCGTCATGCATGGGGTGGCTCGATTCTCTCATGGGCTTTGGGGCTGCCTAATGTGATGCCTTGGGCAGCAGAGTGCAACGCTTTCCCGCCATCGACGTTGAATAGATGATTCGGGAGACTGCCCAAGACGAAGCGGGTAAAAAACTGGATAATGGCCGCCAATCAGCTTACGGCCTTTAGCCATTTACCACCCCGGGTGCCCGTTCATGGAAATCAAAGTCAATTACCTCGACAACCTCCGCCTGGAGGCCAAGTTCGACGACTTTAACGTTATCTCCGACCAGCCGATTCGCTACAAGGGCGACGGCTCGGCGCCTGGCCCGTTTGACTACTTCCTGGCCTCATCGGCCATGTGTGCGGCTTACTTCGTCAAGGTGTACTGCAACGCGCGGAATATCCCCACCGAGAACATCCGCCTGTCGCAAAATAATATCGTCGACCCGGAAAACCGCTACAAGCAGATTTTCAAGATCCAGGTCGAACTGCCGGAGGACATCTCCGACAAGGATCGCGAAGGCATGCTGCGCTCCATCGACCGTTGTACGGTGAAGAAAGTCGTCCAGACCGGCCCTGAGTTCCAGATCGAGGTGGTCGAGAACATCGACGAGGACGCCCAGGCGCTGCTGATGGGCGCACCGGAAGGCAGCAGCACTTACATTGAAGGCAAAGACCTGCCGCTGGAGCAGACCATTGCCAACATGAGCGCGATTTTCGCTGATCTGGGCATGAAGATCGAGATCGCTTCCTGGCGTAATATCGTGCCCCACGTCTGGTCGCTGCATATTCGCGATGCGGCCTCACCGATGTGCTTTACCAATGGCAAAGGCGCGACCAAAGAGAGTGCGCTGTGTTCGGCGTTGGGCGAGTTTATCGAGCGGTTGAGCTGCAACTTTTTTTATAACGACCAGTTCTTTGGCGAAGAGATTGCGGGTAGCGAATTCGTTCACTACCCCAATGAGAAATGGTTCAAGCCGGGTCCGAACGACGAGTTGCCCGACGAGATTCTCGACGAGCATAGCCTTGCGATCTATAACCCGGAAGGCGAGTTGTGCGGCTCCAACCTGATCGATACCAACTCAGGTCGCGAAGACCGGGGTATTGTCTCGCTGCCTTATGTGCGTCAATCCGATGGCGAAACGATCTATTTCCCCTCCAATCTGGTCGAAAACCTGTTCCTGAGTAACGGCATGAGCGCGGGCAACACCCTGGTAGAAGCCCAGGTGCAGTGTCTGTCGGAAATCTTCGAACGGGCGGTAAAGCGCGAAATCCTGGAGCAGGAATTGACCCTGCCGGATGTGCCGCAAGAGGTGCTGGCGAAGTACCCCAGCATTGTTGAAGGCATTAACGCGCTGGAAGCCCAGGGGTTCCCGGTACTGGTCAAGGATGCCTCCATGGGCGGGCAGTTTCCGGTCATGTGCGTGACCTTGATGAACCCGCGCACCGGCGGTGTGTTTGCCTCCTTTGGTGCCCACCCAAGCTTTGAAGTGGCGCTGGAGCGCAGCTTGACCGAGTTGCTCCAGGGCCGCAGCTTTGAAGGCCTGAACGACTTGCCGTTACCGACCTTCAACTCGCAAACCGTGGCCGAGCCGAACAACTTCATTGAGCACTTTATCGACTCGGTAGGTGTCGTGTCCTGGCGTTTCTTTAGCGCCAAGCCCGACTTTGAGTTCAGCGAGTGGGACTTCTCCGGCAGCAACGAGGAAGAAGCCGAGACGCTGTTCGGTATTTTTGAGGAGCTGGGCGCGGAAGTGTATATGGCAGTCCACGAAGACCTGGGCGCGCCGGTGTGTCGCATTCTGGTGCCGGGCTACTCCGAGGTGTATCCGATCGAGGATCTGATCTGGGACAACACCAACAAGGCGCTGGATTACCGCGAGGATATTCTCAATCTGCACCGCCTGGATGACGATCAGCTCACCGATCTGGTCGAGCGGTTGGAAGACAGCCAGATGGACGACCACGCCGATATCATTACCTTGATCGGTGTTGAGTTTGACGAGAACACGGTTTGGGGGCAGCTGACCATTCTGGAACTGAAGCTGCTGGTCTATCTGGCGCTGCAGCGCCATGAAGAAGCGCTGGACTGCGTGCAGATGTTCCTCCAGTACAACGACAACACCGTTGAGCGCGGCCTGTTCTATCAAGCGGTGAACGCGGTGCTGGAAATCGCCTTGGATGACGAGCTGGAACTTGAGGACTACCTGCACAACTTCCAGCGTATGTTTGGTGAAGCTACCATGGCGGCGGTAGTCGGCTCGGTGGAAGGCTCCGTGCGCTTCCATGGCCTAACGCCCACTAACATGCAGCTAGAAGGCCTGGAGCGCCACCAGCGCCTGATCGAAAGCTATAAGAAGCTCCACGCGGCGCGGGCGGCGCGGGCGGCGCGGGCGGCGAAAGCGGAAGCGTAAATAAACGACGCCACTATTCACATCCCGCCAAACAAAAAGTGCGCTGCCTTGAAAGGCGCGCACTTTTTTTGTGATGCACTCTGGTGCACCCGCTGATGCAGTCACTGCATACAACTGCAACGCTGCGCCAAATTTAATTCTGTTCCTCGCTTGGTAAAACGTTCTCCGCGGCGCGCATCCCAAACGCGCGATCTTCAAAACGACGCGAATTCAAACATAACGTCAATACAAAAACGCGGAGAGAATCACATGCTCGATATGCTCAATGACCTCCTGTGGGGGAAGGTTCTGCTGGTGCTGCTGGTGAGTGTTGGCATCGGTTTTACCGTTGCGTCCCGCTTTGTGCAGTTTCGCTATTTCGGTGAGATGTTTCGTATCCTGGGTTCCGGCCAGGCCTTCAAGCGCAACCAGCACGGCCATTTAAGCTCGTTTCAGGCGCTGGTACTTTCAGTGGCCGGGCGTGTCGGAGGTGGCAACATTGCCGGCGTAGCAGTCGCGATTACGCTGGGTGGCCCAGGGGCGATTTTCTGGATGTGGCTGGTTGGCTTGATGGGCATGGCCACCAGCTTCCTGGAGTGCACCCTGGCGCAGACGTATAAAGAGGCTGAAGGCGACGGCACTTACCGCGGTGGCCCGGCGTACTACATCGTTAAAGGGCTGGGTAAACAGTGGCGCTGGCTGGCAGCGTTTTACTCGGTACTGCTGCTGTTGACCTTCGGCTTTGCGTTTACCGCGCTGCAATCCTATTCGGTGGCCACCTCTTTCGGCGACGCTTTTGGCGTGCCGGTGCTGTATAGCGGAATTGCCCTAGCCATGCTCGTCGGACTGATTATCTTCGGCGGGATCAAGCGTATTGCACGGATTTCCGAGGTGTTGGTGCCCTTTATGGCGGTGAGTTATATCGCAATTGCGCTGCTGGTGATCGCCATGAACATCGGTGAAATCCCGGGCATTATCGCGCTGATTGTCAAAAGCGCATTCGGCCTTGAACCGCTGATGGGTGGCGGTATTGGCGCGGCCATCATGATGGGCCTGAAACGCGGCTTGTTTTCCAACGAGGCGGGCCTGGGCAGTGCGCCCAACGTGGCGGCAGTGGCCTATGTGCCGCACCCGGCGAACCAGGGTATCGTGCAGGCATTTTCGGTTTTCATCGATACTGTGATCATCTGTTCCGCCACGGCGTTCTTGATTCTGCTTAGCGGCGCTTATGACCCCGCTGTGGGCGCTGGCGTTGAGGGGATCGCCCTGACTCAAGCCGCATTGGCCGACCATGTGGGCGAGTGGGGGCGTACTTTTGTCAGCCTGGCGCTGCTGCTGTTTGCCTTCAGTACGATTCTTTATAACTACTACCTGGGCGAGAACAGCCTCAACTTCTTCAGCCGCGACAACCAGAACCTGTTCAACGCTTTCCGCGTGGCCATCGTGCTGCTGGTGTGCTGGGGCGCGACCACCGATTTGGGCACCGTGTTCGGCTTTGCGGATGTCACCATGGGGCTTCTGGCCGTGGTCAACTTGATTGCGCTGATCATGCTGTTCAAGCGCGGCCTGCGCATTTTGAAAGACTTCGATGGACAGCGCCGCCAGGGCATCAAACAGCCGATTTTTGACGCGAACCAGCACCCGGATCTCGAGCTGGATCCCAAAGCTTGGGAACTGGACCCTGAAGAGGCTGACGCATTAAAGCAGCGCCTGGAAGGGGCATCTGCGAAGTAGGCAGCCGCCTGGATCGTATCGCTAAGGCAAGATAGGAGAACCCATGCCCCGCGTACTGATGCTCTATACCGGTGGGACGATTGGTATGCAGCCATCGCCACAAGGTTATGTACCTGGCGCGGGGCTGGCCGAGCGCCTATCAACACATTTGGCCCTGGACGATCCTTACCGGCTGCCAGCGTTTGATGTGCTGGAATTGCAGCCGCTGATTGATAGCGCCGAGCTAATGCCCGCGGCCTGGAATCGCCTGGTGGCGCTACTGGAAAGCCATTGGCAGCACTACGACGCCTTTGTGGTGCTGCACGGCACCGATACCATGGCGTACAGCGCCGCTGCACTTTCGTTTATGCTCGGCGCGCTTAACAAGCCGGTGATCTTCACCGGCTCCCAAATTCCACTGGGCGAGCCAAGAAGCGATGCGCTGAATAATGTGGTCAGCGCGCTACAGCTTGCGGCTCACCCCGCGACACCTTGCGAAGTAAGCCTGGCGTTTCACGACCGGCTATTACGCGGTAACCGGGCGCGCAAGGTGCGCACTCAAGGCTTGGATGCCTTTGACTCACCCAACTTCCCCTGGCTTGCCGAGCTGGGTATTGGCGTCAATTTCCCCCAGCCCTCGGCATTGTTGAGCGGTCTACCGAATTTTGCCCCTATTGAGGTGGACGACGAGGCGGTTGCGGTATTGCCGCTGCATCCGGGGATGTCGCTGCGCCGGGCAAAAGCGCTGCTGGCTGATGAGCGCCTGAAAGGCCTGGTGCTTTACAGCTACGGGGTGGGTAACCCGCCAAGCTTCGACGGCGAGCTGTTAAATGCGTTGGTGGCAGCCAACGAGCGAGGCGTGGCACTGCTCAATGTGACGCAGTGCGCCCAGGGCGAGGTGGTACAGGGCGCCTATGCCACCGGTGCCGCGCTTAATCAGGCGGGCGTGATTGCTGGAAGCGACATCACCCTGGAAGCCGCCCTGGCAAAGCTTACTGTTTTGCTAGGCCGTGGGCTAACAGGCCTTGCGTTGCGAGATTGTCTGAAAAGCGCGGTAAGGGGTGAGTGCCGCCTATCCTGACCCATGAATGTCCGGCACCACTACCCCTAAAGTGACAGAAAGAACAAAATCAGCGGTGGCGACAGCAGCGAGAGAATAAACCCGCTGACCACGGCGATGGGGACGCAGGCGACGCCGCCGTGTTGTTGAATGACGGGCAGGGTGAAGTCCATCGAGGTGGCGCCGCCATAGCCGATGGCCAGCGCAGTGTGGCGGTGGATCACCAGCGGAATCAGGATAAACGCCAGCAGCTCGCGGGTTAGGTCGTTGAAAAACGCCACGCCGCCCATCAGCGGGCCTAGCTGGTCGCCAATCAGAATCGCCGACAGCGAGTACCAGCCAAAGCCCGCCGCCATGGCGAGGCCTTCGTTCCAGCTGAGTGACAGAAGTGGGGCAGCCAGCAGACCCGCGAGTAACGAGCTAAGCGCCAGCGTGACGGCGATCGCCAGCCCCAGTCGATTGAGCAGTATCTGCTTGAGCGGCATGCCCGAGTTACGCAACTGGCAGCCGATCAGCGCCAGAAGGCCATAGAGCACCCATTCGGCCAATAGGTCGGCTGTGGAAAACAGCCCTTCTCCTAATGGCGGCCCACCCAGCAGGCCTATGGTCACCCCGACGGCCACCACGGCAACCAATAGCAAAGAGCCCTGCATCGCGGCGAATTTGCTGGTTGGGGCATCTTTGACCACCGGTGAATGGCCTGCCTTTAGCGCTACCCTGCGCGATAGCCACCACAACGCTACTAAATTAAACAGCGTGGTAATACTAAACAGCAGCAGGGCGTTGCCGCCCAGTTTGGCCAGTTGGTTGGAAAGGTTTTCAAGCCCGGCCAGGCTAATGCCCATCAGCAGCAGGATGATATAAACGGCGCTGTTAACAGCATGGTTGATACGTTGCTGCCAACGCAAGGAGGGGACAGGTACCAGGTAACCCAGCAGCAGCGGGAGGAGGACAATCAGTAATCCGGAAAGCATTTACGGCGTGGCGCCCCCGCCTGGGTTGAATTCGGTCAGTGCAATCTGCGTTTCACGCTCGCCGTCTTTGAAGTATTCCGCTGAAAGTACCAGCCCCGGCCAGTCCGGGTGAAAGCTCAGGTGAAGCTCACGATCGCTTTTTTCTGCATTGAGCATGATGACATTCAGCGCATCGAACTCACCGGCGGGGACGTTGATGGGGGCTTGGCTTTCCATATAGTACTGGTAGTGCTCCTCTTCCCCCTCATGATCGAGAAAGCGCAGGTCGCAGGGGGCCGCTTCGCTGCAGTTTTCCTTCCCCGCACGGCGGGAAAGATCGAACAGGGCCGTTTGCCGATCAAGCGTGGTGAGCTGTTCTTCCTTGAGCTGGTAGTCGTTGCCGATGCCAAACAGCGAGTAGCGGCTGTTATAAAGCAGCGCGCGTGTGGCGTCGTCAGCGACGCTGAAGCGGCTGCGCTCTTCACCACTGACAACAGCAATTGAGAAGCGCATGTCGCTGCGCCAATGGCTCTCTTCCTGGCTCAAGTGGTGGGTAATGGTAGCGCTTGGCCAGCCGTCAACCTTGAGCCGGTAGTGTGCCTCAAAAGGCTGCGGCGCCGAGAAGGCCGTGGCGGGTGATGCCTCGGCGACGGCCATCGTCAAGCCGGTGAAACAGAGTGTGGCCGCGACCGCAAGGCAGCGCGGGTACTGAAGAGAGGGTAATAGAGCGCGTCGCATTTTGAGTCTCCCTGACAAGTAGTAGTCCAGCCAACGGGGTAGCCTAGCGCTATCACACCGTGGACGATAGATGCTTCAGGGTGTCACTCAGTTCCACCGGATAATCGCTTTCACCTTGCTCCAATGCTGTCACCGAGGCAGGAAAGCGTGGTAAGGCATCCGCCACGCGAGACCTGGCCTGATGTGCTTGCGCCATCGTGTCGGAGACGACAACACCGTTTTGTACCACCGGGCTCAGAAGGGCTTCTCCGGGAATGTGGGTTTCATCGCGTTGGGCAATCGTGTCGCCGATATACCGCCCGGTAGCATCCTGACGACGGTATACCTGCTTGCGTGTCGGCAGGCTGATTTTGCCGGGGGCGTGTTTAGCTCTTGGCTGTCCGGCGTATTCAACCAGCTTGTACGAGAGGTCGATGACCGGCGCATCCGCCGAAACGCCCATTTGGGTGCCTACACCAAAGGCGTCGATGGGGGCGTTCTGGGCGATAAGCTCGGCGATGCCATGCTCGTCCAGACCGCTGCTGGCAATGATCTTGATGTCACTGAAACCGGCATCGTCCAACAATGCGCGGGCCTTGCTTGCAAGCTGGCCAAGATCGCCGGAGTCGAGGCGAACGGCGCCCACCGATAAATCGGGTATGTCGCGGAGCATGTCAATCACATGCCTGACACCTTGCAGCGTATCGTAGGTGTCGACCAGTAAGGTGGTGTTGGGGTAGTGGCTTGCGAACGCACGGAATGCCGACGGCTCATCGTCATGGGCAAGAATATAGCTGTGCGCCATGGTGCCATTCAGCGGCAGGTCATGGCGCAGCCCGCCAAGCACATTACTGGTGCCGCTCAGCCCGGCGGTTTTATAGGCCCTGACCCCACGCACGGCGGCATCGATGCCGTGCACACGGCGCATGCCAAAATCGACCACCGGACGATCGCCGGCTGCCCACACGATGCGGGCGGCTTTGGAGGCGAGCACGGTTTCCAGTTGCACCAGGTTCATGATGAGACTTTCGAGCAGCTGTGCCTCGGCGATCGGCGCGTCCACTTCGAGTAGCGGTTGATGCGGAAAAAGCGGCGTTCCTTCGGGTACGGTCCAGATGTCCCCCGAAAAGCGCCAGTTCGCGAGCCAATTCAGAAAGTCATCGTCGAAGCGTCCGGTCGAAGCGAGTTTTTCAATTGCCGCATCGTTAAAATGGAGCTGGCTGAGTTTGGCCGCAGCGTGCTGCTGGCCACAGGCGAGGATAAAGCGGCGCGACGAGGGCAACTGGCGAAAGAACAGGCTAAAGGTGGCGGGCGTATCATGCATCGCCTCCTTCCAGTACGCCTGGATCATGGTCAGTTGGTAAAGGTCGGTTAATAGCGCCAACTCTTCGTCTGCAACGCTCAGCGTTAACGGTTCATTCATGCGCGTACCTCGGCCCCGGCATCCTGCATTTCTTGGCGGTAACGCTCGACGGCGTCAGGGTCGGCTGCGGCGGAAAGCGTTTCCAGCAACAGGGTCGTAAAGCCCTCGCGGCAGGCGGCAAGCACCGTGGCATGGACGCAGACATCAAGCGCCAGGCCGCAGACTACGACTCGCTGGATACCGTTTTCGCGCAAATACTCGCCAAGCCCCGTGCCATCGAATGCCGAGTAGGCATCGGCATTGAACGCCGTGGCCTTGCTGACGCGAATGACTTCGTCAGGCAACGTGAGGTCGGGGTGGAAAGCCGCTCCCCGCGTATCCTGAACGCAGTGTACCGGCCAGGGGCCGCCCCGGTGGCTAAAGCTGATATGGTCTACTGGATGCCAGTCACGGGAAGCCACGATAGTGGCGCCAGCGACCTGGGCGGCGGCAATCTCGGTATTGATGCCCGGCACCAGAGCGCTGCCGCCGTTAATCGCCAGCGCGCCGCCTTCGCAGAAGTCGTTTTGCATATCGACGACCAGCAGCGCATCGTGGCGTTGATAATCATGGAGGGAAGACGTCATGGTGCGTTTCTCCTTTGCTTCCAACGGGTTACTACTGCATATACATATAGACAGGATACCACGCCGCGTGTTTCAGCGTTCAGTAACCGGCCTTAGGGTCAATAGTGGTGACGGGTTCACCCGTTTCAAAGGCCTTTACGTAAGCGATCACCTGGTCGATGGCGTCATTGAGGGGCGTGGGGGCGGCCATGTGCGGCGTGATGAGTACGCTGGGATGCTGCCACAGGGGATGACCGTCGGGTAGCGGTTCTTCCTCGAAGACGTCCAGCAGGGCACCGCGGATATGGCCAGGTTGGCTGTCGTGGCCCAGCGCTTCCAGCAGTGCCTGCTCGTCAATCAAGCTGCCCCGGCCAGGGTTGATCACACTGGCGCCTTCGGGCAGCTCGGCAAGCCGCTCGGCGTCAAGAATGTGCCGGGTGGCCGCCGTGTCGGGCAGTATTGTGACTACCGTTTGCACTTGACTAAGCAGCTCGCCAAGCCCGTCATCGCCATGATAGCAGCGCACACCGGTGATCTGTTTGGGTGAACGGCTCCAGCCAAGCACCGGGAAACCCGCCTGGTGGAGCGCACCGGCCACGTAGCGGCCAATCGCCCCCAGGCCGAGTACGCCCACCGGCCACTGAGACTTTGCCACGACATTTTGCGGCTGCCAGGTGGCGCGCTGCTGCTGAGCGGCATAGCGGTCCATGCTGCGGTAAAAGTGCAGCACGCCATACAGCACGTAGTCGGCCATCAGTTCGCCCATGCCCGCATCGCGCAGTTTGACGATGGGGACATCCGTCGGCAGGCCCGGGGTTTTGAGCAGGTAGTCGACCCCCGCGCCGAGGTTGATAATGCCTTTTAGCTGGGCTTGCTCCTCAATCAGGTGTGCAGGCGCTTTCCAGACGGCCAGGTAGTCGGCATTTTGTCGCTGATCTGCCGTTGCATCGCTGGTGACGACCTGGGCATCAGGAAACGCATCGGCTAGCGCTTGTTGCCATTCTGCAGCCTCGTCTATATGCACGACGATTTTCATTGACTTGTCTCCCTCAGACGCGTGTTCGTTCCGTCTATGATGGGGAGCATCGTTGAGCGCTGCAAGCAGGGGTTAGCGCTGATGAGTCGGTTGCCCCTGCAATTTGGTACGCAGTCAGGTCGTCTTATACCAGATCCCGCGGGATCTCTTCGTCCCAACTCTTGGAAAAGACTCGGCTATCGCCCTCGAAGGCATCCAGGGTCGCCCTTAGGCGAAAATGGGTGGCGTTGGACGTCATCAAGGTACGGGTCAAGCTGCGCACTTCCCAGTCGCCACGCCGGAAGCTGCGCTCCCATTCGGTCCAGCCGCTCAGACTGTCGTAGTTGCCGTAAGAATAGGTATAGCGCTCGATAACCCGCGACGAGAGCTCGAGGTCGATATCCTCGAGACGGAAAATGCCTTCGTCATTGATGACTTCAAGTACCGTCTGATCCTGGGCCAGGTCGCGAATCACCCGCCACGTTTCCTGGCTCGGCTGTAACAGTGTGATCGCAAGCGGCGGTGCGCCTTCCGGCTCGGCAAACGCAGGCAGTGCCGCTTCTTCCTCAGGTTGGGGCTCGCGGCTAGGTAAAGTCAGTTGGCAGCCAGCCGGGTGAACGGTCAACTTGACGGGGACTGGCGACGGCCAGGCCAGCGGCCAGTAACTGCTCGACAGCGAAAGCCTAATGGCATGGCCTGCGGGAAACTTCTGCGCGATGTGTTTGAGCAGGATGCGCACTCGATAACGCTTGCCAGGCTCGAGTGGCTGGGGAAACTCGTCGCTGTCACGGTGGGTCAGGTTGAGCAGGCCGTAGGAAATCCGGGTCGCTTTGTCGTCGTCGGCAATATCGATAAGCCGAACCGCGACCATGGCCACCGGCTGATCGGCTTCGATGTCGAGCTCGACAAACGGCTGTCCGCAAATTTCGATATCGTGATCAAGCCGAGCGGTCTGGAATATCAACGCGCCGCCGTCCTCGCTGCGTTGGTCGTGAGGCAGGTCCGGCGGCGCGTTATAGGAACACCACTTGCCCGCATACAGGCCTACCGACAGCGGCGAACGCACGCTCAAAGGGACATCGTTGTCCGCAAAAGCTGGCGAGTCCTGCGCAACAGGCAGCAGGTCATGGCCACTGGTAAGACGGAAGTGTTGGGGTTCGATTCGCGGCGAGGGCCAGCTGGGTTCGGCGACCCAGCGCCCGGGGCGTTCCTCGTAGCGGGCCGACGGTGGCACTGAATCCTGCATCCAGACGCGCAGCATCGGCTCGTCCATGATGCCCGTTTCCTTGCCTTTCAACCAATGGTCCCACCAGCGCAGGGACTCCTGTAAAAAACCGATCGCCGGGCCCGGAACGCCCAGGTGAGGATACTTGTGTGACCAGGGCCCCACCAGGCCTTTCCGCGGCACGTCGAGGCCTTCCAGCAAGCGGAAGACGGCGTTGCAATAGCCATCGGCCCAGCCGCTAACGGCATAGACGGGGCAGCGGATGCGCGAGAAGTCCTCGCACACCGAACCATGTTTCCAATAGTCGTCACGGCGCTGATGCTGGAGCCAGGTCGCCAGCCATAAGCCGCTTCCTTCAAGGCGCTCCATCCACATTGCCCGCCAGCGTTCACCGACCAACTGTGGGTCGGGCGGGCAGGTATTGCCATCGAACATGGTCGAGGCCCACGACAGGTTGTCACCCAGCAGGCAGCCGCCCATGTGGTGGACATCATCGGCGTAGCGGTCGTCGGTGGAGCACAGCGTGATGACGGCCTTTAGCTCGGGCGGCTGAAGGGCGGCAATCTGCAGGCCGTTGAACCCGCCCCAGGAGATGCCGATCATGCCGACATTGCCGGTACACCAGGGTTGCTTGCCCAGCCAGTGCAGGATTTCGACGCCATCGTCGAGTTCCTGCTGCAGGTATTCGTCGGTCAGCACACCGTCCGATTCGCCGCTGCCGCGCATGTCGACACGTACCCCGGCATAGCCGTGGCCGGCCCAGTAAGCGTGGGTTTGAGCGTCGCGCATCGCCGTCAGGTCCCGCTTGCGATAGGGCAGGTACTCAAGAATGGCGGGCACCGGGTCGCTCTCAGCATCCACCGGGCGCCAGATGCGGATGGCCAGCCGACAGCCGTCAGACAGAGTGATCCAATCTTCCTCCTCCTGCACCTTGCGGGGGAAATCGCTGACGATATGCATAGGCTTGCTCCTTATTGTTTGTGTACTGCGTGACGCAACCCCTTCAACTGGTGATGTCTTCGAACGCGAAATGTAGCTGCTCGGCAAGATGCGCGTAGTTGTCTTCCAGCGCGAGATCATCGTCTGCGCCCATCCACACGTAAGCCAGGGCGTAGCTGTAGCTGTCCTGCTCAGGCAGGAAGGATAAACGCATACCGGCCTCGACCTGTAGCGTGATCACGGTGCCTGGAAAAGCCTGCTGCAGCGTTTCGATCTCCTCAGCACTGGGAACCCGGCTGACGGTGGCGTCGCTGAAGAATACCCGATAAAAGAACTTTCCGGCGACTTTATAAGCCCCTTGGCGATGCGGCATGTCGGGTCGTTGGCCCAGCGCCAGGTCCACCGTCACCTGCTGGTGGCTGACCCCGTCGACTTTTTCGAACAGGTCGCAGTGCGACTGCGCCACGCGGGTATTGATCTCCAGCAGCCAGATACGGTCCTGCACTTCATCCCAGAAGTACTCGATGTTGAAGGCCGCGTTGTCATAGCCGATATGGGCCATGATCTGACGCGTAAGGTCCTGCATCTTGGCTTGAATGGCATCGGGAAGGCGCGACGGATAACGATAGTAGAAAAAGCTCAGCACCTGCGGATAGCGAATCGAATCGACAATGCCGTAAGGCACAACATCGCCCTGGAAGACGTAGCCTTCAACGGTACACTGCCAGCCGCCGATGATTTCTTCCGCCATGCAATGGCCGCCATCGACCGAGCGCACGCTGTCAGGCAGGTTGGCGTGCTCCAGCACGTAGTTGAAGGGCTCTGAAATCGTCCCGATACCGTCGCACAGGCGCTCTACGGCATAGGCGAAGTCTTCGGGGCTTTCAATGCGAAAGCCCAGCCGCGAGCCCGAGGATTTGATGGGTTTGACGAAGAAGGGCATATACAGCCCCGCGTCACCTATACGCTGAAGGGCATCGGGGTCGAAAGGGTCAAAGGCGGTAAAGCGGGGAATGTAGTCGGCCATTACCTCGCGCTGAACGAGCCGACTCCAGTACTTGTGCTCGCATTTGAGCAAACTTTCGAGGCTGGTAGACGGCGTGCCGATTCGCTCGCAGAGCAGTGGCAGCATGGTCGAGACGGGGAAATCCATGTAGCCCACGATGGCATCGACAGGCCCATTGAAGGCTTTCAGCTGGGTTTCGGCTCGAGCCAGCATGTCTTCGATAGGAAAGATTTCCGTATCATTGACCTCTGACGGCTCGATAACACCATAAAACCGGTAATGCTCGGCCCCACGTATATGCTCGAGTCGTTGACGATTATAGTCATCCATCCCGACAACAAAGATATTCCGAACGCTCATGATCGCCTCCTGGCGCAAGCTTTGCGATCGCAGAACTTGCCACCGAGATGAAACGGGAAACAGGCACGGGAAAAGCTATTGGGAAGTATAGCGGCTTATCGTTGCCGCGCTCGGCCAATACGCAAGCGCGCATCAACGTTACTGCTGTGCATACGACGTGATGGCAGGTTGATGGCTCATCATTAATCTGGCGAGGGTGGTTGCCAACTGTTATAAGTGAATCAGTACAGATGTAAAGCCAGTTTAAAACTTACGCGATACGACATTGCCGCTATCGGTAATGATTCAGCGTTCCCCAAAAGCGTCGCTGGGCGACGAAAGGAATATGGCCCCTCCCATTTTTTCGGCATCTGGCCACCTCGTTGCCATTGGCGGTGCTGAGGACAGAACCTCCGATCTTGAAATCCTCAAGAATGTCTTCGCCCTGGCTTCTGAAGGGAACCGGGAGGTCGCGGTTATTGCGACGGCCAGCGGCATACCCAAACAGGTGCTACCCGAATACGAGGCGGCCTTCTCACGCCTGGGCGCCAGTCAAGTCCATTTACTGGAAATACGTGACCGTCAGGAAGCCGCCGATGCTGATACGGTCCGTCTGCTTGAGCAGAGCGGCATCATCTTTTTTACGGGGGGTGACCAGCTGCGCTTGACGAATGTGCTGGGTGGCTCGCCGGCTCTGAAGGCCGTTCGCAAGCGCCTGCAGGAGGGGGCGGTAGTGGCTGGCACCAGCGCTGGCGCGGCGGCCATGCCGGGCACCATGATCTACAACGGCGCCGCCGCTGATGCCCTGCGCAAGGGAGCTGTCAATATGACCTCCGGCCTCGGCTTCGTTGACGGACTGATCATCGACAGCCACTTCCTCGAGCGCGGCCGCTTTACCCGCCTGATGGAAGTCGGCGCCAGCAACCCGGAGCACCTGGGGGTGGGGCTGGGTGAGGATGCTGGTGTGATCATCCATCCCCACGGCATTCTCGAAGCTATCGGTCCGGGGCATGTCATTCTCATCGATAGCCTCGATCTGGCGAGCTCGAACATCGCCGACCTCGATATGGGTGAGCCGGTGGCTGTGGAACACATGATCTTGCATGCGTTGGTAAGCGGCCATGGGTTCGACGTCGAGGCTCGGCGCTATCTGGTACCCGATGAACTGGGTGCCGCTCTCGCGGAGAACCGATGAACATCCTCGACCACCGCGCCCTGCGCGGCCCGAACTACTACAGCCGCTATCCGGCGATTTTCATGCGTTTGGACATCGGGGAGCTCGAGGAGCGGCCGAGCGATCTTGTCCCTGGCATCGTCGAGCGGCTGACGGCGCTGCTACCGACCCTGCAGGAGCACCGCTGCTCGGTGGGTCGCCCCGGCGGCTTCCTGGAGCGTCTGGCGCGTGGCACCTGGGCCGGTCATGTTGTCGAGCATGTGGCCATCGAACTGCAGAACCTGATCGGCTTTTCGGTGGGCTATGGCAAGACGGTTGATTCCTACCAAACCGGCATTTACAACGTCGTCTATCGTTACCGGGACGAGGCCTGCGGGCTGGCCGCTGGTGTCGAGTCCGTCGACCTCGTAGAACGATTATTTCGCGAGGAAGAGATCGACTTGCCGGCCATCCTGGAGCGCCTCAGACAGGTGCGCGACGCCCATATGCTCGGACCCTCCACGGCGGCCATCGTCAATGCCGCCACCCAGCGGGGTATTCCCCATGCCCGGCTGAGCGAGGAAAACAGCTATATCCAGTTGGGTCATGGCCATCGGCAGCAGCGTATTCAGGCGACGGTGACCGGCCGTACGGGCCTTGTTGGTTATGGCATCGCCGACGACAAGGCGTGGACCAAACAAATACTCGGCGATGCCGGGATTCCGGTACCCCAAGGGCAGGTGTGTGGCTCCTTCAACGAGGCGCTCGAGGTTGCCCGTAGCCTCGGTTACCCCGTCGCGGTGAAGCCACTCATCGGCAACCATGGCCGCGGGGTCAGCACCAATATCGAGGATGACCTGGCGCTGAGTGAGGCCTTCAATATTGCCTCCCAGCGCAACCCCTCAGTGATCGTCGAACAGTATATCCAAGGCGAGGATCATCGGCTGCTGGTCATCGATGGCAAGCTTGTGGCCGCCGCGAGGCGTCGCCCGGCGCATGTGGTAGGCGACGGGGTGTCCACCCTCCAGGCGTTGGTCGACGAGGAAAATCGCGACCCGCGTCGCGGTATCGGCCACGAGAACCTGCTGACTCAGATCCAGTTGGATGAACAGTCACTACGGCTGATCGGCCAGCAGAATCTGACCTTGCAGAGCGTGATTGCGGCCGGGGAGATCGCCTACCTCAAGCCCACGGCTAACCTCAGCACCGGGGGCACGGCCACCGACGTCACCGACGATGTACATCCGGAGGTGCGCTACGTGGCTGAGCGTATCGCGCGGTTAGTGGGGCTGGATATCATCGGCATCGACCTGCTGGCCGAGACCCTGACCCTGCCGTTGGAAGAGCAGTCCGCCGCCGTGGTCGAGGTCAATGCCGGCCCCGGCTTTCGCATGCACCTCTCGCCCACCCATGGGGAGGGTCGCGATGTAGGCGGCCCGGTTATCGACATGCTGTTCCCCGACAGCGAGACCACCGGGCGTATTCCTATCGCGGCGGTTACCGGTACCAACGGCAAGACCACCACGGTGCGGTTGCTCTCGCATCTGCTGCGCCAGTCAGGGCGCAACGTCGGTATGGCCTGCACCGGCGCCATCGAGATCGACAGCCATGTGATCCTGCGCGGCGACTACAGTGGCCCCCAGGCGGCGGCGATCGTGCTGCGCGAGCCCACCGTGGAGTGCGCCGTACTGGAAGTGGCCCGCGGCGGCATCATGCGCCGTGGCCTGGGCTTCGACGAGTGCGATGTGGGCGTGCTGCTCAATATCGCCAGCGACCACCTGGGCGAGCACGACATACATACGCTGGATGAACTGGCACGCTGCAAGACGGTGGTCATTGATGCCGTGAGCAAGAGCGGTACCGCCGTGCTCAATGCCGACGACCCCCGGGTGTTGGAAGGCCAACTGTGGGCCCGGGGTGAGATTATCTTCTTCACCCTGGATCCTGACTCCCGCCCTGTCCGTCAGCATGTTCGCGATCAGGGGGTTGCCTTTACCGTCCACAATGAGCGCTTGGTGATGCGCCAGGGGCATGTCGAGGCCGATGTGATCCCGGTGGTGGACGTGCCTATTACTTTCGAGGGACATGCGCGCTTCAATGTCGCCAACGCCCTGGCAGCCAGTGCTGCTGCCTATGCCTTGGGCCTGTCGATTGCCGAGATCCAGATGGGCCTGCAGACCTTCCACCCCACGCCGGGTCAAAATCCTGGCCGTACCAACCTCTTCGACGCCGATGGTATGAAGGTGCTGATCGACTATGGCCATAATGTGCCAGCGCTCGAAGCACTAAGCGAACTGATCGGCGCCATACCGGCCCGCCAGCGCATCAGCGTGGCCAGTGCTCCCGGCAATCGCCGCGACGAGGACCTGTTCACGCTGGGAACCCTGCTGGCTAAGATGCACGATGTTGTCTTTATCTATGAAACCGACGCCCGCGGACGCAATCCCGGCGACGCCGCTCGCCTGCTCCGCGAAGGGGCTGAGTCGGTGCCGAATGCCTGCCGGGTCGAGGTCATCATGGAAGAACAGCAGGCCGTCGAGAGGGCCTTCGACGAGGCCAGCGAGGGCGACCTGCTGGTGTTGCTGATCGACGACGTCGAAGGGGCCATCGAGCGCCTCAAGGGGCGCCGCTTCCGGTCAGTCGCCTCCACGCCACCAGAGGGAGAGCAGCCACCATGATGCCCGTCGTACCTCAGGAAGAAAGGCTGCTGACCCTGCTGCGGGTGGGCAGCATCCACGCGCCGGAGCAGCTTGAAGCCACCGATATCCTGATTGCGGACGGCCGGATCGCCGCCCTGGGGCGTGACCTTGAGATTCCCACAGGCTGGCCCATCCAGGTAGTCGAGGCGCGTCACCTTATCGCCGTGCCCGCTTTTATCGATCAGCACGTTCACGTGACTGGCGGCGGCGGGGAAGGTGGCTGTGGCACCCGCTGCCCGGAAATCACCGCCCACGAGATCGCCTCGATGGGAATCGGTACGGTAGTAGGGGTGCTGGGCACCGACAGTATCAGCCGTTCTCCGGCGGACCTTTTAGCCAAGGTGCGCGGGCTCAAGGCCGACGGTATATCGGCCTACATGTACACCGGCGCGTATCGCGTCCCCCCGCCTACGCTGACCGGCGATATCCAGCGTGACCTGGCCTGGATACCCGAGGTCATCGGCCTGGGCGAAATCGCTATTTCAGACCATCGCTCCAGCCAGCCGCGCCAGGATGAAATCGAACGTATCGTCAGTGATACCCGCATCGGTGCCATGCTCGCCGGCAAGCGGGGTATCTGCCATTTCCACCTCGGCGACGGCAAGCGGGGATTGGAACCGCTGCGTCGCCTTCTCTCCGAGACCGAGATTCCCGCTGATCAAGTGATTCCCACCCATGTGAATCGCCATCCCGCCTTGCTCGAAGAAGCCGCAGATTATGCGCTCGCCTTCAACGCCTGTGTCGACGTCACCGCCTTTGAAGAACCTGGCGATGGACTTTCAGGCTTTGACGCAGTATCTCGATTGCTGGCGCGCGGTGTTCCCCCCGAGCGTATTACCATGAGTTCTGACTGCAACGGCAGTTTGCCCGAATTCGATACCCAGGGGGCCTACCTGGGCATGAAGGTGGCCAGGAACACGACGCTGATTGCGGACTGGCAGCGCCTTGTCCTTGAAGATGTACTGCCACTCGAAGCGGCGTTGGGGCTGATTTCGACCAGCGTTGCACGGGTACTAGGTTTACATGCCTCAAAGGGACGTTTGGCGGTTGGATTCGAGGCCGATGTGGTGTTACTCGACAGCGAACTTCAGCCGCAGCTGACCTTCGTGGCGGGGAAAAAAATTTATGATGTTAGACGCTTGTAAAAACCCACATAAGCGAGTTTCAGCACTGATTAGCATGCCGCATGCACATTTTGTAATAAAGGCTTTGACCGGCAACCGAGGGTGAGTGCTAGTATCGGCTCAAGACGACATTGGCGGGCCTACTGTGGCGGTGGCCAGGTCGATCCTGTGGCCCAGCGGCGCTGGTTCTTAGTGATCTTTAATGGCGAGTTGCCCGATGACTCAGGTTTCCCTGCCCTTCACCCGTGAAGAGTATGCTAACCGCCTGTGGAAGGTGCGTGCTGAAATGGCCGGTAGAGGCATTGACGTCTTGATCGTCAGTGATCCCTCTAACATGGCATGGCTGACCGGTTACGACGGTTGGTCGTTTTACGTGCATCAGTGCGTGCTGGTCGGCCTCGAGGGCGAGCCAGTATGGTTTGGCCGCCGTATGGATGCCAACGGCGCGCTGCGCACCTGCTGGATCGACCCTGAAAACATCACCTATTACCCGGATTACTATGTCCAGAATCCGGACATGCACCCCATGGAATACCTGGCCCAGTCGATCATGCCCGACCGCGGCTGGCACCTTGGCGTGGTCGGCATGGAAATGGACAACTACTACTTTTCCGCCCAAGCCTACCTGAGCCTGTTGCGCTCATTGCCCCATGCCCGCTTCATGGATGCCAACGCCTTGGTCAACTGGTGCCGACAGATCAAGTCACCCCAGGAAATTGCTTACATGCGTATTGCCGGCAAGATTGTGGAAGGCATGCATTCGCGCATTCTGGAAGTGATGGAACCCGGGGTGCCCAAAAGCAAGCTGGTATCGGAAATTTACCGCGTGGGTATCGAGGGCTGGCAAGATGAAAACGGCAAGGTCTTCGGTGGCGATTATCCCGCCATTGTTCCGATGCTGCCGACGGGTAAAGACGCAGCGGCGCCCCACCTGACCTGGGATGACACGCCGTTTCGTGAAGGCGAAGGCACGTTTTTCGAGATCGCCGGCGTGTTCAAGCGCTATCACGCCCCGATGTCGCGCACGGTCTTTCTGGGAAAGCCGCCGATGGACTTTATCCGCGCGGAGTCGGCGCTGCTGGAAGGCATTGAGAACGGCCTGGCAGTAGCCAAGCCGGGTAACCGAACGGCGGATATTGCCATGGCGCTGGGCGCGGCTATGGATAAATACGGCTTTGACCGCGGTGGCGCTCGCTGTGGCTACTCGATCGGGCTTTCCTATCCGCCCGACTGGGGCGAGCGCACCATGAGCCTGCGCCCGTCAGACGAGACTATCCTGCAGCCAGGCATGACGTTTCACTTTATGCCCGGCCTGTGGGACGACGACTGGGGCCTGGAAATTACCGAAAGCATCTTGATCACCGAAGACGGCTGCGAAACCCTGGCCAATTTTCCGCGCCAGCTGTTTGTTAAGTAAAAGGAAGACACCATGACGATACCCTCCAGCCAACAGCGGCCCAGCCCGATTTCGGCCACCGTGGATTTTGACGCCGACGGCGTGCAGCACGGCTTTTTAAAGCTGCCCATCTCCACTGACGAATCGGCCTGGGGCGCGGTGATGATCCCGGTCACCGTGGTCAAAAACGGTGTCGGCCCCACGGCGCTGCTGACCGGTGGCAACCATGGCGATGAGTATGAAGGCATTACTTCGCTGTTGAAGCTGTCTTCAACGCTGAAAGCGGAAGACGTCACCGGGAGAGTGATTATCGTACCGTGCATGAATACCCCGGCCGTCATGGCAGGCAAGCGCACCTCGCCGATGGATAAAGGCAACCTTAATCGCAGCTTTCCGGGTGACCCCAATGGCGGTGTCACCGCACAAATTGCCGACTACTTTACCCGCGTTCTGGTGCCGATGAGCGATGTAGTGCTCGACCTGCACTCCGGTGGCCGCACGCTGGATATCCTGCCCTTTGGTGCTTCCCACGTGCTGGACGACAAAGGCCAGCAGCAGGCGGCCCTTGAAGGCGCGAAAGCTTTCGGCGCTCCCTACGCCATGGTGATGTTCGAGCTGGATGCCGAGAAACTCTTCGATACCGCCTGCGAACGCCAGGGCAAGGTATTTGTCGCCACCGAGCTTGGCGGCGGCGGCACCTCCACCCCGGAGAGCATCGCCATTACGCAACGCGGCGTGCGCAACTTCCTGATCCATTACGGCCTGGTAGCAGGCGAGGTGGAAATGCCTTCGGGCGGGCAGGTCTATCTCGATATGCCCGATGCCAGCTGCTACGTACAGAGCCAGCACTCAGGCGTGTTGGAGCTATTGGTGGCGCTAGGTGACGAGGTGGCAAAAGGCCAGACCCTTGCCTACGTGTACGACATGAGCCGGAGCGGCACCGAGCCGGTCGCTTATAAAGCGGAGCGCGACGGCATTCTGATGGCCCGCCGCGCGCCCTCGCTGATCAATATGGGGGACACCCTGGCGGTGATTGCCGATGTCGTTGACCGCCTGGAGGCATAATATTCACCGTGATGAAACTTGACCGTTACGATCTGAAAATTCTCGATATCCTCTCCCGCGATGGGCGGATCACCAAGTCGAAGCTGGCCGAAGCGATCAACCTCTCGGTTAGCCCTTGCTGGGAGCGGGTAAAACGCCTGGAAAATGCCGGGGTCATCCAAGGCTACAGTGCGCGGATTGACACCGACGTGCTGGTGCCGCGTAATCCGGTCTGGGTACAAATCGAGCTGAAGCAGCACAATGCCGAAAGCTTTACCCGCTTTGAAGACCTTGTAATGCAAACCCCGGAAGTCACCGAGTGCGTAGCGGTCGGGGGCGGGGTTGATTACCTGGTCAAGTTCGAAGCGCGCACCATCGATAGCTACCAGCGCCTGATGGACAAGTGGCTGGTCTCGGATGCGGGTATCGAACGTTACTTTACCTATATCGTGACCAAGACCGTCAAGCGGGAGCCTATCGGCATCGATATTGACGTTTAGCTAGCCTCCGCATCAGCCGTGCATAACGGGTGCTGATGCGAGACGCAAGCGACCTTCCTTGTGTTCGTCAACTCTTTTAGTCCTCACACGAGCTTCGATCCGGTAAGCTTATCGTGACAGTGCGCTAAAAAATTGAAATATTGATATTGCTAGGCCCGTGGTCAACGCCAATTCAGCGTTTCGTTGGATTACTATGCGGTAAGTAACATTCATTCATTCGCCTAATGTAATATACGCATCTGAGTCATTGAGCGATATCATCAAACCAAGCTCAAACAACCCGTTCGCCTAACGCAGAGAGAACCCAATGTCTTACTTCACCATTGCTGGTGTCCAAATGCATGCCCTGCACCACGGCGATAACACCGAAGCCATGCGTCACCGAGTTGACGCACTGATGACCCGTTTCCCTCAGGTTCAGATGGTGCTGTTCAGTGAATTAATGCCGATGGGTGCTTCCCCCCATCATGCACAACCATTACCCAGTGATACCGAGGCAATGTTTTGCCAACTGGCTTTGCAACACCGCATCTGGTTGATACCAGGCTCCATGTTTGAGCAGGTCGGCGAGCACATTTACAACACCTCCGTGGTTATTAACCCCATGGGTCAGGTGGTGGCGCGTTACCGCAAAATGTTCCCGTTTCGTCCCTTTGAGGCCGGTGTGGAAAGCGGCAGCGAATTTGTCGTTTTTGACGTTCCCAATGTGGGGCGCTTTGGGATATCGATTTGCTATGACATGTGGTTCCCGGAAACGACCCGCACGTTGGCCGCCATGGGCGCCGAGGTCATTTTGCATCCCACCATGACCGATACCATTGATCGGGATCTGGAACTTTCCATCGCCCGCACCAACGCGGGGCTCAACCAGTGTTATTTCTTCGATATCAACGGTGCTGGCGCCTTGGGTAATGGCCGCTCGATTGTGGTTGGGCCTTCTGGTGACGTCATTCATCAGGCAGGGGCGGGTGAGCAAGTGATACCCATCGAGATCGATCTGAACCGGGTGAGACGCGAACGCGAGAGAGGCCTGCATGGACTTGGCCAGCCGCTCAAGAGCTTCCGCGACCGCAAAGTGAACTTCTCCCTCTACGCCAACGAGGGCGGCTCTTCACCTTTTCTGGATACCTTAGGGCCGCTGGTCAAGCCTGTGCGCGCTGATCTTGAGACGCCCCCGGAACATTAATCCCGGCAATGGCCGACACAAGGAGACCATCGATGAAATTTCTGTTGGATCTAATGCGCCGGCTATTGCGCCCCGCGCAGAACAATAAGGCCGCTAGCGATTCTATTGAACCGTCAAGCGCCCCGTCGTCCTTGCAGGCGACGCCTGATAACACGCGCACTCCTTCCGCCACCCAGGGAGCATCAACCATGAGCAAGATCACATCCATTGCCGATGTTCGTCGTCACTTTCGCAATAATCAGGAACCGATTTACTTCATTTCGGCGACTAACTTCAATCTATTGGGGATTGGCGACTGGGTGAGTAATTTTCGCCATATCAACTACATAGACTGTTTCGAGGGTCAGCAGCGAAACGTTTTTGTGCCCAAGGAAAAATTCCCGCGCGACTTTGAAGGCATTGAAGACATCAACAACTACCTGCTTGAACACAAGGAAGTGATCGATTTTCTTCAGTCGCGATCTACCGGGGATAAGGCCGGTACTGCCGCTTTCCTGATGTTTGATGAGCATACCGAAGAGATCTGCAAGCAACTGGGGCTCAAGATTGCCTTCCCCCCAGCGACGTTACGCCAACGCATGGATAACAAGATCGAGACGGTGCGCATCGGTAATAAAGCGGGTGTGCCAAGTGTGCCCAACGTATTGGCGAAAGTCGGCAGCTATCAGGAGCTTTGTGAGGTCAGCAAGGAGCTCGGCAGTGATCTGGTGGTGCAGACTGCGTTTGGCGACTCGGGGCATACCACTTTCTTTATTGCCAATGAAGAAGACTATTACAAGCACGCCGAAGAGATTGAGGCCGAGCCCGAAGTCAAGATAATGAAGCGGATCAATTGCCGTGGCTCGGCAATTGAAGCCTGCGCCACGCGCTGCGGCACCGTCGTCGGCCCCTTGATGACAGAGCTTGTCGGGTTCAAGACACTAACGCCCTACAAGGGTGGCTGGTGCGGCAACGAGATGTTCTCTGGCGCCTTTACCGAAGAAGTGCGCGACAAAGCGCGTGATTACACCTTCCAATTCGGTGAGGCACTTCGCGAAGAAGGGTATCGCGGTTATTTCGAACTCGACTTCCTGATCGACATGGATACCGACGACGTCTACCTGGGCGAGCTCAATCCGCGGGTCACCGGCGCCAGTTCGCTGACCAACGTGGCGGCGTTCGCCCACTCTGATATCCCGCTGTTTCTTTTCCACTTGCTGGAGTTTTCAGACCTCGACTTCGACCTTGATATCGATGATATCAACGAGCGCTGGGCGCATCCCGAAAGCGTCGATAGCTGGAGCCAGTTGGTGATCAAGCACACCGACGAGAGCGTGGATCTGCTTACCCAGGCCCCCAAAACGGGTGTATGGCGTATGAGCGACGACGGCAGTATCAACTATGACCACTACAGCTACCATCCGCACGCCGCTGAAAATGAGCAGGAAGCCTTCTTTATGCGCATTAGCGGAGCCGGTGATTTCCGCTACGAAGGCGCTGATCTTGGCATTCTGATTACTCGTGGTCGCTTGATGGACGACGATTTCAATCTTAATGAGCGGGCGAAGGCCTGGATCGAAGCCATTCGCGGTGAATATGCGGGCCAAGCGCTGCAAGATCCTGTGGTGGAGGGAGTTGCCGTCAGCCATGCGATTGGCGGTGGTAACTTCAAAATTCTGTGAGTATGGACGGCAATTTGTCCGCGGGCCGTGCGCCAGGGATTGAGCTGGACAAAGCATTGACGTTTCGCACCGTTCATGAAGAGCAGGCGGGGCCCAAGTGGCAATCGTTGTTTGATTACCACTGGCCTGCTTATGAACCCTGGTACCTGTCCGAAGGTGAACGTGAACGGCCCTCCTATTTGGAGTGCTTCAACGCTCTGCGCCATTACATGCCGGAGTTGCTGGATACCTATCGCACCTTATGCGCGCTGAACGGTGGCGGTGATCTGGCGTCGCGGCTACTCAGTCTGTACCGGCCACCGCCCTATATCACGGGTTGCTCCCAGGCGGTGCTGGCAAGGCCGTCTTCCACCGTGCTGGCGCGCAACTATGATTATCCGCCGGAACTGTGCGAGGGCACGATTCTCTACACCCGTTGGAATCAGCGTCGTGTCATTGCCATGTCGGACTGCCTGTGGGGCGTGCTGGATGGGATGAACGATTCGGGGCTTGCCGTTTCCCTGGCATTCGGTGGGCGCAAGGTGGTGGGGGATGGCTTCGGCGCTCCGATCATTCTGCGCTACATTCTTGAGTTCTGCGATACGGTGCCCGAAGCGGCGGCCGTACTTGAGCGTGTGCCCACGCATATGGCTTACAACATTACCGTGACGGACGCCAGTGGGCGCTATGTCACGGCGATGATTGCGCCAGACCGCCGTGCCAATATCCGGCGCGTCGCGGTTGCCACCAACCATCAAAAGAAAATCGAATGGTATGCCCATGCGCTGGCCTCGGAAACGCTGATTCGCGAGCGTCAGCTTTCGATTCTGGTGGATGATGACGCGACCACGAACGAGCGTCTGATCTCGGCTTTTTCTGCGCCTCCATTGTTTCGCCACGACTACCAACGCGGCCTTGGAACGGTGTACACATCGGTGTATTACCCCAAGGAAGGGCTTGTTGAGTTTCGTTGGCCCGGCAGGGTGCTGGATTTGAGTTTCGATAAATTTCGTGAAGAACAAATAATAGTGCGTTACGGCTCACGAGGGCTATACAGCTGATTGACTCGTCGCCGTCGTTAATGCGTTTCTAGATAAATACCGACAAAGGATGGGTGTCGTCATGCCAGAGAGTAATTCTACCGAAACGTCCTACACCGCCTTGGGTTTTTATCACAAAATCTCCCAACTGCGTGCCGATACCTGGAATGCACTTAAACGTGACCTGGGTATTCTGACGCGGCTTGACGATGAGAGCCGCGCCAAGAATCTGATCAAGGCCATCGACGTAAAGCTGACTCGCCTGGAAATCATTGAGGATTATCACGCCTTCCCCTCCAAGGAAGATTTTCGCCATCTGTGGACGCTCTTCAACCGAGGCGAGTACGCGCTGCTGGACAAGGTGGTAAAACGCTTGGTGAGGGCGTTGATCAGCGAATCCTATCGCCGTCGCCATGTCGATCTCTCCGAGACAGATGCCGGGGCCGAGGACATGGAGGCGCTCGATGCGCTCAATCAGCTGCGTCGCGGACACCCGGCTTCCAACAGTTCGGCACAGCCTTATTTCGAGCTATTGGTCGTCGACAACCTCTCTAATCAGGAAGAGGAGGTGGTGCGTGAAGCGTTTCACAATATGCGTCGCCCCGAGGATCGTTTTGTCTATGACGTAGTGACGGTAAAGAGCTTTGAGGATGCGTTGATTGCCGTCCTGGTCAATCCCAATATCCAGGCCTGCCTGATCCGCTACGAGTTTCCCTACAAGTCAAAATACAACCTCAGTGCGTTACGTAATTATTTGGAAGGCCTGTCGGAAAAGCAGCTGGAACACCAGACAGAAGCCGAGCGCAGTATCCTGCTGAGCTCGATGATCCATGAATTGCGTCCGGAGATTGATCAGTTTCTGGTTACCAGCGGCGATGTCGAGGCGACGGCGAGCCAGGACATTCAATATTTCAACCGTATCTTCTACCGTGAAACGGATTATATCGAGCAGCACCACACCATCCTGCGCGCGATCGATAACCGTTACCGCACTCCCTTCTTTGATGCCTTGCGTGAATACAGCAAAAAACCCACTGGGGTGTTTCACGCCATGCCCATTTCCAGGGGTAAGTCGGTGACCCGTTCCCATTGGGCGGGACACATGATCGACTTCTATGGCATCAATATATTTCTGGCTGAAACGTCGGCGACATCCGGGGGGCTCGACTCTCTGCTACAACCCTTCGGGCCGATTAAAAAGGCGCAAGAGTATGCCGCCCGGGCCTTTGGAGCGCGTCGCAGTTTCTTTGTCACCAACGGCACCTCAACCGCCAACAAGATCGTCGTGCAAGCCCTCGTCAAACCGCGGGACATCGTGCTCATCGACCGTGACTGCCACAAGTCCCACCATTACGGCATGGTATTGGCCGGGGCGCATGTCAGTTATCTGGACTCCTATCCACTCGATGACTATTCCATGTACGGCGCGGTACCCCTGCGTGATATCAAGAAGACACTGCTTACCTACAAGCGCGCTGGCCAGTTGCATAAGGTTAAGATGCTATTGCTGACCAACTGCACCTTCGACGGCATCGTATATAACGTGCGCCGCGTAATGGAAGAGTGTCTGGCGATCAAACCGGACCTGATCTTTCTCTGGGACGAAGCCTGGTTCGCTTTCGCTGGCTTCAACCCCACTTATCGGCCGCGAACCGCGATGAACGCGGCAAGAACCTTGCGCTATCGTTATCGTAGCGAAAGCTATCGCGAAGAATATGCGGCCTGGAAAGCTGAGTTCGACAAGCTCGATCCTGAAGATGATGCCACCTGGCTCGACCAGCGGCTGATGCCCGACCCAGAGGAGGTTCGCATTCGTGCCTATGCCACCCACTCGACGCACAAAACCCTGACTTCCTTGCGGCAAGGCTCGATGATTCACGTCTGGGATCAGGACTTTCGCCAGAAAGTGGAAGCCTCTTTCCACGAGGCCTACATGACCCATACCTCGACCTCACCCAATTACCAAATTGTGGCGTCGCTGGATGTCGGGCGAATGCAGGCCGAAATGGAAGGTTTCGAGCTGGTGCATGCCCAGGTTGAAACGGCGCTGTCGCTTCGCGAACAGCTCTATACGCACCCGTTACTGCAAAAATATTTCCGCGTACTGAAGAACAGCGACATGGTGCCTGCGGCTTACCGTGAGTCGGGTGTCGAGTCCTATTACGATCCGATAACCGGTTGGAACAAAATGGAGGAGGCCTGGGCGCGCGATGAGTTTGTGGTTGACCCTTCCCGTGTGACCATCGCCATCGGCAATACGGGCGTTGATGGCGATACCTTCAAGAACGAATATCTGATGAATAAGTACGGTATTCAGATCAACAAGACATCACGCAATACCGTGCTTTTCATGACCAATATCGGCACGACACGCGGATCGATTGCTTACCTGCTGGATGTGCTGATGAAGCTGGCCAAGGAATTCGAGTACCGCTTGGAAGACAGCAGCCGCCCCGAGCGCAAGATTATCGAAAATCAGGTGCACTCCCTGAATCATGACCTGCCTCCGTTGCCGGATTTTAGCCGCTTTCATGATGCATTCCGCCCCAATGCTGATACACCCCAGGGCGATATTCGCACCGCCTACTTCCTCGCCTACGACGAGGAAAATACGGAGTATCTACGTTTCGATAACGGCAAATTACAGGCCCAGATGCGTGAAGGGCGAGACGTGGTATCGGCAAGTTTCGTGATCCCGTATCCGCCGGGCTTTCCGGTATTAGTGCCCGGGCAGGTCATCAGTGAGGAAATTCTCGACTTTCTCCAAGCGTTGGATGTGACCGAGATCCATGGCTACCGCCCGGAGTTGGGGCTGGTGGTCTTTACCGAGGAGGCGCTGCTTAACCCGGCAGAAGGTTGAGAAAGGTAGTTGCCCAAAAAGGGCCAGCATTATCTGGCCCTTTCACGACCACTTTGTTGGCTATCTCTCTAGGGTTAGATGCATCGTCAAGCTACGACTAAGGCCGTCGAGCGGCTGGAAGATTTGTGGCTGTTTCGCCAGTTCCATTATGACTAACTAGACAGTAAGTGGGTTAGCCGACGATGATTGACAAGTCAGTCTGACGGCTGAGCGATTGCTCTTTGATAGCAAAAATTGTATCATGATCGGGTTGAAACATTACGATTCCTTTAAAGCTGGTGCAATGCTGGCTCTATCGTAGTGAGTCTGGCGTTAGTATGGTACAGATACTCCCCTGAAACCTTCCGGGTCTTATCTTTGCTTATCTTTACTTATTAAACTGCTGAAAAGTGGTTTTTTTGATTGATAAACGGAGAAGCCCTAAGTGATATTAAAACTCTCGATACTTTCGGTATCCTTGATAACGGTGATGGCAGGCGCCATGATTGCGCCAGCGATTGCCATGATAAAGATTGCTTTTCCCGAAGCAAGTAACTTTGAAATTAACCTTTTGACATCCTTGCACGCAGGGTTAGTTGTTCCCTTTTCTTTCGTGTCGGGATATTTGACAAAGAGATATGCTAAAAAGTCGATACTGATGGTTTCTCTTGTCATGTATCTTGTCGGCGGTATAGGCGGCTTTTTGTCTCCCAGTATCGAGTTCATGCTGATAACTCGTGTAATATTGGGTATCGCTATTGGCTTGATGATCCCTTTGTCGATAACGCTTATCTCTGACTATTATGATGGGGAAGAAAGAACGAAAACACTGGGTTTGCAAAGTGCTGCGACTAACCTGGGTGGCATCATTGCTATCGTGGTTTCCGGGATATTGGCTCTGCTAAGCTGGCGCTATTCTTTTCTCGCCTATGGCATCGCGTTCCTTGCACTGTTTATGGTGTTTTTCTTCCTGCCTAAAAAGGCTCCCCAGGCACAGGGTAATGGAAACGAAGAAGAGGCAAGCAGCTTTGATGGCCGTGTTTTTCTGCTCGCTATCTATATGATTCTGACCTTTGTGGTCTTTTTTGGTATCCCTTCAAACATGGCGCTCTTTCTGAGCGAGCTGGACATCACTAATACCGTCGTCAACGGCATCATCATAGCAATATGCTCGGTAGGCGGCTTTTTTGGCGGTATGTCTGTTGCTTTTTTCCGTCGGGTATTAAAAACGTTTTTCGTGCCCTTGCAAGTGGTCTATATGGCCATCGGTTTCTCGATGATTGCCTTCTTAAACCAGTACATCGTGTTTTTGGGGTTGGGGGTTTTGATACTCGGTTTTGGCTACGGCAGTACCGTGCCCGTCATTTTTGATAGCGCGACGAAGATTACCTCTGGCACGGGCCGCTCAATGGCAACAGCCGTGTTGGTTAGCAGTATTTATCTTGGTCAGTTTATTTCCCCGCTTTCCTTGGGTGAGATTTCCCGTTGGTTTGGTGATGGTAGCGTTTATTTTTCCTATGTGGTGATGGCATTGGCGCTGGTATTTGTGGCTATCCTGCTATTGGCTGAACGCATGCTGCACTTCACTGGTGTTAAAAAATGGCTGGCTCGCAGTAGCTCCAACCATGCATTGATTGAAGTGAAGAAAGCGAACGTTGAGCTACAGGAACGTGTCGATATGCTGTCTCAACAGGTTGAAGATATCCAGACACAACAGATGCAAGATAATAGAGAGCAACTTGATATTTTAAAGAAATTAGATCGTTACAACTCAGGTAACAACCAACCTTATAATTCTAATAATTAATTTAATGTTGAGGTAATGACGATGACAAAACATATTATAGCTTGTGTTGATGGCTCAGCGACTACATCTTCCGTTTGCGATGTAGCAGCCTGGACCAGTAAGCGGCTGGCAACGCCGTTGACGTTACTGAATGTGATTGAGAAAAATGATGCCAATGAAGAAGTGCCGCAAAATAGCGAGTTGAGGGATAAAATGGAAACCCTTGATTCACAGCGATCTGAATTGAAGCATGAGTATGCCAAGGAGATAATGGCAAGAGCCACTGAACGGCTTAAAGGTTATGATGTTCAACCCGCTTCTCAGCGTATTGAAGAAGGGGAGTTGGTTGATGCGCTGGATGATCTTGACGATGAAATCCGGTTGGTCATTGTGGGGAAAAACGGTAATAGCTCTCTCAAGAGTCACCTTGGCAGCCACTTGGAAAAAACGATCAGAGTTGTGCATCGGCCTCTTTTGGTCGTTCAAGAGGCTTTTGAAGTACCTAAACGCATCATGTTGGCGTTTGATGGCAGGGTCAATACCGTAAAAGGGGTAAGACTGATTGCTGAGAGCCCACTGTTTTCGGGCATCGCCTGTGATGTTGTGATGGTAGGCGGCCATACTGATGAGCATAAGGAACAGATGCAGTGGGCCGTTGATCTCTTGCAAGAAAATGATATTCCCGCTGAATCATTCTTGCTTAAAAATGATGGCAATATCAGTGACGCATTGATTGAGCATATTCAATCGCGTGATATAGGGTTGCTAGCCATGGGGGCTTATGGACATACGCGGTTGCGGCAGTGGTTGGTCGGCAGCACCACTACAAATGTGCTTCTCAAATCGCAATGCGCCATGTTGATTTTACGCTAATCGTTTTCTTTTGATTTTCTAATCCCGCGCAGCTATCTGATGGGTACTGTGCGGGTCTTTTTGGGCAACAATGGTGTGGCACCAAAAAAAATTACTCCCAAACGCATGCTGACAAAAAAAGTCGTGCGATAACCTTTGGTTTTCAAAAACACTTCGTGCGCTATTTCCCCTAGGCTAGACACATCGAAACACGACGGCTCAGGCCGTCATTTTTAATGTGCAACGGTTGTCGCCCACGCTTTGCGTCAACCAGGGGAGGTTTCCATGACCACACTATCGACCACGCTTGCCAAGCGCCTGGAAGATCCGCGCCTGTTCCGCCAGTATGCCTACGTGAACGGTAAGTGGACCCATGGTGAAGGCGGTCGCGAAGAAGCCGTGATTGATCCGGCAACCGGTGAAGCCATTGGCCATATTCCGCTGCTGGAAGCTGAACAGATTACCGCCGCGGTTGACGCCGCTGAAGAAGCCTTTGTTCAGTGGCGGGCGTTGCGCGCCGATGAACGCTGCGAGAAATTGCTGGCGTGGTACGATTTGATTCAAGCCAACCGCGAAGACCTAGCCACCATCATGACGCTGGAGCAGGGCAAACCACTGCCGGACTCACGCGGCGAAGTTCAGTATGGTGCGAGCTTTGTGCGCTGGTTTGCCGAAGAAGGCAAGCGTACCTATGGTGAGACCATTCCCAGCCCGATTCCCAACGCCTCACTGGGTACCATCAAGGAGCCGGTGGGCATATCGGCAATGATTACGCCGTGGAACTTCCCGCTGGCGATGATTACCCGCAAAGCCGCAGCGGCACTGGCAGCGGGCTGCCCGGTGATTATCAAACCGGCCAACGAAACCCCGTTTTCAGCGCTGGCGCTGGCCGAATTGGCTGAGCGTGCGGGCATTCCAGAAGGCATTTTCAACGTGGTACTGGGCGACCCGCCCGAAGTGTCCAAGATTCTGTGTGCCGAGCCGCGCATTCGGGCGCTGTCGTTTACCGGTTCCACCCGTGTCGGCCGCATCCTGATCGAGCAGAGCGCTAATACCGTGAAGCGGCTCTCGTTGGAGCTTGGCGGTAACGCGCCCTTTATTGTCGGCCCGGATATGGACCCCAAAGAAGCCGCCTATGCCGCGGTAGCGGCCAAATTCCAGACTGCCGGGCAGGATTGCCTCGCTGCGAACCGCATCCTGGTGCATGAATCCATCCACGATGAGTTCGTCGAGCAGTTTGCCGAGCGCATGTCAGCACTCACCGTGGGCAATGGCCTGCAAAGCGAAATCGATCTGGGTCCCTTGATTCACCGTCAGGCAGTGGAAAAAGCCGCCTCGATCGTTGATGACGCGGTCTCTCGCGGCGCCACCATGGTGGCGGGTGATCAGAGCCAGGCCCCTGGCGAAAATTTCTTCATGCCGGTGATGCTGACCGGCGTCACGCCACAGATGAAAGTATGGCGTGAAGAAAACTTCGCCCCGGTCGCCGGTATTACCGCCTACCGCGATGATGACGAAGCGATCGAGATGGCCAACGACACCGAATACGGTCTGGCCGCGTATATCTATACCCACGATATACGCCGCATCTGGAAACTGATGCGCGCCCTGGAATACGGCATGGTCAGCGTCAACTCGGTGAAGATGACCGGTCCTCCGGTGCCGTTTGGCGGCGTGAAACAGTCCGGCCTTGGCCGTGAAGGCGGTGCCACGGGTATCGATGAGTATCTCGAAACCAAGTATTACTGTCTTGGCGCTCTGGGTTCCGTATCAGGTAGCTAGCTGCCAAGCCCCAAATAATTTTAAACACCCTCCCCGCAGGCCGGGGAGGTTTACCGTATAGAGAGAACGCTATGAGCTTGCACCAGGATCTGATCGAACGTGATCGCAATGTCACCTTCCACGCATCTACCCACCTGCGCGATTTCGCCCACGGCGATGCGCCGGGCCGTGTGATCACCGGCGGTCAAGGTATCAACATCGTGGATAAAGATGGTCGCGAGTTTATCGACGGCTTTGCGGGGCTTTACTGCGTCAATATCGGCTATGGCCGCACCGAAGTGGCCGAGGCGATCTACAAGCAGGCCATGGAGCTCTCTTATTACCATACCTACGTGGGTCACTCCAACGAGCCGCAGATTGAGCTTTCCGAGCAGATTCTGAAAATCGCCGGTATGAACATGTCCAAGGTTTACTACGGCATGTCCGGCTCGGACGCTAACGAAACCCAGCTGAAAATTGTGCGTTATTACAACAATGTGCTGGGCCGTCCGCAGAAGAAAAAGGTCATCTCGCGGATGCGCGGTTATCACGGCTCGGGTATCGCCTCCGGCTCGCTGACCGGCCTGAAAGCGTTCCACGACCATTTCGACTTGCCGATTGAAACGATTCGCCATACCGAAGCGCCGCACTACTACCTACGCGCCGCCGAACAGCACGGTATGACCGAGCTCGAGTTTTCGGCTTTTTGCGCCGACAAACTGGAAGCGATGATTCTCGAAGAAGGACCGGATACAGTGGCAGCGTTTATCGGTGAACCGGTACTGGGCACCGGTGGTATCGTGCCACCACCAGAAGGCTACTGGGACGCGATTCAAGCGGTACTGGCCAAGTACGACGTGCTGCTGATTGCCGACGAAGTGGTGTGTGGCTTCGGCCGTACCGGCTCCGATTTCGGCAGCCACCACTACAACATGAAGCCTGATCTGGTGACCATTGCCAAAGGCCTTACCAGCGCCTATCAGCCGCTCTCCGGCGTGATTGTCGGTGAAAAAGTATGGCAGGTATTAGAGCAGGGCACCGGCGAGTATGGCCCCATTGGCCACGGCTGGACCTACTCCGGCCATGCGCTGGGCTGTGCGGCCGGGCTTGCCAACCTGGCAATCATCGAGCGTGAAAACCTGGTGGGTAACGCTGCTGAAACCGGTGCCTACTTCCAGCAACAGCTCAAGGCGACCTTTGAGGGCCATCCGTTGCTGGGCGATATACGCGGCGTGGGTCTGATGGCCGCACTTGAGTTCTCGCCGGATGCCAAGCAGCGCCTGCATTTTGATCCGGCGCTGAAAGTCGGTCCGCGTGTGGCAGCTGCCGCCATGGAAGAGAACCTGATTGCCCGTGCCATGCCCCAGGGCGATATTCTCGGCTTCGCACCGCCGTTGACCATCAACCGCCAAGAGGTGGACGACATGATCGACCGCGCCAAGCGCGCCATCGACCGTGTTACCGATGAGCTGGTGCGTGCAGGCGACCTGAAAACCGGTGAAAAAGAAGCCGCGTTTACGGTCTGATTCATAGGGCGATAGCAAAAAACGCCGCTGCCTGATCAGATGCAGCGGCGTTTTTGTTTTTCACCGCGTCGACTATGCTAAATACACGCCACAACTCGTCAATCTAAGGAGTTTCCATGCAGCCCGTATTAGCCTTCGATGTATACGGCACGCTGATTGATACCCAAGGGGTTAAGGCGGAGCTTGAAAGACGTTTGCCCGAGCCAGATAAGGCGGCCGAATTTGCCCGCCGTTGGCGCGACAAGCAGTTGGAATACAGCTTTCGCCACGGGTTGATGGGTGCTTATGTGCCGTTCGTGGAGTGCACCCGGGAAGCGTTGGTATTCACCGACCGTGCCTTGCAAACGGGCCTCTCCGACAACGACTATGATCACCTGATGGCGGTTTATGCCGAGTTGCCCGCCTTTCCTGATGTTGTACCCGCGCTTGACCAGCTTCGCGATGCCGGTATGCGTTGTGTGGCGTTTTCCAATGGTACGGCCGACGCCGTGTCGGCGCTGCTGAAACGCGCGGGCGTGGACCAGCATATGGATGACGTTGTCAGCGTTGACGACATCAAACGCTTCAAGCCCGACCCGGCGGTTTATGCGTTTTTACGTACCCGTTTGGAAACCCGCCCTGAAAATACCTGGCTGATTTCCAGCAACCCCTTCGACGTCATCGGGGCGACCTATGCGGGCTTACGTAGTGCCTGGGTACGCCGCAGCTCTGATGCGCCCTTCGACCCTTGGGGAATCGAGCCTGATATGACGGTCACCGATCTGGAAACCCTGGCTGCCCGTCTGCTCAAGTAATGGATAAGCAGGCACTGTGCGGTGTGTTTGACGTAGCAGAGAGCGCCGCACAGTAAATTGGCAAAGTCACATTGTCCAGGTGGCGTGACCAAGCGCATAATAGGCAGGCGTTTAATGACCTAGGATATAAGCATGTCAGAGAAAATCTATTGTGTTGCGGGCTTCAAGCCCAAGCCCGGTAAAGAAGAAGCGGTGTTTAAAGCGCTGCAGGCGTTAGAACCCAATACACATCGTGAAGATGCCTGCATCCACTACACCGTGACGCGACAGATCGATAATCCCTTTGCTCAGGGCACCAGTTACCCAATTGTTTTTCACGAAATCTGGGCCAGCCGCGAAGAGTTTGAGGCGCACTGTCAGCGCAAGGAAATCCAGGATTTCTTTGCCCAGCACGTTGAAGCGCCCGATGGCGATATTGAAGATGCCAACGTTTGCGTTTACACCGACGAGCCTTGGAACTTCGACGCGCCAAAAGTGTAGCGTAAAGGTGTACAATAAGGTTTAGTCAATACGCAAACGGAGAGGAGCCAACATGGCCGAGCAAAAAATGAACGTCGAAAGCTTTAACCTGGACCATACCAAGGTGAAAGCCCCCTACATCCGTTTAGCCGACATCAAAGAAGGCGAAAACGGTGATCGTATTCATAAATACGACCTGCGCATTTGCCAGCCCAATAAAGGCCATATGGACATGCCGGCGCTGCACTCGCTGGAGCACCTGCTAGCCGAGAAGTCGCGTAACCACACCGATAAAGTGGTGGATATCAGCCCCATGGGCTGCCAAACCGGCTTCTACATCGCGATGATCAACCACGATGACTACGATGAAGTGGTATCCATCGTTGAGAAAACTCTAAACGATGTGCTGGAAGCCACCGAAGTACCTGCCTGCAATGAAATGCAGTGCGGCTGGGCAGCGAGCCACAGCCTTGAAGGTGCTCAGGAACTTGCCAAAGCCTTGTTGGGCAAGCGCAGCGAGTGGACGGAAGTGTTTGCCTAAGCGGTAAATGGAAACACAAGCTGTCAATCAAACGCCTCCCTTGTGGAGGCGTTTTAGTTTTCGGAACTTGATAAAGAAAAAGCAGGCTTGGTCAAGCGTCAGATTCCCTTGATGATAATGTAGCGCCTGACCCATTCAGCGTTAATCACTAATTAAATTAATTATTAATTAGTAAAAACAGCAATAATATTGTTAGTCAGCTATTTTTTTGTTTCTATTTTCAACTGTTAAAAGTTTTCATTTACGAATCAATTCCCTTGATGTACTGTTGCGGATAAAAGAACACCTCATTCGCATTTGCGAAACACTAAGAGGTGCATTCGTTTTCGGGCGGCTCATAACGCTTTGATAAACCTTCCTCAAGGGAAAAACACAATGGCAACTTCCAAGAAAAAAGCGCTGGCAAGTGCGCTTGAATCCCTAACGCCTACAACCAATACGCCATCGCTGGGTCGCACCGTCATGGCCGCAAGCGTTTGCATGCTGGCGGCCGCTAGCTTTAATGCCCATGCGCAGTCTAGCGACGCTCCCGCTGCAGAGTTAGAGGCTGTTACCGTTACAGGCTATCGCGGTACCTTCATGGATAGCGTGAAATATCAGCGCAGCGTACAAGAGACGCCCCGTATTGTGACGGTACTTACCAATGACCTACTAGAAGACCAGAACGTGACGGAATTACGCGATGCATTGCGTAACGTGTCAGGTATCAGCCTACAGGCGGGCGAGGGTAACCCACCTGGCGGCGATCAATTGAAAATTCGCGGCTTCAACGCGCGTGACGATATCAACGTCAACGGTTCACGCGACCTTGGCAACTACTTCCGTGACCCCTTCTACGTTGACCAGATTGAAGTGATTAAAGGTCCCAACTCGGCCTTCTCAGGGCGTGGCTCTGCCGGTGGTACGATTAACTTCGTGACCAAAAAACCGCTTATGGAAGACCGTAATCGCGTTGAAACCTCAGTCGGCACAGATGCACTGTTTCGTGTGACCGGCGACTTTAATCGCCGAATTGATGACAACAGTGCACTGCGTCTGAATGTGATGAATCATACGCAAGATGTGCCGGGACGTGATGAGACCAACCAGGAACGCCATGGTTTTTATGCGGCTTATGTATGGGGCCTGGAAAGCGACACTCAAGTAGAAGTCGACTTCCTGCACACCCGCCAGAACAACCTGGAAGATAAAGGCCTGCCGTTTGATCGTGCAGGTTTCAGTGGCGATACCGCTGAGCTGACCGAGAACAATGGAGAGCGGACACCTGGTGGTCAGCGCGCTCCTGATGGCTATTACACGGGCAAGCTGCCGCCGGGTATCGATTACAGCAACTTCTACGGGCATAAAGACGACTACCAGGACATCGACGTTGACCAGTTGGGCGTGGCGGTAGAACACCGCTTTAGCGATCAGGTTGCATTGCGTAACCAGTTCCGCGCTAGCCGGGTACACAACGATTCGATCACCTCATCACCGCGTTTGATTATTCCAGAAGCGGCGTGGGGCAGCGGCGATTTTTCCCAGGCGCAGGTACGTGGCGACTTGAAACCCCGCGATCAGGAAGACCTCTCGTTCTTTAACCAAACAGACTTGATTACCTCGTTTGAAACCGGCGCGCTGACGCATGATCTGGTTGTCGGCGCAGAGCTTGGCTATGTGGATATCGAAAACAAGCGCCGTCCGGATGTCAAAGGGCCGGCAACGGACCTGTATAACCCGGCATCGCGGACGCGGCCTAGTGCGCCTTATGACGGTTCGCGCCACCGTTTGGAATCCGAACAGCTTGGTCTTTACGCGCTGGATACCATAGCGCTGAACCCGAAGTGGGATCTGCACGGTGGGGTACGTTGGGATCACGTTGAGTCCACAGCGACCGATTATGGCTATGACGACCCCATTGGGCCATCTACTCGTACTGATAGCGAGTGGAGCGGTAACCTGGGACTGGTCTTCAAGCCAACGCAAAATGGGTCTATTTACGCCTCAGTAGGCACTGCGTTTGACGTTACCGGTACTTTTGATCGTGGTCTGGTACAGTTGGCCGGTGGCGGCAGTGCTGAGGGAGGCGGGCGCGAAGATATTATCGATGAAGCCGCTTTCGATACCGACCCTGAGAAGACGGTTGCCTACGAAGTAGGTACAAAATGGAACCTCGCCGATAACCTGCTTGTCAGTGCCGCTTTGTTCCGTACCGACAAAACCAACGCACGTACACCGGCTCAAGGCGGTGGCGATATGCTTGATGTGCTGGATGGCGAGCAGCGTGTAGAAGGTTTTGAAATTGGTGCGATGGGCAGCTTGACGCCCGTTTGGGACCTTTACACCAGCTATACCTTTATGGACTCTGAGGTGCGCAGCTCCAACAACCCATGGGAAGAAGGCTCGAGCTTAGGGGGTACGCCAGAACACACCTTTAATCTTTGGACGACTTACGACGTGTTGCCCGAGTGGACCATCGGCGGGGGATTGGAATATGTGGCCGACCAAGTCAACAACGTGACCTCCGAGCCAGGCGCACGCCGTCGCCAGGTCAACATTGACAGCTATACGGTCTTCCATGCGTCTACCACGTATCGCTTCACGCAAGACCTTCAGCTGCGCGTCAATGCCTTTAATCTGGCCGATGAAGAGTACATTTCGCAAGTGGCAGAAGGTGGGGCTCAGGGCATCCCGGGGCCAGGGCGTCATGTGATCGCAAGCCTGCGTTACGACTTTTAATCAGAGAGCGATTTATGATTGTCAGTTTTGACAACGTTCTGACACCGGAAGAACTGGCGGCCATGCGCCGCCAGCTCCATGGCGCTGAATGGGCCCGCGGCATTAGCGCTGGCCCTCAGGCCAAGCAGGTGAAAAAGAACTTACAAATACCTGAAAATTCGGACGTGCTGCGTGATTTGCGCATGCAAGTAATGCGCGCGCTTAATCGCACACCCGAGATCATGAGTGCGGTAATGCCGTTTAAAATCATTCCGCCAAATTTCAATCGTTACACTACCGAGGATAGCCATTACGGCAAGCACATCGATAGCACCTTGCGCGCGCTGCCGGACGGCAGCTACCTGCGCACCGATGTGTCGGCAACGCTGTTTTTATCTGACCCTGAAGAGTATGAAGGCGGCGAGCTGAAAATCACCGATACGTTTGGTGAGCAAACGGTGAAATTAGCGGCCGGTAGCTTGGTGGCGTATCCATCTGGTTCGCTGCATGAAGTGACGCCAGTGACGAAAGGTGAGCGGTTAGGTTGCTACATGTTCATGCAAAGCCTGATTCGCGATACCGAACAACGCCGTCTATTGTTTGAAATGGACAATACACTGCGTCGCCTACGCGGCTCTCAGGGTGAAGACCACCCAGAATTGGTGCAACTCACCGGTACATATAACAACTTGGTACGAATGTGGTCTGAGTGTTAGTGGCGGGTGTTTATTAAGTTTACTGTGATCGTTTGGCCGGTGTTAACGCACCGGTTTTTTTGATTTAGCCAGTAGCAAAGATTCTTTCTTGAACTGCCCGTTGATTATGGCGGTCCATGCCCCTATAACACTCTCACCATTCCTTACATGAGCCTTGCATGGTCCTTCTGATCACGATTGCTGCTTTCTCCATCGGTTTTTCCTTTCTGTGTTCCATTCTTGAGGCGGCGTTGCTATCCATTACGCCAAGCTATATCGCCAAACAGAAAGAAGATAATCCCAAGCTTCATGCGTCGCTGACACAGTTAAAAGACAATATCGATCGCCCGCTCGCGGCCATCCTGACCCTCAATACCATTGCCCATACGGTAGGGGCCACCGCCGTTGGCGCGCAGGCCGCCGTGGTATTTGGTGAAGCCTCTATCGCCATTGTGTCGGCGGTGATGACCATGCTGATTCTGGTGCTTTCGGAAATTATCCCCAAAACGATTGGGGCGACTTACTGGCGGGGCCTATCGCCGCTATTGCCGCGTCTCCTCAAGCCGATGATCATCATTTTGCTGCCGTTTATCTGGATGTCGGAGCAGATTACCCGTCGCCTAGGCAAGTCTGAGCACGATGTCGACCTGCGCGATGAAATCAAGGTGCTTGCCCGGGTGGGTCTGGAAGAAAAAGTGCTGGATGCTGACGAAACGCGCACCATCGTCAATATGCTCAATCTGCACGACATTCAGGTAGGCAAGGCAATGACGCCGCGTACCGTCTGTCAGACAGTGCTACCGCATCTGACGGTGGGAGAGTTTGAGGAAGCTTATAGCCATACCCCGTTCACTCGTTTTCCGGTGATGGATAACGGCGAGCAGGCCTTTGGTTATGTGCATAAAGCTGATATGTATCATGCGGATGAGCACAGCATCATGAAAGACATGATGCATCCGATTGCCAGTGTGGATGTCTCGAGTAATGTGGAGCAGGTATTTGCGTCAATGCTTAATGACCGATTGCATATGCGGGTCATCTACGACGAGCATGGCACCTTCGTTGGCCTGATTACCCTTGAAGACATCATCGAAACGATTCTTGGCCAGGATATCGTCGACGAGACCGACGACGTCGATAACCTGCGTAGCTACGCCAAGCAAGTATGGCTGAAGCGAGTCAAACGAGAAGCCAAAAACACTGAAAAGTCGGCTGATTCGCATCGTCGCTAGGGTTGTTTGCCCATTGCCACAAGGCGTTGTGCGGGAGTCATCGTTTTTTATCACGATAAGTCGGTTTTGATTGGCTTGCTTAGCACTTTATGTTCTATAGTGGTGGGACTGAAAGACGCATAAAGCATTAGGGTTTTTTGACCCACAGGAGGAAAAAATGTCACTACGCATCAATGCAGTGGTTCCCGATTTTGAAGCCGAAACCAGCCAGGGGCCCATTCGCTTCCACGATTGGATTGGCGATAGCTGGGCGATCCTGTTTTCTCATCCCAAAGACTTTACGCCCGTTTGCACCACTGAGTTCGGTGCCGTTGCCACGCTAAGCGATGAGTGGAAGAAACGCGGTACCAAGGTCATTGGCGTCTCGGTAGACGGCGTGGAAGATCACAAGCGCTGGGGTGATGACATTAAAACCGTGAGCGGCAGCGATGTGGATTTCCCAATCATTGCCGATGACGGCCTGACCGTATCCAAGCTCTACGACATGTTGCCGGAAGATGCCTACCTGCCGGATGGCCGCACGCCTGCCGATAGCGCCACGGTGCGTTCAGTTTTTATCATCGGGCCGGACAAGCAGCTCAAGTTATCCATGACTTATCCGATGACCGTAGGCCGCAATTTCGGTGAAATCCTGCGTGCTCTGGATGCCTTGCAAGCCACCGCCAAGCACGGCGTGGCGACACCGGCAGACTGGACAGTAGGGCAGGATGTGATTATCCCGCCCAGCGTGTCAGACGAAGACGCCAAGCAAAAATTTGGCGATTACGAGACGGTTCTGCCGTATCTGCGTAAAACGCCGCTACGCTAATGGTGGCATTAACACCATTATTGACCTGTTAAGCCCGGTTAAGCGCCACCGCAATATGCGGTGGCGTTTTTTATTGGGCTTACCAAGATTGCTTGCGGCGTTGTGCTCAACATCTAAGGGCAGGTAGGGGGTTCTTCGCTTGCGGAAAAGCCGAGCTGGCTAAACCAGGCGGTGGCGTCATTGCCTGAGTTGTCGCCATCGCTCATCAAGGCGACGCCGTCGATGGTCGTGACCGAGTCATCGAACAAGGCGGAAAAATCAGCGCGGACATCGCGCACTTCGGCGACCCATTCGCCCACTCTGGATGAGCCTCCTTGCAGTGCCATCAGTTCGGCACGGTCGGTAAAGGCGTTGGTCCAGGTGCTGCCAGGGTCTTGCGTGGACGACCATACATAGTTGACGGACTGTACTTGCCAGGGGAGCAGCCCCGTTTTGCGCGCCACGTAGACGCGAGCCGGGTAGTCGTCGCCTGCCTTGGTGGTCTCATTGAGCCCTGGGTAGGTGGAATCCACCTGCCAGCACCAGTGCAGGTAGGGCGTTTCATCAAGATCGATTTCGCGTTCCAGGTAGCGTGCCGACGCCTGGCCCTGTGACTGGGCCTGAAGTACCTTGGCGCCGTCTTTTTCGACAATCTCGTAGTGGGTCTCGCCGTCAAAACTGCGGGTTGGCCAAGTCATGATCTGGTTGGGCGTCAACAAGATATCCGCCATTGCCGCGCTGCTGAACATCAGTGAGCCAACGATAACCACAACGCTTTGTAGTGGGCGCATAGGGTAACTCCTAGTCATCGGATGTCGACGGCGTTTTTAATGCGGCAGGATGGCGCTCACCAATGGCGTGCAGCAGGTCAAACTGACGTGCGCAGGCACGGCAAGCACCACACATGGAAAGGTGAAAGCGTAGCGCTGTTCTTTCCCGGAAGGTAAGCGCTCTGTCTTGCTTAAGCGACATCAAGCGCGTGGCTTCGCGGCACATCAGCATAGGGAACTCCTCAGCTAGCAAAGCTAGTACGATATAAGTGCATAGGTTCGGGTGCGTTTGTCATCTATGAAGCAGCTTCCCCTTCGGCCTCACCTTCGGCTTCCCCTTCGGCTTCCCCTTCGACCTCACCTTCAGCTTCCCCTTCGGCCTCACCTTCGGCTTCCCCTTCGGCTTCCCCTTCGACCTCACCTTCAGCTTCCCCTTCGGCCTCACCTTCGGCTTCCCCTTCGGCCTCACCTTCGGCTTCCCCTTCGGCCTCTGCCATCATGTAATAGCCTGTTTCCGTAGTGACGTCAGAGTAGACGGCATGCAGTGCTGATCCGCCGGCGACCAGGGCCAGAACGGGGACAGCATAGGCGAACCCTTTCGTCAGGCTATCCAGTAACGTTTGTCGTTTATCGTCTGACATAAAGCCTCCTTCGCAAAGGTATCGGTTTATTAGTTGTTAAGCTTTATTACCTTTGGCTAGCAAATAGATTGCCACCATCGCCAACGTCATCTGAAACATCATGCCTCCCAAAGGGTGTGAAGCGGTGGACATGAAGTGCCACTGCCCCCAGTGCACCATGAAGATGGCACCGAGCAGGATGGGAACCATGCCAAGCGCTCCCAGCCGGGTAATGGCGTCGCCTAAGCGATTCTTTATCAGCCCACCCAGGATGACAAGCAAGCCGGTGCCAATCTCACCCAAAGCGACCAGGAAGCCAAGAATGACCGGTAGATTCATCATGGCGGAAAACTCAGCGACGCCTGAACCCATGAATTTATCGATGCCCATGTAAACAAAGACGCTTGCAAGGCCCAGCCGCAATAACCAATGGGCATGGCGTTCTACAGGAAAAGCATCGGCAGAAGGTGTAGTGGTGTCGTTTTTCATAAGCGTGTCTCCCCGGATTAATGCGCTATCGGCGCAAGCAGTCGTTTCAGAGATACCTTTATTGATCTCAGTGCTGCTCAACCAACTTCTATCTGTACGGGGTTTGTGGTCGCAACACGGAAAACTTTACAGCTGAGTTTGGGTTTTTTAGAGGGAAGATGCAGCCTCTGAGAGGATGACTGCACTTGAAAGCGTCAAACAGCTGCCGAGTAGCGATCCATTGAGAACGGTTAGCGACGTGAGGCCACTAGTTTTTCAAATGAATCACGTAGCGAGTCAGTATTCGTCACACCTTCTATCGTCTCTACGTGATTACCCTGGGTATCAAACAGTAAAATCGTCACGTGGCCGACGGCATGCTGAGCGGCGAATTCAGCGCCTCCACTGGTGTTGATATCCGCTATGCGCCAAGCTGGAGGCGTCTCCATTTGGCCCAAAGCCTCTTCTGCGTTGGCTTTTAATCGCTGGCAAAGAGGGCAGCTCTGGTCATGTACCTGGACGGCGACTGGGGTGCCGCTGCCTATGATGCTAAGGTCTGATTCTGCTTGTGCCGTATAGTTGTTGACGATGAGCCATGTTGTAGGGACGGTCAGGAATGCCAGCAAGATGAGCGTATTTTTGAGGAGTTTTTTCAGTTTTTTAGCAGAATAAATCGATGGTTTGTTTTTCTGCGAAGATGCTTTGGTATGCTTTTTCATTTACGTTAACCAACCTTTCTCAATACAGTCGCGTAACTTCAACCGTGCGCGATGGAGGATGACCCAGCAATTGGTCTCTGTTATGTCCAGAATCTGGCATATTTCCGGTGTGGAGAGCTCCATGAGCTCGCGCATCGTGAAGACGCGGGCCGTGTTCTCCGGCAATGAGATGAGGCAGGCATCCAGCACTTTCCAGAATGTCGTGTTTTCGAGCACCTGATCAGGGTCTCCCCAGGGTTTTGGTCGGTTAGACGCCTGCCAGCGCCCGTTGTCTTGAAACAGGCTTTCTAGTGCGTCTTCATCATTCTGGTCATCGTCTTGCCATGTAACATAGCGACGTTGCTGACGAAGCCTTTCCAAAAGCTTATTTTTTAATATGCCAAATACCCACGTCTCAAAAGCAGACCGTCCGGCGAAGGTGTCGTGTTTTTCCAGCGCAGTGACCAGCGTGTCCTGCACTATATCTTCAGCTGCAACACTATCCCGCAGTTGCAGGCGGGCGAAAGCGATAAGCTTTGGTCGTAGCATCGCAATGTGTTCATCGGGAGAGCGCGTGGCGGTGATCACGATAGTCCTCAATGGCAATGTCTGATGACAAGGGCAGCCTTTTATTAATTGTAGCCTAGGCTGGTGTATCGACGACTTCGTTGACCTGTAAAACAGGTTCTACGTTGGTGAAATTGGCGATATCACCAAGTAACTGGTCGCCAACCTTTGCAAAGGCCGACTCAAAGCGCTGAACAGACTCAAACCCCAGGTGAGCTACAAGGTGGTAAGGCGCCTGTGGGTCGATACACCGATGGACACGAAGGTAGCGAAGCCCGTGTTCACCAAGTAGGGAATTGACTAGCGGCGAGTGCTTTTCAAGGTAATACGCATCATCAAAAAAGAGTGTGTCAGTATTTGGGTAAGCAACCATGACATCAATCATAATGATCTCCAAGTAAAACAAAACAGTGGCCGCAAAAGCGGCCACCGATATAAACCAAATTATGACGCTGGAACTTCCCAGGCGAGCGGCTTGAGCTCTTCGTTAAGGGGGGTTCCAGCAACATGGTTGGTATAGTTTGAAAGCGTTTTAAGCGCGCAGGCAATAACGAGTTCAAGTACCTGTTGCTGTGTGAAACCTGCTTCAAGGAAGGCATCCAGCTCGGTTTGCTCAGCCCAACCACGCTGTTCGTTCAAGTGGCGAGCAAAACGCGCGACCGCGGCCAGCTTGGCGTCGTTAGGCGCTTTGCGATCACGTAAGTCCTTGACGATTTCGTCATCGGCACCGGCTTGTTTAATACCGCCGGTATGCGCTGCCACGCAGAAGGCGCAGTGATTGTCGGCACTAATCGCAAGCAAGGCAGCTTGTTGCTCTACGGGGCTCAAGCTGGTTTTGGCATAAATGCCGTCCAGTGTCATGTAGGCTTCTAACAGTGTCGGAGCTTCCGCCATTTTGGCAAAGATATTAGGCAGAAAGCCCATCTTCTTTTCAGCTGCCTGAAGATTTGCCTGTGCTGCCTCGGGTGCGCTTTCAGCGGTGTGTAACGGAAAATCAGCCATTTCTACCTCCTTCTGATTTAGAAAACGTTAAATGCAGTCATCTGCACTGTTGCCCAATGATTATGGAACAATCGGTTCAAAAATGACAACAGGACAGCACAAAATCCTGACATGGAGGTTGGTGTTAAGCGCGTGAGAACGTCGGAGAAAAAACTGTAAAGATTTTGCCTGAATAACCACCAATATATGTCGATACATGGCTCGGAGAAACCGAGATGAAAGCAATGCTACATCGCATGGGTTATATGATGAGTTGCTGGCTGTCATGTCCTCGCCATGATCAGCCCAGTTCTGGACCGAGCGATGAGCATATTGCGTCGTTCTTGCAGCCAGGCGATGTTTTGCTCGTAGAAGGTTCATCGCGACTGAGTGTGGTTATCAAATATCTAACGCAATCTTCGTGGTCGCATGCGGCGCTATACGTAGGAGATGAGCAAGCCGCACTTTTTGGCGCTAAGCGGGGTGAATGTTTTATCGAGGCTGATGTTGCGGATGGCGTTCGCCTGGTTGGGCTGAGTGAGTTCAAGGGATGTCATTTGCGCATATGCCGACCGATCGGTCTGAGTGAGAACGAAATAACAGCGTTATTGGCGTTTGTTGGCCAACGTCTTGGCCAGCGCTATGACTTACACAATATTGTTGATCTGGCGCGTTATTTCTTTCCGTTACCGCCGGTTCCTCAGCGCTTCCGAAAACGTTTTTTGACAATGGGTAGCGGTGACCCTACTCGGGCGATCTGCTCTACGCTGATTGCCCAGGCATTTCAGTCGGTGTCTTATCCCATATTACCCATTGAGCAAAATGAGCCGCCGTCAAAAGCACAGGCGGCCAACAGCTATCAACTAATGAAACAACGTCATTATTCGCTGTTTACCCCGCGCGATTTTGACTTGTCACCCTATTTCGACATTATCAAACCGCGTTTGGCGAAGGGGTTTGATCCGCACCAGTTGCAATGGCAAGCATCGAGCAATTCGGTATCTTTATAGCTTGCTTCAGGGAGCCGTTAAGGTCCTATTTATATCTGCCTATTTATAATGAGGCAGATTTTTTTTTATAAAAAATGTAATGTTTATCCACTCTACGCCACAGAACAATGTAATTCAAAAATCGCTTGAAGCTAAGGTTATTTTTATGCTTTAGCGTTAAGCCATCTGTAATTTAAAAGAAGGAGAACGACATGTTAACTAATTATCTAACTCAAAAGGTATGCGTCATTGGTCTTTGCGTGGGTATGTTCGCAAGCCCGTTAGCATTTGCCAATAACTCATCAGCTATAAACCAAGCTCGCTTCGACACCGGTGGCCCGATCCTTGGTGGTACGCGGGAAGGTAGCCAGCAGTACCGTGTTGAAACGGAAGGTGGCCGGGTCATAGAGAGCCCTGAGGCTCACTACCGCACGACGATTGAAGTTGGGAGTCCTCTATTGGGAGGCACACGGGAAGGAATGCATCGTGATCGCATCATGGTCAATGACAACCCGACCGTGTCTCAACAGAATGCTCATACAGAGCATTCTGATAACCTGATACGAGGTACGCGCGGCTAAATTCTGCGCCAACACATCGCACCGCCATGGTAGCTCAGGCGGTGCGAGGACAGGTCATTCTTAGTCATTGGGACTTTAGACTGATCGTTCTTTTTGTGTTACAAATAAGTTGGTTATCCCGTTACTAAATAAAAGGGTGCTTAATGAAAATTAGTGTGGCGGTAAATGCATAGCGTGAGCGTCAAGCTACTCGTTGCCATCGTTTTGATAGCATTAGTTGCTACCTCAGGCACTGGTGTAAGCAGTGCCGCTAAAGCCAGCTGTTTGCTTGATGTTCCCGCCCATGCTGCTGATCTCCATTGTGCTGCGGATTCGTATGTTGATGAACATTCAGAAGCTTCTTGTTCTCCCTATACGCCCGTCGGAGCCAGTTCAATAACTGGCACTATATCGACCCATTCCCCAAGTTGGCTGATATGTCAGCCTTATCCCCAGTTACTTCCTGAACGTTTGGATAAACCTCCTCGCGTTTCATTGCAGCTCTAATCGTTATTTCGATACCCCCTCATTGTTTGTGTATTAGTGGCACGTAGGGTTGGGGTATTTGTGTTTAGCAATTACGGAGAAAGCAATGGAATATCCTGTTATCGATCCTGTTGCGGTGGCGGTTGGGCCGCTTGTAATCCATTGGTACGGCTTGATGTACGTAGTGGGTTTTTTATCAGCGTGGTGGCTTGGCCGTCTACGCGCTGATTATCTTGGCCTTGGTAAAGAAGATATAAGCGATCTGATTTTTTATAGCGCCATAGGTGTAATCGTAGGTGGGCGATTGGGTTATGCCATTTTTTACAGCATGGAGCAGTGGCTAAGTAACCCACTGTGGGTGTTCCAGGTATGGGATGGAGGCATGAGCTTCCATGGCGGCTTGCTGGGTGTCGTCGTTGCGATGCTATTTTTCGCACGTAAAAAGAGTATCGCCTTTATCGATATGGCGGATTTTATTGCTCCTCTAGCGCCTATTGGCTTAGGCGCTGGGCGGTTAGGCAACTTTATCAACCAGGAGCTGCCTGGCCGTATAACCGATGTGCCTTGGGCGCTGATATTTCCGCAGGTAGGGCCTGAGCCACGCCACCCTTCAGCATTATACGAGATGGTGTTTGAAGGGGCAGTGCTGTTCGTTGTGCTCTTCTGGTTGTCATGCCGCCCACGCCGAAGAGGTCTGCTATCCGGTGCTTTTTTATTCGGTTATGGCGTTTTCCGCTTTGCGGTGGAGTTTGTGCGTATGCCCGATGCGCACCTTGGGTTCATCGCCTTTGATTGGGTCACCATGGGCCATTTGCTGACACTACCCATGTTATTAGTTGGAGCAGCCTTAATCCTGTGGTCTCGTTCCCAACCTGTTGCTTGCGTTAAAGGAGCTTAATGATGAGCTTAATGAACACCACTACACGTCGTGTTTTTTTACAAAAGAGCGCACTCGCTGTATGTAGTATGGCTGCTGTGAGTGTGTCGACATGGCCTTTATTGGTTTATGGCGATGAGAAAGAGGTTCCTGGCAACAGCCATTATCCTATCCCTGAAAAGGGCGATATTGTCGGTCAAGATTACCAAGTAGTGGCCAGTCAAGAAGATACACTTGTTGATATTGCTCGTGCGCGCAACGTGGGCTATGAAGAAATTCTTTCTGCAAACCCAGAGGTCAGTGTGTGGCTGCCGGGAAAGGGAACTACTGTTACCATCCCACGACGCCATATTTTGCCTAACGAAGCGCGTAAGGGAATTGTGATTAACGTCGCTGAGCTGAGGCTATATTATTACCCGGAGGTCAAGCAGGGTGAAACGCCATGGGTTGAAACTTACCCTATCGGAATTGGTCGTGAAGGCTATAACACGCCGCTTGGCATTACCAAAACGACGATTCGCTTAGAGAATCCAGCGTGGTATCCGCCGAGCTCTATGCGACAAGAAGCCGCCGAGCGAGGAGACCCTGCTCCGGCGGTAGTTCCTCCCGGTCCTGATAATCCGTTAGGTAAGTATGCGATTTTATTGGATATCCCTGGCTATTTGATTCATGGCACCAACCAGCCCGACGGGATTGGCATGCGTGCTAGCCGAGGCTGCATACGCATGTATCCAGAGGATATTGCCTCAATATTTGATAATGTGCCCAGTGGTACTCAAGTCAATATTATCGACCAGCCCGTTAAGGTAGGCGTCAGTGAAGAGGGCGATGCCTATGTGCAGGTCTTTAAAACGGTTGATCGCGATGAGGTTAGCGTTGACGCCTTGAAAGCGATGCTGCGTTGGCAATTGTTGGCGTCTGAGGGCAGCCTCGCTGAGCTGGATGATAATCAGCTACAAGCGCTATTTAATCAGCCGGATGATCAAATAGTGGCATTATCGTCACTTACTCGAGCACCGGATGAGGGCGAAGAGGAAGCAGCGAGTATGAATATTTATCAAATGATATCGCAGACACCCTCAACTTAAAGCCATTGCTAATTGTTTTATACCTACTAAAACACCTTCATGACAATATCTTTCCATGAAGGTGTTCCACATAATGAACACGTCTGACGAGCCTTCCACGGCGGTCTCAAGTTCCAAGTGAGACGCACAGGAACAGTAGCGTTAGAGCCTTAATTCGAACAAATCCTTATGTGTCGGTTGCGTTTTTGGCGATACGAGTAAACAGCTCGTCCAATTCACTGGCAATGTGTGCCAATTCATCATCGTCACCCTGGCTATAGGGAGCGAAGACGTCACTGGGCGTCTTCCACGATAAGGTGGCGCTCCCAGAAGCGTCTTCGGTCACGTAAAAACGTAGCGGTGCTTCAATCATCGCGGGTACGCTTTCGCGGATAATTCGCACGGCAAAATCGTTACGAAAGACTCCGATGACTCGATTGCCGGGAATCGTTTCGCCACGCTGAGCGGCTGCGTTCGTAGGACTCGCTTCGGTAACGACAAACATGTCGGCATCAGAGATCGCGCTGCGCAAGTCCTCCACCAGGACCGCGTAGGGTTTCTCGGTGACCATTACGTTCCAGCCTTGCTGAGGCCAATCGGTAGGCTGATCAGCATTCGAGGTAAGCGAAAAACTCAGTAGCATAGCCATGCCGAGAAGGGTCGCTAATCGATGTTTTACATCTGAAAAAGAAGGTAAATAGTAAAGCGATCTGTAAGGTAAGCGTCTTGAATGGGTAGACATAGGAGATTTCTCGGTTTTTGGGGTGCGTTGTGATCCTATTGTTTCGTGTTGATCATAGTCATAGCCTTACATGGCGCGCACTACTTTTTGTAACGGCGTCGCGTTTATATGACGTTCATCGTCTACCATTAATTTGACTGCCGCAGCTTTTCCCAGTCATGGGCAATGTCCTCGGCGAGCTCTCGAACAGCGCGGTCATCGACATTGCGCTGCGCATAGGTGCGTAAGCCGATAATATCCGCCTGCAGGCGCCGACCTAGCCGCCGAGGATCAGCATCGGCGGCAATCTCCCCCACCGCCTGAGCGACGGTTAGGCGTTCGATAAATCGACACTCCATTCGTGCTAGCCGATCCTCGACCTGCGGAAGGGCAGTTTGCTCGCGCTCGCTGAACTCCAGCAGGATTTTTACCAGCATGCAGGCTTGGCAGGTTTCGTCACGGGCGCGCAGCCCACCGAGCATACGGATGTAGTCTACAAGACCCCCGAGGGGTGAGGGATCGGCGGATAGCACGCCCTCCAGCTCAGCCATCGCCCGTTCCGCATAGCAGTCAAGCGCCCTGGAGAACAGCTGTTCCTTGCTGCCGAACGTCGCATAGATGCTCCCTGGACGCATGTCGAGGGCATGCTCGATATCCTTCAGCGAGGTCGCGCCATAGCCCTGGCGCCAAAACAGGTGCAGTGCCTTTTCCAGGGATTCCTCGCGTGTATGGATAGATGTACGTGGCATTGACGGTGCTCCAATCGGCTCACGCTGATTATCTGAGCGCGGTCGACTATCGGGTGACGATTGCTTTTGAGTGTTCATTCAAATATTAACTTGAGTGATCGCTCAAAAACAATTATCTTGGGTATCAGCGTGCAGGCAGATGTGTCCATTCTGGTCCTGATCAGCGTTTGGCCTGGTCTGCCACCACGCTCGCATTCGAACGGAGGAACTTATGACTGAATTCAATCTGCACGACAAGAGCAGCGCCCCAGCGGAAAGCCAGCCTCTGCTGGAAAACTCGGAAAAAGCATTTGGCATGATTCCGGCGCTCCACGCCGTAATGGCGGAGGCGCCTGGCCTGCTGGAGGGCTATCAGGAGCTGCACCGGTTGTTTACTGAGAGCAGTTTCGACGCCACCGAGCAGACGGTCGTGTGGCAAACGATCAATGTCGAGCATGAATGTCATTACTGCGTACCGGCTCACACGGGTATCGCTAAAATGACCAACGTTCCGGACGAGGTGACCGAGGCATTGCGTAACGAAACGCCGCTGCCGTCAGCGAAACTGGAGGCGCTGCGCGACTTCACGCTCTCGGTGGTGCGCGAGCGTGGTAACGTCGACGACGATGCCGTTCAGCGCTTCCTCGATGCTGGCTACACCAAACGCCAGATCCTTGAGGTTGTACTCGGTGTCTCGCAAAAGGTGATGAGCAACTACACCAATCATCTGGCGGACACACCGATCGATAAGCCGTTCCAGCAGTACGAGTGGAGCCGCCGCTAAACCGTCTGAACGACGGTTACCGGTGTATATCCCGGGGCAAATCGACTCCCCGGGGTCGACGAGGAGATTGATCATGCAGAAGTTAAGAATCGATCTAGTGTCCGATGTGGCGTGCCCTTGGTGCGCGATTGGTTACCGGCGCTTGGAGCAGGCGCTGGAGATGCTTGAGGGCGAGATTGATGTCGAACTCGTCTGGCAACCTTTCGAGCTCAACCCGGACATGTCGCCCGAGGGCGAGCCGATCCTGGAACACTTGTGCCGCAAGTACGGCCAAGACGCCGCCAGTGTCGAACAGACTCAGCATGAGATGATGGAGCTGGCCGAAGAACTGGGGCTGAATTTCCGCGGCGCCCGCGAGCGCCGTGCGCATAATACTTTCGATGCTCACCGTGTGCTTGCCTGGGCAGCCGAGCAGAATCGAGAGACGCCGCTGCAACTGGCGCTGTTTGATGCCTACTTCGGCGAAGCGAAGCGCCCTGCGGATCCGGTGGTTCTACGAGAGAAAGCCATCGAGGTCGGCCTTGATGGCGACGACGCTGAGGCTATCGCCCGATCCGATCGGTATGCGGACGAAGTGCGGGCGGCAGAACGGCGATTCATGGAGGCAGGGGTTACCGCAGTGCCGGGATTCATCCTCGACGGGCGCTACCTGATCTCTGGCGCTCAGCCAGCCGACGTGCTTGTCGACTCGCTTCGTCAGGTGGCCAAAGAAAACGCTAACAGCATACCTAAACCGCCTGAAGATAAAGTCTCATAGCGCTCTGAGCTGAATTGCACTTAGAAAAACCTTGAGGGCCCTCACTATGAATACAGTGCAAGGGCAGTTTAACCGTCTGTTGGCGTCAACGGCCGTGAAAAACCAATCTCGGGCTAGAACTACTCCTGATAAAGGTGAAGTGGGTGCAGTTGGGTAGCGACGGGACTTCCCGCTTCACGATCGCCAGGGGTATTCAATGGAGGTTTTTACCTATCGCGTTAATTACTTATATAAAGAGCCCCTGCAAAGTCGCAGAGGCTCGAAATATCACATCAGTAGTGAGCTGGATGGCATTAGCCCGGATTTCTCATAGCGCCTCAGCCAGCACCGCACTAACCCGGATTTCTCATAGCGCCTCAGCCAGCACCGCACTAAGGCTGTAATACCACTAAACACCTATTTGCACGGCTTACATTGCCTACTTTTTAACCACTTTCCTTCGTTCAGACACAATTCCCCCTTTCCCCCCATTGTGCCGGGCCGGGGGCGCCCGAGCAGTCAGCTCGGCACCAACCGCCTGATGAGATCGGATAGTTCCGTTTTATAGGGGTAGCTGTCACTCATCAGTACTCGGATGCGACGCGTATTGCGGATGATGACCGCGCCCACTTTGATGAGCTTAAGCCTCAGGTTGCTTGGGCTCATACGCGCGAAGGGTGTTTTCTTCAGGTAAGTGCGTAACCGCTCGAACAGCGTATAGGCGAAGCCCGACAAGATCAGCCGCCACTGATTGGCCCACCAATGAGTGCTGGAGGTACGGTCAGCGAACAGGCTCAGTTGTTGATCCTTGATCCGGTTCTCCATATCGCCCCGAGCACAGTACTGCTCGTAGTAAAGCTTGAAGCCGTCGTCGTAACGGGAACTGATGATAAACCGGGGATTAGAGCCCAACTCGCCTTCTTCTAAACGGGCCACCACCCAGCGTGGATATTTCCAGGAGTGGGCTTGATACTGAAAACGGAACGTCTCCGCCACTTTTCCTCCCACCTGCCATTGGGTCTTGCGCACCAGCATCATGGGGACGTCCACTTCCTTGAGCAGCCGACTGTTCTTACCGATACCCACGATGTAGTCAACGTGATGCCGATCGCACCAGTTCAGCATTCGGGGACGGCAAAAGTGGCTATCACCGCGTAACACGATACGGGTATCGGGCCAGTACTGGCGGATAAAGCGTACCAGTAAGGCGAGGATAGCCCAGCTATGGCGGCTGTCGCTGCGGTCACTGGTGCGCAGATAGCTCACCAGTAAGTGGCGCCCACAGAAGACATACAGTGGGAAGTAGCAGTGGTGATCGTAATAGCGATTAAAGAACTTGCCGGGTTGCTCGCCGTGTACAGGAATATCGGTGCCGTCAAAGTCCAGTACGATCTCTTTCGGTGGTTCGTCATGCTGTTCAATGAAGTGATGCCAGAGCAACTCATGGGCCTTCACCATCGCTTGTCGATCGGCGTTCTGCTCTATCCGGGACAGCGTGGACTTGCCTGCCAGTGCAGCCGCTTCACCGAGCGCCGTCTGAAGCGCCTGATCATAGCGGAGCGCTTCATGATCGTTGAAATCTTCGTAGCCAGCGGCCACGCCGAACACCCGCTGGCGAACTAGGGTGTCGAGCTTATGGCGAACCTGTTCGGGTGCACGGGGATCATGAAGCACCGAGGCCAAACGACGCGTCAGGCGATGTTGTTTATCGACTTCGCGAAGCAGGAGCAATCCGGCATCGGAGGTAATGTGGCCACCGGAGAAATCGGCTTCAATTTGGCGGCGTGAGAGTGGCGAGAAGGTCAGTTTTTCAGGTACCATTTTGGAAGCGGCTGTTGGTGTTGGTTTTTGGTGTAAGGCCCTGAAACTTTAACACTTTCAGCCGCTTTCTTTTATGCGCCGTGAGAAATTCGGGTTAGCTATCTTGATCGTCGAGTAACATCTGGATCATCTCCTCAAGCTCTTCAACTTTTTCTTCGAGGGCTTTAGTTTTACCTTCTTTTTCAGCAGTCTCGATGTAGTTTTCGTTAATTTCGGCCATGTGCTCCTCAATGGCCGCAGAGTCCATGGCTAAGGCAGAGCCCGCCATAAGAGTTGCAAACAGTCCCGTGGTTATTACTTTCATATTCATGGTTATACCTCACTGTATCAAACATTGGGCTTGTAGATTCAACGTAAGATTGCTTACCGTCTAATCGTAGTTATATGTGGGAGATGACGCAAGAAACTTACAGGTCTGTTTGATATCCAAGCGGCGACCGTATGCCCACTGATTGGGACATAGAGAAAAACCATGGCGAATGTCGAGTCGGACCTGCACAGAACGACTTACCAACTCGGGCTGCTGCCATGGTTTGCCGAGGATACGCTGGTGCTTGCCTCAATGTTGATATAATAGAGATTCCGCCGCCGCTGGCGCGTGTGGAGCGGCATGTGGGAAATCGGCGAACACCTGGGCAGTGGTTTGTTGATGGTACGGTTAACTGGGTATTGGATGAACCGCTATAACCCGTAGCGATTCATCCAATCGACGATGGCCTGGCCGATTTTTCTCGGCTGGTCCTCCTGAATGTAGTGCAGGCCTGATCCCACAAACGTGGTTTCCAGGTTTGGCAGTTGTTGGCAATATGATTCCGCGGCCTGTGCGGGAATCATAAGGCCGGGGTCTGCGTGAATCAGCAGCTTGGGCAAGTTGGTCTGCTGTAGCCATTCCATGTAGGCCGTTTGTTTCTGGTAGATGGTGGCGGGCTCTTGGCCGATGCACAGGTTCTGCGGGAATTTGCACAGAATGCGGCGCGATTGCCGGTCCGTCCAGGGGGCGCGATAAGCGTCGAGTTCGTGGGCTTCCAGTTGTCTGCAAATCATGGCCGGCAGGATACCCTCCACAAACTGGTTTTCGTCCATCATCATGCGTTCGGCATTGGCCTGTGATGCCCGCAGGGTCTGGAAAAACGCCCGGGTCTGGGGGTCGAAGGCCTCATACTCGGTTATCGGCGTCAGCATGGCCTCCATAAACGCCAACCCCTTGATGCGCTCGGGGTGGCGGTGGGCGTAATGGAAGCCGAAAAACGACCCCCAGTCGTGGCAGACGATGGTGATGCGGTCCAGCCCTAGGGCTTCAATAAAGCCGTCCAGATAACGGATAAAATCGTCAATATCGTAGGCAATATCGGGCTTGTCCGACATCCCGTAGCCGATCAGGTCAACGGCAATCAAACGGCCCTTACCCTCAAGTGCCGGCAGAATATTCCGCCACAGGTAAGACCAAGTAGGCTGCCCGTGCAGTAAGAGTATCGGGTCGCCAGTGCCGTGTTCCACGTAATGCATGCGCGAACTCAGTACATCCGCGAAGTGCGAGGGGTAGGTGAAGTCCTCGGGTTTTTCAATGGTCATCATTTAAGCGCTTTGATAATTTCTAAAGCATACAACCTGTGTATAGCTCATAGGTCAATGTAAATTGGCGAGTTTTTTCCTTTCATTGATTAAGGTGCAGCCAGCGGGCGAGCCTGGACCTGGGACGGTGGCTGATGAACCAGGGCAACCACACCATAACCCCCAGCATAGCCAGCCCTGCGACGACCGTCAGTAACGGATTCAATGTAAGAGTGTTTCCCAGTCCCGCAAACACCACCGTCATAGGCAGCATGCCGGTCAATGTGGCGAGGGCAAAGCGCCAGGCGTGAATGGCGGTGACGCCAGCGGCATAACTGATCAGCGCAAAGGAGAAAACCGGTATCAGCCGGGTCAGCGAGATGGCAAAGGTCAGAAAACGTTGGGAGCCATCGCTCGCCAGTACCGGATTGTCCGGGAAATGTTTGCAGATCGCCTCGCGCCCCAGGTACCGGGCAATCCAGAACGCCGCCATGGCCCCCAGCAGCGCGCCGATGGCCGCTATGACGGTGCCAGGAAAAATCCCGAAGGCCAGGCCTGCAGTAGCACTGACCGGCAGCGTCGGAATCGGGCCAACCACAACGGCAATGATCATCAGCAGCATAAGCAGCAGTGGCCCAACCGCCCCCTGAGTCCTCAGCCATTGCGCAAGGGCATCCGGGCTGAAGTTCGACGGCAGGCCCAATAGCTGTAACAGCCACCAGGCACCTGCAAGCGCGATGGTTACCACCAGCATGATGGCGATTCTAAGTGCCATTCAACCTCTCTTTTTTCAGCCGGAAACGATGAGCAATCGGAACGGGCAGTGAGTCTTGCCGGCATCCGGGTCAAGAAGTAGGAGCCTAACAAGTAAACTGAATGAAGCCTCAAACTAGGCTATCGATCCAGTTGGATAACACTGACGGTCAGGTCTGCCAGTATGCCGACCAGTAGACGCGGATAGCCAATGGATACTCAAACCTTAGCATTCCAAACTAGCGGCAGTCAGAAGGACTTATCGCAATAAACGCTATGTGAGGTTTGCAGAGCATGCTCAATGTCATTGGCATCGGTTAACGGCACTTCTCCGATGACTTTGCCATCGAACGGCGAGGTTACTTCAAGCTTATTCATGTTCTTATTTCCTTCTTTTACGAGGCAACCATGGCCCGGTTCAGTCAGGCAATGTTGCAGTAGCTGTTCGAAGTCGTCTGCGCTTTCAGGCCGGCGTCCATGCTGACCAGAGCGTTGTCGAGCACCACTGTATTGGGTTGAGCCCTGTAGTTGCGAGCAAACCAGATTTTGTAAATGCCACTATCCAGCGCCACGATGCCGCCTTAGGCATAAGCTGACGCAGGCTGAGCACCAGGCGCTCCAGGCTGTTGGCGATATCGCCAATGACTCCCTGCTGAGGGTAGTAGACCGCATCCACCGCCGGGGTCACGTAGTTAACATGAATCACCTGCGCCCAGCTCGTGACGGGTTAAAATCAGCCGGATGGAAGAATCCTTGAGTGCGTTCAAGAAATCTAGGTTCTCTTCGCCCGGCACCCCAAAAATATACTTCACCCCTTCACTTTCCAGTGCCTGGACGAATAGCTCGGACGCCTTCATGGCATGTGTGCTCCTATTGTTTGATCTTCGGTTTTGCGGTCTGAGGCGTTCGACTCACTGTTTTCGATCTGCGTGACCTCTTGGTTGGGTTGAAAGGAGTCAGGGCTGGCCTCCTTAAGATAAGCGCTGTAGCGCTCGGGCGCGTGCTCTGGTCTCAGTAGCGAACCGGCCGGCACATAAGGAAATATCTGGTCGTAGCGGCGTATCTCAAATTGGCTGACCCGGCGGTGCAGGTGCGTGCGGTTGAGCAGACGTGTGTGTCTGAGCCCGGTGGAACCCAGCAGATCGGCTGTGGCCATCAGAGTTTTTTCGTGAAACTGAGCTACTCTGGCGGCTTTGTCGGTGACCACCAGCCCTTTGTAGAGCTTGGGGTTCTGGGTAGCCACGCCGGTGGGGCAGTGGTCGCTGTGGCAGGTCAGCGACTGCACGCAACCCAGGGCCAGCATCATGCCGCGGGCGCTGTTGCACAGGTCGGCACCCAGCGCCAGGTGCTTGAGCAGGTGAAAACCGGTAAAAACTTTGCCCGAGGCGATCAACTTGACGCGCTCGCGCAGGCCAAAGCCGATCAGGCAGTTCTCCACAAACGCCAAGGCTTCGCGCAGGGGCATGCCGACCGAGTTGGTGTACTCAAGCGGTGCTGCCCCGGTACCGCCCTCACCGCCGTCCACGGTAATGAAATCCGGCGTTGTGCCGGTGGAAACCATCGCTTTGCAAAGGGCGATAAATTCGCTTTCGCGCCCCAACGCCAGCTTGAAACCTATGGGCTTGCCACTCGAAAGTTCGCGCAACTGAGCGATAAATTCCATCAGCCCACGGGGGTTATTGAAAGCCCGGTGGGTGGGAGGCGAGTCCACTTGCACGCCAGCCGGCACCTCGCGTATGCGGGCGATTTCCTCGGTGTTTTTGCCAGCAGGCAATATACCGCCGTGGCCCGGTTTTGCGCCTTGGGACAATTTGATCTCGATCATTTTGACGGTATCGAGTTGGGCCTTTTCCCTGAACTTGTCTGCATCGAAGTTACCCTCGTTGGTTCGACAGCCGAAGTAGCCGGTGCCGATCTGCCAGACCAGGTCGCCACCTTCTTCGAGATGGTAAGGGCTGATGCCGCCCTCGCCGGTGTTGTGATAAAAGTTACCCATATTGGCACCGCGGTTGAGCGCCAATATGGCATTGCGGCTCAAGGCACCAAAACTCATGGCGGAGATATTTAAAATGCTCGCACTGTAGGGTTGGCGGCAATCGGGCCCACCGATAGTGACGCGCAACTCATCTACTTCCTGGCCGGTAATCGCCGAGAGCGAATGACCGATCCACTCATAGCCTGAATGATTAACGTCCACTCGGGTACCATAGGGAACGGCATCGGGTACGCCTTTGGCCCGCTGATAAACGACATTGCGGAACATGCGGTTGATGGGCGTACCGTCTGTGTCTGATTCGGCAAAGTACTGGCGAAAGAAAGGCCTTAGGGCCTCCATGATCCAGCGGCCTCGTCCGATCAAAGGGAAGTTACGCAAGAGACTGTGATGCTTTTGCAGAGTGTCGTAGAGCCCTAGAAAAAATAACGGCAGCACCAATATCATCAGCCAGAGCGCCGGTGGCCATAGGTAGCACAGCAGAAACAGGGCAGCGAAAAAGAGTGTGGACAGAGCGAGATACGTTTTGAGCATGCTGGCCTCTTTTGCAGCGAGGTTGAAGCTTTCCTGCCAGGGGGCATCGCTGTTCTGTTATGGTCGTTATCCATGCCTAACATGGCAGCTATTTGATGTTCTTGTTACAGGGCTCTCATCTCTTTTTGCATTATTTCAATAAACTAGGGAGAGAAAGCAATAGACATACGTAATATATAAAAGCCAACACCGTGGCGATTTTCGCCTGTCGCGTTAATTGTTACCATAATATAACGAGCCTCGGCGAAGGCGCAGAGGCTCGAAGTATCACATCAGTGACCTGGATGGCATTAGGTATCTTGATCGTCGAGTAACATCTTGATCATAGCCTCAAGCTCTGCAACTTTTTCTTCGAGGGCTTTGGTCTTACCTTCTTCTTCAGCAGTCTCGATGTAGTTTTCGTTAATTTCGGCCATGTGCTCCTCAAGGGCCGCAGAGTCCATGGCCAGAGCAGAACCCGCCATCAGGGTTGCAAATAAGCCAGTGGTTATCATTTTCATTTTCATGGTTACACCTCGTAGTATCATGTAGTGGAAGCTGTAGAACTGACAACAGATTGAGGTGTTGCTCAGTCTTGGTTATTTGTGGAAGATTATGCAAAAAACTTACAGACTTATTTAATAACCAAGCGGCGACCTTATGCCTACTGATTAGGACATAGAGAAAATGTTTAGCCCGCACAGCAGGATAGCTGCTTGACATCCTTGGTGAAGGTCTGAGCGCAGAGCTTGAGGCCTTCCACCATAGTCAGATAGGGAAACAGCTCGTCACTCACTTCCTGCACGGTCATCCTGGCCCTAATTGCCATCACGGCGGTCTGGATCAGTTCACCCGCCTCGGCTGTGACCGCCTGCACGCCCAGTAAACGTCCCGAATCGCGGTCAGCCACCATCTTGATAAAACCATGGGTGTCGAAGTTGACCAGCGCCCTGGGCACGTTTTCCAGGTCGAGGATGCGGGTATCGACAGCGTAACCATGCTCTTGCGCCTCGGCTTCCGTAAGGCCCACTGTGCCCACCTGGGGATCAGTAAAAATCACGCCCGGCATGGCGCTGAGGTCCAGGGTAGCTTCGCCGCCGGTCATGTTGATGGCGGCGCGGCTGCCCCCGGCGGCGGCCACGTTCACAAACTGCGGCTGATCGGTACAGTCGCCGGCGGCGTAGATGCCCGGCACTGTTGTTTGCAGGTGTCTATCCACCTGAATCGCGCCCTGGGCGGTTTCTACGCCGATGTCATTAAGGTTCAGCGTCTCGGTGTTCGGCGTGCGTCCAGTGGCCACCAGCAGTTGGTCGGCCCGCAAGGTTCCGGTATTGGTCTCCAGCACGAATTCATTATCGCTGTAGTCCACCCTGCTCGCCTGGGTCTGGTTGAGCACTTCGATGCCTTCGCGGCGAAACGCGGCGTCCACCGCATCGCCAATCGCTGGATCTTCGCTCGATAGCAGTCGGCTGCGAGCCAGCAGTGTGACTTGACTGCCCAGCCGGGCAAAGCCCTGGGCCAGCTCCAGCGCCACAAATCCGGCCCCGATCACTACCAGTCGGTCGGGTATAGCAGCGAGTTCCAGCGCGCTGGTTGACGTCAGGTAGGGCGTGTCCGCCAGACCCGGTATGTGCGGCTGCGCCGGGCGGGCGCCGGTGCCGATAAAGGCGCGATCGAAGTGAATCGTCTGCTCGCCACCCTTTGTCAGGGTGACCGTCAGGTGCTGGGCATCGGCAAACCGGGCCTCCCCGTGCAGCACCGTGATGGCGGAATGGTCGCCTAGAATTCCCTCGTATTTGGCATCCCGGAGTTCCTCGACACGGGCCTGCTGTTGCGTGAACAGTGACGCCCGATCAACCACGGGCGCCTGGGCGCTAAGGCCGCCGTCGAAAGGGCTCTCCTTGCGCAGATGGGCAATGCGCGCAGCACGGATCAGAATCTTCGAGGGCACACAGCCGATATTCACACAGGTGCCACCGATGGTGCCGCGTTCGATCAGGGTGATTCGAGTACCGCGCACGGCGGCTTTCAGGGCGGCAGCCATGGCCGCGCCACCGCTGCCGATCACGGCAATATGCAGGTTGTTGTCATTCATGAACGTTACTCCTTGGTCGACGGGCTATTACAGCAGGCGTCGTGTTTCTTCTTGCGCCATACGGCATAGCAGGTCAGGCCAATAAAAAAGACCAGGGCGGGCAAGAGCACATAATCGAGATAGCCGGTCAGCGCCGCCAGGCCTACTGCTGCAAGCAAAACAACCAATATCGGTGTAAAGCAGCAAAGCGCAATCATTAGGGTGCCGATCACGCTCACCCGCAGGAGGGTTTTGGGATTTTTCATATTTACTCCGTGTCAGTATACGAGTAGATAGGTTAACCTTACTTCCGTACCTGACTACGGAGTCAATGGCAATGGCCACAGCATCCATGTCCACAACGACCATGACCATCGGCACCCTGGCAAAAAAAGCTGGAACCCATGTGGAAACCATCCGCTATTACCAGCGGAGGGGGCTGCTACCGGTTCCGCAGAAACCTTTGGGCGGTATCCGGCGCTATAATGAAAATGCCGTTGCCCGGCTGCATTTCATCCGCTCGGCCCAGTGGCTGGGGTTCAGCCTGGAAGAGGTTGGTGAATTGCTGAAACTGGAAGACGGCACCCATTGTGATCAGGCTCGGTCGCTGGCCGAGCACAAACTGGTTGATGTGCGGGGCAGGATAGCCGGTCTGCTGCAGATGGAGGCGACGCTTGGAGACCTGGTTGAGCGTTGCCGGTGCAGTGACGACCCGCAGCGATGTCCGATGATTCATTCGCTACAGGGTAAAACTGACTTCTTGGACAATAGCGCGGAGATATGACCGGGAAACAATCCCCGTGCAACGAACTCACAAATAGCGGCTCGACCAGGCCACCAGCATTTCCGCCACATAGTCAGCATCTATTGGCTTGGAAAGCAGGTGATCAGCGTTGTCCAGGGAGATAAAGCTCTTCGGGTGTTTGGCAGCCTGAAAGATGGTGGCCGCTTCACTTATATCCACGATCTGATCCACCGGGGAATGGAAAATAACCAGTGCCTTATGCAGGTTGCCGATATGATCCGGGGTATTCCATTGCTCAAGGTCCGCCAGCATCTGCCGCTTTACCTGGAACTCTCGCCCGGCAAGGGTTACCTCGGCCACGCCCGCATCCTGGATCTCGCCGGCCTTGTCATCAAACAGGTGTCGCACATGCTGGGCGGTGGCCGGTGCGCTGATGGTAGCAATCGCCTCAACCGATTCCATACGATGGGCCACGGCCAGTACGGCGGCCCCACCAAGGCTGTGACCAACCAGGATGCGGGGGGCCTGGTAATGTTCCTCAAGAAATTCACCGGCGGCAACAAGATCGTCAAGGTTGGACGAAAAACTGGTATTGGCGAAGTCCCCGTCGCTGTTACCCAAGCCGGTAAAATCAAAACGCAGCACGCCAATGTCATGTTTGGCGAGCGCCCGTGCGATGCGAGACGCGGCGGCAATGTCCTTACCGCAGGTGAAGCAATGGGCGAACAAGGCTATGGCTCTGGGTTTGCCTTGGTCGGGAAGCTCCAGCAAACCAGCCAGTTTCTGCCCTTGTGTGTTAGTGAATTCTACTTTGGATCGTGTCATGGCATTTTCCTTTATATATTTTCAGGTCGAGGGTAAACCAAGGCATGATGTCCGATTTTTTGGGGACATCGCATGTAAAATTCTGGTTGTTATTGGTGAAGGTTCAGCCAACGGGCCAGCCGGGACTTGGGGCGGTGGCTGATAAACCAGGGTAACCACACCATAACCGCCAGGATAGCCAGCCCCGCGACAACCGTCAGTACTGGGTTCAGCGTGAAGCTGTTCCCTAGTCCAGCAAATACGACGGTCATGGGCAGCATGCCGACGAATGTGGCAAGGGCAAAGCGCCAGGCGTGGATTGCGGTGACGCCAGCGGCATAACTGATCAAGGCAAAGGAAAAAACCGGTATCAGCCGGGTCAGCAGGATGGCAAAGGTCAGAAAGCGTTGGGATCCATCGCTCGCCAGCAAGGGGTTGTCCGGGAAGCGTTTGCAGACCACCTCGCGCCCCAAGCATCGGGCAATCCAGAACGCCGCCATGGCCCCCAGCAGTGCACCGGTGGCCGCGATGGCGGTGCCAGGAATAATCCCGAAGGCGAGTCCTGCGGTAGCGCTGAGCGGCAGTGTAGGGATCGGGCCAACCACAACGGCAATGATCATCAGCAGCATAAGCAGCAGTGGCCCAATCGCCCCCTGACTCTTCAGCCATTGCGCAAGGATATCTGGGCTGAACCCCGAGGGTAGGCCCAATAGCTGTAACAACCACCAAGCGCCTGCAAGCGCGATGGTTACCACCAGCAAGATGGTGATTCTAAGTGCCATTCAACCTCTATTTCGCAGCTGGAAACGATGAGCAATCGGAACGGTGTGGGCCGTGAGTTTTGCCGACAACCGGGTCGAGAAGTGGGAGATCGATCCAGCTGGATAATACTGACGGCTAGGCCCGCCAGGATTCCGTTCAGTAGATGCGGCTGGCCAATGGGGACTCAGGTCTTAGTGTTCCACACCAGCATCTTTTCGATCCAATCTTGTACGGCATGCCTCCTAGGCCTTAGCCGGAGCGCTTGAGGCCGCCAAACGGCATGCCGTCAGTCTGGAATGCGGTGTGCAGATTGACCATTACTGCCGAGGCATCAATGCCGGCAAATACCTGCTCGGTAATGTGCAGTAAGTCTGTTTAAACTGCTGTCTGGAACGCATAGGGTAAGCTATTAGCCCTTTCAATGGCCCGCGGCAGATCGGTATAAGGGTAAATATACACCACCGGCCCGAAAATCTCTTCAGTGCTCACGCGCGCGTGAACCAGCGGATCAAACAACACAGTTGGTGTATAGCAGTTGCTAGGGGACTGGGCACGTTTCGAGTGACCATCCCCTGCAGCCAATGCGAGTTCTCACAAGGCTTGCGGTTTAGTAGGGCCTACCTCAGCTTACGGTAAACTTCGGATAGCACGTAAATGCCAGTGGGTTTAATCTTAGCTTAGTATGCTATCTGCCAAGAGCAGATGAGATCGAATACACAGCAACTTGCAGGAGACTATGACATGCAGAACAACAAACAGTCGCCTCGCTCATGGCGCCGCTATGGCATATTGGGTGTGTTTCTGGTTGCGTTGCTAGGTTTTGGTGCTGTTCAGCTGTGGCCTGCGGCGTCACCCGTTGCCGAAGCGGAGCCTGTTTTTGCTGAAGACGGCATCGCCATCCGGGGTTATGATCCTGTCGCCTATTTCACGGCAGATAAGCCGGTCGCTGGCAGTTCGGCGCACGCGTTTGAATGGAACGGCGTGACGTGGCACTTCGCCAACGCCGAGCACCGTGAGCGCTTTGCGGCTAAACCGGAGATGTATGCGCCAGCCTATGGTGGCTACTGCGCTTGGGCGGTGGCTGAGAAAGGTGAACTCTGGTCGATTGATCCTCATGCCTGGCACATCGTCGACGGCACGCTCTATCTCAACTATAGCGACGCTATACAGCAGCGATGGGAACAAGATATCCCCGGCTTTATCAAAAAGGGCGACGAACGCTGGGCTCAGATCATCGTCGATTCATGACCAACTATCGCGCCATATCAGAGGCAAAAGTGGCATTCAAAAGTCGATATAGGATTGTCATCCAGACTAGTGAGCACATGACTAAGCATGTGTCTGAGAGTCCGGTGAATCAATCGATCTTGTTATTGCGCAATAAGTACGCGAGTTCGTCGGCAAACGATTGATTCCGCTTGGAAACTGTAGAAGCGGCTCTCGCCTCTTCCTCGTCCAACTAAGGCAGTGATCCCTATGTCATTCGCGGAGGCACTCGGCGGATGCACGATTTTAGGTTGAACAGGGCTTTTTGAAGAAGTCAGTGGACCTCGTCGCCCTGTTTGATACGTCCTTGTATGATGCCGTAGTTGCGGAATGCGAGGACACATGGCCGCAGGCATGTCACGCGCTCAGCGCACCCTTTATAGTGTTCAGGGACTCATCGTTTGTGCGGTCAAGGAACATACAGAAAAAATTATGGCCACTGTCGATTGGCAGTTTGGCTAAAGCGGCGTGTGTGAATATGAAGACAATTCGCAAGAAAACGCATCATGCTCCTTAATTTGAGCGTTACACAATGATGAATAATAGCGCAGAGGGAATCAATTACCATCCTTAGCAGGGCTGAGTTTTTTGCGATAAGTGTCTGGATCATCGCCAAACTTGGCCTTAAAAGCGGTGCTGAATTGACTACGACTCAGGTAGCCGCAGCGTTCGGCAATCCGCTGGATTGTCAGTGAGGTGGTGTTTAAAAGGCGCGCGGCGTAACGAAGACGTAGTTCGGTTGAAAATCGCTGTGGCGGCATCCCAAAAGCACGTTTAAAACGTTCAATAAAGACGGTCCGACTCATATGACAGCGCTCGGCGAGTTGGTCAATGTTCAAACGTTGCATTCTGTTTTGTGTCATGGCCTCAATTGCATTGCGTAGTTCCGGTGCTTCCAATGTTAATAGCCATGGATGTTCTGGTGTATTCGCCTGGAGCTCGCGCAGCAAAAGAATGAAACATTGTTTCATTAAGGCTTCGAGCATTGCGGTGGTGCCAAGCGTTGATAATTCTAGTTCTTGAAATAATTGATGAAAAAGGTGCCGGATATCTGCATTCGAATTTTCAAGGTAAATAGGGACGTGCAAGCGGTCAAAGGGTGAGCCGCCAGTCAGTGAGTCGACTTCCAACAAGCCACATAAAATGACAACGCCTGGCAGTGTTGTATCGGTATGAGTGCGTATCCAATGCGGCGAATGTGCAGGTGTGCATTGATTAATGCCAAATGGTTCGCCTGCAATCTCGTCAATGGTGAGAGAGTAGTCGGGTGGGCATATAACTAAACTGCCAGCATTGAGTAACGTTCGATTATGATCTTGGTCTATCATACTGCCCCTCCCGCGCAATATGTAATGAAGCGATACTGTACCAAGCTGGGGTGTCTGCAACGGCCAGCCGCGTCGTATGTCGCACACGGCAAATGAAGTGACATTGATCAATAAGTCTTTAAGAGTGTTTTCAAGCATAACAATCACCAATGATCCGAACGATATAGCACGCTTCTAGGATTTTTGCTGCAGTATTTGTATCTAGAATCACTAGGGTAAAACACTTCAAGAGGATTTTCTTTATGTGCAACCATCATAGTGACCAGAAACCGGTAGCCACATTGCATAAAGTAGATGAAGGACGACGCCGTGTATTGGCGGGAGGTCTTGCCGGTATTACAGCTGCCACAGTGGGCGGTTTTTCAAGCGCTGCGATGGCACAAGGCGCTGAAAAAGATCCATATGCTTCGCCAGCAGAAGGGGCTTTACCCGAAACAGGATTCCAGTTGGATATTAGTCGCGCAGCCTTGGTTGTCACTGACCCCCAAGTGGATTTCTTAAGCCCCGATGGGGTGACCTGGCAAGTTGTTGGGGAAAGCGTACAGGAACACAACACGGTAGAAAACATTCGCCGTTTATTCGAGGCCGCTAAACAGCGGGGTGTAACGGTAGCGGTGTCGCCTCATTTTTACTATCCGCACGATCATCAGTGGACGTTCGGCGGTCCGCTAGAAAAAATGATGCATGGCATTGGTATGTTTGATCGTGAAAATCCGCTCTCAGCTTTGCCGCGTAACACTGGCGCTGATTTCATGCCGCAATATAAAGAATATATTGAAGATGGTGAGACAATTATTACGTCTCCACATAAAATTTACGGTCCTGAGCAAAATGATCTAGCACTTCAGCTACGTAAACGTCGCATTGATCAGGTTATTTTGGCTGGCATGTCGGCAAATTTATGTGTCGAATCGCACTTGCGAGAGCTATTAGAGCAAGGGTTTGAAGTTGTCGTTGTGCGCGACGCTACTGCCGCGGCAAAATTGCCTGAAGGAGATGGTTATTTGGCGGCATTGACTAATTTTAGGTTTATTGCTAATGCGCTTTGGAGTACCGACGAAACTGTTGCTAAATTGCAGGGCTGAAAAAATAAAAAGAGCAATATAATTAATAAGGTAAATAGTCTCTCCAGAAAGTTGGATTTTCAACTTTCTGGAGTTGAATAGTTGATGGTTAGCGATTTAAAGAAATGTCATGCCACCACTGGACGTATTTTCCTTTTTAATGTAAAAAACTAATTAATGACTGATTTTTATGTGTTGAATAGAATTTGGTCGTCATTGTTACTGCTTGCGCGCTGAACATTTATACAGATACTTTATAAACTGCTGAGAAATTTTTTAACTGTCAAAAGTAGATAATTTCTACAGCTTTCGTGATCAGCCGTCTTTACTTTTATCCGGATTTACGGTTTTGAAAATTACTCTTCTGTGCCCAATAGCGCAGCGTCGACGGATGAACGCCAAAATCGTCGGGTAACGTAATACCCAACTGTTCGCAAAGCAGGCCCAGCAGCGCCATATGATGGATGCTGTGGCTGGTTAAAAACGCCAGTTCACGGCCCAGGCTGGTGGGCAGTGCAGCCGCGCTTTCAGCTTGGTCGCTCTTAATCGGGTAGCTGAGTGTTAAAGGGGTATCCTGAGACATTGAGCATAATGCTTTCAGCCCCGCCTGCAGAGATTCAATGCGTTCACCTGCGCGGTCAGGCTGAGTTTCCAGCGCGGTTTCCCGCTGGCGCTGTTCATAATCGAAGGTAGCCTGAGTGGGTGCTGTCGTGCAGGCATCTAGCAGGGTCTGGTAGTGTTCAAGGATATGGCGAACGTGCTTGCCCAGCGACTGAGTCGCCTTGGCGCCGAGCGGGCGTTGGTAGTCTTGTGCAGACACGTTGCCCAATAGCTCGGCTAGCTGCGCAAGTGTTTGCACGTTTTCGTCAATCATTGGCGACAGTGATGATGTCGACATGGTCGTTATCCTCTCGGTGAAGTGTGCCGGTGCGGACACCGGCACAGAAGCATTTACTTCGGCGTGCAGGGCTGGTGTTAACCGGCTTCAGCACCGCCTTCGCCTTCTGCTTCTCCCTCACCTTCACCTTCACCTTCACCTTCGGCTTCAGCTTCACCCTCAGCGCCGCCTTCGGCGAGCATCATGGGTGCTTCCTGCATTGAGGTGAACCCTTCGGTGGGTTCGTCGGCCTGGGCCTGAAAGGCCAGACCACTTGCTACCAGAGCTAGTGCAGGCGCGGTATAGCCGAACTGACGGCTGAGACGGCTCAGTAAACGACGTTTCGCTTCGTGTTGAGACATGTTGCTTCTCCTTTTGGTATTGCTAGCAAATGCGCCAGATGGCGCGTCTTCCTGCCGCTAGACCGCGGCCTGGGAAGAAGGTAAAGACAGTGTTTGGTTAAGCCACTGGGTAATGACTTCGACCTGTGTAGTGGCCAGTCGAGCGCAGTGCGGGCCTTGTGTCATTTGTTGCAGCGCGGCTAAGGCAGCCGGGCTTAATCCTTGATCGTGCTCTATAGCAACAGGCAGCAGGGCGCCTAACAACGCCAGCGACGAGGGTGCCTCATGGGCGTCGCTATGCTCCGCATCCAGCCATAGAAGCCCGCCACAAGAACCGCGTTCCTGAAATAAGAACCCGGTATCTTTCAGAGGCAGGTTAAGCGGTTCCAGGCTGTCGGGCGCTGCCAGTGAGAGACGAGCACCGCGTGTCAGAGCAAAGCCGTTCTGTTCCGCTATGTCCCTGAGCGTGACCAGTGCTTGGCCAGAATCCCGGGCAGGCAAGATGCAGGCGATATGTCTCTCCTCTCGGCTCAGCAGGACAACATCGAGCACCAGGTGCCGGTCACACACAGCGTTGTACAAGCAGTGCTGTGTAATGACGGGAACGATGTCGTCAAGGTGCAAGCGCGAGCGAATCACCCGACTGTCGCTAGTCAGGCAATAGCCGTTGGCGCTTTCCAGGACATGCAGCGACGTGTCAGAGATTGTCTCACCGGCTTCCAGTAGCGGTGCCAGTGTGTCGGCAATGCGTTTTGCTACCGGACCTTGTGGCGCACTGAGCGAAAAGCGGCGCTGGTCAAAGAACAGCGTGCCGTGCCAGGTGTCCGGGTGCTTGCGGGAGGGGCTATTCGTACCAGCCGCTGATGTTTCACGATCGTCGGGGGCGAGTAGGCCTTTCTGCCACCAGAAGGAAAGTGTGTTCCATAGGTCGTTTTCCAGCGAAGGAGTTTCTACTTGCCCGCCACTTGCGGCATGCAGGTGCTCAAGAATTGTGTCAGGCGTTTCGCCTTCGCTTGCCAGCAGCCAGATCAACGCGGCACTGTCATTCAACTGAAAATAGTGGCCGCTGGTATGGTGATAAAGTGCTAGGCGTTCGCCTTCGATAATCTCGCTGACGTCATGGGCTTTAAAACGCATTACCTGATTATACTGATCAGCGGCCAAATGATAATCCGCCAAGCTGGGCAGTCCGATGAATGGCTGATAGCGGCTAACGTCTGGCGCGGGATACAGCGGTACGAACCCACCGGCGCGTCCTCGCTCGGCCGCCAGCGCAGCGGCATCGAAAGTCGCTGCTTCGCGGGGCGGTTGATCCAGCCCCATCAGGGCAATCATATCGCTTACAAGATCGCGCTTGACGGCTTCCTCGACGACACCGCCGTGCTCGGGCTTGGCGCAAGTCCCCAATGAGGGGCTGAGGTTGCACTCCAATATCCATGGTTTGAGCTGGTCGTCAATCAAGCAGTCCAAGCCGACGAGTTCATAGCAGCCGCGTGGGTCAGCCTCGTCTTGCTGGGAGCGCTGACGCATCGTGTCGACGCCTGAGAGTGCCGTCAGTGTGGCAACATCATGCAACTGGCGGAATAGTGCTTGATCGTCGTGCCCTTGTTCACGTAGCCACTGGCGGTATCGGTCGAGATCGATAAATTCAACCGGTACCTCGGCATCCAGGTTGAGGGCGTTGATGTCAGGGTTGGTCAGTTGGCTAAACGGATTATCGTAATCGTCAGGATCCCAAGGCTCAGAGGCCAGTTTGGCAAAGCCTTGGCGGTAGAGGTAGACACGCAGTGGATCAATACTGGCGATCAGCATATAAAGCCGCAGCACGTACTTATGCCCGCGGATGGTATGCGGGTTGGCAACGTACTCCTGTACCAGCCAGTTGGGGGCCAAGGGGGCGGTTGTCGGGTCGTGGAGAACCTGAACCCCCTGGCCTTTGGAGGCGTTGGTCGGCTTCAATATCCAGCGTTTTTCAGGATGCGTTTCTGCGTCTTCCACCAGCGCCGGGTAGTCGTGGGGCATTTCGTAGGCGCGCGGGAAAAAATTCAGCCGTTGGGTATTGGCATGACCGTCATCATAGTGGCGCATCGTGCGGTCGCGCATAGCGCTGAGACCCGCATGCAGGCGACTTTTGACGGTCAGTGCCGCGTTGCCTGGAATGTGGTTCATAACCCGGCTGGGCGACGTTGCCTTGAACGCTGACTTGGGCGGCATGCCCGTCACCCAGGCGGCTTCCCAGTGATGTTCGTCGCCTTCCTGCCAACCCTGCGCTTCCAGCGTTTGACGGAAAAACTGATCCTGCTCGGCATGGCGTTTACCGCTTAGCCAGAAGTATTTTGATGTCGAGGAATACGCGCTCATCCTGGGCTCCTTGCGAGTCGTTACTGAGTGAGTGGCCGTTCAACGCGAATGCTTACAGGGAATTGGCAAAGAATTTTCCGGCAGATCCTTGATATCAACATAGTCCCGAATCGACATAGTCCCGAATTAACATAGTACCGAATTAACATAGTACCGGTGCCGTTGGTCGGATAATGGTTTTAACGATACTCTTATGCCAAAAAATCACTTTAAGTGTGGTTTTATATGGCTCATTATTCTATTAATGTACCAATCGTTCCATGGCTTGTCGCCATTCCATGAAAATATGGCGTTCAACGGTACCTCTGGAGGTCCTATGTCACGCTTACTATTTAGCTTAATTGGCGCGCTTGGGTTTTCCGCCCAGGCTTTTGCGATTGAAATGACGCCGCTAGTGGATGCGCAGTGGTTAAACGACCATCTCGATCAGGAAGAGCTGGTGGTGTTGGACGTGCGTTCCTCGATAGATAATGGCGGTGATGCGGATAGTTTCGCCGACGCGCACATTCCCGGTAGCCGCTATTCGAGCTACACTGATGACGGCTGGCGTGAAACCCGCGACAGCGTTGCGGGCCTGATGCCCGACGTGAGTGAGCTAGAGTCGCTGGTGGGTGGCTTGGGTATTGATAACGACAGTGCCGTGGTGATCGTACCCGCAGGTACGGGGGCTACCGATTTTGGCAGTGCAGCACGGGTCTACTGGACGCTTAAGGTGTTGGGCCACAATGACGTTGCCATCCTTAACGGTGGCTTTGCCGGTTGGCAGCAGCAGGGCTATGACGTGGCAAGCGGCGAGCCTGAAAGCTACCCCAGTGTTGAGTTTGATGCCACTCTCCGCGAAGAGTTGATTGCGTCCACCGAGGACGTTGAAGCTGCTCGAGAAAGCCAGGCGCAGCTAGTCGACGCCCGGCCAACTGATTATTTTGTCGGTGATAACAAGTCATCTGCCGCGCGGGTCGCTGGCACCATTCCCGGTGCGCGGAGCCTGCCTCATCAGTCACACTTAAACGACCAAAATGGCGCTTACTATCTCGATGTTGAGGGCTTGCAGTCGCGCATCAATAACGCGGAGCTGGACAGCAGCGAGCGGACGATTGCCTTCTGTAACACGGGCCACTGGGCCGCTACTGATTGGTTCGTGTTAAGCGAAGTGGCCAACTTCGACAACATCTCTATGTACGACGGTTCGATGGCTGCCTGGACCATTAGTGACTCTCGCCCGGTGCAGCTTGCCCGTGATGGCATCAAGCAGGTCAAAGAACTGTTAAATTAATTTCCAGCCTTGTTGCCTCTGTGCCACTGGCTTGGCAGCGCCGAGCCAGTGGTAAACACGTACTTTGCGGATTTCCTGCCTTTACGTCACTTCGGCGGTTTGTCTCAATTGACGTATGTCCTTTTTGCCAGCAACGGGCACCTTCTCCCCAATCTCCTCTGCGCCGTGTTAAATTACGCCTGTAAGATCATTCTCCTGTTCAAAGATGGGATATACAGCCAAAGAGTGGTGTAAATGACGATTGGCAGACCCTTACAGCATCAGCCAGAAGCAGCGCTAAAGGCGGCGATCCAAACGTTTTGGCGCTATGGCTACTATCATACCTCGATGCGCGACCTGCTCGACGCCATGGCGTTGTCCCGCAGCAGTTTGTACCAGGCGTTCGGCAACAAAGAGGCGCTGTTTTTATTGGCGCTTGAAAATTACCGTGAAGAGCTGCTGGTAAATCTAGCTGAACAGTTGAAAGCCTCGCCTGATGCGTGGTCATTTATTGAGCAGCTGTTGACGTCAGCCGCCGATACCCAGAGTGAACAGGCATCGCTAGGTTGTTTGCTGTTCAATTCTGCCACCGAGCTGGGGGGAGAAGACTCGCTGCCAGCGCAAACCGCCCGCGATAGCGTGGCGAGCATCACGGACTTCTTTCGTGGCGTCATTGAGCGCGCTCAGCGTGAGGGCAGCATTTTTGAAACGCGCGATCCGCAAAGCGCCGCGCAGTTTTTGACGCTGTCGATGTCAGGGCTGCGGTTATTGATGAAGAGCGGAGCCTCCAAGCAAGAAGCGCAACAAATGGTCGGCTATATCCTGCGTGGGTTGGCTTAAGCCTCCTACGAATGTCTAACTTCGTGACACAAGGCTATTTCGGCACATGGAAAGTACGCTGTTATTAGGTTTTTTGGCTAGCCTGGTGGCCGGGTCCTTGACCGCTGTTGGTGCGTTGCCGGTACTTTTGGGTAAATCCCCTGACCGTGGGTTTCGCGATCTCTCACTTGGCTTTGCGGCTGGTGTGATGTTGGCGGCGTCGTTTTTTTCGCTGATTATTCCGGCGCTGGACGCCGCTGAAATATTCTATGCGGGCGGCCCGATACCCGCCGCCATCGTCTGCGCGGCCATTTTGCTGGGTATGGGGGCGATTGCGCTGCTCAACGAGTGGCTGCCTCACGAGCATTTTCAGCAAGGGCGGGAAGGGCCAGAAGCCGTTGCACTGAGGCGGGTATGGCTATTCGTGTTTGCCATCGCCATTCATAATCTGCCTGAGGGCATGGCGGTGGGCGTCAGTATTGGCGCCAACGGCCTGGAAGGTGGCATGCCCTTGGCGATCGGCATTGGCCTGCAAAACATGCCGGAAGGGTTGGCCGTTGCCATTGCGCTGATGGGAGAGGGATATTCCCGAGCGCGTTCCTGGTCGATTGCCGCGCTCACCGGGTTGATCGAGCCCATTGGTGGGTTGTTTGGCGCCAGTATTATCTCCGTCTCGCAGGTGTTGCTACCCTGGGGCATGGCCTTTGCCGCCGGTGCCATGCTCTACGTGATCAGTCATGAAATTATCCCCGAAACCCACCGCAGCGGGCATCAGAAAAAGGCAACGTTTGGCCTGGCGATTGGCCTGGTGATTATGCTGTTTCTGGATGTGTGGCTAGGTGCCTAGTCGCTTGAGCCGCCGCCATTAGCGCAGCGCCTCCGCGCCGCCGTGGGCGGTATCGTGGCCACATAGCCGGTGGTCGCTCAACACTTCAATGATCCGACACTGCGCGACGCTATTGCCGTCGCACTGGGCAACTGTGCGCTCCAGCTCTTCGCGCAGTACCATCAGCCGCTGAATACGCGACTCCACCTCCGCCAGATGCCGCCGTGCCAGGCTATCCACGTGATGACATGGCCGTGTAGGGTGATCGGCCATGTCGAGCAGCTCTCGCACGGCGTCCACCGAAAAGCCGAAATCCCGTGCATGGCGAATAAACATCAGACGCTGCACGGTTGTTTCGCTATAGCGCCGTTGGTTGCCTTCGTTGCGTAAGGCGTCGGGCAGCAACCCGATGCGCTCGTAATAGCGTACAGTTTCAGGTTTGCAGTGGGTGCGGCTGGCGAGTTCGCCGATGCCAATCGTGTCGGTGTTGGGCGTGCGGGTCATGGCTTGAACCTCTAGTGACTACAGGTATTACGCTATTCCCACGATAGTCGACCGGGAAGGATGATGCCATGACCACTCGCCAGCAAGACACCCGCGACACCGCGCGCCTGAATGTCCAGGGCATGGACTGTGGTGGCTGCGAGCGCAAGGTAGAGGCAGCGCTTGAAGGGTTGCCGCAGGTTGAACAGGCCAGCGCCTCAAGCATGAACGGTACGGTGAGTGTGACTGCCCATGCCGACCAAGCTCTGGACCATGACACCCTGAAACACACGCTTTCGAAGCTCGGCTACCCGGTGGTTGACGCTTCGCCAGCGGCAGCATCGACACTGCGCTGGTGGAGCACGGCAAAAGGGCGGCTGGTAGTGGTAAGTGGCGTGCTGCTGATGGTGGCGTGGCTGTTGACCTGGCGCCTGCCTGACGTGGGGGCCTGGCCATTCATATTGGCCACGCTGATCGGTTGGGTGCCGATCGGGCAGGCGGCCTGGCGCTCGCTGCGCATGGGCAACCCGCTGACCATTGAAATGCTGATGAGTATCGCAGCCCTGGGGGCTTTGACCATTGGGGCCGCTGCTGAAGCGGCGATGGTCGTGTTTTTGTTTGCGGTGGGTGAATTGCTAGAAGGGGTGGCGGCCGGGCAGGCCCGGCGCCGTATTGCCGCGCTTGGCAATCTGACACCGGCGACGGCGCGTCTGCTAGAAGGGGAGGCCATCCGCGACATAGCGGCGGATACGTTGACGCCAGGCCAGCGGGTATTGGTGCGCCCGGGTGATCGCGTGCCTTGCGATGGGCGTATTGTCGCCGGAACCTCCCATCTCGACGAGTCGCCCATCAATGGTGAATCGGTGCCTCGGCAGCGTGCCACCGGCGAGGATATCTGGGCAGGCACGGTCAACCTAGACGCAGCGTTAGAGGTGGAGGTCACCCGCGGTGCCGCCGACAATACCATTGCCCGGATTATTCACCTGGTCGAAGAAGCGCAGGCTGCCAAAGCGCCGGTGGCACGCTTTATCGACCGGTTTGCGCGCTGGTACATGCCGTTGGTAGTGGGAGTGGCCGTGCTTGTCGCGGTGGTGCCGCCCTGGCTGACCGGGCTTGCCTGGTCGGATTCGGTCTACCGGGCGTTGGCACTGCTGTTGATTGCCTGCCCGTGTGCGCTGGTCATCTCGACGCCTGCGGCCATTGCCGCGGGGCTTTCAACCGCCGCGCGGCGTGGGCTTTTGATAAAGGGCGGCGCGGTGCTCGAACAGCTGGGTAAGCTTAAGCGCGTGGCGGTGGATAAAACCGGCACCCTGACCGCGGGTGCTCCCAGCGTGACGGATGTTGAAGCATGGGCCGAGTCGCGGGAGGCCGAGGTGGTCAGGTTGGCCGCCGCGCTGGAGCAAGATTCCAGCCACCCGGTGGCGCGGGCCATTGTTCAGCATGCAAAGCAGTTGGGTCTGTCGCTGGGCAGGGCATCCGACGGCCAGGTTCAGGCCGGGCAGGGCGTCAGCGGTCGATTCGAGGGTCGAACGTTAACCCTGACAAGCCCGCGCCATTGGCAGGGTAATGAAACCCAGTCAGCGCGAATTGCCGCGCTGGAGGCCGAAGGTAAAACGGTGGTCTTGTTGCTGGCTGAAGGAACGGCGCTTGGCGTGTTGGCGCTGCGCGACGAGCCCCGCGAGGACACGCCTGCCGCGATTGAAGCGCTTCACCGCCTGGGTGTCAGCGTGGTGATGCTCAGCGGCGATAACGCGCGCACGGTAGCGGCCATGGGTGAGAAGCTTGGCATTGAAGCCGAGGGTGAACTGATGCCCGAGGCCAAGGCACAGCGTGTACGCGATTGGCAGGCGCAGGGATTTGGGCCAGTGGGTAAAGTCGGCGACGGTATCAATGATGCCCCTGCGCTGGCCGCAGCGGACGTGGGAATCGCAATGGGCGGCGGAACCGATGTGGCGCTGGAAACCGCCGACGCAGCTCTATTGAGAAATCGCGTTATGGGGATTGCAGAATTAATTGCGCTGTCGCGGGCGACGCTTAACAACGTCAAGACCAACGTGGCGCTGGCGCTGGGCTTCAAGGCGTTGTTTTTGGTGTCAACCATGCTGGGTATCACCGGCATGTGGGTGGCGGTGATGGCTGATACCGGTGCTACCGTGTTGGTGACCCTTAACGCGATGCGCCTGTTGGGCTATCGGTTTCGCTCACCGGCCGTTACGCAAGGCCGGTGAGCGGGAGTGACCTTACCGGCCGACGTAGTCTACCAGTGCTTCGGCAAACGTATCGGTGGTGCCGGTGCCGCCCATGTCAGGGGTGACCATATCGCGACGGGATTCCAGCACGTCACGAATCCCCTTGCGGATGGCGGTGGCTTTATCGTCCATGTTCAGGTGGTCGAGCATTTGCGCAGCGGCTAATAGCAGCGCGCAAGGGTTGGCGATTTTTTTGCCTTCGATATCCGGCGCGGAGCCGTGCACTGCCTCGAAGATCGCCGCTTTTTCGCCGATGTTGGCACCCGGTGCCAGGCCAAGCCCGCCGACCAGACCGGCACATAGGTCAGACATGATGTCGCCAAACAGGTTGGTAGTCACTACGACATCGAACTGATGTGGGTTCATGACCAGCTGCATGCAGGCGTTATCGACGATCATTTCCTGGAATTCGATGTCGGGATATTCCTCAGCAACTTCCCGGGCAACATCCAGGAAGAGGCCTGAGCTGGTTTTGATGATGTTGGCTTTATGCACGGCGGTGACTTTCTTGCGGCCATTGTTTTTGGCCAATTCGAAGGCATAACGCACGATGCGTTCGGAGCCTTTGCGGGTCACCTTGATGACCGACAGAGCCGTGTTGCCATCGTCGGTATATTCCTGGCCATCGGCGAGGTAAGCACCTTCGGTGTTTTCCCGCACGGTGATCATGTCAATGTCGTCGTAGCGTGACTGAGTGCCGGGGAAACTGATGGCAGGGCGGACGTTGGCATAAAGGTCAAAATGACGGCGAAGCTGCACGTTGATAGAGGAGAAACCTTTGCCAATTGGCGTGGTGAGCGGGCCTTTGAGCGCGATACCGTGTTTTTCGATGGCATCCAGCGATTCCTGAGGAATCAGCGTGCCGTGTTTGTCCAACGCACCCAGCCCAGCGTCGACAAATTGATAATCGAGGCCGCAGTCCAGGGCGGCCAGGACGCGTAACGTGGCATCCATGATTTCGGGACCGATTCCGTCGCCTTTGATCACTGCTATGGATTGGCTCATCTGCTACTCCTCTAATGGCCGGCAGGCGTCTTCGGTACAAAACCGCATGCCGTATCAACGTGAAAGGTTGAGTGTGGTGGTATCGTCTTTGGGTGGCGTAATGGTACGCCAAAAGGGGGTAAAAGGTCACCTGGTTCGGCACTGGTGTACCGCTTTATTAGACGTTAGGTGCAATGCAGCAGTTTTGCTGTTAGCATACGCCACTTTGTCGCACCCCGCTCAAGCCTACTCTAACCGTACAGACAAAGAATTTTCCTATGACAGCACTGACCCGCGTCTTTTTTTGGCTGATCACTCCGCCCTAGCCCCTGCCTTAATCCCTTGGCTATTGATGGTATTAACGGTGCTGTCATCTTCCAATGCTATCTATTCGCATTTGTTATAAGAATATCTTTGTTCTCAGCTAGTTGATCGTTGGCGGCGTTATTCGCTGGCTATTGGCTTGTCGTTAACCCATAACTCCTGGACCCCCGCATGTACGAAAAATTTAAACAGTCTTGGCTCTCTAATCTTAAGGGCGACACCCTGGCGGGTATCGTCGTGGCACTGGCACTGATTCCCGAGGCGATTGCGTTCTCCATCATTGCGGGTGTCGATCCGAAAGTCGGGCTATACGCCTCTTTCGCCATCTGTGTGATTATCGCCATTACCGGTGGACGCTCGGGCATGATTTCCGGGGCGACCGGGGCCATGGCACTGCTGATGATCACGTTGGTCAAAGATCATGGCCTTGAATATCTCCTGGCGGCGACGCTGCTAACCGGGGTGCTGCAGATCATTGCAGGTTACCTGCGGCTTGCGGAATTGATGCGTTTCGTGTCCCGCTCGGTGGTGACGGGGTTTGTCAACGCATTGGCGATCCTGATCTTTATGTCGCAGTTGCCCGAGCTAACCGACGTGACATGGCACGTTTACGCCATGACTGTTGCTGGCCTTGTGATTATTTATGGCTTCCCCTACGTGCCGGTGATTGGCAAGTCGATTCCGTCGCCGTTGATTTGTATCGTCGTGCTGACAGTGGTCTACATGATGACCGGGATGGAAATTCGCAGCGTTGGCGATATGGGCGAGTTACCCGATAGCCTGCCGATCTTCCTCTGGCCGCAGGTACCGCTGAACTTTGAAACACTAATGATTATTTTCCCAACGGCTCTCATGCTGACGATAGTGGGTCTGCTCGAGTCAATGATGACGAGCACTATCATTGATGATTTAACCGATACCAAAAGCGATAAAAGCCGTGAATGTAAGGGTCAGGGTATTGCCAATATTGGCTCTGGTTTGATTGGTGGTATGGCAGGCTGCGCGATGATCGGCCAGTCGGTGATCAACATTAAATCCGGTGGTCGTCGGCGCACGTCATCGCTGATTGCAGGTATCGCCTTGCTGCTGATGGTTGTCTTCCTTGCCGACTGGGTCTCGCAAATCCCCATGGCGGCGCTGGTTGCGGTGATGATCATGGTAGCGGTAGGTACCTTTAGCTGGGAGTCCATCCGCGATCTTAAGAAGCACCCGATGAGCACCAATTTTGTGATGGTGGCAACCGTGGTGGTGACGGTCGGTACGCATAACCTGGCCATCGGCGTGTTTGTCGGCGTGTTGTTGGCGGCGATGTTCTTTGCCAACAAGGTTGGCAATATTATGTATATTGGCTCGGATGAAGTTGAACCTGGCGTTAAACGTGAATATCAAGTTGTGGGCCAGGTATTCTTTGCTTCGTCAGAGCGTTTTATCGAGGCATTCGATTTTAAAGAAAGCATCGATAAGGTCACCATCAATCTGTCCAGGGCGCACTTCTGGGATATTACCGCTGTTCAGGCGTTGGACCGCGTGGTGATCAAATTCCGCCGCGAAGGTACCGAGGTTGAGATGATTGGGCTGAACGAAGCCAGTGCCACGGTGGTAGACCGCTACGCTGTACACGACGACCCCGTTGCGGTGGAAAAACTCATGGGCGGTCACTAACCACGCAAGGAGTGCACGATGTCTGATCAAAAAAATGTTACTAATTACGTATTAGCCGCTATTGACGGCTCCCAGTTTTCTGAGAGCGTCTGCGATTATGCTTGTTGGGCTAGCTTGTCTCTGGATGCGCCGGTCGTGTTTTTCCACGTAGCCGATAACCATCCACAAACGACTGAAGGCGCCAATTTATCCGGTAGTTTGCGCCTCGGTGCCCGTGAAAAACTCATGGAAGAGCTTTCCGACCTTGACGAACAGCGGGCCAAGATAAACCGCGAGCAAGGCAAGTTGATGCTCGAAGCGGCTAAGGAGCGTGCCGTTAAAGGTGGTATTTCCGAGCCTATTGTACGCCAGCGTTACGGTACGCTGGTTGAGACGTTGGTGGAGCTCGAAAACGATGTACGTTTGCTGGTAATGGGCAAGCGTGGCGAAACCGCTGACCAGGCTAGCGGGCACTTGGGCTCAAACCTTGAGCGCGTGGTGCGCGAGATGCATCGGCCGATTCTGATGGTTCCGCGAGGCGGCTTCAAAACCCCGGAAAAGGTGATGATGGCGTTCGACGGTAGCAAAACGGCGCGTAAAGGAATTGAAATGCTCGCCAAAAGTCCGTTGTTTAACGGTATTGCCTGCCATGTCGTTATCGTCGGCGCCGATACCGGCGAACATAACTCCCAGCTGGAGTGGGCGTTAACCACCCTGCGCGAGGCGGGCCATGAGGCAGAAGGCGCGATTCGCGCGGGTGAGGTGGAAGCAACGCTTCACAGTTATGCAACCGATAATGACATCGACATGATGGTCATGGGGGCCTACGGTCATTCGCGCATACGTCACCTGTTGGTGGGCAGCACGACCACCGACATGCTGCGTAAGAGCAATATACCCGTCCTGATACTGCGTTAAGTGCTTTAAAGCCGGCCCTCTGATGGAGTGTGCCGGCTTTTTTGTCGCCATTTGTGGCGTGTGGTGAAAGAGAGGGCTTCACCGGACGTTGAAGATGGTTCTATGCTAAAGGCAGGGTGTTACCAATTCACTCACAGGAATAGCGGGGTGTTACCTTGAACTTGCCCACCTTAGAAAAAAAACGTGTGGTTTTTAACGAGCGCTCATCGTCTCATCGCTTCTTTGCTGGTTTGTTGAAGCAAGCGGATATCAATATCAACGGCAACCGGCCGTGGGATATACAACTGAAAGCGCCAGGCGTTATCGAGAGCGCCCTTTCGCGAGGCAATTTAGGGTTTGGTGAAAGTTACATGAATGGCGATTGGGATAGCGAATCGCTTGATCAGTTTTTTTATCGCCTTATGCGTGCCCAGCTTCATCAGCGTATCAAGCCCACCAAGCTTATTTATCATTCATTGCGCTCCAGACTGCTCAATCGCCAAAGCGCCAAGCGGGCCTGGGAAGTGGGTGAGAAGCATTATGACCTGGGTAACGAATTCTACTCGGCCATGCTCGACAAGCGTATGACCTACACCTGTGGCTATTGGAAGGATGCTGAAACGCTTGACGAAGCCCAGGACGCCAAGTTGGACCTTATCTGCCGTAAGCTGGAGCTCAAGCCCGGTATGCGGGTGCTTGATATCGGCTGCGGCTGGGGCAGCTTTATGGCCTATGCCGCCGAGCATTACGGCGTTGAATGCGTGGGCCTAACGATTTCCAAAGAGCAGACGGAACATGGCAAGGCACTGATGAAAAGCGGGTTGCCGGTTGAATTCCGGCTACAGGATTACCGCGATGAAACCGAGCAGTTTGACCGCATCGTCAGTGTCGGCATGTTCGAGCACGTGGGGCGCAAGAACTATCGTGAGTACATGGAAGTCGCCAGCCGCTGCCTGAAAGAGGACGGTCTCTTTCTGCTTCACACCATTGGTAAAAATTTAAGTACAACATCAACCGACCCCTGGATTGATAAGTATATTTTTCCTAATGGTGAACTACCCACACTTGGTCGAGTGACCGATGCGGCCGAAGCGTTATTTGTCGTCGAAGATGTCCACAATTTTGGTGCCGATTACGACAAGACGCTGATGGCCTGGCATAAGAACTTTGAAGCCATGTGGCCGAAATTCAAAGATCAGTTCGATGATACATTCTACCGCATGTGGCGTTACTACCTGCTTAGCTGTGCCGCCGCTTTCCGCGCTCGTGAAATCCAGCTGTGGCAGTTTGTGCTCAGTAAGAAAGGTGTCTTGGGCGGATATGAGCGCGTGAGTTAATCATCGTTTAGCAACGATCAACGCCCCCGCGATGGTTATTTTCACTCTGGAACAGACGCTACCTTGATGCGCGAAACCCTGGAAAAGTATCAGGTCTGGCTTTATCTCGTAGCCATCTTTACCGGTATCGGTGTGGGGTCGTATTGGCAAACGGTTCAGGCGTGGGCGTTTGCCCTGTGGCCGCTGCTTGGCGTGCTGTTGTATGCGACTTTCACCCAAGTACCGCTTTTGCATATTTCGCAAGCATTTAAAGATCGGCGCTTTATGAGCGCGCTGGCGTTGGGCAACTTTATTATCATGCCGCTGGTGGTGTGGGGGTTGGCCACGCTGTTTGGGTTGGAAGATGCTGTACTGCTGGGTGTACTGCTTGTGTTGTTGGTGCCCTGCACTGACTGGTTCATCAGCTTTACACACCTCGGGCAGGGAGATAGTGCCAGGGCGATTGCTGCAGCACCGGTCTTGCTCTTGCTGCAGATCGTGCTTTTGCCGCTTTATGTCACGTTAATGATGGGCGAACAGCTTGTCGGCGGCCATCTGCTAAGCGAATTATTGCCTGCCTTTTTGGGGCTAATCGTTACGCCGTTGTTGCTTGCCTGGCTGACCGAAAAAGGAGCCGCGCAATCCGCTGTGCTCAAGCGAGGCGTTGAGGTGATGGGCTGGCTACCCGTGCCTTTGCTGGCCGCGGTGGTGTTTTTGATTGCGGCCTCGCAAGTGCAGTTGATTATTGAGTCACAAGAGATGCTGTGGCAAATCGCCGTGATCTTTGTGCTCTATCTGCTGGCTGCGGCCTTGATCGGCAAGACACTCCACACGCTGTTTCGCCTTCCCACTGCCTCTGGCCGAACGCTGGTGTTCAGCCTCGGCACCCGTAATTCCTTTGTGGTGCTCCCGTTAGCGATTGCGCTGCCCGATATCTGGGCAGCGGCGGTGGTGGTCATTGTCATGCAGTCGCTGATCGAACTGCTGGGTATGGTGGTGTATCTCGCCTGCGTGCCGCGGTTGGTAAAACAGCCGCGGTAAAGGCATGTCAGCCGTGTGACGGTTGGGGTAAAAATGCCGAAGGCTTGCCCGTATAGGTCAGCATTAACCGGTGCATGGCCCGGGTGCAGGCCACGTAAAGCAGGTTACGCTCCATATCGGTGGCATAATTTTTCTCGCTGACGTCCGGCACGATCACCCTGTCAAACTCCAGCCCCTTGGCCATATGGGCCGTGCAAACAATAATGCCCTGTCCAAAGGCACTGCTCTGTTCGCTTAACAGCTGTAGACGCTTGAAGTCCCCCTCCAGAGCGTCAAATATCTTGCGTGCTTGTTTTTGGGTTTTGCACACTATCCCCAGCGTGTTGTGCTCGGATTGCGTGAATGCGTGTGCCATGTCGGCAATCGCGGCGATTTCTTGCTGTCGGTTACGGTAGTGCTCGACCCGGGGCGGTTCGTCGTGGCGCTCGATCGCTTCAAGGTCAGGGTTGTAGGCGATCTGCTGGGCAAACTGGGCGATTTCGATGCTAGAGCGGTAACTCTTGTTGAGGGTAACGCACATGGCCTGGCGTAGTACCTGGCGAATCTCTTCCGACTTGGAGGCACTGTAGGGGTTTACCGCCTGGTAGGCATCGCCAAGGATGGTTTTTTTGCACGGGAATAGCCGTCCGATAACGGCGTACTGCACCGGTGTATAATCCTGCATTTCGTCGATCAGCAAATGCTTGACGTTACGCCACGAGGACTGAACGCCTTCCAGGCGCATTTTCAGATAGATCAACGGGAACACGTCGGCGTATTCCAGCCGCCCGCGTGAGGCCGTTTTGAACATCTCAGGCTGCCCCAGCCAATCGTAAAAGCCTTTGTACGTTTCGCGAAGTGTCGCCCGTTTAAGCATCTTCTTGATCGCGGCCTTGAGCGTGTTGCGTTCTTCGCGCTCCAGGTCGTAGTTATACTGGTTGCCGATCTTGCGTTCGATTTCCCAACTGACCTGTTTCAGACGCTCATTCGTCGGCAGGTGGCGGTGCTTGCGGAAGACTTCTTCAAACAGCCAGGCGGGGACGAGACGCCGGGCAATCCATATATCCTCAGCGCTAAACCGGTTGGCTTCAACGTGAGCCGCGTAGCGATCAAGTTCAGCCAGAAACGCCGATGAGGCCTTGAAGCGCAGACGTGATTTCGCAGCGTCGTCATTTTTCTCGAGTAGTGCGGTACTCTGCTCGAAAAAGCTCTCAAAGCGATACTGACCATCGAGCAATTCATCGGCTAAATCTTCCATGCCGATTTCGTTGACCGTCTCTTCACCCAGCTCTGGGAGCACGTTGGAAATGTAGTCAGCGAACACGCGGTTGGGTGAAATGATCAGAATATCTTCGGAACTCAGCGTGTCTTTAAAGCGATAGAGCAGGTAGGCGATACGGTGCAGTGCAATGGAGGTTTTGCCTGAACCCGCCACGCCCTGAATGATCAGCACATTGGCTTCGTCATTACGGATAATGGCGTTTTGATCGCGTTGGATGGTGGCAACGATGTTCTTCATGCCTTCATCCGAAGCGCGGCTGAGTTCGTCCTGCAGTACGTCATCCACCACGTGCACGGCGCTATCAATCATCAGTTCAATATCGCCGCCTTTGATACGGAACTGACGCTTGAGGGTGATTTCTCCTGCGACACTGCCTTCGGGGCTTTGGTACATCGCCGGGCCTGTTTCGTAATCGTAAAACAGAGAGGCAATGGGGGCGCGCCAGTCGTAGACCTGGTTTTTTCCCGCGAGGTCATCACGAAAGTGATGGACGCCAATGTAAATCGGCTCCTGCTGGCCGTGGCGGGTAAAGTCAAAGCGGCCGAAGTAAGGCGAGTCCTTGAGCTTTTCCAGACGGTTACGCCTTGTCAGGGCGTTATCACCGGTCATCACCGACTGCTGAATGGATTCGCGGGCCGAGATCTTTTCGATGTGATCCATCTCATCGCGGCTATTCCACAGATATTCTTTCTGCGACTGGATATCGTCTGCATAGGCGGTGAGACGTTCGTCAAGTTCGCTGATATTGGCGCGAATGCGTTGCAGAATATCGAGCAAGTGGTGCTGTTCGGCGTCGCGTTGGGTTGGGTCGTTAGCAGTCGTCATGTCTTACCCCACGATTAGTCGTACCCGCAAATCGCCCCCGGCATCCGCCAAAGGGGCGATTTTATGCATGACTATTCACAATGGCTTGCGTAAATAGCTTACCGATTCGCCGCCTGACGGAGCGTATCGGCCTTATCGGTGCGTTCCCAAGGGAAGGCGATAAACGTCTCTTGTTGGGTATGACCTTTATCATCGACCCAGTGGTAGCTGTGCTCGAACGGCTCGCGGCCGAAGTGGCCATAGGCAGCGGTCAGCTGGTACATGGGGTGCTGCAGGTCGAGCATTTTGGTAATGGCGTAAGGACGCAGGTCAAAGTGCTCGCGTACCAGGTCGACGATTTGTGCGTCGGCAATCTTGCCGGTACCGAAGGTATCGATGGACACCGACGTCGGCTCGGCCACGCCGATCGCGTAGGAGATCTGGATTTCACACTTGTCGGCGAGGCCCGCCGCCACGATGTTTTTGGCCACGTAGCGTCCGGCATAAGCCGCGCTACGGTCAACCTTGGACGGATCCTTGCCCGAGAAGGCACCGCCACCGTGGCGTGCCATGCCGCCGTAGGTATCGACAATGATCTTGCGGCCGGTCAAGCCACAGTCACCCACCGGGCCGCCAATCACGAATTTACCGGTCGGGTTGATGTGGTATTGGGTATCATCATCGAGCCATTCGGCGGGGATCACCGGCTCGATAATTTCCCGCTTGACCATTGTACGCAGGTCTTCCTGGTCGATATCTGGATCGTGCTGGGTGGAGAGCACTACGGCATCGACGCCGCAGGGTTGGCCTTCGGCGTTATAGCGGAAGGTCACCTGGCTCTTGGCATCTGGGCGCAGCCACGGCAGCAGGCCGTTCTTGCGTAGCTCGGCCTGGCGTTCCACCAGCCGGTGCGAGTAGTGGATCGGCGCCGGCATGAAGGAGTCGGTCTCGTTGGTGGCGTAGCCAAACATCAAACCCTGATCGCCGGCGCCCTGATCTTCCGGCTTGCTACGGTCAACGCCCTGGGCAATATCGACGCTCTGCTTGCCGATAAGATTGACCACGCCGCAGGTGGCGCCATCGAAGCCTACATCGGATGAGGTATAGCCAATCTCGGTAATCACATCGCGTACCAGGGTCTCGAGGTCCACCCAGGCATTCGTGCTGATTTCACCGGCAATGATCGCGACGCCGGTCTTGACCATGGTTTCACAGGCAACCCGCGCCTGCTTGTCCCGGGCAATAATGGCATCCAGCACCGCATCGGAAATCTGGTCGGCAATTTTATCAGGATGGCCTTCGGAGACAGACTCGGAGGTAAATAAAGTGTTTTGCATCATAATTAAATGTTGATTCTTAAAGAGTGGATAAAATACTGAAATTCAGCGTTTGATTGTCAATGCGCAGCTTTTAAGACATGTTTTTTAAGCTTCAGCTGACACGATGGTAGCCGCCTAAAACGCCTTTTTTGCTGAGCACAAATTGCCAAAGCTGGATATCGCGGGCACGGAAGGCACCTGCACAGCTGAGCAGGTAGTAACGCCACATGCGATAAAAGCGCTCGCCGAACTGATGCTCGAAACGGGGCCAGCTGGCTTCGAAATTTTTGTACCAAGCCATCAACGTTTTATCGTAATCGGCACCAAAGTTATGAAGGTCTTCTACGACAAACAGTGATTCGGCCGCATCGGTGACTTGGCTTAGGGCAGGCAGTTCTCCATTGGGAAAAATGTATTTATCGATCCAGGGATCCGGCGAGGTGTTACGTACATTTTTACCGATGGTATGAAGCAGAAAGAGACCATCCTCTTTCAGGCAGCGGTTGGCGACTTCCATGAACTCGCGATAGTTCTTGCGCCCCACATGCTCGAACATGCCGACACTGACAATGCGGTCGAACTGTTCGGTTTCGTCGCGGTAATCCTGCAGACGAAACTCGACGGGCAGGCCGCTTTTCATCAACCCTTTGCCATATTCGGCCTGTTCACGTGAAATCGTTAAGCCGACGCATTCCACCCCGTAGTTTTCAGCGGCATAGGCCATAAAGCTGCCCCAGCCACAGCCGATATCGAGCACCCGCATGCCGGGCTTGAGTTCCATCTTACGGCAGATAAGATCCAACTTGGCTTCCTGGGCTTCATCCAGTGTTTCAGCCTCTTTCCAGTAGCCGCAGGTGTAGGTCATGCGCTTATCCAGCATGGCAGCGTAGAAGTCGTTACCCAGGTCGTAATGGGCTTCCCCTACCTGAAAAGCACGCTTGGCGGTCTGCAAGTTGATGAGCCGGGTGCGCAGATGGTGAAAAACAAGTTTCCGCGGATTTACTTTATCAGGTAGGCGTGCGCGCAACAGGTGGGTAAAAAATTCGTCTAATTGGTCTGCGTCCCAGTCGCCGTCCATATAGCGTTCGCCCAGGCCGAGATTGCCGTGGGTCAAGGCATCATCAATCACCCCTCGGGCGTTGAGACGCATATCCCAAGGCCGGTTGCCATTGATATGTATGTCGGCTTCTTGAAGTAGCCCAGCAACAAAACGGTGAGAAGAAGATGTTTCGTCAAAAAAAGCAGTGTGAGAAAAAGCTGTGTTGTCCAAATCCATAGCCCTATAGATATATTTTATAAAGGCCTAGTGTGAGGCGCTTTAAAGTAATGGAAGAAGCAAAGGGTGCTTTGGAAGTTGGGCTAGGGTGGAGTAGGCATTCCGGTAGGGTGGGCTCGTTGCATGAATCGAGACTCCTTGGGTGAGAGAGGAAGTGACTGACATTAGCAGCGCGGTATTATACCGAATTTATTCATTAGCTGCCTATGGTAATTACCGCTGCCTTGCCAAGCGGTCGCCCAGCCAAGCCGCTAACAGCCACGCTAAAAGACTGGTAATGACATAGAGGGCGGCTAACAGGAATAACTGCTGCTGATATAAATACAAGGTTTCTAAACCGAACAACGAAAAGGTGGTAAGGCCGCCGCAAAAACCAACCGCTAAAAAGGGTTGCCATCTGGCGATGCCGCCGTGAGACGCATAAGTGCTTTTGGCGGCTACCCACGCAATGATGCACGAGCCAAGCACGTTGACGGTCAAGGTGCCCCAAGGGAAATAACCGCCTAATGCCGCCCACATGCCAAGCGATAAAAGGTAGCGAAACACACTGCCGATAGCGCATCCGGCGCCAACAGCGCTATACAGCTGCCATCGCTTCATGCATTGCCTCCTGCGAGCCACCAGCCAGCGCTAACCATCGCGAAACCCAGTGCACAGGTGGCAAGTAGGTTTGCAACGGCGCTAAGGGCATTGCCGCGTTGCCAGAGGGCCAATGTCTGTAAGCTGAAAGACGAGACTGTGGTATAGCCCCCTAAAACGCCGACGACCCAAAGGGCCCATTGTGAAGAAGGCAGGCCATCAGGAAGCGAAAGCGTACCCAGCAGCCAGCCAGCGGCGAAGGCGCCACTGGTGTTGACCGCCAGCGTCCCCCACGGAAATGAGCTGCCCAGGCGTGTGGCAAGGTTCGTTACAAAAAAACGTCCTACGCCACCCACGGCACCGCCCAGGGCGACCAGCAAAAGGATGGAGAGGTGGTGGCCCATGGGCGCTCCCGCAAGCGTTTTGACGAGCTGATTTAATAGTCAATTTACTAAATGATAACACGACAAACATGGTGTTGATTGGGACCTCTTTCCCGACCACTACGAAGCGTCAAAAGGTCTCACTCGCGCGAACTTGCCAGGGCTGTCGCCGGTCAATAAGTTGGTGTAAAAAGGTAGGCCACAACAATAATGTTTATTGCACCCGCTCAAGTGAGGTTAATCAATGTCTGATCGAGTATTGGCTGCTATCGACAGCTCCCAGTTTTCCGAAGGAGTATGCGACTATGCTGCCTGGGCCGCCAAAGCGCTTGATGCGCCTCTCGCGTTTATTCATGTGGTGGATAACCACCCGCAAACCTCAGAGCCTGATCTGACCGGCAATCTGGGTCTGGGTACACGCGAGCATCTACTGGAAAAACTATCCGACATCGAAGAGCAGCATGCCAAGCTGGCGCGTGAGCAAGGCAGGCTGGTGCTGGACGACGCCAAGCAACGAGCCTTAAAAGCAGGTGTCGAAGCGCCTGATGCCATGCAGCGCAACGGGACGCTGGTGGAAACCCTGGTCGAGCAGGAAAATAGTGTCCGCCTGTTGGTAGTGGGTAAGCGCGGTGAAACCGCTCACCAGGCCAGTGGGCATCTAGGCTCAAACCTGGAGCGCGTGGTGCGCGAAGTGCACCGGCCTATCCTGATGGTGCCCAAGACATTTACCCATCCCGAGAAGGTCATGATGGCCTTCGATGGCAGTAAAACGGCGCGCAAGGGCGTTGAAATGCTGGCTAAAAGCCCGTTGTTTAACGGCGCGACCTGCCACGTCGTCATCGTTGGCGCAGAAACCGCCGAGAACCGTTCACAGCTGGATTGGGCGCTGACGACCCTGACGAGTGCCGGGCACGCCGCCGAGGGTGCGATTCGGGCGGGTGACGTTGAAGAAACACTGCGCGCCTATAAAGAGGAACATGCCATCGATATGCTGGTGATGGGGGCCTACGGTCATTCGCGTATTCGCCATTTACTGGTTGGTAGCACCACCACCGCGATGTTGAGGAAGGCCCAGTTGCCGGTGCTGATTTTACGCTAGGTACCTGCCGCTTGGTTAGCCAGTTGCAACACGCGTTGGGCCAGGCACCAGGCGGCGATAATAAACGCCAGCATCGCACTCAATATGGCAGTAAATGACAGGCCAGCACTGAGTGCCAAGCCAATGGCGGCTGGCGCGATGCCGGTGGAAAATACCATTGCGGCGCTCAGTGCAGATCGAGCCCGGCCCAGGTGTTCAATGCCCCAAAGCTTGATCAGCAGGCCCGAGGCAATCAGCTCTTGAGCGCCCATGGCCAAACCGCCTCCCACCATCAACGCCCAAACGCTTGCGTTCCCCCCTGCCAGTGTGGCAAATAGCATCGCCGCGGCATAAGGAAGCAAGTAAACGCGAGCTAGACGCACCGGGCCGATTTTATCGATCCAGCGGCCGCCCAACAGCGCGCCGGGTAGCTTGGCGATCCCCATGCCGGTAAGGGCCAGCGCATAGACGCTCAGCGAGCTGTCCAGGGCGTCGGTCAACTGCGCCTGGTAAATAAATAGCCCTGTCATGGTGATCGGTAGCGACATAAGCAGCGGCAGTAACGCCCAGAAGCGAGGCTCGCGAAAGGGACGCGGCCCGGTGGTGTCGCGTGTTTTGGGTTTTTTGCCCGGCGCGTTGGACCAGGGTACGCGCTGTAGTAACCATAGCCACGGTAAGGCCAGCACAGCACAAAGCAACCACCAGAAGGACTGCCAGCTTAGCCACAGTAGTGTCACCGCGACGAGCGGTGGAAGCAGCGCTTCGCCGAGGGGTACTCCCAGGCTTGCAAGCCCCATGGCGCGGCCTCGCTGGGTGGTGAATTCACGGGCAGCGAGCGTATTGCCCAGGTGGGTCAACATGCCCTGCCCGCATAAACGCACCAGCCCCAGGCCGAGAATCCCGATCCACCACCAGGGTGAAAGGGTGAGCATTGCGACGCCGGCCAACAGAACGAGCAGCACGGTAATCGCAAACCGGCGGGGGGATATCCAGTCGATGGAAGGGCCATAATACAGCATGACAAACCCCGCAACGAGCGTCACGGCGGTGTAGGCGGTGCCAAACTGGCCGGCGCTAAATTGCCAATGGTCGGCCAGCGGTGCCTGGAAAAGCCCGACAAAAAAGCTTTGTCCAAGGCTTGAGCTGAACATCGCCAAAAAGGCGATACTTAACACACTACGGTGGTCGCGCAGCAGGGTACGATAGCCCATGATGCAGTATCCTTTGCGAAACAAGCTGACGGAGGGGCGCTCGTAAAAGGTTAATCCCCTAAGTATAACAGCAGATCATAAGGAGACGGTGATGAACCATCCCGATATAGACGTAGAGGCTATGAAGGCGCGTTTAATCACGCTGCGCGAGACGCTGATCGACGAAAGTGCTGGCAGTGCCGGGGCTCGGGATACGGTGACGCTGGACCAAACCTCGGTAGGCCGACTGTCGCGTATGGATGCCCTTCAGGGGCAGGCCATGGCCAAGGCCGAAGAGCAGCGTCGTCAGCAAAACGTGACGCGTATCGCGGGCGCACTACAACGCCTCGAACAAGGTATTTTCGGCGAATGTATTGAATGTGGCGAGTGGATTAATATTAAACGCCTGGAAAGCGACCCGCTGGTGCTCAAGTGCATCGACTGCGCTGAGTAGGCCAAATGACAACGGATTTAATGACAACGAGGAACTCCATGACGATTGAACGCCACGACACCAAAGCCCGCATGAGCCGTGCGGTCATCCACCAGGGCGTCGCCCACCTATGTGGCCAGGTCGCCGGGCCAGAGGCGCGTTACGACGATATCACCGCACAAACCGAGAGCATGCTGGCGCGGGTGGATGCACTGTTGAGCGAGATTGGTTCGTCTCGCGAACAGCTGCTGACCGCCACGATCTACCTCAAGGACGGTAGCGATTTCGCGGCGATGAATGCCGTCTGGGATGCCTGGATACCGGAAGGCCATGCCCCGGCACGCACCTGTGTATGTGCACCGATGCCGGCCGACGAGCTTAAGGTCGAGATTACCGTTTCCGCCGCTGTGACCGGTTAAACGCTCCCCAGGAGCCTGTCCGACTTAACACTGATCTACTGCGAATCCCGGTATTTTGGCCAACTTTATTCGATCGATTTCGTTAAATAGCGCGCTATTCGCCTTAATCGATCGATAAATTTGGCTCAAAATCCGTGCTTCTCGCGACGATCGGCCAAGCCGGACAGGCTCCTAGGTGTTTTTGGGAATAGGGAAGCGTGTCTCCCGCAGGCTGTCCTTGATCTTTTTAAGGTGCGGCAGAAAATCTTCGCCGCGCCTTAGTGTTACACCGGTCGCCAGCGCATCAATCAACGTCAATTGAATCACGCGTGACGTCATGGGCATGTAATGGTCGGTGTCTTCCGGCGTCGCGACTTCAAGCGTGGCGGTGCATTCCACAGCCAGCGGTGAGTCCGGTGCGGTAATGCCCAGCACGACGGCGCCTGATTCGCGGGCAACGCGCGCGATATCAACCAGTTCACGGGTGCGCCCGGTGTAGGAAATAATCACCACCACATCGCCGGTGTGGCAGGCAGCAGCAATCATGCGTTGCATCAGCACATCGATGTGCACCATGACTGGCAAGTTAAAGCGGAAGAACTTGTGCTGGGCGTCCTGCGCCACCGCGCCGGACGCGCCGAGGCCGAAAAAGTGGATCTGCTTGGCCTGGGTCAGGTAATCCACCATGCGTTCCACGGCGCCCATGTCGACTTCACGTTGGGCTTCATCCAGTGCGGCAATGGTGGCACCAAAGATTTTCTGGGTGTACTGCGTGGCGGAATCGCCTGGCTCGACCGCCCGGGTCACGTAGGGCGTACCCCCCGCCAGGCTCTGGGCAAGTTTGATCTTGAAATCAGGGTAGCCCTTGGCGCCAAAGTTCCGGCAAAAACGGTTCACCGTCGGCTCGCTGACGCTTGCCGCCTGCGCCAGGCTGGCAATGCTCAGGCTGGTGGCGGCCGCAGGATCATCGATAATCACGTTGGCGACCTTACGCTCCGAGCGGTTGAGATCTTCCAGGCGTTGGCGTATCCGGTCGAGCAAGTCGTGAGCCATTAAACGGTCTCCGTGACGGTTGGTGGCAAGTGCGGCTGCCAATTATCGCACCAGGCGAGAAACTCGCTGGCCGGTAATGGCCGTGAGAAATAGTAGCCTTGAGCAGTTTCACAGCCAATACTTCGTAAGTACATGGCCTGATATGCGGTTTCAATGCCTTCCGCGACAACATCACTGCCCACGCTATGCGCCAGTTGGGCAATGGTGCGCGCCAACTGGCGTTCTACGTCGCTTTCCTCCAAGTCCATAACAAAGGCGCGATCAATCTTCAGCGTTGAAAAAGGCAGCGTCTTGATATACGCCAACGAAGAGTGACCGGTGCCAAAATCATCGATGGCCACGGCGATATTTGCCTGAGTAAACTGCTCGAGCTGTTGCCGTGCGTTCTGCATATCGCTCATCAAGCCGGATTCAGTGACTTCAATGGCGAAGAAACGCGCGGGAATGTGGTGGTCTTCCAACTGGCGCAATACGCTTTCGGCGAAATCCTTGCGCGCCAGCTGCCGGGCGGCTACGTTCACTGCAATGTGAAAGTCATCGCCTAGCACGTTTTTCTGTCGCCAGTCGGCGATCGTTCTGATGGCCTCTTCCAGTACCCACTCGCCAATCGAAAAGATATCCCCGCTGGCTTCTGCCAGGGGAATAAACATGCCTGGTGATATGTGCCCCAATTCGGGGTGATGCCAACGCAATAACGCTTCGGCTCCGATAATACGCTGATCAGTCAGGCGCAGTTTAGGCTGGAAGACGAGCGACATTTCACCGCGCTCGGTGGCACCGCGCAAGGCTTGCAGAACGTGTAATCGATGGCGTTGCTGGGCCTCAAGGGTCTCGCTGTAGCATTGGACCGATCTGCCATTCTTCTGGGGCAGTGCCAAGGTCGCCATATGGACTAGCCGCTCAATATCAAATGTACCTTGGGTTCGACTAATGCCGACTCTTGCCTCCAGTGGCAGCAATAAATCGTCAATCTGCTGGTCGGTTTCGAACGTTTTCATCAGGTGATGGGCCAGCGACAGAAGCTTACTCTTGTCATCGGTGGGGCTAATCACCAACAGCTCGCTGCCACCCCATAAGCCGAGTGTGTGTGAGTCGCTCAGGTGCTCATCCAGGCGCTGGACGATATGGCTCAACAGCCTTTCGGCAATCCGGTACCCATGCAATCGAATGACATCGTCAAAGCGGTCTAATGCGATAAACAATAGCCCGGTGGCGTCGTTGTGCGTTGCCGCTTCACTGAGAGCTCGGGTAAGTCCGCGCCGATTGGGTAAATGCGTAATGGGGTCGGTGCATGATTGACGATAAAGCTGTTGAGTGCGTTCTTTGACCATGCGTTCCAGGGTGTCGGCCTGCCGGTCGCGGACGTGGTAGCGATGCTCGACGTTTAGCACGTTGAGAATACGTTGCAGCACCTCGGCATGCTTGAAAGGCTTGGTAACAAAGTCGCGAACGCCAAGCGCCAGCGCGCGCTGTCTGGTGTCATCGTCAATCTGAGCAGTGAGGATGATAATCGGCGGTGTCTGCTGGCCAAGATGCGCGTTGAGCTGCTCAATAACCGCGTAGCCATCCAGGTGCGGCATGCGGATGTCCAGCAATAACAGGTCGGGTAGTGACCGCTGGCAGTAGGCGAGCACCTGGCGAGGGTCGCTAATGCCGTGAGTGTTGTGAAAACCCTGGTTCTCGAGCAGGTCGTGCATTAGCTCGATGTTGACGGGGTTATCGTCAACGACCAATACGTGTTTGGAATAGAATGTCATGGCTCCTGCCTGTTGAGCGCTCCCAGCAACGGGTTAAGCGTGTCGGTAAACTGTTTAATGTCGATCGGTTTGGTTAAATAGGCATCAAACCCTGCTTTGAGGCCCTTTTTTATGTCGCTGGGCAGCGCATTGGCCGAAAGGGCAATGACGCGCACATCGCGGTAGAGGGGGGTGTTACGCAGCTTAGTTAGCGCTTCATAGCCGTTCATGCCGGGTAAGTGCAAGTCCATTACCACCACGGCGGGGATGGCGTAACGCATCATTTCCAGGCCGATCTCAGCGCTTGATGCGGTGCGCAGCGTCACGCCCTCCATGGCGTCGACAATATCCTCCATCAGGCGTTGGTTGGCGGGATTGTCTTCAATGTACAGCAGTGTTTGCTGGTTCGCGGTCGCTGGGAGGTGTTGTAGGTCAGAGTCCGTTGAGTGCTCAGCGGCGCAGGAGGTCGACACCGGCAACGTAAACCAGAACGTCGCCCCATGGCCTGGCTGACTGTCGACGCCGATCTCTCCGTGCATGCGTTCCACTAACTCTCGGGTAATGGATAACCCTATGCCCGTCCCCTCTACCTGGCTTGCTTCAGCATCGAGGCGGTTAAAGGGTTCAAACAGCTCGCTTAATCGGTCGGTCTCGATGCCGGGGCCCGTGTCGCTGACGCTAATCTTGATAACGTCTTCCTGATGCTGCGCAAGGATGTCGACGCGCCCGTTGGCAACGTTGTATTTAATAGCGTTGGACAGCAGGTTGAGGAGTATTTGCTTGGTGCGTGTGTAGTCGGCGCTGACCCTTAAGTTGGTATCGGGAGGCGTACAGGTTAAGGTGATGCCGGCTGCATTGGCGTTAGCCTCGAGGGTGCTGCAGGCATCTTCAAAGATGTTGTTCAGCGGAATGGCTTCAATGGAAAGCGACAGTTGGCTCGCTTCGATCTTGGCCAAATCCAGTACGTCGTTGATCAAACTAAGCAGGTGGTGGCCGCTCTTCTCAATCTGGTTGACTTGGCGCTTTTGTTTGTCGTTCAAAGGTGCGCGCGGGTTGTGGCCGAGTACTTGGGCAAAGCCGATTATCGCGTTGAGCGGAGTACGCAGTTCATGGCTCATCGACGATAAAAATTCGCTCTTGGCTTGGTTGGCACTTTCGGCTTGATCGCGGGTGTTGGCCAAATCTTGCATGACCTGCTCGCGCTCAGCCATCTGGCGGTACAGATTGATCAGTAGCACGCAGGTGTCGGTGAAGGGCTGTAGCCAATCCAACAGGTGCTGGTCCAACTGTTGGCGGCTGTTGGCGATGGCAAACATGCCGATAAGCTGACCGCTACTGAAAATAGGCACGCCCAGATAGTTATCAAACGGCACTTGCCCCAGCGGGGACTCGCTGCGCTGGGTATGCTCATTGACATCGTTGTCGATGACCACCTCACCACGGGTAAAGACGCGGCCCAACAGCGAGTCTGGGTTCCTGAGCACCCTGTCTCCGCTGAGCAGTTGCTCTATGTGATGGCGCGATTCGGGGCTCCACAAAGGGCCTTTAATGGCATGAAGCTTCAGCGCATTGCTGGTGTCCCCGGGAAGCGCCTCACCAATCAAGGAATATTCGCTGTCGGTGAGCTCGCTCAGGGCTTCCGTTAAAAAGGTCCACAGCTGCTCGCCGGACATCAGCGCCTGATAGTCGGTAATACCTTGGTGCAGCACCTTGAGTAGGCTCTGTTCTTTTTGAGTGCGCCGATTGGCAGCGCGAACCTGGCTTAAATCGGTTATTAGGCCAATGAACTCGGTGACTTGGTACGACTCATCGTGAATGGCATTGATTGCCAAGTGAACCGTGACGCGATGGCCTGCTTTGTGTTGAATCTCGACCTCGCAACCGCGCCCCATCGCTTGAGGGTCTCCACCGGCTACAAACTGCGTAATAAAGTTGTTAAGCAGATTGTGTGACTCTGAAGGCGCCAGCATGGCGACGTTTTGCCCCATGACGTCGTCTTGCGAGTAGCCCAGCAGTGCCAGGGCAAAGGCGTTAATGCTAAGGACCACACCGTTGCGGTCGATTCTTAAGATGCCGGTGGCGCTATCATGAAACAATGCATGATAGCGGCGGGTCGTCTCAGCCAGGGCATGGCGTATTGTGTGCAACCGAAACAGCTCTTCCACTTGGCCTGCCAAACTCTTTAACAGCCCTAATTCCTGCTCGCTAAAGTCGCGGGGGCGGCTGTCCAGCAAGCATAGTGTGCCCAGGGCAAAGTGGTCATCAGAGCGCAGCGGATAGCCTGCGTAAAAGCGCAGGTACGGCTCACCGTGGACGAGGGGGTTGTCGTCAAAGCGCGGGTCAAGGCGGGTATCAGGCACGATCAATGGTGCATCGGCGGTTATGGTATGCACACAAAACGAGGTATCGCGCTCGGTTTGGGTGACATCGAAACCCGGGTGCGACTTGAACCATTGGCGGTGTTCATCAACCAACGAGATGATCGCAATCGGTACGTCAAAGAGCTCACGGGCAAGTTGAGTAAGCCGGTCAAACGCTGCCTCAGAGGGAGTATCGAGGGCACGAAGCGCGTGCACCGCTGCCAGGCGCTGAGGCTCGTTGTCGGGGGGTGGTGGTGCTGGCATCCTTGCTCCGTAATCAAGATGTCAATAGGTCCTTATATTAACATTATCGGCCGCTCGCTCCCTGGCTTAAATGAGACGGAGTAATTTTAGTAGCCAACGTTGATAAGGTGGATAAAGTTGCGTGGTGGGGGAGCGGCTGGCCTGATAAAAAATCCCGCGCAGGTGACTGAAACGGTTAAAGCCGTGGCGGCCATGATAGGCCCCATGACCGCTGGCCCCGACGCCGCCAAATGGCAGCCCCGGCACGGCGTGATGCAATAGCGTGGTATTGAACACCAGGGCACCGGACTGGCTGGCGTGTTGCCATTGGCGCTGTTGATCGCGTTGCTGGGTGAACACATAGATCGCCAGCGGGTTTGGTCGCGTAGCGACAAAGCCAAGCGCCTGATCGCTGTCTTTGACGCTGATAACCGGCAAGCAGCGGCCGAAAATTTCCTCGCGCATCACGGCAAGCCCCTGGTTAGGATCAATCACCAAGGCGGGCGCGTGGGCGCCATGATCGATAATCCTGCATCCGTGATTGCGCGCCTCGGCGAGCATTGCTTCGCTGCGTGCGCGATGCGCTTCGTTTATTGGCTGAGTGGCATCCTGTTGTGCCGAAGGGCGCTGTTTTAAAATCGCGCGGCTCAGGGCGTTGGTCATGGCATCGAGATGGCGGCTTTCGATCAGCACGTAGTCGGGGGCGATGCAGGTTTGCCCGGCATTCATGCCCTTGCCGAAAATGATGGCTTCGGCAGCGCGCGTAAAGTCGGCGTCACCGGCCACAAACGCCGGGCTTTTGCCGCCCAGCTCCAGTGTCGTAGGGGTCAGATTGCTGGCAGCGGCCAGCGCGACTTTTTGGCCGACATGGGTCGAGCCGGTAAACAGTAAATGGTCGAATGGCAGGGCGCTGAACGCCTGGCCAATGGTGGCGTCGCCCTCGATCACGCACAGTGACCGGGGGCTGAAATACTGCGTCACCAGCCGGCCAAGCAGGGCGCTGGTCTGAGGCGTGAGCTCGCTTGGCTTTAGCATCACGCGGTTGCCTGCCGCGAGGGCATCCACGACCGGCATCAACGCAAGGCTCCACGGGTAGTTCCAGGGGGCGATAATGCCCACCACGCCAAGCGGTTGGGGCGCAATACGCGTGCGTGCAGGCAGTAGCCGCCAGGGGACACTGACCCGCCAGGGGCGCATCCAGTGCCATAAATGACGTCGCGCGTGACTGATTGCATCGAGTACCGGCTGAATATCGGCGAGTTGAATCTCGACCTCGCTGCGCTGGCCGAAATCGGCCTGGATGGCCTCAATGATGGCGTGTCGGTGGCGCTTGGTCATCAGCGCCAACCGGGCCAACAGCTCACGTCGCTCCGCCAGGGAGGGGTAAGGCGATTGGCGGCAAGCGAGACGCTGGGTCTCCAGGCAGGCGTTGAGGTGGCGGGTCATGGCGTCTCCTTGGTGGGCCCTGATGTCAGGCGCGAGGACGTTAATGGCGTTAAATCACGGGCCTGTATCGTAGCAGGATAACGGGCCTGCATAGTGTAGAGTAGCTTAATTGAAGCCAACCCTAGGTTCGGGAGATGCTATGCCAGCGCCACTATCGGTTGCGGTGTTATCCGCCATGGAGGCCGTGTCGGCCAGTCAGTGGGATGCCCTGGTGGATGCCGATCAGCCGTTTTTACGTCACGCCTTCCTGCATGCGCTGGAGGCGAGCGGTTCGGTAGGCCCAGCGACCGGCTGGCAGCCCTGCCATTTAACCGTATGGCAGGGTGAGCAGTTGGTGGGGGCAATGCCGCTTTATGAGAAGCACCATTCCTACGGCGAATATGTGTTCGATTGGGGTTGGGCCGACGCTTTTGAACGCGCCGGGGGAAATTATTACCCAAAAGCACTGAGTGCCGTGCCGTTTACCCCGGTGCCAGGTTCGCGTGCGTTGGCCGCGCCCGATGCTGATCCTCAGGCGATTTACGCCGCATTAGCCCAAGGCTGGCAGGCTCAATGTCAGCACCGGGAACTTTCGAGCTGGCATTTGCTGTTTGCCGACACGTCAGAAGTGGAAGCCTGGCAGGCTCAGTGCCCCGAGCTCATCAGCCGTGAGGGCTTGCAGTTTCAATGGCGCGACCGAGGCTTCGGCGACTTCGACGGGTTTCTCGCCGCCCTGACCTCCAAGCGGCGTAAAATGATCAAGCGTGAGCGCCGTCTGGTTGCCGAACAAGGTCTGGAAGTGGTGCGTTTATCCGGCGACCAGGTAACCGCCGCTGCGCTGACACATTTTTACCGCTGTTACGCTATTACTTACCAGGAACGTGGGCGACCGCCTTATCTGACCCAGGACTTTTTTACCCGCATCCACAATGCCATGCCCGAGTCGTTGCTGCTGGTACAGGCGCATCTTGACGGGCGACCCGTGGCGGCGGCGCTTTACTTTAAGGGCACCCGGACGCTTTATGGGCGCTACTGGGGCAGCGAAGTGATGGCCGACTGCCTGCATTTTGAAGCCTGCTATTACCAGGGCATCGAGTTCTGTCTCGAGCAGGGGCTTACACTGTTTGATCCGGGGACGCAGGGTGAGCACAAGCTGCTGCGCGGATTTGCGCCGCAGCGCGTGCGTTCGTTGCATTACTTGGCCCATCCTGGCCTGGCGAACGCGGTCGCGACCTTTTGCCGTGATGAAGGGCAGCAAGTGGCCGCCTACCGTGACGCGGCCTTTGCTGCGCTACCGTATAAATGAAAGCAACTCGCTGGCCGGGCGGCTTGATGGCATAATGCGCGCCAATTTATTCACAAAACGTATTTGAACGGCATTTAAAGGAGAGCGGTCATGCGCAGATGGCTATTAATCGCGCTGCTGCTGGTGTTAGGTGTGCTGCAATACCAACTTTGGCTTGGCGATGGCGGCTGGCGCGACTTGCAGCAACTCGAGCAACGCGTTGCCGTTCAGGAGGCAGAGAATGTGCCCCTGCGCGAGCGCAATGCCAGGATGGCGGCCGAAGTGACCGATCTCAAGGACGGCCTGGATGCGATTGAAGAGCGCGCCCGCAGCGATATGGGCATGGTGCGTACCGACGAGCAGTTTTTCTGGGTGCCAGGCGTTGCCATCGAAGAGGAATTGATCGGCATTAACGCCCGCTCGGTGGTCAGGCCGGAGTCGCCCGATGAGTGATCCTTTATGGTTGGTAGTGCCCGCTGCCGGACAAGGACGCCGCATGGAAGCGGACAGGCCCAAACAGTATCTGACATTGCTGGGCCGCCCGATCCTTGCGCATACCCTGGCACGCTTGCACAGCGCCTTTCCCAACGCGCGACTCGTGCTCTGCCTGGATGACGACGACCACTGGTTCGCCGAAGAGTGGGTGCCGTTTGCCGATTGGCAGCGTGTCACTGGCGGCGAAGAGCGCATGGACAGCGTGTTCAATGCCCTCGCGGCCATTGAGGCGGGGGACGACGATCTGGTGCTTGTCCATGATGTTGCCCGCCCCTGTGTGACCCGCGAGGATCTGCTCGCGCTCCACCAGGCCGTGAAACGCCATGCAGCGGGTGCGCTCCTGGCGATGCCAGTGGCGGACACCATGAAGCGCGCCAGCCCAACCGGCGCCAGCCTGCATAGTGAGTCCCGCGACGCACTGTGGCACGCGCTGACGCCGCAAGGCTTCCGTTACCGCCAGCTTTACCGGGCGCTAAACGATGCTAGAAGCCGGCATACCCTGGTGACCGATGAAGCCTCCGCCGTGGAGGCGCTGGGCGACGCTCCCCAACTGGTGCCCGGGCGTCGGGATAATCTTAAAGTGACACACCCCGACGACTTGGCACTGGCGGCCGCGATACTTACCTCACAGCGTGATACGACCGGGAGGAATATCTAATGCGTATTGGTCATGGATTTGACGTCCACCGGTTTGGCCCTGGCGATCATTTGATGCTGGGCGGGGTAAAGGTGGCGTTTGATCAAGGATTTATTGCCCACTCCGACGGCGATGTGCTGCTGCATGCGGTAAGCGATGCCCTCCTGGGTGCCTGTGCGCTGGGCGATATTGGCCATCATTTCCCGGACACTGACCCGAGGTGGCAAGGGGCGGATAGCCGTGATCTCTTGCGCCAGGTTATCGCGTTAGTGCGTGCTGAAGGGTATAGCGTCGTCAATATCGATGCCACGGTGATGGCTCAGGCGCCAAAGCTTTCGCCCTTCGTGGGCGCCATGCGCGAGGTGATCGCGGCAGACCTGGGCGTGGCCACGGGCCAGGTGAATGTTAAAGCCACCACGACCGAGCGGCTGGGCTTTACCGGGCGCGGCGAAGGCATCGCCGCTGAAGCGGTGGTGCTGCTTAGCCCGCTTGAGATGCCCCATGCTTGAATTGCCCCGCTGGCAGCGTAGCCTTGATGCAACCCTCGGTCCGCCAAAGCCCGGCCGGTTTCGCCTGGCGCCCGATGACTTTCTGGTTGACGAGGTGCTGGATTTTGCCCCGGAAGGCCATGGCGAACACCTGTGGCTGAATATTGAAAAGCGCAACCTGACGACCCTGGAGGTCGTTAAAGTGCTCAGCCAGCGCTGTGGTGTTGCCCCCCGTGACGTGGGCTATTCGGGTATGAAAGACCGCGTCGCGGTGACTCGTCAGTGGTTAAGCGTGCATTTGCCCGGCAAGCAAGCGCCTGCCGGTCTCATTCAGGCCCTGACCGATGACGGCCTCAGCGTTTTGCAGCACGCTCGCCACCCACGCAAGCTAAAGCGTGGCGTGCATCGTTATAATCGCTTTCAACTGCGGCTGAGCGGTGAGGCGATAGACACGGATGACGTTAGTCAGCGCTGGCAGTTGCTCTGCCAGCAGGGCGTGCCCAACTACTTTGGGTCGCAACGCTTCGGGCCGGCGGGGCGCAATCTTCAGCGCGCAGAAGCACTGTTGGCGCGCGGATGGCGCAAGCGTGATGATCGTCACGGTATCTTGCTGTCCACCGCACGCAGCTTTCTGTTCAACGAGTTGCTCAGCGAAAGAATTGAGAAAAACCAGTGGCAACAGCCAGTTAACGGCGATACGCTAATGCTTGACGGTACCCAGAGCGTGTTCAATGTCGACCAAGTAGATACCACGCTTTGCGCGCGTGCCGATGCCTTGGATGTGCATCCGACAGGGCCCTTGTGGGGCGTAGGCACTATCAGTCAGCAGGCGGCGGGTGACTACGAGACAGTACTGCTGGATCGCTACCCGGCGCTGTGCGAGGGCTTGCTGCGCAGCGGGGTCAAGCGTGGCCAGCGGGCGTTACGCATGCGTTTGAGCGAGCCACAGCTAAGCTGGCAAGCCCAGAGCGTGGTACTCTCATTCGCACTGCCTCGCGGCAGTTTCGCCACCGCGGTGGTCAGCGAATTGATCGCGTCACCGGACTAGAGTTAAGGAGTTTTCCATGCGGCGTTTGCTGCTATCCAACGACGATGGTGTTCATGCGCCGGGGCTCAAGGCGCTTTACGATGCGCTGACCAAGCACGCCAATTTGCGCGTCGTTGCCCCGGACCGTGACCGCAGCGGGGCGAGTAACTCGCTAACACTCTCGCGACCGCTGGCGATGACCGCCCTGGACAGCGGGTTTTATAGTGTTGACGGCACTCCGGCAGACTGTGTCTACCTGGGGGTCAACGGCGTATGGGATGAAAAGCCCGACCTGGTGATTTCCGGCATCAATCATGGCGGTAACTTGGGTGACGACGTGCTGTATTCGGGCACCGTTGCCGCCGCCATGGAAGGCCGTAACTTGGGCATGTCGGCGATCGCCATGTCGCTGTGCGGTCACCGGCACTTTGCCACGGCCGGTCATCTGGCGGCGAGCCTGGTGGGGGCGGTGGATCAACTGTCGCTGCCGCCGCGCACGCTGTTGAACGTGAACGTGCCCGATGTGCCCTGGGAAGACGTAAAGGGCGTTAAAGTCACGCGGCTTGGCTATCGGGGCCCCGCTGAGCAACCGCTGGCCGTTCAGGACCCGCGCGGGCGTACCCGTTACTGGATTGCCCCGGTGGCTGCCAATGCCGACGACGGTGACGACACTGATTTTGCGGCCGTCGAGGCGGGCTATGTGTCGATCACCCCCTTGCAAACGGATTTAACGCGCCACCAGGCGCTAAACGACGTTCGAGACTGGCTGGATGCATTCGCCTAAACTGTCACCGGAAGAGCTGCGCGGCACCGGAATGACCTCGCAGCGCACCCGTGACCGCATGGTCCAACGCCTGATGCGCCAAGGGATTAGTGATGCACGGGTGCTTGAGGTCATGGCCAACGAGCCGCGCCATCTGTTTGTGGATGAAGCGCTGGCCCACCGTGCCTACGAAGATACCTCCTTGCCCATCGGGTTTGGTCAGACGTTGTCTCAACCGCTCATCGTTGCGCGTATGACCGAGTTGGTGCTGCGTGCTGAGCCTAAGCGTGTGTTGGAACTAGGCACTGGTTCTGGCTATCAAACGCTTATTCTGGCCCGACTGGTTGATAAGCTGTTTTCCCTTGAGCGCATCGAGGCCCTGCACCGGCGCGCGGCTTTCCGGCTTAGTCGCCTGGGTGCCCGAGCATCGCTGGCCGTCGCTGACGGTGGCGAAGGCTGGCCCGCCGCTGCGCCATTTGACGTCATTCTGTTGACCGCCTGCGCCCAAACGCTGCCTGAACCGCTACTCGAGCAGTTAAGCCCCGACGGCGTATTGATAGCCCCTTTAGAGGCATCCGACGGCAGCCAGTGGCTTACCCAGATCAAACGCGTCGGCAATGCGTTCGAAAAACGCCGCCTGGAACCGGTTCGTTTTGTTCCATTATTGCAAGGAGTGGTCGATTGAAGCGTCAACCCGTACGATTGTTATTAACCGGTGCCGGGATGGGCGCCGCCGACGCGGTGCCGGGGGTGTCGGGTGGGACCATTGCGTTTATCAGCGGCATTTATGAAGAGCTGATCTTAACAATCAAACAGTTTGGCCCAAGTGCCTTTGGCGCATGGCGTCGGGGCGGGCTGCGTGGGCTGAGTCAGCACCTTAACCTGGCGTTCCTGGTGCCGCTGCTCGCCGGTATTGTTATCAGTGTCTTCAGCGTGGCCCACCTGGCGCTGTGGTTGATGGAAGCACACCCGTTGCTGCTGGATGGTTTTTTCTTTGGTTTGGTGGCCGCCTCGGCCCTGGTTGTGAGTGATTCGGGGGCGCGCTTCAAGTTGCGCTACCTGCTCCCGCTGGGTGTTGGGTTGCTGCTGGCTCAATGGCTACCTGGGTTGATGCCCCTGGTGTCAACATTGGGTAATGAATCACTGATATTGGTAGTGGCGGGGAGTATTGCCATCAGTGCCATGTTGTTGCCTGGCGTATCAGGCAGTTTTTTACTGCTCACCATGGGGCTTTACAGTACGGTGATGGAAGCCGTGCGCGGCTTTGATATGGCGGTCATCCTGCTATTTGGGGGTGGCTGCCTCATTGGTCTGGCGCTTTTCTCACGGGTGCTTTCCTGGTTGCTGCGCCGCCATCGTGGTGCAACGCTTCAATTATTGTTAGGTTTCATCGTGGGTTCACTACCCGTACTTTGGCCGTGGCGAGAACTGGTGCGATATCAACTGGGTAGTGATGGTGAAATGATCCCGTTGGAACACCGCTACTTATTGCCCGGCGATTATGCCCAGCTAACGGGCGAATCCGCGCAACTCATTGGTGTAATAGCGTTGATGGCGTTTGGCGCACTACTCGTTGTACTGTTGCATCGGCGCGCCCTTAAGCGCACGCCGCCAACGTCTCCCCAAACCGCCTCCGCTGCTGAAAAGGAGTAGGCTTTGCATGCGTAAGATAGTAATGATGTCCGCACTGGCGTTAGCCGTTGCCGGCTGTGCCAATCAGCAGGGCGGCGGCCCGCAGGTGCGTGATTTAAGCGATGCCCGCGAAGCGGTCGAGCGCTCCCCCGAGTATCAGGTCAAGGAAGGCGATACCCTATACGGCATCGCTTGGCAGCATAACCTCGATTATCGTGAAGTGGCTAAGCTCAATAACATCGAGCCGCCTTACCGTATCCAGCCCGGGCAGACCATTGCCCTGCGTGAGGGTGCAGCTTCAACGTCGGCGAGCGCCTCAGTGGCAGCGGATGAAAGCTCAAGTGGTGCGGTGGCAAGAGGCCTTTCGCCCGATACTTCCACTTCCGCTTCAAGCGATGATCAGCAAATGGACTGGTTGCTGCCCGATGAGTCGGCCATTGAGCGTAATCAGCGGCTGACGGCTGAGCGAGATGCCGTTGATGCGTCGCAGGAAGTGGCAGGCGCTGAATCTGACGACAGGCGTGAAGAAGTCGCCACGGCTGATACCTCGTCCGACGCCGAAGCGGTAACCTCCGACCCCGAACCATCGCCTGAACAGAACCAAACAGAACAGGCCGAAGCGCAAACAGCACCAGAGCCGGAAACCGAAACGGCTCCAGAACAGGCGTCGGCCGCGCGTAACGACTCGGCGCCTGACCGCGATGGCCGCACTTATACACCGGCCGAAACCATCGACTGGCAGTGGCCGAGCGATGGCAATGTCGTGGGCGAGTTCGGCCAGGGCGATAGCATCACCGCCGGTATTGATATCGCAGGTGAAAAGGGGCAACCTGTAAGAGCCGCTGGTTCTGGCATTGTGGTGTATGCAGGCAGTGGTGTGCGCGGTTACGGTAACCTCATCCTGCTCAAACACAACGATGAATTTCTCAGCGCTTATGCGCATAACGACAGCCTTAATGTCAGCGAGAACGACGTTGTAGAAGCCGGTGAGGTGATTGCCACTATGGGCGATAGTGACGCGGAAGACGTGAGACTGCATTTCGAGGTTCGCCGCGAAGGGCAACCACAAGATCCCCTGGAGTTTCTGCCGTCACGCTAACCGATATCAGCCATTTACAAACGTGTGTTGCCACAACTCTCTCGACAGGTAACGGCGTGAACGCTTTGTATAACAATAACGATGGGAAGCCCAAGCGACCCATTTGGTTTTTTAAGGGCGGATAGGCGATATAACGGGGGTAAGACGCATGAGTATGCTGGAAAAAGATCTACAGGAAGTAGACCTGAACGCTGTGGAAGAAGCACTTGACGACGGTGAGGAAGTAGCCGCCGCTGAAGAGGCTTTTGAAAAAGCGTTAGGGCGCGAGGACCGTCAGCATCAAAGTCTTGATGCCACACAGATTTACCTCAATGAAATTGGCTTTTCGCCACTGCTGACGCCCGAAGAGGAAGTCTATTACGGGCGCCTGGCCCGCAAGGGCGATCCGCTGGGGCGCTCGAGGATGATTGAGTCCAACCTGCGGCTGGTGGTGAAAATTGCCCGTCGCTATCTCAATCGTGGCTTGACCCTGCTCGATTTGATTGAGGAAGGTAATCTGGGGCTGATTCGGGCCGTTGAGAAATTTGACCCCGAGCGCGGCTTCCGCTTTTCAACCTACGCCACTTGGTGGATTCGGCAAACCATCGAGCGGGCGCTGATGAACCAGACGCGCACCATTCGCTTGCCGATCCATGTGGTCAAGGAGCTCAATATTTACCTGCGGGCTGCCCGTGAGTTGACGCAAAAGCTCGACCACGAAGCCACGGCGGAAGAGATCGCCGAGCATCTCGACAAGCCGGTAGGCACGGTGAAAAAGATGCTGGGGCTTAACGAACGGGTCTCGTCGGTTGATTACCCCATGGGCGGTGAAAGCGACAAACCCCTCATCGATACGCTGTCTGATGAGGAAGACCACGGCCCCGAGGCTTCCCTGGTAGATGGTGATGTCAAGGAACACGTTGACCACTGGCTCGACGAGCTCAATGAAAAACAGCGCGAGGTGGTGGTGCGGCGTTTTGGTTTGCGCGGCCATGAAGCGGCCACCCTGGAAGAAGTGGGCGCCGAGATCGGCTTGACCCGGGAACGGGTGCGTCAGATTCAGGTTGAAGCGCTCAAGAAGCTACGCCGGTCGCTGGAGAAACAGGGGCTGTCGCTGGCGTCGATTTTTGAAAGTTAACAGCCTTTCCTTAACCATCGTTAATTTCTCAACACCGGGCCATGTGCCCGGTGACTTTATTTAGCGATAATACCCCGATTGGCAAGCAACAAGTGAGAAAACCCATGCGCCCGCTGGTGGCCCATATTGATCTAGACGCGCTGCGTCATAACTATCAGCTGGCGTGTCAGTGCGCGCCGCATAGCCGCTCGGTAGCGGTCATCAAGGCAGACGCCTATGGTCATGGCGCGCTTGAGTGCGCACGTACCTTGGCAGCGGACGCCTCGGCGTTCGCCGTGGCGTGCCTTGAAGAGGCAGTGACGCTGCGCGAAGGCGGTATCACCTCACCGATTATCCTGCTGGAAGGTATCTTTAGCGCCGACGAGTTGGCGCTGGTGGATGACCACCGGCTTTGGATGGCGGTGCACAGTGCCTGGCAGGTTGAGGCGCTGCTGGCCTTTTCGCCGCGTGAACCGATCCCTGTCTGGGTCAAGGTAGACTCCGGCATGCATCGATTGGGGTTTGCCCCAGACGAAGTCAGCGACGTCTGGGTGCGGCTGAGCGAGGCGCCGCAGGCATCGTCGCTGCACCTGATGAGCCACTTTGCCACTGCGGATGCCGCCGATAGCCGCTATTTCCAACAGCAGATGACGCTATTGCAAGCGCTTGCCACCACGCTTGATGCGCCGCTGTGTCTGGCTAATTCGCCCGCTACACTCGCTTGGCCGGTGGCCCACGGGGCCTGGAACCGGCCCGGCATTATGCTGTATGGCAGCAATCCGCTGGAAATGGCGACGCCTGCCACTGACCAGCTGCGTCCGGTAATGACGCTGCGCTCTGAAATCATTGCCCTGCGCGATGTTGAAGCCGGCGAGCCGGTGGGCTATGGCGGCCGCTGGCAGGCACCGCGTCGCTCGCGCATCGCGGTGGTGGCCGGAGGCTATGGCGATGGCTATGACCGCCATGCTCAGGATGGCACCCCGGTGTTGGTAAACGGCCAGCGCTGCCCGCTGGTCGGCAAGGTCTCGATGGATATGTTCACGGTGGATGTCAGCGACGTGGCCGATGCGGCCATTGGCAGTGAGGTCGTGCTGTGGGGGCGCGCAAGCAATGGCACGGTGCTGTCGGTCGACGACGTTGCCCGCCACTGCGATACCATCAGCTATACCCTGCTGACAGGGGTGTTGCCCCGCGTACCGCGCCGTTATCATGGCGCTTTTGTATAAATGGCGAGACACATGTCAAGTTCATCGTATCCCCGTTCTTTCGCCCACCCGCGCTTTTGGCCCACCTGGGTGGCCATTGCATCCATGTACGTTGTGGCATGGCTTCCCTGGCGGTTGAACATTGCCATTGGTTCGGGCATCGGCCGTTTGGCCTGGCGGTTTGCCAAACGCCGCCGGCATATTACCGACGTCAATATCAAGCTTTGTTTCCCCGAAAAAAGCCCTGACGAACAGCGCCAGCTGGTAAAGCAAACCTTTATTGCCAACGGTATCGGGTTGGTGGAAACCGCTGTTGCGTGGTGCCGAAGCCCCGAGGATTTTCGTCATCGCGTGGCGTGCATCGGCGAAGAAAATCTTGCCAGGGCTCAGGCGCAAGGGAAGGGTGTGCTGATTATTGGCGTGCATTTTTCGCCGCTGGATTTGGGGGGCGCGCTGCACTCGCTGTTTTTTCATTCGGATGCGGTCTACCGCCCGCACAATAACCCGTTGTTCGACCGCTTCATGACCCGCGCCCGTCTGCGCGTGTTCGATCAGATGATTCATCGCCATGACCTGCGCAGCGTCATACGACGGCTGAAAGCCGGGCACTCGGTATGGTATTCGCCCGACCAGGACTTTGGTCGTGATGCCAGCGTGTTCGCTCCGTTTTTTGGTCAGCAGGCCGCGACGGTCCGGTTAACCGCCAAAATTGCGCGGATGACCGGGGCGCACGTAGTGCCGTTGATTTTCTACCGCAACCCCGATAACCGCACCTACACCTACGAGTGGCTGCCCGCGCTTGAGGATTACCCCAGCAACGATGAAGTGGCCGATGCCACACGGATCAATGCGTTTATCGAGCAGGCGATTCGCCAGCACCCCGAGCAGTATCTCTGGCTGCATCGGCGTTTCAAGACCCGGCCCGAGGGTGAGCCGGGAGTTTACTAGTAGGGCTCTCTCAGTCGAGGTTGCGCGAGTAGAAGATCTCGAGCATTTCTTTGCGCAGACGGTCTTCAATGTTGCGCGCTTCCTCGAAGGTGATGTCCCGGCTCGAGGTGCCGAACAGGTAATTATCCAGCTCGAAGTCCTTGAGCAGCATCTTGGTGTGGAACATGTTTTCCTGGTACACGTTCACGTCGATCATTTGATAGGCGTGCTTGGTGTCTTCGGCTAGGTAATCCTGGATCGAGGTGATGTCGTGGTCGATAAACAGCTTTTTGCCGTCTACGTCGCGGGTAAAGCCGCGGACGCGGTAATCCATCGTCACGATGTCGGAGTCGAAGCTGTGGATCAGATAGTTCAGCGCCTTGAGGGGGCTGATATGGCCACAGGTCGATACATCGATGTCCAGGCGGAAGGTGCTGATGCCGTTATCCGGATGGGATTCAGGATAGCTGTGCACCGTGACATGGCTTTTATCCAGGTGCGCAACCACGGTTTCGGGCAATGGCCCAGGCCCGGGTTCTATTTGCTCGGGATCTGTGTCATCCAGCTCATGTTCGGCAATCAGAATCGTCACGCTGGCGCCGTGGGGCTCGTAGTCCTGGCGTGAAATATTCAGCACATGGGCGCCAATGATGTTGGTCACATCTTTGAGAATCTGCGTTAGCCGTTCGGCATTGTAGAGCTCATCGATGTAATCGATATAAGCCGCACGCTGCTCTTCTGTCTTGGCGTAACAGATGTCGTAAATGTTAAAGCTTAGCGAGCTGGTCAGGTTGTTAAACCCGTGGAGTCGGAGATTATCTGACACGTCCGAACCTCCCTATGGCAGATGAAAACACCCCGACGAGCCAACGTCGGAACCGATCATGCGTTCGCCACGCATGGTGATGAGCACTTAATCCAACACCCGTTAATCCCAGGCGCTCAATAAGCGGGCGTATTATGCCCGCCCCAGGCGCGGGATGCATCCAACCGGGCAAGTTTTTTGGCCTGTTTACCCAAGCGTGAACGCTTTTCAATGCAACGGCGCTCAGGCGTCGACGATCTCGTAAGAGTGGGTGATCTCAACGCCGCCGTTGGTCAGCATGATCGATGCACTGCAGTATTTCTCTGCAGACAGCTCGACAGCGCGCTGGACCTGTTTTTCTTTCAGCGCGCGACCGGTGACCACAAAGTGCACGTGAATGCGCGTAAACACCGAGGGCACGCTATCGGCGCGCTCAGCGTCAAGCTCTGCCACGCAGTCGGTGACGTCGGCGCGGGCCTTGTCGAGAATGTTCAGAATATCAAACGCCGTGCAGCTGCCCATGCCCATCAGCAGCATTTCCATGGGGCGTGGGCCGGTATTGCGGCCGCCATGATCGGGTGGGCCGTCAATCACTACACTGTGGCCGCTGCCCGACTCAGCGACGAACTGGCGACCATCTGTCCATTTTACCCGTGCTTTCACGTTGCTCTCCTCATTTCAGGCCTCATTCAGGCGGCTAGCTGACAAAAAGTAAGTCGCGCAGCATAACATCTCTTGCCTGGTGCACACTGCCTCAATGTGGCGGCCAGCAACCCTCGGCAATCATCAGGCGCTCGTCGACGTTTGGGTTGTAAATATATACCCAGGCCTGGCCGAAACGGGTCGCGAGTAGTTGACGCTGGTACTCGCCCTGCTCAGGCGCCTCATGGCGGTGATCTTCCAGAGCGTCAAGGTGGGCAAGCTGGCTGGCCGTCACGCGATAGACCTCAAGGCTTACGCCGTGGGATGCCTGCCATTTTGCACCGGGGTAGGGGCCGATGTCGTAGAGGGTCAGCGCCGTGCAGCTATCGACTCCCAGCCGGGTCGCTGTCGACAGCCAGTGGGCATTATTCAGGCCTTGCTTCAGCGTGCCGTATACCGCCACCAGGGGCGTAGTGGCCACGGCATCTTCCAGGTGTCTGGCGGTCATTGCGCGCCTCGTCGTTCTTGCAGGTGAGTGTCCAGCTCGGCAAGCCGCTCGGGGGTGCCCACATCGACCCAATGCTGTGCGGTGTGTTCGCCGCTGACGCGCTGGCTGTCGATGGCTTGTTTAAGCAGCGGTGCCAGGGCAAAGGCGCCCACAGGGTGATTCGCCACCAGCGCCGGGCGAATCAGGCTGATACCCGCGAAGGTCAGGCGCGGGGCAGGGCCTTTATACACCCGACCGCCGCGCAAGGCGAAGTCCCCGTCGGGGTGATGCACCGGGTTATCCACGAGTACCAGATGCGCCAGATCATCCTTCGCCAGCGCTTTCATGTCGGGAAGGTAGTCGCACCATATATCACCATTGATGAGTAAAAACGGGTTCTCGCCTAGCAAAGGCAATGCCTGAAGAATACCGCCGCCGGTCTCAAGCGGCGTGGCTTCACGGCTCCATTGGATGGAGACGCCGTGTGCGTGGCCGTCGCCCAATGCTTCGATAATCTGCTCGCCGCGGTAGCTGACGTTGATCACCACCTGATCAATGCCGGCGCGTTTGAGCCGCTCCAGGTGGTGGACGATAAGCGGCTTGCCAGCGACGGTCAGCAAAGGCTTGGGGCAATGGTCGGTGAGTGGGCGCATGCGCTTGCCGAGGCCGGCCGCCAGAATCATTGCCTTCATTCGCCTGCCTCGCTTAAACGTGCGGTGATGGCGGGGCGCAAGGTGTTGGACGCCCAGTGGGCGAACTCGGCATGGGCGGGCAGGCCGGCCAGGCTGTCGTCCAGGTGGTTCAGGAAGTGTGGCAGTCGCGCCAGGTACCCCGCTTTTTGGTCGCGCAGGGTCAGACGGCAGAAAATGCCCAGCACTTTAAGGGTACGCTGGGCGGCCATTGCCTGGCTCTGGCTGAGAAAGGTATCGGCATCAATGTGTTGCGACAGGCGGCCATCCTGTTGAGCCTGTGCGTGAAAGGCGCGAATAAATGACCCAAACTGCTGCTCACTAAAACGAAGGTAGCGTCCCCGCAGCAGCGAGATGGCATCGTAGCTGATCGGTCCGGCGACGGTGTCCTGAAAGTCGATCATGTAAAGACGCTGATCCAACACCATTAAATTCATGGCGTCAAAGTCGCGGTGGACGCAGACCATGGGCTGGGCCAGGGATTGTTCAATCAGTTCGGCCCGCAGCGTCGTCCAGCTCTCAGGCGCCTCGATGCCGAGCCACGCGCCGAGACACCACTCGGGAAACAGGTCGAGTTCACGGCCCAATAGCGCGGCGTCATAAACGGGCAGTGCCTCGGGCGATACACGATTTTGCAAATCGGCAATCAGTGATAGTGCCTGATTATGATAGCCTCTTATACGCGCATCATCAGTAAACAACTGTTGTAAGGGCGTGCTACCCAGATCGTCCAGCAGTAAAAAACCCTGCTCCAGGTCGGCCGCGTGTACTTGAGGGACAGGTAATCCTGCGCTGCGCCAGCGTCGAGCGATGGTCACGAACGGTTGACTATCTTCCTGCTGGGGTGGGGCATCCATGACCACTCGGGTCGTGCCGTCGGGTAGCGTTAGCCGGAAATAGCGCCGAAAACTGGCGTCACCACCGGCCGGGGCAAGGGAAATAGCGTCTATGAAAAGACCGTGTTGTTGCGCGGCCCATGAAATAAGGGCGTTAATCCGCGATGAAGACATGCAAGCTCCTGGCTGGTCGGGCATGATGCGGACTGTATAATACCGATTCTCGATGCCAAGGATAACGAACATGGGCAAGCGATTTTCGCGCGCGGTGCCAGTGGCGCAAACATTGATGGGCAGTTTGTTGGCAAGCGCCTCTTTTTCTGTCGTGGCACAGAGCGAGCCACTCTCGGCGGAGGCGCTGGACTGGCAGCCTTGGGGACGAGAAGAAGCGGCAACCCAGCTATGCCGTGGGCGTTACGTCATGCCCGGCTACCGCCTGGCGGAACAGGACAACCCCGAAACGCTGGCCGCGGAAGCCACCGAAGCGGATTACGACATCGACGGTCAGACGATCCTGCGTGGTGACGTGGTGTTGCGGCGTGCCGACCAGGAAGTGGAAGCTGAGCGTGTCAGCATGCCCGCTGACCGTGAGCGGGTGAACGCCGAGGGCAATATTGCGCTGCGTGATGGCACCTCCTTGGTGCGCGGCAATACCGCTGAGATAATGCTCAACGAAGACCGCACGCAGTTGGACGATAGCCAATTCGTGTTGTATGACCAGCATTTGCGTGGCCAGGCCGTTCAGTTGGAACAGTTGGAGAAAGACCAGTATCGCCTGGAGGATGCCCGCTTTACAACATGCGATCCCGGTGAAAATACCTGGCACCTCGTCAGCAGTGATATTCTTCTGGACCAAGCCAAAGGCTTTGGTACTGCGCGTAACGCCCGTCTGGAAATCAAGGACGTACCCGTGATGTACGTTCCATGGGTGCGTTTTCCGATTGATGACCGACGCCATACTGGCCTGTTGACCCCTGCGCTCAGCGTGTCTGGCGACGGTCTCGACTATACCCAGCCGTTTTACTGGAACATCGCGCCCAACCGTGATGCGACCATCACGCCACGCTGGATGAGTGACCATGGCCTGCTGCTGAACGGTGAGTTCCGCTATCTGCTTGAAGAGGTTCGGGGAACGGTGGAGGCGGGTTACTTGAACAGTGATAACGGGGGTTCGGGTGGTGCCGAAAATCGCTATGAAGGCGAAGACCGCTGGTATTTCGAGACGCAAAATGCGGGGCGTATCAACCCACGTAGCCGCTATAGTTTAAATTACGGTGCCGCCAGCGACGGGCGTTACTTCGACGATTTTGGTGGTGAATTCGGCAGCAGCGACCGCGTCAGCATGGAACGTCTGGCACAGGTCGATTACCGTGGCGAACGCTGGCAACTCGATGCCGGGGCGCAGGGTTTCCAGCGTCTGGATGACCCGCTTAACGAACGCAACAAGCCTTTTTATCGTCTGCCAAGCTTGACTGCCAACGCTCGTTGGCAGTTGGGTAATGGTTTCTACAGCCAGTGGCGCTCCAACGCGACCTATTTCTGGCGTGATGTGAACGAACAGCGCGTCATCGAACGCGAATCGGCGATAGGTAGTCGTGTGCACCTTACCCCGGCTGTGGGATGGCGCTTCGAGCGTCCTTGGGGATATGTGGAACCGCGCACTGAGCTGTGGCACACCGATTATCAGTTGGATTACGGCAACCGGATGACCGAAAACAGCGAATCGCCGAGCCGTAGCATTGCGGTGACGACCGTTGACAGCGGCCTGGTGTTTGAGCGTGAACTGGCGCTGGGCGGGCGTGACTACCGCCAAACTCTGGAGCCCCGTTTGAACTATGCCTTTGTGCCGCGTACCGACCAGAGCGAGCTTCCTAGCTTTGACAGTAGCGAGCGGCCTTTTTCCTGGAACCAGCTTTGGTCAGCCCAGCGTTTTTCTGGTTCCGACCGGGTGGGTGATTTGAACCGACTGTCGTTGGGGGTTGAATCACGGTTGCTTGCAGATGAAACCGGCCGCGAACGACTGTCCGTTGGTGTTGGGCAAAGCGTCTACTTCGACGAGCGAAGAATAGATATTGAAGGCAACGCCGATGAACTGCCAGACAGAGGCACAGAAAGCCGCTATAAAGCCACCCGTGATCGCTCGCCGCTGGTGACACAGGTTGACTGGCAAATTAATGATCGTTGGAGCACCGGCTACGAGTGGCTCTATGACGACAAGCGAGAGCGCACAGAAAGCTCGACCGTCGACCTACGCTATCGTCACCCTCAGGGCCACGTAGTGAACCTTGGCTACCGTTGGGAAATCGAAGATTTTAACCCTGGCGTAGAGCCCAGTGATGACGATTTCCGCAATTATGATCGTGAAGAATGGGACCTATCTTTTGCCTGGAAGGCCACTCCACAGATTGATCTGATCGGCCGTTACCTTCACGATCAAACCAATGACCGTTCGCTTGAGCAACTAGCGGGTGTGCAGTGGAGCGACTGTTGCTATGGCCTGCAGCTGGTATGGCGTGAATGGGTCGATGACAGTGACACAGCACGTATCGACGACGACTTTAATGACCGCGGTATTTTCCTGCGCTTTGTATTCCGTGGTTTAGGCGGCGTTGGCCAAAATGCCGATGGGTTCTTTGAACAAGCCATTCCGGGTTATCGCCCTGCGCCTTTATAAATTAGCCTTTAGAATGGCGACTGATAGAGACTTAAGTTATGAAAATGAGAAAGACCTTGTGCGCTCGCACCACGCTGCTTTCGCTGGGAGGTGCGTTGGCCCTTTGTATGGCGGCTGCCGTTCCGCTGAGTGCTCAGGCCCAAACGTCGGCGCCCACTGAGCGCCAGGCGCTGGACCGTGTGGTCGCTGTGGTCAACGACGGCGTTATCATGCGCAGCGAGCTGGATAACCGATTGGCTCAGGTCGAAAGCCAGGCACAGTCGCGGGGGGAATCACTTCCTTCTCGTCAGCAGATGGAATCACAGGTGCTGGAGCAGATGGTTCTCGAAGAGATTCAGTTGCAGATGGCCCGCGATGCCAACGTCAATATCGACGATACCGAACTTAACCGGCAAGTCCGCTCCATCGCCGAATCCAACAACATGAGCCTTGAAGAGTTTGCCGATGCGGTGGAAGCCGATGGCATGACGCTGGCCAGTGTTCGTGAGGACGTGCGTAGAGAAATGTTGATACGCCAGGTTCAACAGAGCCAAGTAGGCAACCGGGTCAATGTCAGCGACAGCGAGGTTGATCGCTATCTGAGTCAGCAGATGGGTCAGGTAGGCGAAGAAGCCGTTATCCAGGAAACCCGTGCTCGCCACGTGCTTATTGAGCTGACCCCCACCCGAGATGAACGCCAGGCGCGGGCACAAGCCGAAGAAGTGCGCGAGCGCTTGGCCCAGGGCGAAGACTTCGCCGCGGTGGCCCGTGAAATGAGTGACGACGACGGTAGTGCGCTTAATGGGGGTGACCTTGGCTGGCTGCGCCCCGGACAGACGGTGCCGGCGTTTGAAGAGGCCATGCGCGAGTTATCTCTGAATCAGGTCTCAGAGCCGGTTCGTTCGCAGTTCGGCTACCATGTTATCGAGGTGCTCGAGCGCCGTCAGCAGGATGTGGCTCAGGAAGCCCAGCGTGAAGAAGTGCGGCAGTCGATTTTCCAGCGCCGTGCCAATCAAGAGTTGGCAACCTGGCAGCAGCAAATCCGCTCGCAAGCCTTCGTTGATATTCGTCTTTGATGAAAAATCGTTGCCCAGCGCCGTTGGCGATAACCACCGGTGAACCTGCCGGTATCGGGCCTGAGCTGGCGCTGATGCTGGCCGCTCAAGGGGCCTTGCCCGACGGTAGCGTCGCGATTGGTGACCCGCAGATGATGCGGCAACGCGCCGCTGCACTATCGCTTGAGGTAGATCTTGTCGAAGTATCGCCGTCGCACACGCTGCCGGCGCAGCGGTCGGCAACGCTGCCGGTCTGGCCGGTCGAGCTTGCTGAACCTGCGGTTCCCGGCGTGCTCAACACGGCTAACAGCCGCTACGTGCTGGAGACATTGGCGTTGGCCGTGACGGCTTGCCAAGTCGGCCAGGCGGCGGCAATGGTCACCGCGCCATTGCACAAAGGCGTGATTATCGACGCAGGCTTTTCAGGTTTTACCGGGCATACAGAATGGCTGCGCGACGCCTGCGGCGTTGATGAGGTGGTCATGATGTTGGCCACCGACCGCGCCCTGCACGCCCAAGCGCCTGGTTGGCAGGGCAATGGTGATCTGCGCGTGGCGCTCGCGACCACGCACTTACCTCTGCGTAAGGTGGCGGATGCCATTACCTTTGAGCGCGTTGTGCGTATCGGCCGCCTGTTGGCCGCCGATCTGCGCCAGCAGTTTGGCTTGGCCGCGCCGCGAATAGCGGTATGTGGCCTGAACCCCCATGCCGGTGAAGATGGCCACCTGGGGCGCGAGGAGTTGGATATCATCATTCCCGCTCTTGAGGCGCTGCGTCAGGAAGGCCTGGATATCACAGGCCCTTTCCCCGCCGATACGCTGTTTACACCGCGCCATCTGGCCGGTGTCGATGCTGTTTTGGCCATGTATCATGATCAGGGATTGGCGGTGTTAAAATATGCAGGCTTTGGGCAGGCCGCCAACATCACCCTGGGCTTGCCGCTGGTACGTACCTCTGTCGATCATGGCACGGCATTAACGCTGGCAGGTAAGGGCGTCGCTGACCCCGGAAGCCTAAAGGTGGCGCTATCATTGGCGCGGCGGCTCGCCGACCAACGTGCCGTCTCGTTGGGCTAGCACCGCGCGACGCAACAATGCAGTTATTCAGGCCTTTTGGCCAACGACCGACCCCCAAGGAACCGTGTTAGATGTCTCACGCGCCTCAGCAGCACCGCGCCCGCAAACGCTTTGGTCAGAACTTCCTCCGTGACCTGGGGATCATTTCACGCATTGTGCGTGCGGTTGGCCCCCGCGAAGGCGACCGACTGATTGAAATTGGCCCGGGTCAGGGCGCACTCACCGAACCGCTGTTAGAGGCCGCCGGTGCGCTTGAGGTTATCGAGCTCGACCGGGACCTGATTCCTGGTCTGCGCGTGCAATTTTTCAACTATCCAGATTTTGTCATCCATGAGGGCGACGCGCTGAAGTTCGATTTCACCGTCCTCAAAGGAGATGGCCCCGCTCTGCGCGTGGTGGGTAACCTGCCTTACAACATCTCGACGCCGCTGATTGTGCATTTGCTGACCATGGGCGATGCCATTGCCGATATGCATTTCATGTTGCAAAAAGAGGTAGTGGAGAGGCTGGCGGCCGAGCCTGGCGGCCCTGACTGGGGGCGTTTATCGGTCATGGCCCAGTATTATTGCCAGGTCGAGCAGCTGTTTATTGTCCCGCCTGAGGCCTTTGTGCCACGCCCAAGTGTGGACTCCGCCATTGTCCGTCTCACCCCCCACGCAACGCTGCCCCATACGGCCGATGACCCTGCGCTGCTGTTTGAGCTGGTCAAGCTTGCCTTCGGTCAGCGGCGCAAAACGCTGCGCAATAACCTGAAAGGGCGAGTGGGTGCCGATGTATTGGAAGCGCTCGGCATTGACCCGGTGCGCCGTCCGCAAACGCTGACAGTGGCCGAATTCGTGGCGCTCGCCAACCGCGTGGCAGCGAATGAAGGGGAGAGCACGCAATGAGCGACTTGGCGATCGATGTCACGGTGACTCCCGAATACCGCGCTGAAGAGTCGAGCGAAGCGGAGTCACGCTACGTGTTCAGCTACACCGTCAGCGTGCACAACGGCAGTCCGCACAGCGTTCAACTGATGGCACGCTATTGGAAAATCACGCATGGCAGCGGCGAACATCAGGAGGTGCGCGGCAAGGGCGTGGTGGGTCAGCAACCGCTGATTGGCCCGGGCCAGCGGTTTCGCTACACCAGTCGTGCTGTGTTGCAGACGCCAGTGGGGGTCATGGAAGGCGTCTACACCCTGCTGGATACATCGACCCAGCGGGTCTTTGAAGTGGCGATTCCTACCTTTCGACTCGCAGTACCTTATCAACTGCACTAAGACCTGAAAGGCCTTTAACAATGAGCACCTATGCGATTGGCGACCTGCACGGCTGTTATAGCGAATGGATGGCCTTGCTGGACAAGCTCGGTTTCAACCCGGCGCAGGATACCCTCTGGCTGGTCGGCGACCTGGTCAACCGTGGCCCCGATTCACTGGCCTGCCTACGCGAAGCTGAAAGGTTGGGTAGTCGCGTTCGCTGCGTACTGGGTAATCATGACTTTCACTTGCTGGTAGCCGCGCGGGGCGGCGGCAAGGTCAAGAAGAATGCCAGTCTGGAGGCTGTATTGGAGGCGCCTGACCGCGAGCGTTTGCTCGATTGGCTCCAGAGTCAGCCATTGGCGGTGCGTGAAGGGACCCGGCTGATGACTCACGCAGGCCTGCTGCCCCAGTGGGATCTTGCCCAGGTGGAATCACTCTCCGACGAGGTGCAGGCCGCATTGGCGAGCGAGCACTCGGGGCGCTTTTTAAGCCAGCTTTACGGTAACCACCCGGCTCAATGGGACAACGCGCTTGATGGCATGGACCGCCTGCGCTGCATTGTCAATGTGCTCACCCGCATGCGCTTTATCGATGCCGAGGGACGACTGGATTTCGATGCCAATCAGGGTATTGAAAGCGCCCCAACGGGGTTTGCGCCGTGGTTTCGATTTCCCCGCGACGATGACCCTCAATTGCTGTTTGGTCACTGGGCGGCACTCGGTGGAGAAACGCCTGACGCCCGAGTTCGCGTTGATGCCCTGGACACCGGCTGCGCCTGGGGCGGGGAGTTGACCGCGCTTGACCTGGCGACAGGCGAGCGTATCAGCGTGCCAAGCCATAAATCACAAGGTTCACCGCGATGACGGGTGGCAGCGATCCACGTATCGCCGGGCTTGAGGTTTACCGAGTGGGCGGGGCGGTGCGCGACAGGCTATTGGGCTGGCCAGTCTATGACAACGACTGGGTGGTCGTGGGCACCACACCCGATGAGATGCTCAAACGCGGGTTCAAACCGGTGGGGCGCGACTTTCCGGTGTTTCTCCACCCTGAGAGCGCCGAAGAATACGCCCTGGCACGCACCGAGCGAAAAGCCGGGCATGGCTACGCGGGCTTTGAAGTGATTGCCAACCCCGACGTTACCCTTGAAGACGACTTGCTGCGCCGCGACCTGACCGTCAATGCGATCGCGGAAGCCCCTGATGGCACGCTGATCGACCCTTTTGCCGGCCAGCAGGACATTGAACAGCGACAGCTCCGGCATGTCTCCCCAGCGTTTCGCGAAGACCCGCTGCGAGTGTTGCGCACGGCACGCTTTCTGGCGCGTTATAAAACGCTGGGCTTTGCGATTGCGCCGGATACGATGACGCTGATGGGCGAGGTCAGCCGCAGCGGGGAGCTTGCCTACTTGGCCGCGGAGCGGGTGTGGCTAGAAACCGAAAAAGCGTTGGGCGAAGCGCGGCCAGCGAGCTATTTCTCAACGCTTGACCAGTGTGAGGCGCTGTCTACCTGGTGGCCTGAATTAACGCGTGGCAGCTTGAGTGATTGCCTCAATGCCATGGCGCCGGGGCTGGATAATGATGCGCTGGCAAGCGCCGAGTGGCGCTATGCGCTGTTGGTTTCGCCACTGGACGATGCCGCGCGTGAGTCGCTGGCCAAGCGGCTGCGGTTGCCAAACGCGGTGGCGCAGCTAGCGCGACATGCGGCCTTGACCCGACAGTTGGTGGCGGATGCGCTTGATGCCGCGGCGGTATCTCATTGGCTGGAGCGCCTGGATGCCTGGCGTAAACCCGCTCAGGTAGACACCCAATTAACGCTGGTAAAGGTGTTGGCCCCCGCGCATGGGAGCGTATTGAACGGTGCTTGGCAGGCCGCGCAACAGGTAAGCCCGCAGTCATTAATCGCAGAGGGCTTTCAGGGCGCCGAGCTGGGTGCCGCGCTAAAAGAGCGCCGTCACTTGGCTATCGAGACGGCGCTGATTTGACGGTATAAGGTTAGCGACCCAGCGCCTGCCGTGGTGCTGGGTCGGCCTGGGAAATCCACTTGCCATGCCATTCGAAATCAATTGCCCACAAGCGCTGAGTACCCAGGTCGAAGTCTGCCCAAAGGGTTGCGTAGGGTGTGCAGCAGTGGGGATGGCAGCAAGTGGGCAGTAGTTCGGCCAAGGGCTGCAAGACAAAGGCGTTGTAGTTGATTTCGGCGCGGGGCAGCGTGATCCCGTCGACGATACCGCAGGTGTCACCCACCGTCAGCAGATCGATGTCCAGTGCGCGGGGGCTGTATTTTGCCATTTCGGGCGTTCGGCCATGGTCGGCTTCCAGCTGTTTGGCCCAGGCCTGAAGTTCGCCGGGTCTCCAGTCGCTCTGAAACGCCACCACCAGGTTGAAAAAATTGCGCCTATCACTGAAACCCACGGGTTCGCTCTCGAACACCCGCGATATCTCAAGCGAACCAAAGGTATCGGCCAGCGCATCAAGGCATAAGCGGATATGTCTGGCGGGCTCGATATTGCTGCCCAGGCTCACGGTCACTAAGCTCATGGGGCGGATGCTCCGGTTTCTTCGGGGAGCGTGCCGCGGGTGATTTCCAGGCCGACGCTGCGTGCATTGGGGACTGCGCCGGGTTTGTGGACGGTAAGTCGCAGCCAGCTGATTGGAAAATCATTACGTAGGCAGGCGGCCAGGCGCTCGGCGAAGGTTTCCACCAAAGCAAACTGATGAGTATCAGCAAACTGTTGAATCCGCTGACAAATGGCAGCGTAATCCAGCGTCAGCCGAAGGTCATCGGTAGCCGCCGCCGAGCGGATATCGGCGGCCAGCGTTAAGTCCAGACGCAGCGACTGATGAATGGTGCGCTCCCATTCGTAGACGCCAATGATGGTATCTACCTCAAGCGCTTCGATGAAAATGCGATCCATGGGCCTTCCCCAACACTACGAGCGAGCGATTGTACGTGAGCAAAGCGCTCAGCAACAGTAGCCAACGTGAGCACAATGGCATGATATGGATACTAGTGGGGTATGTAAGCGGTAGTTGGCTAGCGGCACTTAGCGTCTGCCGCTGGGCTGGGCTGCCCGACCCCCGTCAACACGGCTCGCGCAACCCCGGCTTTTCCAACGTGCTGCGCTTGTACGGCGCCCGTTTGGCAGCAGTCACCCTGCTGCTGGATGCGCTAAAAGGCATGCCTGCGGTGCTCGCTGCCAAGCTGCTGGACTTTCCCGTCTGGCTTCAAGGGGTGGTTGGGTTAGCCGTCTTACTGGGCCACAGCTACCCGTTATGGCATGGGTTTCGCGGTGGCAAGGCAGTGGCCAGTGCGTTCGGCGTACTACTCGTGTTGGTGCCCGCCGTGGCGCTAATCACTGCCCTGGTCTGGGCCTTGCTCGCCTGGCGGCTGAAAACAGCAGCTTTAGCATCGCTTTGGAGCGCTATGGTGGCGCCGCTGGTATGTGGTTGGCTGGCGCCGTCTTATGTGCTGGTGGTTGGCGGGTTCAGCCTGCTGGTGCTGACCCGCCATGCACTGAATATTCGTCGGCTAAAGCGCGGTGAGGAGCCACCATTTCGGGGTTAATGCGCTGGGGAATCGGCAGGCGCTGCCAGTTCGGCGAGCGGCCAGCGCGGCGTCGCTTGCATGATGCCGCTAGCGTCCTGCTCACCCGCTTGCAGTCGCTGGGCGCCCACATAGGCAATCATCGCACCGTTATCGGTGCAAAAACGCCCGCGTGGGTAGTAGGCCTTTGCCCGGCGTTTTTCACAGGCCTGGGCGAGTCGTTCGCGGAGACGATGATTGGCGCTTACGCCGCCCGCCACAACCAGCCGTTTAAGGCTGGTTTGGTCCAGCGCTCGGCGGCACTTGATGACCAGGGTGTCGACCACGGCTTCTTCAAAGGCGCGGGCAACGTCAGCACGGGACTGGTCATCCAACTCGCCAGCCGTTTCCAACTGGCGAATCGCTGTGAGGGTGTGGGTTTTCAACCCTGAAAAGCTAAAGTCCAGCCCCGGGCGGTCGGTCATTGGGCGGGGAAAGCGAAAACGCTCAGGGTCCCCTTGTTCGGCTAGCGCCGCCACATGAGGGCCACCGGGGTAGGCGAGCCCGAGCATTTTGGCGGCTTTGTCGAAGGCTTCGCCAGCGGCATCGTCCACAGATTCGCCGAGCAGTTGGTAGTTGCCCAGCCCTTGAACGTTTACTAGTTGGGTATGGCCGCCGGACACCAGCAGCGCCACAAACGGGAAGTCGGGGGCGTCGTCTTCGAGCATGGGGGCTAGTAAATGGCCTTCCATATGATGCACGCCAAGCACCGGAATGCCCAAACCGCGGGCCATGCCATGTGCAGTGCTGGCGCCCACCATTAATGCACCGACCAGCCCAGGGCCAGCGGTATAGGCGATGCCATCAAGGTCGTGGCGCTCGAGCCCGGCATCATTCAGGACTTGCTCGATGAGTGGTAACAGCTTGCGGGTGTGGTCGCGTGAGGCCAGTTCGGGCACAACGCCACCGTAATCGGTGTGCATGGCAATTTGGCTGTAAAGCGCATCGGCGAGCAGGCCTTGGCCGCCGGTCAGCGAGGTATCGTAAATGGCGACGCCAGTTTCGTCGCAGGACGTTTCAATGCCCAGTACGCGCATAGGACAATAACTCTGTGAAAAATAGTGGCAGTAGTCTAGCATCCTCAGTGCTGAGTGGGTGTTAGCATTTGCAAAGCGTGTCCAGCAGGATTAGAATATTGTGCGCTGTAAAAATGAGTCGTGCACCGTGCTCGCATACATGCGTAACGATGCGCGTACTATCCGAACTCAAGACTCCTTAAGGTAGGTGAGTGCTTAATGCCTTCTGTAAAAGTACGTGATAACGAGCCGTTTGACGTCGCCCTGCGTCGCTTCAAGCGTTCTTGCGAAAAAGCCGGCGTTCTCTCTGAAGTACGTCGTCGCGAGCACTACGAGAAGCCGACTGCTGAGCGCAAGCGCAAAGCGGCTGCGGCCGTAAAGCGTCACGCCAAGAAGATTCAGCGTGAACAAAAGCGTTTCGAACGGCTCTATTGATCCGTACCGAAACACGCTGTGTCACGCATAGCGTGTTTCTAGAGGGATGCCGAGCGGCCGCCATCTAGGTGGCCGCTTGTTTTGCGTTTATCAAAGCGTATCTAAGGTGATCGGGCATAGTCTTTTATGACGATAGTGTCTGATGACATTAGGTTCGCGAATCAGCGCCCCGCGCGAGGATGCCTGCATCCATGGCTGGCCAAATTCCACAGCGTTTTATCGACGATCTGCTAGGCCGCGTTGATGTGGTGGAGGTGGTCGGCGAGCGTGTGCAACTGAAAAAGGCAGGTCGCAACTATTCGGGGCTATGTCCTTTCCATCAAGAGAAAACCCCTTCGTTTACGGTGAGCGCAGACAAGCAATTTTATCACTGCTTTGGCTGTGGGGTACACGGCAATGCGCTGCGTTTTTTGATGGAGTACGACAAGCTGCCGTTTCCCGAGGCGGTTGAGCAGTTGGCCGGGCGGTTGGGCATTGAAGTGCCCCGGGAGGGGGCTGATGACCCGCGCGCTCAGCAACGCGAAAAAAAGCGTAAAGAGGGCGTTAATCTTCTTGAGCTCGCTGCCAGCTTTTACCGCGAGCGGCTTAAGATGCAGGAGGGGAGCGAAGCCAAGCGGTATTTGCATGAGCGTGGCCTTTCCAGTGACGTCATCAGCGACTACGGCATTGGCTATGCACCAGGGGGCTGGGAAGCGCTCAAGCAACATCTGAGCGAGCGGGGTATTAGCGAGTCGGTACAGATTGAATATGGTCTGTTGATTCACCGTGAAGACACGGGGCGTACCTACGACCGCTTTCGTGACCGGGTAATGTTCCCGATCCGTGATTTGCGCGGTCGCACCATCGCTTTCGGTGGCCGGGTAATGGGTGATGGTCAGCCCAAGTACCTTAACTCTCCGGAAACGCCCGTGTTTCATAAAGGGCGTGAGCTTTACGGCCTTTATGAAGCCCGCCAAGCTTCCAGCAGGCTTGAGCAGTTGGTGATGGTCGAGGGCTACATGGACGTTGTCGCGCTGGCGCAATATGGCATTCATAATGCCGTGGCCACTCTCGGCACGGCCACCACGGAAGACCATTTGAGTCGCCTGTTCCGTCTCGTGGGGCGCGTGGTGTTTTGCTTTGACGGCGACCGGGCTGGCCGTGAGGCGGCAAGTCGGGCACTCGAAACCGCGCTGCCGATGATGATTGACGGCCGAGAGGCACGGTTCTTGTTTCTGCCGGAAGGCGATGACCCGGATACACTGGTGCGCCGCGAAGGAACCGAGGCGTTTCAGGACCGCGTCACCTGTGCAATGCCGCTGTCTGAGTTTCTCTTCGAGCAGGCAGCCCAGGGGCGTGACCTGAATACCGTGGAAGGTCGAGAACGGTTTGCCAGTCGGGTGCTTGAAGCATTGAACAAAGTGCCGGATGGCATGCTCAAATCATTGATGCTCGAGGCGTTAGCCAAGCGTAGTGGCCTGGCTCAAGAGCAGCTGAAAGAACTGCTTAAAAAGCGTGTAGAGGCAACAACGCGCCAACAGCAGGCCCGTGCAGAGTCGGTTGAATCCTCCGGTACTGCGGGTACTAAGCAGGAGAGTGCGCCAGCGCGTCGGTCGGTTCGTGAACAAGCGCTGTCGCCGGTTGGGCGAATTGTGCAGTTACTGCTTCACGAACCCGGCCTGGTGGCGAGCCTGCCGGAAAGTGACGCCTGGTTGCCAGATAGTGACGGGCCACAAGGCAGTGATGCGCGTCTCTGCAGAGAGCTGCTGGGGCTCTTGCGGGCTGGACGTTATCGCAGTCCCCAGGTGGTTTTGGCGCACTTTCAAGGCAGTGAAGAGGGTGCCAGGCTGGCTGAATTTGCAAAGCGGGAACTGCTGATTCCCAGGGCGACGCGGGAAACAGAGCTAACGGGATTGGTGGCGCATCTGAGTCATGTACAGCGCCAGCAATCGCCGCGAGAGGAATATGAAGCATTGCTGGCGCAAGAGCGCGACGGGCAAAAGCTTGATAAAGAACAGCGTCAGCGTCTGGCAAGCTTGGTAATGGAACTGTCCCGGCGACCGCATTAACGCTACATGGAGAGAGGCGGGTTGAATTATCACTGTGCCGCCTCCAGATCAAGTGCCACGGGTTAAAAAAGTGGCTAACCAATCAACCTAACACACCTGAATGACAGCGCAAATACACGAACTGGAAAAACTCAAGCCAATCACGCTATAATGTTAGGCTTGTTAGGTTTTTACATCAGCGCTTCAGGTGCTTCATTCTTCTTCGTCGAGATAGGGTTTCTATGGCTGGAAATGCACAGCAGCAGTCGCGTCTGAAGGAGTTGATCGCGCGCGGCAAGGAACAGGGTTACCTGACCTATGCCGAGGTCAACGACCATCTGCCCGAGGATATCGCCGACCCGGATCAAGTGGAAGACATCATTGGCATGATCAACGACATGGGTATTAGTGTCGTTGAAGAAGCGCCAGATGAAGACACTTTGATGATGTCGGATCACTCCACGGACGAGTCCGCTGCGGAAGAGGCCGTTGCGGCCCTTGCCGCCGTGGAAAGCGACGTCGGTCGCACCACCGACCCTGTCCGCATGTACATGCGGGAAATGGGCACGGTTGAGCTCTTGACTCGTGAAGGCGAAATCGAAATCGCCAAGCGGATTGAAGAGGGAACACGCGAAGTCATGTCGGCGCTGGCCTATTTGCCGGGTGCCGTGTCCTCTATTCTGGACGCCTACGACGCGACCCAAGACGAGGAGGCCCCCGGTCGGTTGTCAGACCTCTTCTCTGGTTTTATCGACCCGGATGAAGGAATCCCTGGCGTGGCGGAAGCAGAAGTGCCCGAGCCGGAGCCTGTATCAGAGGTTGATGACGACGTTGAAGGCGACGACGAAGATGATGACTCCACCGCGAGCGAAGGCGGCCCGGATCCCGAAGAGGCGCGTGCGCGTTTCGAACAGATTCGTGAGCAGAACGCAGCGGTAGAAGCGGTCTTTGCCAAGCACGGTCGTGGAAGTACTGAGCTGAAAGCAGAGCAGGCGCGTCTGGCAGTGCTGTTCTCCCCGATCAAGCTGGTGCCCAAGCATTTCGAGCGGTTGGTGGGTCAGGTACGCATTAGTATCGAACAGGTGCGTGCCCAGGAAAAAGCTGTCATGCAGATGTGCGTGAAGAAAGCCAAGGTGCCGCGCAAAACCTTTATCAAGTCGTTTCCGGGGAGTGAGTCAAGCCCGAAATGGCTGGATGCGTTTCAGTCCGAGCAGCCCAAGTACGCTGATCGCCTGGAACCGCTGCGCGCCGATATTGCCCGCTGTCAGCGCAAAATTGCCTTTGAAGAGGACATGGTGCAGCTAAATGTGTCTGATCTGAAAGAGGTCAACCGCAAGCTGTCGATCGGTGAAGCGAAAGCCCGTCGTGCCAAAAAAGAGATGGTGGAAGCCAACCTGCGTTTGGTGATCTCGATTGCCAAGAAGTATACCAATCGCGGTTTGCAGTTCCTGGATCTGATTCAGGAAGGCAATATTGGTCTGATGAAAGCGGTCGACAAGTTTGAATATCGCCGTGGCTACAAGTTTTCGACCTATGCCACCTGGTGGATTCGCCAGGCGATTACCCGGTCGATTGCCGACCAGGCCCGTACTATCCGTATTCCGGTTCACATGATCGAAACGATCAACAAGCTCAACCGCGTATCGCGTCAGATGCTGCAGGAAATGGGCCGCGAGCCGACACCGGAAGAGCTGGGTGAACGCTTGGAGATGCCGGAAGATAAAGTCCGCAAGGTGCTCAAGATTGCCAAAGAGCCGATCTCCATGGAGACGCCCATTGGCGACGACGACGACTCGCACCTGGGTGACTTTATCGAAGACGGCACCATGTTGCTGCCGATCGATCTGGCTACTGGTGAAGGCTTGGTCGAAGCCACACGCAATGTGTTGGGTGGCTTGACGGCGCGTGAAGCCAAAGTGCTGCGCATGCGGTTTGGTATTGATATGAACACCGACCACACCCTTGAAGAGGTTGGCAAGCAGTTCGATGTGACCCGCGAGCGAATTCGTCAGATTGAAGCCAAGGCGCTTCGCAAGCTGCGTCATCCGAGCCGTTCTGAGCCGCTGCGTTCGTTCCTCGACGAATAACGCATAGCACTTCAAGTCGAATCAAAAAGCCCGCCGTTCAATGAACGGCGGGCTTTTTGTATGGTGATTGTGTACGCCAAGGGTGTGTTGCGCTATAGCGACGACGACTTGCGCGATTGATGGACTCGGCGGGCAAGTAACAATAATTCCAAAGTGGCGATTAAAATTAAACTGTAACCGAGTAACTCCACCAGTTCTTCCGCGGCGCTCTTGAAGGTTCCTGAGTAGCTATCTTCAAGAATCGCTTGCCAGAACGCCTGCCGTCCATATAACCGCGAAAAAATGTAGGTGGTAAGTACACCCGCTGTGAACAGGCCAAAGGCAAAGGTGTTGCTGTAGTGGGCGAACTCCCCAAGAAAACGTCGGCGCTGCTTGATTACCCAACCGAGCGTCGGAAGAATGATCAGCGCAACAAGCACTTTCCAGGTGTCGTCAGCAACAAAATTATCTAAAAAGTGGTCCTGTTCGCGCACCAGAGAGGCGGCCAAATAAGCTAGCAGCAGCAGCGTGACGGTGGGCCAGACGTTAAGTACCTGACGAATGTAAATCAACATGGCGCAGCAGATGGCCAGCACCAACGTTTGGCTAAATTCAGTAAAGCCCCACTCTGAAAATCGTGCTGAGGGCAGATAGAGCGCTTCTAAATAGGCACCTTGTGCGATAGCGCCAATAAATAACACGTACAGCACGGCACGCAAAAAAACGGCTCGAAAGCCGATGGGCCAGGAAGGGGGGGGAGACATACCAACGTCCTTTGTGGGTAAGCAGCAGTGCTTAGTAGACATAAAACATTTACGATTGAACTTTCATTGTATCGTCATCTTTATGTGATCGCACGCCGAGTTCGCATGGCGTTGGCCGGGGCGCAGTGCTGGACGAGCGGTTAACGCCATTGAGTGTCAGGTAGTACCTGACCAATATGCTCGACAAGGTAATCCACCAACTGGCGTATCTTAGGTGAAAGGTGACGGTGGCGGGGGTAAACCGCCCATACCCCAGTATCGTGGTGCTGAAAGGGTTCCAGTACGGCTACCAGCTCACCGCTGGCGAGATAAGGCGCGACGTAATAGTCAGGCAGTTGCGCAAGGCCGAGTCCCTTCCGTGTGGCGTCGAGCAGGGCTGGCCCTGAGTTGGCCTGCCAGCAGCCGTTGACCTTGACTTCACGTCGCTGGCCATTGACCTCAAACAGCCAGTTGGGCCGCGAACCCACCAGGCAGCGGTGCTGGCTCAGCTCGCCAAGCGTATGCGGGCGTGTCGCCTGGCGAAAGTAGGCTTGCGAGCCGACAATATATTCGCGGCGTTTGCATAGGCGGCGCGCAATCATGCTCGAATCCTTGAGCACCCCCATGCGAATCGCTATATCAAAGCCCTCATCAATCAGCTCCACCGGACGGTTGGTGAAGTGCATCTGCACGTCCAACTGCGGGTGCAGGCATTGGAAGTCGTTGACCAGCGGCGCGATATAGCGCTCTCCAAACGTCGTCGCCGAGGTGAGTTTCAACACGCCGTGAGGCTTGCCCTGCTGTTCGCTCAACGCCTGTTCGGCATCACGCAAACCGTCGAACAGGTGTCGGCAGTGTTCTACATAGATAGACCCAGCATCGGTCAAGCGGATCTGGCGGGTAGTGCGGTACAGCAACTGAACGCCCAACTGGTTTTCGAGTTGGCTGACCAAGCGGCTGATGTGAGAGGTCGATACTTTGAGGTGGCGCGCTGCCGCCGAGAAGCTTTCAAGGCGGACCACCTCAATGAAGGCTTCAATTCTGTCCCAGCGCTGCATGGAGTTTACCTGCCGTTAAGTTGATTGTTGCACACTGGCAATAATCTTATGAGTGTATCCCGCTTTATCCCGATCGACTAGTTGACCTACACTGTGATCAGAAAAAGCTTTGCGTACCAGCTTTGTAAAGTAAATGCACAAGCGTTGCGGACAGGCTTATCGGGCGTGGCAGCCCTTCTTATGCTAGGAGATGACAAGTGTCTCAACATGTATCGATTTCAAGAGTAGGTAAGGCAGCACTGTTGCTGGCCCTGGGAACCTCGCTAAGCGCGGTGGCGGCCCCTGACCAACGGCCGGAGCAGGTGTCAGGCTGGTTTAGGATGATGGTTGACGACCATGAGGTCACGGCGCTGTACGACGGCTATACGGCGATTGAAACACAGCTGCTTAAAGGCATGGAGCAAGCGGAGATACGTGAGCACCTGAATGCGTTGTTCATTGACTCCGAAGACGGGGTTCAAACCGCCGTCAATGCTTTTCTGATCAATACTGGTGAGAACCTTGTGCTGGTGGATGCCGGGTCGTCCGCCTGTTTTGGCCCGACGCTTGGGCATGTTGAAGACAACCTGCGTGCCTCCGGTTACCAGCCAGAGGACGTGGACACTATCCTGATGACCCACCTTCACCCTGACCATGTGTGCGGGTTGACCCGCGACGGTGAGGCCGTATACCCCAACGCCGAGTTGCGGGCCAGCCAGCAGGATGCCGATTTCTGGTTGAGCGAGTCACGTGCGGAAGAGGCCGGTGAAGGCCAACGAGCCTTTTTCGAGATGGCTCAGGACGCCGTTGCACCCTATGTAGAGGATGACCGGTTCACAACGTTCGAGCCGGGTGATGAGATGCTAATGAGGATCGTCGCCCAGGATACCCATGGGCATACACCCGGTCACACCAGCTTTATGCTGAGTGGAGACGACGATGCCATGCTGGTGTGGGGCGATGTGGTGCATAGTTACGGCCTACAGTTTGATGATCCGACGGTCGCCATCGAATTTGACTCTGACCCTGATCAGGCCATTGAAACGCGTCAAGCCGTGCTTGAAGAAGCGGTCGAAGATAAGCACTGGGTGGCCGGGGCGCATATGCCGTTTCCTGGCATAGGCCATATTATTCAGGATGAAGAGGGTTATCAGTGGTTACCCATTGAGTATCAACCGGTCACGTCCGACGAAGAGTGAACCATGCGCCCGTACTGAATGGCGTAGAACAGACAGGCAGTAAAGGAGCAATAGTAATGAAGTCACGTGCTGCGGTAGCACTGGAAGCCGGCAAGCCTCTAGAACTTGTCGAGATTGATGTAGAAGGGCCCAAAGCGGGCGAAGTGCTGGTCAAGATGGCCGCGACAAGCGTTTGTCATACGGATGCCTATACGCTTTCAGGCGCAGATCCGGAAGGGAATTTTCCTTCTGTGTTGGGCCACGAAGGCGCCGGTGTGGTGCAAGAGGTTGGCGAGGGTGTCACCAGCCTCAAGCCCGGTGACCATGTCATTCCGCTCTATACGGCCGAATGCGGGCAGTGCAAGTTCTGCCTGTCGGGCAAGACCAACCTGTGTGGTAGCGTTCGTGCCACCCAGGGCAAGGGTGTCATGCCTGATGGTACCTCGCGCTTTTCGCTGGATGGCAAGATGCTCCACCACTACATGGGTACCTCCACGTTCAGCGAATATACCGTGCTGCCCGAAGTATCGCTGGCAGTGGTGTCCAAAGAGGCACCGATGGATAAAATCTGCCTGCTGGGTTGTGGCGTGACCACCGGTATCGGTGCCGTTATGAACACCGCTAAAGTGGAACCCGGCTCGACGATTGCCGTTTTTGGCCTGGGGGCCATTGGTCTGGCGGTCATTCAGGGCGCGGCGATGGCCAAGGCGTCGAAAATCATCGCTATCGACGTCAATCCGGATAAGTTCGAACTGGCCAAGCAGTTTGGAGCCACGGACTTCGTGAACCCCAAAGATTATAGCGACCCGATTCAGAAGGTCGTGGTGGATATGACCGATGGCGGGGTGGATTACTCCTTTGAGTGCATCGGCAACGTCAATGTCATGCGTTCTGCTCTGGAGTGCTGCCACAAAGGCTGGGGTGAATCGATCATCATTGGGGTCGCCGGTGCCGGTGAGGAAATCTCCACGCGGCCTTTCCAACTGGTGACTGGCCGGGTCTGGAAAGGCTCCGCTTTTGGCGGCGTAAAAGGCCGCACCGAACTGCCGGGCTACGTTGAGCGTTACATGAACGGTGAGATCAATATCGACGATTTTATTACCCACGATATGCCGTTTGAGAAGATCAATGAGGCCTTCGATTTACTGCACGCGGGCAAGAGTATTCGTACCGTCCTGCATTACTGAGTATGATAGTACGAACAACAAAGGGCGCGGCGGGGTTACCCGCCGCGCTTGCTGCTTTAAAGGAGCAAGCTCATGAGCATGAGTGAAACCCTGGAATTAGTGTCGGCCAACCGCAGCCACGGCGGCTGGCATAAGCGTTATCGACATTACTCGCGTGCCTTGGACTGCGACATGGTATTCGCGGTTTATTTGCCACCTCAAGCCGAGGAAGAGCGGGTGCCGCTATTATGGTGGCTCTCGGGATTAACCTGTACTGACGAAAACTTCATGCAGAAGGCCGGTGCGCATCGTCTGGCGGCGGAGCTGGGTATCGCGATCGTCTGCCCTGATACCAGTCCGCGAGGCACTGACCTGCCTGGCGAGCATGATAGCTATGACCTCGGCTCTGGCGCGGGCTTTTACGTCAATGCCACCCAGGCCCCGTGGAAACCGCAATACCGCATGTACGATTATGTGATCGAGGAACTGCCATCGGTAGTGCGTCAGCACTTTCCGGTTAACGGTCGCGAATCCATCAGCGGGCACTCGATGGGCGGTCATGGCGCCCTCATCATGGCATTACGCCATCCGGGGCGCTTTCGTTCCGTGTCAGCATTTTCCCCGATTGTTAACCCGATGAACTGTCCGTGGGGGGAAAAGGCATTTTCCAACTACCTGGGTGACGATCCGGCACAATGGCGCCAATACGATGCTTGCGAACTGGTGGCCAACGGCGCTTCGCGGCAACGACTGTTTATCGACCAGGGCGAAGCCGACCAATTCCTTGAAGAGCAGCTCAAGCCTGAACGCCTTGAAGCCGTGTGCGAAGCGCATGATCATCCGCTTACCCTGCGTCGGCAGGCCGGCTATGACCATAGCTACTTCTTCATTGCGACCTTTATCGACGACCATCTTCGCTACCATGCCGACCACTTGTTAAAGCGGTGAGGAAGCTTTCATGTTGAAACGCACGCTACGTCGCTCAGCAAGCTGGCTTTGGTGGTGGGTCTGGCGTGGCGTGTTTCTGTTTGTGGTGCTGTCAGTGAGCCTGGTGATGCTGTTTCGGGTAGTGCCACCACCAGGTTCAATGGTCATGGTCGAGCGTAAAATCCAGAGTTGGGTACACAGCGAGCCGATACAGCTGCGGCGGGAATGGCGCAGTTGGTCGCAGCTTGCCGATTCGGCAAAAATTGCGGTCATGGCGGCGGAAGACCAGCGGTTTCCCAATCACCACGGCTTTGATATTACTGAGCTACGCCGCGCCCTGCAGGTGAGTATGGACGGTGGGCGCCTGAGGGGGGCCAGTACCATCAGTCAGCAGACCGCCAAAAACGTTTTTTTATGGACGGGCAGGAGCTGGGCGCGCAAAGGGCTGGAAGCCTGGTTTACCGTGCTCATTGAGCTGATATGGGGCAAACAGCGAATCCTCGAAGTCTACCTTAATGTTGCCGAGTGGGATGCCGGGGTGTTTGGTCTGGAAGCTGCCGCACAGCACTACTTTGGTGTGTCGGCCGACGCGCTGAACGATCGCCAGGCCAGTCTGCTGGCAGCAATCTTACCAAGCCCGCTAACGCGCAGTGCTTCACGTCCAAGCCCCCAGGTGGAGCAGCGCAGCCAATGGGTGCGCCAACAGATGCGTAATCTAGGCGGTGCCGACTATCTGCGTCACATCGCCGATTGATGACAGGGAGGGTCAGGCACAGGCGGCGATCAAACGCCGCCTGTTTGGGTTGCCTGGCTGGATCAGTCGTAAAGGGCGTCGTCGATGACCGGAAGCGCTTCCAACTGCGGGCGGGCAAAGTAGTAGCCTTGCTGCACCGGGATGCCTAGTGCCAGTAAGCAGCGTGATTCCTCTCGGGTTTCCACGCCTTCGGCTACTAATTGAGTGCCCAGCGTATCCGCCAAGGCCACCAGGCTGCGTAGAATCGCCTGACGGCGCTTGTTGTTGTTGCAGTCCATGACAATCTCACGGTCAACCTTCAGAGTGTCTGGGCGCAGGTCGGTGAGAAGATCCAGGTTCGCGTAGCCGTTGCCGAAGTCGTCAAGCGAGGTGGTAAAGCCCATCGCACGGTAGCTCTCGATAATGTTGCGCATGTGCTGCCGGTCTTTGACACGCTCGGTCTCGGTGATCTCGAAATTCAGTCGTTCGGTAGGCCATCCGACCCGCCGTGAGGCTTCAAGCGTCGCCTGGATACACGCCTCCGGCTCGTAAACGGCGTTAGGCAGGAAGTTGATCGATAGACGCTCTTGCATGCCCAGCGCGCTGGCTAATTCAATCGCTTTTATGCGGCAGGCTTGATCAAACCGATAGAGTAAATCGTCGGTGACTTTTCCAAGAATCGATCCCGCCGACTCGCCACCGGGCCCCCGTACCAGCGCTTCGTAATAAACCACCCGCCGCGCAGCGACATCGACAATGGGTTGAAAGGCCATGGTAAAGGCAAAAGGAACCGGGGTATCGCACCGATTACAGCGGCCATCCACACGCGCGCAATGGTGATGTTCAGACGTATTCATACTAGCCCTGAAAAATTCTATATCGTTATGTTGTTGGCGCTTTGACAGCGGGTTTGCGCACCGTTAGCACGACGCCGGCAATGGCAATAAACATCCCTCCAAACCCTATCCAGGAAAGCCGTTCATCGAATAGCCACCACGCTTGTAGTGCGGTAACGGGGGGCACCAGATAAAACAGGCTCGCCACCCGAGACGCTTCGCCGCGCTTGATCAGCGCCATCAATAGCAAGATGGCAGCTATCGATAGAATCAGTACTAACCAGCTGAGCGTCAAGACAAAAGTGAGCGACCAAGTGACGTCACGTGTCTCGAATAACAGCGCCCCGACCCCCAATACGCCTCCCGCGGCAAGGTATTGGATGACGGCGCCAGATAGCAGCGGCATACGCGTGCAATAGCGTTTTTGGTAAAGCGTGCCCAATGAAATGCCCACCAAGGCTGCCAGTACGCTCAACAAGGCGCCCAGACCAAAGCCACTGAATAGCGATTGCCCCAGCTCAAGTTGGCTGCCCAGCACGGCACTGATACCGAGCAACCCCAAGCCTAACCCCAGCCATTGTTGCCTAGCCAGTCGCTCACCCAGAAGCGGGCCAGCACAGGCTGCTGTCAGTAGGGGTTGAAGGCCGACCAGCAGCGAGGCCAAACCGGCAGGCATGCCAAGCGAAATCCCATAGAAAACGCCACCTAAGTAGGTACCGTGCACAAGGAGACCTGAAATGGCGATGTGGGTCCATAACCTGGGTGATGAAGGCCAGGAAATTTTAAGTATCCATACCAGCGGCGTTAGCAGTATCACCGTCATCACAAAACGAATGAAGAGAAACGTGAAGGGCTCTGCGTAGGGAAGGCCAAATTTGGCGCCGATAAAGCCGGTGCTCCAAAGCAGCACAAACAGCACAGGCATAGCGAGTAATCCAAGTGACGCGAAATCCCGCTGGCAAACGAGTGATATAACACCTTTCATAAGGCTCTCAATAGTCAATAGGAGTTGGTGGTTTTGTTACTTAATGTTCTTTTTGTTACATAGTTTTACGCAAAAATTTGAACCTCGACGTTATGTCCGCGTCACACTAAGCACATTCATAACGTGTTAACTGAGGTTCTTTTTATGCAACGTATGACTGCCCTGTTTTCTGCCGCACTGCTCGCGACTGGTCTAATGACGGCAACGGCTCATGCCCAGCAGGATCAAGAGTCCACACAGGACTCAATGGCCACTCAAGAAGCGGCACCGACTCAAGATTTTTCTGATGAACAGCTTCAGCAGTTTGCTGATGCGTCACAAGAAATCGCGGTCATCTCTCAAGAATACACAGAGCGTCTGCAAGAAGCCGACGATGAAGCCGCTCAGCAAGAAGTCCGCACCGAAGCCAATGACCGCATGATTGAGGTTGTTGAAGATAGCGGTCTAGATGTTGATACGTTCAACGCGATTGGTCAAACAATCCAGCAAGATCCTGAAATGATGCAGCGTGTTCAGGAAATGGCGGAATCGTAAGCAGTCATTGAGCGTTGCACCCGCTTGTAACGTCTTTAAGTGACACCGCTACGTAGCGGCTCTAAAGCCCGGCGCAAAAGCGCCGGGCTTTTTCGTCTTCGGGCTTTACGCGTACAAGGCTTCGCGCCACACTTTCACTATCAGGCCCGTATCGGGTTAGGCGTTGGAAGGTCGGCTATGGCGGCCTGAGGAGAGAGCATGGATGTCGAGCTATTAGAAATTCGCCAGCATATGGGGCAGCATCCCCCTTTCGATAGGCTTTCGGACAGCTTACTGGATAAAATCGCCAGCCGCGTCGAGGTCAGTTACTTCAAGACCGGCAGCGATATTCTGGCACTAAACGAAACGATGACCGACCTGTGCTATATCCGCAGCGGTGCGGTCGAAGTGTATCGTCGGCAGGGAGACCTCTATAACCGGCTAGGGGAAGGCGATATCTTTGGCCACTTCAGTTTGTTGCGTAACCAAAAAGTGCGTTTCCCTGCCAAAGCTATCGAAGACACGCTGCTTTACTTTATTCCCAAAGCTGTCTTTCAGCAGTTGTGTGAAGAAGACGAGGACTTCGCTGATTTCGTTGAAGTGGAACGTCCGCGACTGGAAACCGCCGCAGAGCAGCAAAAGAAATCCAACGACATGATGGTCACGCGGATTCGCAAGCTGGTGGCGCGTTACCCGGTCATGGTAGAAGCATCGACCACGGTGCAGCAAGCGGCTCAGCAGGTCAGCCAGGCTCAAGCCTCAGCGGTTCTGGTACTCAAAGAAGACAGTACCCATCCGCGTTATAGCTTTCAGGACAGCGAAGGTAAAACGTGGCAGGTATGTGGCATCTTGACCGATAGTGATTTTCGCACTCGGGTCGTTGCCGAAGGGCTCTCGCCTCAAACGTCGGTGGGGGAGGTTGTATCCTCACGGCTTATCACGGTTCAGTCGGACGTTTCGATCTACGAAGCAATGCTTACCATGCTGCGTAACAACGTTCACCACCTACCGGTGCTTTATCGTCAACGGCCAATGGGGGTGGTACACCTCTCTGATATCATTCGCTATGAAACCCACAGCGGACTTTACCTGGTGAGCAATATTTTCCACCAGTCGAACATTGAGGGATTGGCGCGTCTGGCGCCGGACGTGAGTGCCTCCTTTGTCAGGATGGTACAAGAAGGGGCCAATTCCCACATGGTGGGCAGTGCACTCTCGACCATTGGGCGCAGTTTTTCGCGTCGTCTGTTGGAGCTTGCCGAGGAGAAGCTGGGGCCACCGCCGGTGGCCTACTGTTTCATGGTCAACGGGTCGATGGCGCGCAATGAGCAAAGCATTGTCACCGACCAGGATAATGCGCTGATTCTGTCGGACGACTTTATTCCTGAAGAGCACGATGCCTATTTCAAGGCGCTGGCGGATTTTGTGAGTGAGGGCCTGGATGCCTGTGGTTATACCTACTGCAAGGGCGATGTGATGGCGACCAATTCACAGTGGCGTCAGCCGTTGCACGTCTGGAAAAGCTACTTTACTGACTGGATCAATAACCCGACCCCGGAAAGGCTACTGCACAGCTCGATCTTTTTCGATCTTGATAGCCTCTACGGAGAAGACCTTTTTGTGGAAGCGCTCCAGGATCTGATTGCTGAAAAAGCGCCCCAGTCACCGCTCTTCTTAGCCGCCATGGCGCGCAACGCCCTGAATCGAACACCACCGCTGGGGTTTTTCCGCACTTTTGTGATGGAAAAAGACGGCAAGCACAATAACTCCATCAACTTGAAGCGCCGCGGTACAGCGCCCATGGTTGACCTGATCCGTGTGCATGCCTTGGCCTGCGGCTCAAAAGCCCAGAACACTTTCCAGCGGCTGGATGACATTGCCAATACCCAGCTCCTGGCTACCGGTATGAGCGACAAATTGAGCTATGCCTTTGAGTTTATGTGTATGTCGCGTATCCGCCATCAGGTGATCGACCTGCAGGAGGAACGCGTGCCCGACAACAATATCGAGCCAGAAAACGTCGCCGATAGTGAACGACACACGCTCAAGGATGCCTTTCAGGTGCTAAGCAACGCCCAAAAATTCCTGAAGTTCCGCTATCCCGTTCCCGCCAACCGGACGGGACGCTAATATGACGTTTATACGCCCGCGCCGGAAAATCACCCAGGCAGACTGGGCGAAATACATGCAAAAACGCGCGCCGTTGGCACAGGATACGGCCATTCAGCGTTTTTTTGAGGCGCCACCCCCGAGTCTCGATACGCCCATTGCCGAGGTGCCGATGGTCGCGTTGGACATGGAAACCACAGGGCTTGATGAGCGTCGCCATGCCATTGTGAGCATCGGCTTGGTGCCGTTTACATTAGGGCGCATCAAGCTCGCCGAGCGGCGTTATTGGGTAGTCAAGCCGCCGCGTCCGCTCGACGAGGCCTCAATTACCTTCCACCATATTACCCACTCCGAGATTGCCAACGCCCCGGACCTGGACGAGATTATCGATCCCTTGCTGGAAGCCTTGGCTGGGCGGATCGTGGTGGTGCACTTTCGCCACATTGAACGCCCGTTTTTGGATGCGGCGATCAAGGCGCGGCGCGGTGAGGGGGTCATGTTTCCGATGATTGATACGATGTCGCTTGAAGCGCGGCTTCACCGCCAAAAGCTATGGGCGCGTTTTCGTCGCTGGTTGGGGCGCCCGCCGGTCTCTATTCGCCTTGATGCCAGCCGCCGTCGCTATGGGTTGCCGAGTTATCAAGGTCATCATGCGTTGATCGATGCCATGGCGACGGCGGAGCTGTTGCAGGCACAGATTGCAACGCACTATGAGCCGAGCACGCCCTTAAGCGCGCTTTGGACTTGATCCCATAAGCGTCATCAACATCTTTTGGCGTATAAAAAAAACGGGCAGCCCAAGGGCTGCCCGTTCAAGCTTAGTGCAAGGGTCTTTTAGACGGCTTTTGGCTCGCTCATCAATCCTTTGATAATGGCATAGCAGGCCACCAGCAGGATGATGGTGAACGGGAAGCCGGTCGAAACGGCCATAGTTTGCAGCGCCGTCAGACCACCACCGAGCAATAGTGCGATGGCTAGGGCCCCTTCGATGATTGCCCAGAATACGCGCTGTGGTTTCGGTGCATCGACCTTGCCGCCAGCGGTAATCGAGTCGATTACCAGTGAGCCTGAGTCAGACGATGTCACGAAGAACACAATGACCAGCACAATGGCCACGAACGAAGTGATCTGCGACAGCGGCAGTTGCTCCAGCATGATGAACAGTTGGAGGTCGATGCCAGCTTCACGCACGGCTTCGATACCTTGGTTGACGTACTGATCGATCGCCGTGCCGCCGAAGGTAGTCATCCATAGTACTGATACCGTAGACGGCACCAACATCACAGAGATGAGAAACTCACGTACGGTGCGGCCACGCGAAACGCGGGCGATAAACATACCGACGTACGGCGACCAGGAAATCCACCATGCCCAGTAGAAGGCCGTCCAGCCTTGGCTAAAGTTGGCATCTTCACGACCAAACGGATTTGAAAGCGCCGGCAAGTGTGTGGCGTAGCTTACAAGGTTTTCAAAAAAACCGGTAGCGATCAGCAGCGTTGGGCCAACCGCAATCACAAAGAATAGTAGCGCTGCTGCCAAAGCAATATTGATCTTGGAAAGCAGCTGAACGCCCTTGTCGACACCCGCCAAGATCGACCCGATCGCAATGATCGTGATGCCGATAATCAGCAGAATCATGGTGACATCGGATTCTGGCGCGCCGAAAAGATACGACATCCCGGCAGCGGCCTGAGTGGCCCCAATACCCAGTGAGGTCGTTAGACCAAACAGTGTGGCGAAGACTGCCAGGATATCGATTAGGTGGCCCGGCCAGCCCCACACGCGTTCACCCAGGATAGGGTAAAACACCGAGCGCATGGAAAGGGGGAGCCCTTTGTTAAAGGCAAACAGCGCCAGCGACAACGCCACGACCGAGTAAATGGCCCAAGGGTGCAGCCCCCAGTGGAAAATTGTCGCGGCCATGCCAAGGGTAGCAGCCCCGGCCGCGTCTCCTTCAGCGCCAGCAAGGGGAGCCCAGCTACCGCCATCGAAAGACGTGCCAAAGTGGGTCAATGGCTCATTCACGCCATAAAACATCAGGCCAATGCCCATGCCCGCTGCGAACAGCATCGAGAACCAGCCCATGTAAGTAAAATCAGGTTTGGCGTCCGCCCCGCCAATGCGGATTTTACCCAGTGGCGTGAAAATCAACGCTACGCACAGAATAACGAAGACGTTGGCCGCCAGGATGAAAAACCAGCCTAAGTTGCTGGTCAGAAAGCTAAATACCGTGTCATAGATTGGCTCGATGGTGTCTTGCAACGCCAGCGTGAGTATGACGAACAGCAGTATGACGATGGAGGAGATGGTGAAGACCTTACCGTGCAGGTCAAGATTAACCCCCATCGTTTTGGTGGTGATGTTGTCTTGGCCAATAACGTAATCGGTATCGATCAGGTTGGCTGGCCCCTCCGGAGCTGGAATGCCTTCCGAAGGAGCGTTTTCATCTGGCGATTGGTCTTGCGGTTTGTTATCCACAAAGTTGCTCCCTTAGTTATTTGAAACAGTGCGCCTTGGAACAGTACGCCGCATTATTTGCTCGGGCGAAGTAGGAAGACGGAGGCGTCGGTGTGTGTGGCTACCTTGCCGCCATGAGAGGGCATGACAATATCCAGATGACGTGGCAAATGGGTCGCCATCATGACCAGGTCCGCGCCTGTCTCATCGATCGCTTTCACCAACAAGTCGTCAACATTGGCAACAGGGTCGGTCGAGCTATAGACCTTGATGCTGACGGGTTGCCCATGCACCTTATGACGCTCCTGAGCGAAAGCGTCCAGCTTTTGCTCATACTCCTGAGGTGTGCGGGCGATGCTGGTAGGCGTATTGGCCGTAACGCCGACATAGGTAATGTGTGCGTCATATTGTTTGGCCATGTCCGCGACAACGCTTAGAGCAGGCTCTAGCGTTTCTAGGTGGGCAAGATCTACAGGCACCATAATGTTGTTAAACACGGCAATCTCCTCACTATACTTTCTTAATGATCAACATTAGTAAAATATATGCCGGTCATCGCTATGGTTTAGACGAGATTTAAAAAATGAACTGATGCGCAAGTACGCACCAGTTCATCTCTTCTATCTTCCAGGTAAGAGCTTAGTTGTTAAGCCATTCCTCTACTACGTCTTGGTTATCTGCGACCCACTGCTTGGCGTTTTCATAGGGGTTGCTGTCGTCTTCCTGATTCATGAGCATGACCTCGCCCATCTGTTCAGGCGTCCACTCGAATGCATCGAGAATGGCATAGGCTTCCGGCATGTCTTCTTCCAGACCATTACGAACGACAGTGTGGATCTGCTCGGCGCCACCGTAGACGTTCTCAGGGTCTTCCAGGTATTTCACGTCAAAGCGGGCGAACATCCAGTGCGGTGTCCAGCTCGTTACGACGATGTCTTCCTCGTTTTCAATAGCGCTTGAGAGCGCTGCGGTCATGGTGGCACCGCTGCCGCTACGCAATTGGAGATCAAGATCATAGGTATCCACAACCTCTTCGGTGAGGGACATCAGGCCCGCACCAGGATCAATACCGATAATCTCGCCGTTAAAGTTGTCGGCGTTGTCGTTCAGGTCGGCAATGGAGTCGACATCGGTGTACTCAGGAACCACCAGGCCTAGCTTGGTCCCATCCAGGTTTTGACCGAGGTCTTCAACGTTGTCGCTAACCCGCTCCATGTAGTGCTCATGGGTCGTGGGCAACCAGGCAGCCACAATGGCGTCGGCATCCCCGGTGGACAGCGCCTGGAACATGGCAGCCGCTGAAAGCGATGTCATGTCGACTTCGTAGCCTTCTTGCTCAAGTACTGCGCGTACCACGTTGGTTGACGCGACTTCAGACGACCACTCGACATAAGCCAGGTTGATTGTACCTTTGTCCTGAGCCTGAACCATGCCACCAGCGGCAAGGCCAGCGCCTGAGACGAGTGCCAATGAGGCGAGGCGGATACGGCTATTTAACATACGAGTTTTCATTCACTTGCTCCCTTAGATGGAGAGGTAGCATTAGCCACCTCAAACAAAGTCGTGTTTACTTCGTATCACTTACAGCATGGGCATGTCTCCCGTGCTGTGCAAGTCCTACCAGCTTGAACGCCGGTGCCGTAAAAGGCCAGTAGAGGCTTTTAACGGCGCGACTTACTGAACGATTGGGTCAAGCGGTCAAGCACCATGGCGAGAATAACAACCGCAATACCGGCTTCAAAGCCATCACCCGGACGTAAGCGTTGGATGGCACGCCATACTTCGCTGCCCAGGCCATCCGCACCGATCATGGCGGCAATGACCACCATGGAGAGCGCCAGCATGATCGTTTGGTTAATACCGGCCATGACGGTCGGAAGTGACAACGGTAGCTGCACTTTGACAAGCTTCTGACCACGAGTTGCCCCGTAGGCGTCGGCGGCTTCAATCAGCTCCACAGGTACCTGGCGAATACCGAGGGTAGTAAAGCGAATCGCCGGCGGCATCGAGAAAATCACGGTAGCAAAGATGGCCGAGACCGAACCGATCCCGAAAAACGGAATAGCCGGAATCAAGTACACAAATGCCGGCATGGTCTGCATGAAGTCGAGTATCGGCATGATAACGCGGTACAGGCGCTGGGATAGTGCGGCGGCTATACCCACCGGAATTGCCATAACCACGGCCACTAGAGTGGCAATCACCACCAGCGTCAGGGTTTCGATCATGGGATCCCAGAGCCCCAGGTTCCATATCAAGGCCATCCCAGCGGCCGCGCCGATGGCAAGGCGAGGCGTTGCTGCTTTCCAGCACAGCAGCGCGATAATGACCAGTAATGCCCATGGCGGGAGCCACATGAGGCCATCATTGAGGCCGCCGATGCCGGTTTGCGTTACGCGAGAAATAGCGCGTGTTATCAGCGAGTATTCACTGGTCAGCCAGGTCAGGCTGCTTTCAATCCAGTAACCTAACGGAATGCTTGGAATATCCATGATTATTCTCCTGCCCGAGCTAGTTCATCAAGTACCGCCCCTTTCACCACGACGCCGAGCAGCCGTTGCTGTTCGTCTATCACGGCGATTGGGAAGCTCTTGTCGCTGAACATGGCGAACAGGTTATGAAGCGGTTCGTCAGTGGTGACTTTGCGAAAGTCCTGGGTCAAGTAATCGGTAATGGTATCGGCGCCTGCCTCGATAGCGCGGCTTGCCTCCTCGGCTTCCAGAAGCCCGAGCAGGTTACGATCCCGGTCGGTGACGTAAATCGAGTCGACACTGTTTTCACGCATGCGGTGCAATGCGGTGCGTGGGCCATCGCTTTCCCGAGCGGTTGCGCGCACCGGACGCATGGCGCTTTCGGCCGTCAGAATGCGCGAGCGGTCAACGCCTTCGATGAAGCGACGCACGTAGTCGTCGGCCGGTTTGGTCAGGATGTCTTCGGGGGTGCCGATTTGCACAACCTCACCGCCCTTCAGCAGCACGATGCGGTCGCCGATATTCAGCGCTTCGTCCAGATCGTGAGTAATAAAGACGGTGGTTTTTTTCATTCTGGACTGCAACTGCAGCAGTTCCTGCTGCATATCCTTACGAATCAACGGATCCAGCGCCGAGAAGGCTTCGTCCATCAGCAGGACGCTGGCGTCGTTTGATAGTGCCCGGGCAAGGCCGACCCGCTGCTGCATACCGCCGGATAGCTGGTTGGGATACGCGTCTTCCCAGCCATCCAGACCCACCTGGGTGAGTGAATCACGAGCGGTTTTGTCCCGCTCGGCGGCAGGCACACCGCGGATTTCTAAACCAAACTGAGCGTTTTGCAGCACCGTTTTATGGGGGAAGAGGGCAAAATTCTGGAACACCATTGAAAAGTGCCGACGACGGCACTCGAGCAACGCTTTTTCGCTTAGCGTGGGGATGTGCTCATCGTCGATGACGATGTCCCCTTCGCTGGTGTCGATTAGCCGGTTAAGGCAGCGGATCAGGGTGGATTTACCCGACCCCGAAAGCCCCATGATGACCAGTAGCTCGCCTTCATAAACATCAAAAGAGATGTCGGAAAGAGCCAGTGTTTGGCCTGTTTTCTCCAGAATTTCAGGGCCTTTTAAGCCTTGGTCGCGTAGCTCAAGTGCGCTTTTGGGGTTTTTTCCAAAGACCTTGCTTACGCCCCGCACCTGAATTTTGACGTTTCGTGTCTCGTCCATCGGCGATGCCTTTTGTTGACTGAGCTAGGTGCTGGCGCCTGTTTGGGCACAAAAAACGGCCCATAAGGCCAGCGAACACCGTCACCCATAAGTAGAAAGATTAGATGAAGAACTAAAACGATTACCAATTATTATACATAAGTGCCTTGGGTGTGTCACAACGCCTCTCCGTGGGTGGCTGCATAGTGTCTCATGTGTCATTTTTCACCCACCGCCAGCGGTGCGCAGGCCAAAAAAGCATCGATTGTTTTGTTGTTAAGTTGTTGTTTTATAATTTTTTTATTTTTATAAGAGAAGCTTGGCATAAAAACTGTAACCAACTTAGTAAATATGCTTTATGTCAACTTTACTCAAGTCGTAAATGAGCAGTGAACGTCTGATTAAACGCAACGTAAACGCATGAGCAGGAAGCAACTAACACACATGTAAATTTAGTAGTGTTGCCTGTGAACTTGTTGCTCAATGCCGACGTCACAGGGCAGTAACGTCCCAAGCTGGAATGGAGTAAGCGCGTGAAATTATATCGGTTTAGTGGTCAAACAAGCGTTTTGGCAGCTCTGCTGCTGAGTGGCGTGTTACTCGCGGGTTGCGGTCAGGAAGAAGAGGCTGATAGTCCAGCCGTGCCGGAGGAAACCACGCAAGACCAGCAAAACGATGAGATGGCACAGGATGATCAATTCGTTTCTGAGCAGGAATCAGCCGAAAACGATCCGGCGATGGAAAGCGAAGCAGGAATGGAAAGCGAGTCGACCAGCGGTGAGCCAGCTCAGGAAGATGAGCCATTAGCAGGTGACGCCACTGAAGAGCCTGGCTTTGGTGATGGTACGGATCCCATGCCCGGTGATGGCGAAGATGCGAGCGATCTAGCTGCAAATGGTTCAGCAAACAGTGAGAGTGATGACGAAGATCAGTCAGAAAATGCGGATAGTGAGGAAGAAAGTAGCAGCAGTCAGTAAGCCCGTTTAGATATCAAGTCCCTACGATGATAAGCCGTTCAGCTGTTCGTTCCCTGCGGTTGTTTTCACGGTTTATCATCCCTTCAGCCCCCGCGCCCGCGGGGGCTTTTTTTTAGATACTCGATTATTTTCAGGACTCTTCGCTATCTTCCAGACGACGGTAAAGGGTACGGCGGGCGATACCCAATACTTCTGCGGTGCGCCGTTTGTTGCCGCCTGTCGCTTCCAATACCTTGCGAATGTAACGCTTCTCTACTTCTTCCAGGCTTGGCCAGGGAGCCGTTGTGGCTGTTGGCATCCTGGGAGTGGGTAGTACTTCACCGCTAACTGTCGCGGTCGTCTGGGCTGCATCCTGCGAGAGTTGTTCGCGCAATCGCTCGGGCAGGTGTTGATGGCGTAGCGTGCCATCCTCACTCAGCGTAACGGCGCGCATAATGGCGTTTTCAAGCTCGCGGACATTGCCTGGGTAAGCGTAGTGGAGCAGGCAGTGAAGCGCATCGGGTTCGATTTGTTCAATCTGTTTATGCTGCGCCTCGGCATGCTTGTCGATCAGGTTGAATACCAGGTGTTCAATATCGGGACCGCGTTCACGCAAGGGGGGAATACGTAACGAAAAGGTTTCCAACCGGTAGAATAAATCGCTTCGAAAGTTGGCCTGCTCGATTTCCTTTTCCAAATGCCGATGGGTGGCGGCGATGATCCGGACATCGACCGGCTCTTCGCGCTCGCCACCGACTGGGCGGACGGTTTTTTCCTGCAGCGCGCGGAGCAGTTTTGCCTGAAGGTTGATGGGCATTTCGCCGATTTCATCCAGAAAAAGGCTTCCGCCCTGGGCACTGTGAAAGAGGCCTTGTCGCGCCTCGTTGGCACCGGTGAAGGCCCCTTTGACGTGACCAAAAAACTCACTCTCCATCAGGTCAGCGGGAATGCTGGCGCAGTTGACCGCCACGAAAGGCGCATCGTGACGCCCACTTTCCTGGTGAATCGCCTGGGCCAACAGTTCCTTGCCGGTGCCGCTTTCGCCCAGCAGTAAAATGGGGGCCTCGCTTTTTGCCAGACGAGAGGCGTCATGAAAAAGTGCCTGCATCACGTCGCTTTGGCCCACAATACCGTGGAAGTGGCCAGCATCATCGGCATGCGAAACCGCCAGACGCTGGCGTTCAAGCACCCGAAATACCGATTCACGCACGGCGTCAAGATCCAGTGGTTTGGTCAGGAAGTCGTCGGCCCCGAGCTTGAGCGCTTCAACGGCCTGATCGATAGTGCCAAAGGCCGTAATCACAATAATGCCCAGCTCACTGCCATCCTGACGTAGCTGTTGGAGCAGTTGGATGCCGCTGATACCCGGCAGGCGCACATCGGTAATGATCAGGGATACCGCCGTGTGGCTTAACAGGGCAATGGCATCCTCTGCGCTGGAGACACCGTGGGTGGTGTAACCGGCATCCTGTAACTCTTCTTCCAGCAGCTCGCGTATGGCGCTGTCATCTTCCACTACCAACAAAGGTAAAAAATGTTCCGTATGCGTCACAGACATGGTCCTCATGCAGGTGTGGTGTCGTAAAGAGGCAGCGTGATTTCAAAACCGGCGCCGCCTAAGGGGCTGTTGAAAACGCCGATCGTGCCGCCATGATCGTTGATAATTCGGTGAACCATCGAAAGTCCTAACCCGCTGCCCTGGCCAACGGGTTTAGTGGTAAAGAAAGGATCAAATACCTGCTGATGGTGTGAGGTAGGGATGCCAGGACCGTCATCCTCAACCCATAAATGAAGTTCGTGTTGCTGCTGTTCGGCACGGACGCGAATATGGCGAACGCCCTCAGCCTGGGCTGCATTGCGCAACAGGTTGGTAATTACCTGGATAATTTGCTGCCCGTTGGCAAGCAGTGTCGGTGTTGGTCGGGGCAGGTGGGTTTCCAGGTGTACCCCGCGCGGCTCCAGTTCATCTTCCACCAGAGCGCTTGCGTTGTGCATCAGCTCGTCGAGAGGCTGTTGATCTTTTTCAACGTTATGCTGGCGGCCCAGTTCCATCAACTGACGGACAATCTCGACAATCCGCTCCACTTCGCCGCGAATACGGCTCAATCGGGCGCGCTCGTCGTCGCCGATGACATCACGCCGAGCCAATCGCTGGGCCTGGCCGTTAATCACGGTCAACGGTGCGCCAATTTCATGGGCTACCCCTGCCGCGAGGACGCCCAGCTCGGCAAGCTTCTTGGATTTACGCAGCCGTTTTTCAAGCTCGATTTCGCGCTGCTGGCGATCTTCGATATCGTGATCTTTCTCGGCCATGGCATCCAGCATGCCGTTAAGCCCTGACGCCAGCCGCCGATACTCCGCTGGCCCTTCAATATTGGCGCGCTGACCACGATCCCCTTCCTCGACGCGCTGCATGACCATGAGCAAGCGATTCAAGGGCCGCTCGATATGTTGACGAAATCCCCACCAGATACTCAGCACAATGCCTCCGGCACCAAACACAAACACCAGCCCGGCCACGATGCTGAGGAACCCGGTATAGTTTTCGATGCCGGTATTTAAACGGTTGACCTGCAGTACGCCACTTATCTCGCCATCCGGTGTGCGCAGGGGCTTGAGGGCGGAGTAGTAGGTCCAGCCTTCAAACTGTCGGTAATCACCGTAAAGTTCGTCGTCCTCAATAACTTGCTGGATATCCTCGCGGCTAAATAGCTCACGGCCGAGCCCCAGGCCGTAGACTTCCCGTCCATTGGTATCGAACACATAGGCCCCGTAGATGCGATGAAAAGAGAAAGCGGCCTCCAGCGCTTCCTCAAGCGAGGCGTCACTTTCCCGGGCAACGGCATAGCCAAGGGTTGTACTTAGCGCATGGGTGATCATGTCGACTTCATTCTGCAGCTTCGAGCGAACGTTATCTTCCATGGACTTGATCGCCACCAGGCTAAATACCACCAAAACAACGAATAGCGGGACGATGACCGTCAGGATAATCAAATTTCGTAAACGCATGCGTTAACCGGGGTTATGAAACGTCAATAGGTAATCAGCCGTTAGTCGGCGGGGCGTAAGCGATAAAGCCCACCGTTGGCGGCATCTGTCAGCAGGTAAATAGCCTCGTCAGGCCCCTGGCGCACGTCGCGGATGCGGCCAATCTCGCCATCAAGGATGATTTCGTGGCTAGCGACCTGATTATCTTCGAGCTGCAGCCTGACCAGCTGTTCACTGCTCAAGCCGCCCGCCAGTAGCTGGCCTTGCCAATCGCCAAAGGCACTACTGGTGACTTCCGCCAGGCCTGAAGGCGCAAATCGGCCTTCAAATACGTACACCGGGTCAACCATACCGGCTTTGGATGTTTCGCCAATCGGTTCGTTGGTCGCATAATCGTTGCCTAGGCTGACCTCGGGCCAGCCGAAGTTATCGCCAGCCGTCAGATGATTGAGCTCATCGCCGGTTCTTGGGCCATGTTCGGTGGCCCAGGGCTCGCCGTCTTGTCGGACCACCATGCCTTGAATGTTGCGGTTGCCCTGGGTGTAGATTTCATCAAGCGTGGACGCATCGCCCACAAAGGGGTTGTCGTCTGGCGTTTCGCCGGTGTCGGTCAGGCGCAGCGTAGAGCCTGCGTGGTCATCATCGGCCTGGGCGCGGGGCGGCTCGTTGCCGCGATCGCCAATGCTCATCAATAGGGTGCCATCAGGCAGCCAGGCAATGCGTGAGCCGTAATGGCGTCCTGGTGAGGAAGCGCGATCCTGGGCAAACAGGTGCTCGACATCACCGAGCTGTTCACCTTGCCACTTCACCCGGGACAGCGCGCTGCGACTGCCGCCCTCTGCGGGTTCGCTCCAGGTGAAATAGACCCAATCGTGTTCGCCGTCGCCAAACTGCGGATGCAGGGTAATATCCAGTAGGCCGCCCTGGCCACGCTGGCTTACCTCGGGTAATCCGTCGAGGGCACGCGGTTCGCCGCCATCAGCGTCAATTACATTCAGTTGCCCCGGCCGCTCGCTGACCAGAAAACGACCGTCCGGGAGTACGGCGACCGACCAGGGGTGTTCAAGACCACCGGCGATCTTTTCGATCGAAAAGGCGAGTTGATCGCTCTCGATACGTTCCTCGATCATTTCCGCGGCGCTGACTGGGGCGCTGCCGAATAATCCAAAAAGAACAGCGGTCAACCAGCGCTTCCGGAATGCATAGGCATATAAGCGGCGCATTGTAGCTCTCCCAAAAGGTGGCAGATATTAGGCGCGTTTAGGAGAGACGCTTTTGGGGCCGAGAGGTTCCCTGTTTTGCGTCCTCGGCTCACGGCATCAACCAGGCGAGTAACAGGGGGAGATAAAATAATGACAGCAGGGTGGAACAAAACACCAGGCTTGCCACATAGGCAGGTTCACGCTTAGCGCGCTGGGCAAACAGATAGTTGAATACCGCGACCGGCATGCTCATTTGCAGCACCAAAATCCCCTGGGCCAAAGGCGGAAGCCCCATCAGGTCGGCAATCAGCCAGGCTGCCGTTGCAGCAAGTGGGATACGCACCAGACTAAAGCCGAGGCCCGAGCGCAGGCTTTTGACCTGAATGCTGGCCAGCGACACGCCTAAGGTGATCAGCATCAGCGGCACGGTAAAGCCCGACATCAAATCCACGCTGTTAGCCAGCCAAAGCGGAAGCTCGGTGTCGGTCAGCAACAGCGCCATGGCAATGGCGATCGCGTAGACCGTTGGCGTCTTGGCCAGCGACTTGAGCGGATTTCCCCGACTGGCCAGCATGGTGCCCACCGTAAACTGAAACAGGGAAACCGTGACCATCACGGTAATACCGTATACAAACCCGGCACTGCCAAAGGCGTAAAGCACCACCGGTAGTCCCATGTTGCCGGTGTTGGGGTACATCATGGGGGACAACAAGACGCGCCAGTCGCGACGCAGCAGCTTGGCGACAAAAAACGTCGCCCCGGCCATGCAGATAATGACCAGTGCGGTGGCGAGCATGGTGCGGCCAAAGGTGCTGGCATCGATCTCCGCTCCGGCGAGCGATGCCAACACCAGCGAGGGCGTGCCGATATTGAAGACCAGCCGGGTGACAAAATCGACCGGGTAGGGCTGGCCCAGCCGTACCCAGGTGAACCCCAGGCCAGCGCCCGCCAACACGGGTGCCATTACCGCAAAAAGTTCCGCCAGCATGGCGCGTCCTTGGCAATGAGTGGCCGACTATTGTGAATAGGTAGCGGACTAACTGGCAAGTCGAGAAGTCAAAACCTAAGCCGCAACCTCGTTGTACTGCCATTGGCGGGGCATAGTCTGGCGCAAAAATGCCAGCAGCGCCTTCACGCGCCGAGGCTGGTAGCCGTAGGCGTAAAGCAGCGTGATGGGGAGCGGTGCTGGTTGCCAGTTGGGCAGGCAGGGGGTCAGTTCGCCGGGGTGATGGGCTTCGCGCTTGTCGGCCAGCCAGTGAGGCAGTAGACCGATACCCTTGCCGTGGGCGATGGCATCCAGGTGAAGGGCTGTCAGGTCCACCCGCAAACGTGAGCGGGGCGGATAAAAGTGGTAGTTGCCGTGGTTTTCATGATGCAACAGCAAGCCATCCTGAGTTGTGTTCAACAGGTCGATCCAGGGGTGGTCGGCAAGATCGCGCGGGTGTTCAAGCAACGGTTGCTGGCTGAGGTACGACGGGCTGGCGTAGAGGCCGCGCGTCAGCCTACCCAGCGGCTCCTGATGAAGGCCGTTTTCCGGCATCGGCCCCAGGCACACGTGGACACTGTGACTGTTGAGCGAACTGGGCGGCGCATCCCGGGTACGCAGCGTTAGCTCGACTTTGGGGTAGCGTGCCATGAAGGTATCCAAGACCTGACCCATCCAGCCTCTTGCCAGCGCGCTATGAACCTCCAGGGTGACCGTCCCGCTGATATCTTCACGCAGCTCGGCCAGCGCTTCATGGCTGCTTTCTGCCAGTTTTAGCATGTCCTGACAGTAGCGATGGAAGACAAGCCCCGCCTCGGTAGGCAGAAGCCGATTGGCCTGGCGACGCAGTAGCGGCTGTTCCAGGCGCGCTTCCAAGTGGCTGATACGCCGGCTCAGGGTGGATTTGGCCAGCCCCAATTTTTGCGCACTGCGCGTCAGGCTGCCGGAGGCCATTACCTCAGCAAAGGCTTTGAGTTCGTCGAAATCATGCATGGGGTACACCGCAGGAACGGGGAAACGGATGTATTGTGCCAGTATTTTAAGCGAATAAAAATTATTGTGATTTGTGTTGCAGCTAGTTGAACATGCTGTTCCATCCCAAAAGGGGCAAAATTGTGCAAGCATTCAGATGCTAATGCTTCTTATTAGTTTTTATTTTTTTATTACTTGATAAATAGCACATCACTGGGGACCCCGCATGCCGAAGCATTTATACAAAACATATTTAACCACCGCCATTGCCGGTTTGGTAACACCACCGCTACTCGCCCAGGAAACCGAGTCGTTGGATAACATGGTCGTTACGGCGTCGGGCTTTGAACAGCAGGTCGTTAATGCGCCAGCTTCTATCAGCGTGGTAAGTCGTGAACAGCTAGAAGACGGCTATTATCAGGATGTCACCGATGCCCTACGCGACGTGCCCGGGGTGATTGTCACTGGCGGCGGGGCAGGCGATAACGGTAAAGATATCACCATGCGTGGCATGCCGTCGCAATACACACTGATCCTGGTGGACGGTCGCCCGCAGAACTCACGCGAGTCACGCCCCAACGGCAGTGCCGGCTTCGAGCAGGACTGGCTGCCGCCACTGCAAGCGATCGAGCGCATTGAAGTGGTCCGTGGGCCGATGTCGACGCTTTATGGCTCCGACGCCATTGGTGGTGTCATCAATGTGATTACCCGCAAAGTCGCTGATTCTTGGCATGGCAATGTGCAGCTCGACACAGTGCTGCAGGAAGATAGCGATTCCGGAGATAGCCGTCAGGCTAATTTCTACCTGAGCGGCCCGCTGATCGAAGACCGCCTGGGCCTGCAGCTGTTTGGGCGCACCTCGCAACGCGACGAGGACAATATTGTTAACGGCTACGAGGAGAAAAACCTACAAAGCGTCACTGCGCGCTTAAGCCTGGCCGCAAGTGACAATCATGACTTTACTGCTGAGGCGGGCATCACCGAGCAGGATCGCACCTCACTGATGGGCAATTCAGCCCCATCGGAGGGCTGCCGCGGTGGCTGTGAAGACAGCTTCAACGACTATACCAATGAGCACGTAGCGTTGACGCACAATGGCCGCTTTGAGTGGGGTACCAGTGAAACCTTTGTGCAGCGTGAACGTAGTGAAAATACTTCGCGTGATATCGAAATCACCAACACTACAGCGAAAACCAGTGCGGTGGTGCCGCTGGGCATGCACATGCTAACGGTGGGGGCGAGCTATGAAGAAGAGTCGCTTGATGACAGCACCACCAACCAGATTTCCGACCGTACGACGGTTGAGCAAAGTCAGTGGGCGCTGTTTGTCGAAGACGAGTGGATGCTGGCCGAAGATTTCGCGCTGACCGGCGGCTTGCGCATGGACGACGATGAAAACTACGGCAGCCATCTGAGCCCACGGCTCTACAGCGTGTGGAACATGACCCCGGAGTGGACCCTGAAAGGCGGCGTCTCCACAGGTTTCCGCTCGCCCAATCTGCGTGAAATCACCCCTGACTGGGGGCAAGTCAGCCGAGGTGGTGATGTCTACGGTAACCCGGATCTGGAACCCGAGACCTCGCTCAATAAAGAAATTGGGCTTCACTACGCGTCCGCGTCTGGTTTAAGCAGCAGCGTGACGCTGTTCCATAACGACTTTGAAGATAAAATTACCCGCATCGTCTGCCCGGAAGGGGTTTGTGCTGATGAGCCCAACCAGTTTGGCAGCGACCCGACCTACCGTATCAACGTAGATGAAGCGGTGACCCAGGGGGTTGAAGTAAGCCTGGCTGCGCCGTTAAGCGAGGTGCTCGAACTCACTGGCAGCTACACCTATACCGACTCAGAGCAGAAAAGCGGCGAGTACGAAGGAGAGCCGCTGGCTCAACTGCCACGCCACCAGGTATCGGCCTCGCTTGATTGGCAAGTCTCCAGCAAGCTAAGCCAGTGGACGAAGGTGACTTATCGCGGTAAAGAGACTCAGCCCAACACCGGGCCGTCACAGGATGCAACGGTGGCGCCGTCCTATACCTTTGTGGATACGGGGATCGGCTATCAGTTGACCGACAATACCAAGGTGAATGCGGGAATCTACAACCTGTTCGATGAAGACATCGACTACGATGAGTACGGCTATATCGAAGACGGCCGTCGGGTTTGGTTGGGGTTGAACGTGGCCTTCTAACACTGGGTGAGATAATCACAGTGCTAACGCCATAAACAAAGCGGGGAGCCACGATGAAAATGGCTCCCCGTTTTTGCGCATGGAACCGAGGGTTAACCAGTCAGCGCCTGCCAAACCAAGCGGGCGGCCAGCAGCGTCAGAACCCAATTGAAGATATGGGCGAAGTGGCGTTCCGGCATGTGCTTCAAAATGCGTAGCCCCACCCAGGTGCCGATGGCACCGCTTGCGATCATGGCGCCCGCTAGCGGCAGCCAGGGCACAAGGGAAAAGCCCGCCTGCTGAAAAACGGCGATTTTAATGACGTGCTGCAAGCTCATGACAGCCGCCAGCGTCGCGACGATCGTAAAGCGTTGGTGATAGAGTTGCTTGAGATAGGCACCGATCAGCGGCCCGGTCGCCCCGACAAATAGCGTCAAAAACGTTGTGACGGCACCCATCAAGAGGGTTCCTCTGCGGCCCATGACGATTCTGGGCAGTGCCGGACCCCAGCATAAATACACAATAAAGCTGGCAATGCTCAAGTAGAGGAGATCAGGCGGCAGGGAAATCAGCACCAGGCTGCCAAGCAGCGCACCCACCGCGGCACCGGGTAAAAAAGTGACCACCATCTGACGGTCAATATCACGCCAAAGCATCGCCGCCCGGTTGGCATTGGAGCCTAGTTGCACCATGCCGTGCAGCGGAATAATGGCCTGGGGTGGGACGACTTGGGCCATGATACCCAGCAGCAAGACACCGCCGCCCGCGCCCAGGCAGGCGGTGAGTAGTGAGGTCAGGAAGGATGTCCCTATCAAAAGACTCAATACAAAGGGGGATAAGCCATTAAGTAAATGTTCCAGCGAATTAACTCCTTGTCAGCACCCGCAGCACCCGCAGCACCCGTGGCCAAGGCCCAATAACCTAGCAGATATTGCCTGATGATCGCCATGGCGGTTATCTCCAGACTGAAAAATACTAGCGGCAGGGCGTTGCGTGGAAAGGAACACACCATTCGCCGGAATGTTGATGAAAGTGCTTTTGATAATCGTTATTATCCTTGCCTGTCTAACCAGCGAGGATAACGTATGCGAGCTAACGTATGGCGCGTCAGCATTGTGGGACTACTGCTGAGTGGGTTGTGGGTAGGCGCTGCTCAGGCACGCACCTTGGATACTGCTTTTGGCGATGTGGAAGTGACCGGCACCCCCGAGCGTGTCGTGACGCTGTACGAAGGCGCGCTGGATGCCTCGCTGGCGGCAGGGGTAACACCGTTGGGCGCGGTGACCACCCGCGGTGGCGACAATGTCGCTGAATACGTGGAAGCCCATCTAGGCGATGAGCGTCCCGCTATCATGGGCGTGGTACGCGAAATCAATATCGAAGCGGTGCTGGAGCAGCGCCCGGAGCTGATCCTGGCACCCGCTCAGTTGAGCGAAGCGCAGTACCGGCTGCTGTCACAAATTGCGCCCACCATCGTCCCGCCTAGCCAGCCGATTGCCCCGGATAACTGGAAAGACGAAGCGCGTCTTTACGGTGAAGCGCTGAATCGCCAGGCCGCCATCGAAGCCGCCATCAACGCCGTTGAGGAGCGTGCCGCCGAGCTTGCCAGTGCGCTGGAAGACACGGGTGTGAGTGGCAGCGCCTTCGTGGTTCGCTGGATGCCGGGCGGTCCCATGGTCATGTCAAAAAACCTGTTTGCCGCCGGGCTGCTTGATCAAGTGGGCCTCACGGTGGAAGACGCCGGGCTGGTGAGCGAGCGGGGCGTGCACAGCGATGTGCTGAGCCTTGAAAACCTCTCCCAGGTGGATGGCGACTGGCTGTTTTTGGCCACACTCAATAAAGACGGACGCGAAGCGTTGGAAGCTGCCAAACAAAGCAGCGCCTTTACGCGACTTGATGTTGTACAGCGCGACCAGGTCGTGCCGGTGAATGGTCAGCTATGGTCCAGCGCCAACGGCCCGCTGGCGGCCCAGGCGATTTTTGACGATATAGAAGCTGCCCTGTTGCCGTGATGCCGATCCGCGTTGCCCAGCAACGAACGCAGATGACGTTACTCCTCAACGCCCTTGTGGCGGTGAGCCTCGTTAGCCTGCTGATCGGCGCGGGTGAGGTCGGCGCGCTGCGTTCACTGGCGGTGCTGGCCGGTAGTCAGGATAGCGACGCGAGCTTTGTGGTGTGGCAGCTGCGCGCGCCGCGCACCTTGATTGGCATTGTCGTGGGCATGGCGCTGGGTGTCGCGGGGGCGCTGCTGCAGGCGGTGTCGCGTAATCCGCTGGCCGAACCCGGCCTGCTCGGCGTCAGCGCTGGGGCGGCGTTTGCAGTCGCGCTGACACTGGTGATGGGCGCCAGTGCCGCCACGCTGCGTATTTCGGTTGCCCAGTTGGGGGCCTTGGTGGGTTGTCTGTGTGTGCTTAGCGTCACGCGGGTGCGGGGCGTCGGCAGCGACCCGGTGCGGCTGGTGTTGGCAGGTGCGGCGTTTTCCGGGCTGTTGGGCTCGCTGACCTCGCTGATGTTGCTGTATGACCAGCGCGCGGCGGATGAAATCCGCTTCTGGGTCATTGGCAGCCTCGCCGGGCGACGCCTGGACGACCTCGCCGCGATGCTGCCCAGCATGCTGATCGCCGCCGTCGCGGTGGTATTAATGGCGCGCCCGCTGGCGGCGCTGGCACTGGGCGAGCGGGCGGCCTCAGGGTTGGGGCATCACCCCGGGCTGATTCGTTGGTGCGTCGTTGCCTGTGTGGCCTTGCTGGTAGGGGGCGCCACGGCAATGGCGGGGCCAATTGCCTTTGTCGGGCTGGTGGTGCCGTTTGCCGCCCGGGCGATGGCCGGGCCGGACATTCGCCGTACGCTATGGTTCTGCTTGCCGATTGGCCCGTTGATGGTGCTAGCAGCGGATATGATTGCCCGCGTGGCGGTGGCGCCTTCGGAATTGCCGATTGGCGTGCTCACCGCGCTTTGCGGTGCGCCGGTGCTGGTCGCCGTAGTGCGCGCCAGGCGGCTACCGTCTTTATAACCTCTGGCGTGGGCTTGTCATGAAAACAAACACAAGTGATTTTTCCACATCGGCCTTTATGCCTGAGCACCGTTCACACGCGGTCACGCCTCCGCTGGGCTACTGGCGTGTTGCCTGGCGTTCCCCATGGGGGAACACCTGCAGTGTGCTGGTTGAGCGACGTGCGCTGATAGTCAGCACGGGGCTGTGCGTCGCGCTGCTGTGCGCCTGTGTGCTTTATTTGAGCCTTGGGAGCATGGCGCTGCCCGTTAGTGCTGTACTGCCGGCGCTATTCGGCCGGGGCGAGATGATCAGCGTGTTCACCGTTCAAGAACTGCGTCTGCCCCGGTTGATGGCGGCCTGCTTGACCGGGGCGGCCTTCGCGCTCGCCGGTGTGCTGATGCAAACCCTGGCGCGCAACCGGCTTGCCACGCCGGGCATTATCGGTATCGATAACGGCGCGACGGCCTTTGCCGTGGCATCCATCGTGGGCCTAGGTGTTTCCATCGCCCCACCCGCCATGGCGCTGGCGGGGGCCGCCACGGCTGCCGCGTTGACCTTTGGCCTGGTGGCGGGCGGCGGCACCCAGGGCTACCGGTTTATCGTCGCAGGCATTGGGGTGGGGGCGGTGTTTGGTGCGGTCACCCAACTGATGCTGTCGCGGGTGGCGATTGATACCGCCAATGCTGCCTATCCCTGGACCGTCGGCACGCTCAATGCGCGCCCCGGCGGCGCGGTCGCCTTACTCGCCGTGGGGCTGGTGTTGGGCATGGTTGCCGCTTGGTTTGTCGCGCGTCCGTTATCGCTGATGCGTTTTAAAGACGCTACCGCCTATGGGCTGGGCGTCAATGTCAAAGCCCGCCGCTTTCAGGTGCTGATGCTCTCGGTCGTATTGACAGCGCTGGCAGTAGCGGTGGCAGGCCCCGTCGGCATGGTCGGGTTGATTGGCCCGGAAATCGCCCGTTCGCTGTCCAGTTCACGCCAGGTGCCGCTGCTGGCCTCGACGCTTGCTGGCGCGCTGGTGATGGTGCTTGCCGATCTCGCCGGGCGCACCTTGCTTGCCCCGATTGAAATTCCTGTCGGCATTGTCACCGCGGTGATCGGCGGCCCCTGGCTGTTATGGATATTAATGCGCCCGCAACGGAGCCACGCATGATGCAGGTTGAACTATCCCCTACGCTTGCCACCGACGCGCTCGACCTGAGCTATGGCGCCCGGCGCGTTATCGCGTCATTAGGCGTCAGCCTGCCCAACGGCCAGGTGACCGCGATTGTGGGCCCCAATGGGTGCGGCAAGTCCACGCTGTTGTCGGGCCTTGCCCGTTTGCATAAACCGGACAATGGCGCAGTGCTGTTGAGTGGCGAGGATATTCAGCGCCTGCCCGGCCGCGAGCTGGCCAGAAAGCTCGCCCTGCTGCCGCAGGAGGCTGTCGCACCAGAAGGGCTCACCGTCAGTGAGCTGATTCGTTTTGGCCGCCAACCGCACCAGGGCTGGCTGCGCCAGTGGTCGGCGGAAGACCAGCGCGTGGTGGAACACGCCTTGCACGCCGCCGGGCTAGAGGCGCTGGCCGAGCGGCCTTTAGAGGCGCTTTCCGGCGGACAGCGCCAGCGGGCCTGGATCGCCATGACCATCGCCCAGCAAACGCCACTATTACTGCTTGATGAGCCTACGTCAGCCTTGGACCTGGGCCACCAGATCGAGGTGTTTGAACTGGTACGCCATCTCGCCAGCCAGGGGCGCACGGTGGTCATGGTGCTTCACGACCTGGCCAGCGCCTGCCGCTACGCGGATCATCTCATCGCCTTGTGTGACGGGCAGATTGTCGCCCAAGGGGCACCGGCAGAGGTCGTCACGCCGGAACTGGTGCGCGAGCTTTATCAAGTGGACTGCACGCTGATTATCGACCCCGACACCGGCAGCCCCTTGCTTGCCAACGTGCGCCGCGCCTGTTCCTGAGCACGCTTTCCAAGCGCTGTCTCTAAGTTCCAATCTCAAGGCCCAACCCTAAGACAGTAGTTGGAAAATGCTACGATAGGTCCCACACCTCGACCCCTAACCGCTCAGTAAGGAATGCTTGTGGCTTCTTCCACGCCCCAATCTCAAGCTCATCGTTCTCATAATCAGAGCTTTCAGGCGTTAATGCGCCTTTTGCGCTACGCCAAGGGCTACCGGCGGCGGATTATCGCCGCGACCGTTTGCTCGATCATCAATAAGCTGTTCGACATCGCCCCCGAGATTCTCATCGGTGTGGCGATCGACGTGGTGGTCAACCAGGAACAAAGCTTTGTGGCGCGGCTAGGCTTTGAGACACCCCAGGAGCAGATCACCATGCTCGCCGTGCTGACGTTCTTCATCTGGGCGGGGGAGTCGCTGTTTGAATACCTGTTCCAGATCCTGTGGCGCAACCTGGCCCAGCGGCTGCAGGCGGATATGCGTCAGGACACCTACGAGCACGCCCAGCGGCTGGATATGGCGTTCTTTGAGTCGAAAAGCTCCGGCCAGCTCGTCGCCACCATGAACGATGACGTCAACCAGCTCGAACGCTTTCTCGATGGCGGTGCCAACGCGCTGATTCAGGTCGGCGTCACGGTGGTTGCTGTGGGGGCTGTCTTTTTCGTGCTCTCGCCGCTGATTGCACTGCTGGCGTTTACGCCCATCCCGCTGATTATCTGGGGCGCGTTCTACTTCCAGCGCAAGGCAGGGCCACTGTATAGCGACGTGCGCGAAAAGGTCGGCGATCTGGCCAGCCGGCTGTCTAATAACCTAAGCGGTATTGCCACCATCAAGAGCTTTACCAGCGAACACCGCGAGGCCGAACGCCTGCGCGCTGCCAGCGAAGCCTATGTGAATGCCAATCGCCGGGCGATTCAGGTCAGCTCGGCATTCATTCCGATCATCCGCATGGCGATTCTGGCGGGCTTTTTGGCCACCTTTACCGTCGGCGGCATGATGGCGCTCAACGGTGACTTGAACGTGGGCGCTTACGGCGTGCTGGTATTTTTAACCCAACGCCTGCTGTGGCCGCTAACCGGCCTGGCCCAGGTAATTGACCTGTTCGAGCGCGCCATGGCGAGCACCAAGCGCATCCTCGACCTGCTGGAAGAACCCATCACGGTGAAAGACGACAGCTCGACGCCGCTGGCCCAACCCGTCAAGGGCGAGGTGCGCTTCGAATCGGTAAGCTTTCATTACACGGCAAGCGAAGTCGGCGTTGATGGAATTGATCTCCACGCGCCTGCCGGGCATACGCTGGCGCTGGTCGGCGCGACCGGTTCCGGCAAATCAACGCTGGTGAAGCTGTTACTACGCTTTTACGACCCCGAAAGCGGGCGGGTGCTGATCGACGGTCAGCCGGTCATGGACGTGAGTATGCACTCACTGCGCCAATCAATTGGCCTGGTCAGCCAGGACGTGTACCTGTTCGAAGGCAGCATTCGCGACAATATCGCCTACGGTAAGCCGGACGCTGATGACGAGGCGATTATCGATGCGGCCAAAACCGCCGAGGCGTGGAGCTTTATCGAGACGCTACCCCAAGGGCTGGACACGCCGGTAGGCGAGCGGGGCGTGCGGCTTTCCGGTGGTCAGCGTCAACGGCTTTCGCTTGCCAGGGCGCTGCTTAAAGACCCGCCGATTCTGGTGCTGGATGAAGCCACGAGTGCGGTCGATAACGAAACCGAAGCGGCCATTCAGCGCTCGCTCAAACGTATCGCCCACGGCCGCACGGTCATCATGATTGCCCACCGGCTTTCCACCATCGTGCACGCCGATGAAATTGTGGTGATTGAAAAGGGCCAGGTGGCTGAGCGCGGCACCCATCAAAGCCTGCTGGCGGCAAACGGCCACTATGCCGCCCAATGGCGGGTGCAGACCGGCGAGGCTGAGGTGGGGGACGCCGACACGATAAGCGCTTAACGGTTAACCAGCCGCGCATCGAGCGTGACCGGCACGTGCTCGTCGATCTCCTGATAACCCAACAGCGAGAGCACGCTGCGCAGCGTCGCGTTGGCCATCAGCGCGCGGCCATCCAGCGCCATGGGTTCGGCATGGGTGACGCGCACTTCATTCAAGCCCTCGCGGGTGAAGCGCAGCGGCATGGCTTCTTCCTGGTTGACCATGTCGCTTTGTAGCCTAAAGGTCAGCGTTTCCACCAGCGACTCGCCAATGTCCAGCTCGTCCAGCCGCTCGGGCGGCATCTGCGCCACCAGCGTGACAAGGGTGGTATTGGCGAGCATCTCGGCCCAGGTGGGCAGCTCGCCAAAGCGCGTCAGCATGTCCGTCTGGCTGAGCTTGAGCGGCAGGCGCAGCGTGCCATCGGCAGAGATATTGCCCTGCAGGTCGCGTACCTGATGGTGATGGGTTTGCGGTACCTCGCCATTTAGCTGAGTAATGGAGGCCTGCACATTCGAGCGGTCAGGGTCCAACTGCCAGTCCGCCTGCGCTGGCACCGCCAACAGCAGCGAAAAAAGCGCCATCAATGCTTTCAAAGCGTATCTCCTTATCAAGGGCCTTTCATAAACAGGCTTCCCTCAAGACCCGCTAACCGACAAAAAGTGCCGCCTAAATGACAAGATAGCCCCAACGGGGGCTGGCCTCGCCCCACCACATTCGCTATGATATGCACGCCTTTCGGGCCCATAGCTCAGTTGGTTAGAGCAGGGGACTCATAATCCCTTGGTCGTCCGTTCAAGTCGGACTGGGCCCACCAATCTCCCTTCTTTTGGTCAGTATTCGCTATAAGATATTGGCTTGGTTGTAGCCTTCTATCACTTTGCTTGGACATAGTCTCCTTGCTTTATTCTTATCTTTTAATTTTTTACTCGCCTATCAGCTAGTGCTGCCACCATCGCGTTATCTTATTGAAAATCCATGCGCGTTAATGGTTTTATCAAAACTCTCTTGCATGCTCAGCCGCTGAACACATTAGGAATTTCTGGCCGATGCTGGTTTATAGCTCCACCAAACAGCAATTCATCGATGCCGTACGTGCAAACGCCATTAGCGACATCATAGAGAATGAAGTTTCACGCAAGCTGAACCGCAACTCGCCCCGTAGTGAGGTGACGTCCTGGGAGAACTCCCTTCGCTTCATGATGAGCGTTCTGCTCGATGAGGGCATTCCCGCATCGGCGGGGGTGGCTATCGAATACAATATTCCGCTGACCAATCGCCGTGTGGATTTCATCCTAACCGGCAAGAATAATCAGCGAGACGATGCTGCGATCATTGTGGAACTGAAACAGTGGCAGTCCGTCGAGGTGACCAAAAAGGATGCCATCGTGCGTACCCAGTTGGGTGGTGGAGTGCGCGAGACTAACCATCCGTCGTATCAGGCTTGGTCCTATGGAGCGCTGATCGAAGATTACAATGAGACGGTACGTTCCGAGTCGATCCGCTTGGTGCCTTGTGCCTACCTGCACAACATGAAGCACGCAGATGCCATCAATGACCCCTTCTACGAACACCACACCAGCCGTGCACCGGTCTTTATTTCTCACGATGCAATGCGGCTTTCAGAGTTTCTCAGCAAGCACATCAAGTACGGTGATAGTAACGGCATCATGTATCGCATCGAACATGGTGTGATCAAACCAAGCAAAAACCTGGCGGATGCGCTGGCGTCGATGATGAATGGCAACGCCGAGTTCCTGATGATTGACGAGCAGAAGCTGGTCTACGAGACAGCGCTCGATCTGGCCCACCGAGCAGGTAGCGGCAACAAGCAGTGCCTGATCATCAAGGGAGGGCCGGGTACCGGCAAGTCGGTAGTGGCTATAAACTTGCTGGTGGAACTGACTAATCGGGAAATGATGACGCAGTACGTGTCACGCAACTCGGCCCCACGAGAGGTCTTCAAGAAGAAGCTGACCGGTACCCGCAAGAAGACCCACATCGATAACCTGTTCAAGGGATCGGGAAGCTACGTTCATGCCGAGCCGGATACCTTCCATGCCCTGATCGTGGATGAGGCACACCGGCTGAACGAAAAGTCTGGCATGTATCAGAACCTTGGGGAGAGCCAGATTAAGGAGGTGATCTCGGCGTCATGGTTGTCGATTTTCTTCATCGATGAAGCGCAACGTGTGACATTGAAGGATGTGGGGACGGTTGAAGAGATTAGGCGACGAGCAGCGGAGAGCGGAGCCGACATACAAGAACTAGAGTTGGCGTCACAGTTTCGCTGCAACGGCTCGGATGGCTACCTAGCTTGGCTTGATCATGCCCTTCAGATTCGCACCACGGCCAACACCGATCTCGATGACATTGACTATGACTTCCAGGTGTTTGATGACCCCGTTGCCATGCATCGGGCGATTCGCGAAAAGAATCATAAGGCCAACAAAGCACGCATGGTCGCAGGCTACTGCTGGCCTTGGGCGAGTAAGAAGAACAAACAGGCCATGGACATCGTCCTCCCTGAACATGGCTTCTCTGCCCAATGGAACCTTGATGACGATGGTATGCTCTGGGCTATCGCCGATGATTCTATTGAGCAAGTAGGCTGCATACACACCTGCCAAGGGCTCGAATTCGACTACGTCGGTGTCATCATCGGAGACGATTTTGTTATTCGTGATGGCCGCGTTGTGACAGATGCGGCTGAGAGGGCAGGTCAGGATCGTTCTGTTCATGGCTACAAAAAAATGCTCAAGGAACAGCCCGAGCATGCCCGTGCCCAGGCGGACCAGATCATCAAAAATACCTATCGAACGTTGATGACGCGGGGCCAGAAGGGCTGTTACGTCTATGCCACGGACCCCGAGACTCGAGAGTACTTCGCGTCCTTTGCTCGCGCTCAAGCAGCTACAGAGGGACTGGATGCATCTGAAGATGCCGGTATGCTGGATGGCTTGCACCTTCCCATCGTGACGCGTGACGAGGCCGCGCCGTTCGAGCGCCATGTGCCCGTCTACGACTTGAGCATCGCCGCCGGCGAGTTCAGCGAGATGCAGATCGCGGAAGCCGAGTACTGGGTCGAGCTGCCGGATTTCATGCGAGCAAGCCCTGATTTGTTCGTCAGTCGAGTGGTGGGGGAGTCGATGAACCGGCGCATCCCCAATGGTGCTTGGTGCCTGTTCCGGGCCAACCCCGGCGGCACGCGGCATGGGAAGGTTGTCGTAGTACAGCACAGATCTATCGAAGACCCGGACCATGGTGGCAGTTTTACGGTCAAGCTGTATCAGAGCGAAAAGATCGAAGAATACGGTGAATTCGTGAACCAGCGTATCGTACTGAAACCCCAGACCAACGCCTTTGGCTATAAAGACATTGTGCTCGAAGACGAGCTTGAAGACCTGAAGGTTATTGGTGAATTTCTTTCTATGTTGTGAGGGGATAGGCTGCATTATGGTCGCCCATATCGATGCTTGGTAGCGAGCCTAGTTGTAGGCATGCACACATCAATCCAATACCCAAGAGTTAGGTGAAACGCACATGTCCGACCCGTTCAAGCAGCTCCACGACGCCATGGACCAGTTCGCCACGGAGCGAGACTGGGACCAGTTCCACTCGCCCAAGAACCTCGCCATGGCGCTGACGGTGGAGGCGGCTGAACTGCAGGAATGCTTCCAGTGGCTTACCGAGGCGCAGTCCAAAGAGCTGGACGAGCAGCAACTAGCCGCCGTGCGTGACGAAATTGCCGATGTTCAACTCTACCTGATTCGGCTGGCTGGCAAGCTGGACGTGGATATCGAAGCGGCATGCCGGACGAAGATGGAGAAGAATGCGGAGAAATATCCTGCGGAAAGGGCCTGAATTCAAACATTAAGCGCAGCACCTGCGGTTTTCAGCGCCCCTGAATACTCTCCGAGGAACACTTGTGCCGGCGTCCGATACCCCAGACGTTTTCTGGGACGATTGTTCAGCTTGGAAACGACTCGCCTCAGTGCTGAGTCGCTCACCTTTCGGAAGTCCGTTCCTTTCGGGAAATACTGGCGAATCAGGCCGTTGGTATTTTCATTGGTACCACGCTGGCTTGAGCGGTACGGGTCACAAAAATAGGTCTTGGCCGAGACGGCCTTGGCAACCTGTCGATGCTCGGCAAATTCCGAACCGTTATCTAGGGTGATGCTCTGCACTGCTCCTCGGCGTGGTTCTAATAACCGGGTCATCGCCTTGGCCGTTCCAGTGGCCGTGATCTTCGGCAGGCGCGCTGCCAAGAGGTAACCGCTGCGTCTCTCGACCAGTGTCACCAAGCCGGATTCTTTGTGGCCCTTGAGTACCGTATCGCCTTCCCAGTGACCGATATGGCGTCTTTCTTCCACTTCAGCGGGGCGCTGCTCAATACCTACCCGGTGTGGGATCTTGCCTAATCCAGCATGCTTGGCTAACTGTCGCTGATAGCGCCGCTGTCGTGGTAGACGGAGTCGCTTCCATAATTCGCCGCCGTGTTTCTTGTCGTCCCAGATTAATGCATAGATCCACTGGTGGCTTACGCAAACCCCGTTGGCATTCGCCATGAAGCCACTTATTTGCTGAGGGCTCCATTCATCCATCAGTTGATCAGTCACCCAGCGAATCAGGCTTGGCAGTCGCTTCGTTACTTTCCAAGCGCTGCGTCGGCGCTGATCACTTCTCGATTGCGCCTGCTCAGGCGCATAGCCAGCCGTAAGCCCATTGCGCTTTATCTCGCGGCTGATGGTGCTGCTGTGGACCCCAATAGCCTTGGCTATTTGTCGCTGGCTGATGCCGGTCTCAAGATAAGCAAAAATTTGGTATCGTTGGGCCTGGGTCAGTTGTCGGTATCCCATGCTCTGCTTCACTTTGGTCGGTAAAGTCGAGAGGGTACCGGCGCTGGCCCTCCTTCCTCTACTGTGTGATCCAAAGTGCTGCGGTTATTCTATGAATCCAGGGGTTAAAGGGAGCGCGAAAAAGTATACATGTTATGGAAACGGTGACTTATAACACCGTGAAAAATTCTCGTTGAAAAAAACTGTAAAGCAAGTTCGCTTATTTAATTTTAAAGTTAATAAACTAATTTTTGCAGGGGGGTAAATGAGGTTTTCCGACTACTTTGGTTTAAAAAAGAAACAAGCTGTTTTGGATTTTGTTGATATACCGTTGGAAACAGATGTGCCAGTTTTTTTGGAGCCCGTTGCAATTAAAAATTTGCGATCTGCCTGGGGGCATGAATTAGCCTCTATGCTTCAAACTTTTTTATCAAGTATTGAAGTGCATTAAGTCAGGAGATGATGATAAAGCTAAGGCGCTTCTCGCGTCTCTAAATGAAAGCAATGAGTTTCATTTAGGTTATTCGTCTGGAAGGTCAAAGGGGCATGGTTTTGGCTCAGGCTCTGCTGAAAATGTTTGGTCAGCATTGACTAAAAGCAAGGCGTCAGTGACAGGGCTTCTTAAAGACCTAGAGGATACTGCTCTTTTGATACCGGGAGTCGGATCAGATATGATATCCGATGCCGTTTGTAATATTTTAAGAGGGCCATTGATTCGTTATACACAAGATATGTGCGTTCACTACGGAGTACCACTTACGCCTGGTATTGATTCCGGCCCTATTTGGAATCCCCAGGAAAGTAAGTGGGACCATGCGCTGGTCTCACTTCCACTGACTAACTATGGAAAAGTTATATTAGTACCAAAGCTTATAGTTAGAAGTAGGCTCTGCTATAAGTCAGATGAATATTATAGATATTTTATCCTTCCGCAGATGCAGCATGAACACTTGCAGGCCCGCACTTCTCTTGTTGAAGTTCTTCAAAATGGCGGAGAGAGAGTTACTAAGAAGAATTTAATAAAAAAGTATGGAAAAGATAAGTTGTCGGTGGTTGAACAAACTGTTGCAAGGCCTTACATAATGGATGAATATAGAGAGCAAAAGAAAAACTCGCCCTCAGTGCCATTATCCCTGGATTCATAGAATAACCGCAGCACTTTGGATCACACAGTAGAGGAAGGAGGGCCAGCGCCGGTACCCTCTCGACTTTACCGACCAAAGTGAAGCAGAGCATGGGATACCGACAACTGACCCAGGCCCAACGATACCAAATTTTTGCTTATCTTGAGACCGGCATCAGCCAGCGACAAATAGCCAAGGCTATTGGGGTCCACAGCAGCACCATCAGCCGCGAGATAAAGCGCAATGGGCTTACGGCTGGCTATGCGCCTGAGCAGGCGCAATCGAGAAGTGATCAGCGCCGACGCAGCGCTTGGAAAGTAACGAAGCGACTGCCAAGCCTGATTCGCTGGGTGACTGATCAACTGATGGATGAATGGAGCCCTCAGCAAATAAGTGGCTTCATGGCGAATGCCAACGGGGTTTGCGTAAGCCACCAGTGGATCTATGCATTAATCTGGGACGACAAGAAACACGGCGGCGAATTATGGAAGCGACTCCGTCTACCACGACAGCGGCGCTATCAGCGACAGTTAGCCAAGCATGCTGGATTAGGCAAGATCCCACACCGGGTAGGTATTGAGCAGCGCCCCGCTGAAGTGGAAGAAAGACGCCATATCGGTCACTGGGAAGGCGATACGGTACTCAAGGGCCACAAAGAATCCGGCTTGGTGACACTGGTCGAGAGACGCAGCGGTTACCTCTTGGCAGCGCGCCTGCCGAAGATCACGGCCACTGGAACGGCCAAGGCGATGACCCGGTTATTAGAACCACGCCGAGGAGCAGTGCAGAGCATCACCCTAGATAACGGTTCGGAATTTGCCGAGCATCGACAGGTTGCCAAGGCCGTCTCGGCCAAGACCTATTTTTGTGACCCGTACCGCTCAAGCCAGCGTGGTACCAATGAAAATACCAACGGCCTGATTCGCCAGTATTTCCCGAAAGGAACGGACTTCCGAAAGGTGAGCGACTCAGCACTGAGGCGAGTCGTTTCCAAGCTGAACAATCGTCCCAGAAAACGTCTGGGGTATCGGACGCCGGCACAAGTGTTCCTCGGAGAGTATTCAGGGGCGCTGAAAACCGCAGGTGCTGCGCTTAATGTTTGAATTCAGGTCTCAAGAGCAGCTCTCCGAATTAGAGGGACAAGGATCTAAAAAGCCAGACTTGGCCTCAATCGCCGATCAACTGCATAATATTTCTACAGGGGGTGGAAAAACTGCCACTGATTACGAAAACGCTATTGAAGAAATATTTTCCATACTTTTTTATCCTTCCCTCTGTAATCCCGTAAGAGAGGAAGAAATACATAACGGAAGAAAAAGGATAGATGTTAGGTATATTAATGAGGCGAAAAAAGGCTTCTTTTATTGGCTTTCTCAACATTACTCTGCAATGACTATAGTTGTTGAATGTAAAAATTATGGCAAAGATTTAGGGAATCCTGAGCTTGATCAGATATCTGGAAGGTTTAGTCCAAGTAGAGGGCAGGTTGGAATACTCGTCTGTAGGTCCTTGGAAAATAAAAAAGCAATGTATCAGCGATGCATTGATACCGCGATAGATAACAGAGGATATGTTCTTGTTTTGGAAGATTCAGATGTTTTTGAGTTGGTGGAAGAGTATGAGAAAAGTGAAGATGAACAAGATTTCAAAAAGTTAAGAAGTATATGGAAAATGCTAATTGATTAACTTTTTCTTGTTTTTTCTTATTTCCTGGATTCATAGAATAATCGCAGCACTTTGGATCACACAGTAGATGAAGGATGGCCAGCGCCGGTACTCTCTCGACTTAACCGACCAAAATTAAGCAAAGCATGGGATATCGACAGCTTGAAGTGCCCCCCTCCAGAGCTGCACTATAGCCTGTGAAGCTCTGGAGAGGGCACTTCAAATCCTATGCTGAACTTTCCTTCGATAACGCGGGCTTGGAAGGTAGCCTCATTAACACGAGTAAGATACAAACTCGCAGCAAAAACGGGAGCGCTTCCTAAAAAGCGCTCCCATTGCAAAAAACAAGAGAGTGTTACTTAAAACTCAACGGTCGCCGAAAGCTTGAAGGTGCGCGGTTCGCCTTGAATCAAATAATTTGCAAAGGATGTCGAGGCGCCTGACCAGTAATCTTCGTCGGTAACGTTGTCGATGCCTGCGCGCCAGATCCAATCAGCGCCACCGACCGGTGTGGTGTAGCGCAGGCCAAGATCGAGGCGTGTCCAAGAATCCAGCTCCAAGTCGTTGGCTACATCGGCGTACTGCGAGCCCGTGTGCAGGACGCGACCAGTGGCAGTGAGACGCTCGACGAAGGGCGTGTCCCATTCGCCACCGAACACAAAACGATACTCAGGAACGCCCGTGGCGTCATTTCCTTCGTTGCCATCCTGTGTTTTGGTGAGTTCGGCATCTATCCAGGTCGCGCTGCTGAACAGGCGGACTCCTGTCGTTGGCTCACCGTAAAGACTTAGCTCCAGGCCGCGATTACGCTGCTCGTTATCCAGGTTGCCGACGCCATCGACGACCGCTGCAGAGGGTAGCTCGATCTGGAACAGGCTAATGCCACCGCCTAGATTGCCGTAGTCGAACTTAGCACCCACCTCGTGCTGCTCGGCATGGGCAATGCCCAAATGCTGCCCAAAGTTCAGCGCTGTGGTATCACTGACCGTGCCGCCATCCTGCAATGCTTCGACGTAGTTGGCGTAGAGCGAGATATTATCCGTGGTCTTGAACACAGCGCCGACGGCGGGGGTTACCCGACGATCGGCATAGCGATTGCTGCTACCGTCGTTAGGACGTTCGTCGATCTCGAGTTCCTGATAGCGTGCGCCCAGGGTCAGCAACAGGCGGTCATCGATGAATCCAAGCGTGTCGCTCAGCGTGACCCCTTGGGAGCGTGTGCGCGTCACGCTTCCCCCCACGAAAGGCGTGCCATCCGGGCGAGATAAATCGACGGGATCATAGATGTTGGTCGTGCCTGCCGCGAGGAAATTCCAGTCCGTGTCGAACTTGCGATAGGCGCTAGAGTAGCCAAAGGTGATGTCATGGCTAACCGGTCCGGTCAGCACGTAGCCACGCAGCCCCGCTTGGCTTGCGAAGTTGTCGATATGGTTGTCGGTCTCGAAGTCGTTGACACTGGCGTTACCCGCGTCATCGGTAAGGCGCGGAGTCGCCGACACGATGCCTTCGAGCGTGCGGTTACCCCCCAAGGCCGCGAAAGCGGTCCAGGAGTTGGTGAGGTCATATTCGCCTCTGACCATGCCGAAATTGGTTTCTAGCTCGGTTCCACCGAAAGAGGGGGTGTAGTTCAACGAGGAATCCGGTGCAGCGGGCACCTGAGTGGCCACGCCGGTGTTAACGCTTGAACGGCCACCATCCAGGGTGAGCTTTTGATGACCGACATCGAACAATATCCGGCCTTGATCCCCACGGTAGTCGAGCCCAACGACGACGGAGGTATCGCGCTGGGTTTCGTCATCAATGGCGGTATCACCACGGCCGCGCGTGGCACTTACTCGTGCTCCCCATTGCTGCTGATCACCATAACGCTTGCTAGCATCGGCGCCCACTTCGCCGTAGCCATCGGAGCGATAACCACTGGATAGATTGAGCATCGGGTCATCCCCCGCACGCTTGGGCTCGATGTTGACGGTGCCACCAATTCCGCCGCTCCCGCCGATGGGAATGCCCGACGTAAAGGCGCTGGCGCCTTTGAAGACTTCGACGCGCTCGGCAAGGTCGCTGTTGATGATCTGGCGTGGCAGCACGCCGTAGAGGCCGCCATAAGCCACGTCGTCACCGGTCAGGCTAAAGCCGCGTACCTTGTACGCTTCGCCATAGATGCCAAAGCCCAGCCCTACCGATACCGAGGCATCGTTTTGCAGGGTATCGCCCAGTGTCTGAGATTGCTGATTCTCCATCAGCTCACTGGTATAACTGATGACGTTGAAAGGCACGTCCATCGAATCTTTTTCACCGATCAGTCCTACGCGGCCACCCGCAGCGATTTGGCCACCGGCGAAGGCCGGAGGTGGCGTATCTCCATAGGTCGGTATGGAGCCCGTGACGGTGACGGTATCCAGAGACTGATTGTCAGCACTCGTTTGCGCCCAGGCGGTCGCGGGTGTAATACCCATCGCGATCAGCGTCAGCGCGCGCAGAAGCCGTACTTTGTGCGCTGTGTTGGAGGTGTTCCCAAGAGGCATAGTGTCGATCCTATCGTTTTTACAGCAGCACCCAGCCGCCGCGTTTTTATGAAGCCGATGTAAGAAAGCGGAGGGCTTGGCTGTCGTGCCATGATCATCTTTCCAGGTATGGATTTATATGATAAACAAAATGAGATGTATTAACACCTGCGGATGTTATTTTTTCCGCGGCGCCTTGCAAAAAATGCGCATTGACGTCTAAATGTGATCCCTTTTTTCTGATGCTCTCGCTGCTATGTGCCACCGGTCGATGCTCACTTTCTTGGCTCGCTGCTGTTTAACGGCCGCTTGTTTTCTGCCCTTGTCGAATGCCCACGCGCAGTGGGCCACCATCAACTGGACCATTACCGAAACGCTACTGGCCATTGACGTGCCGCTGAGTGGTACCGCTCAACAAAATGGTTACCATGAGTGGGTGGGGGAGCCAAGGATCCCCGACGGCGTTGCAAATCTTGGCCTGCGATCACAGCCCAACCTCGAGCTCATGGCGCAATCGCCACCGACGCAAACGTTCATTTCGCCGATGTTCGCCAGTTTGACAGAGCGTCTGGAGAGAATTGCCCCGGTCACATCGTTTTCCCCCTATTCACCCGGCACTCATACCTGGCAAGAGATACAAACACTCACCCGTCAGCTAGGTGAGTTGACCGGCCACCGGCTGCAGGCAGCGCAGCTAATTAACGAAACGCATGCGTTGATGGACACGCTTAGCCAACAGCGCCCTGATGCACCGCCGCTGCTGATGGTGCAATTCATGGATGCCCGTCATGTCAGGGTTTTTGGCGACAATAGTCTCTATAATGCCGTGCTTGAACGAATCAATTTGACCAATGCCTGGGATCGGCCCACCAATGCCTGGGGATTTTCACTCGTGGGTATCGAAGCGCTCTACGACTATCCTGAGGCCACGCTGGTCGTTGTCGAGCCGGTGCCGACTGGGGTTGAAGACACTCTGCAGAAAAGTGGTTTATGGCAACATTTACCCAGCGTTAAAAACGCCAATCTATTGCGCTTACCGCCGGTATGGAGTTTTGGCGCGCTGCCTTCTGCTCAGCGTTTTGCTCGTGAGTTGGTTGATGCGCTTGCGTTGCGAAACATTCCACCAGCGAGCGATTGAGTGTCTAGCCCCCGTTTTCATATAAGACTGAGTGCTACCGACGCCACCCCCTGATTGAGTAGCGCTACACTTTAGAGTTCGAACCTTTGGATAAAGAGTACGTGGCCAGCTGTGAGTACTGGTCCTACTACGGCGAATCCCGCAGCGTGATCGGCAGCCTGAAATATAATTGGTTAACCTTTGACGCGTCGCTATAAAGTAGGCTTAACCGACGGGTTTTTTATGCTCTGCTGGGGACACATAATGTGTTGGTAAGCGCTCCATAAAACATTCAATGACCCGCAGGTGGTGATGCGTTTGGACTTGTAGCCTGGGCGGGTCGATGACGTTGCGCAGGTAGTACAGCGAGCGAGGTAGGCTGCCGCCACCTGCCAGGACTCGACAACGCCAACCGGTGTGATGCCGAGCGCCACAGCGCTGTCAGTCGCGCCCTGGTAAAGCGTGACAATGCGCTGTGGAGCAGAAGGAGAAGGCGCGTCACCCGTATCATCACCGGTTAGTTGGGCGTCTTGAATGCCCTGTGCGGCGCAGATATTAACGCTGAGCAATAGGATGCCTAGCAGCCATAGTGGCATGCAGCGGTTTGGTAGGTGGCGCGTCATTCCAGCTTCCTGATGGCCGCGGTTTTCAAGGCCCCATAGGGAGAGAGCAAGCTACGAATAATGGCATGATGCAGAGTCTAATGCAAATCGTTATCAATTGAGGGTTTCTGGGTCACTGTCCGCTATCTTTCTTAAAGCGATGCGGTACCATGCTGCGCCTGGTTAGCTTTCTTTCTATAGGCATTATTGGCATGAACACGACTCCTTTTCAGGCGCTGGCCTGCCCGTTAGACGGTAAGCCGTTAACGCCGTCGGATAGCGCATGGTGCTGCTCGGCGGGGCATAGCTTCGACATGGCAAAGCAAGGCTATGTGAACCTGCTGCCCGTTCAGCAAAAGCGCTCCAGCGATCCTGGCGATAGCAAGGCGATGGTGGCTGCGCGGCGTCGGTTTCTGGAGGCAGGGCACTATCAGCCGATTGCCGAGGCGGTGAGCCGGGCGGTGTTCGACCACGCTGAACAAGGATTACCTCGCGATACATTCAGCTGCCTCGATGCCGGCTGTGGTGATGGCTATTACCTTCGGGAATTAGCCAATGCGGGTTCGAGTGAGACACCGTTGGCGTTAATGGGGTTGGATATTTCCAAATGGGCCGTACAGGCGGCAGCCAAGCAGGACACTAAACAGGCGCCGCAAAGTTGCTGGGTGGTGGGTAGCAATGCCAACCTGCCGGTTCAGAGCAGGGTGCTCGATTGTGTACTTTGCATGTTTGGTTTTCCGGTCTTCCACGAGTTTGCACGCGCGCTCAAACCAGGCGGCCTGCTGATACAGGTGGAGGCGGGGGCGGATCATCTGCGTGAATTGCGCGATATCATCTACCCGACGTTAAAACCTGAGCGGACAAGTGACGTTGAGCCGCCAGCGGGGTTCGCGTCGTTGGGTTCAGAGACGTTGCGCTATACGCTCACGCTTAATGATGCAGAAGCCATTGCCGATTTGCTGGTGATGACGCCGCATTTTTACCGTGCTACCACTGAAGGCCGTGAGAAAGCCGCTGCACTTGGTGAGATAACCATGACGGTGGACGTGCGAGTAGTGCGGTGGGAACGTATTTAAAGGCAATTTTCGCGGAGGCCAAACGCAACAAGGCCCGCATAAGCGGGCCTTGTGGTCCGAACCTCGGAAGGCTCGGGCAAACTGCTAACAGATGTTAGGAAGTTTGCTTAATGTTTGAAGCTTGTAGGCCTTTCTTGCCTTGGGTAACGTCAAAAGAGACGCTAGCGCCTTCTTGCAGAGATTTGAAGCCGTCGGCTTGAATCTCAGAGAAGTGAGCAAAAAGGTCGTCGCCGCCGTCAGAAGGAGCGATGAAACCGAAGCCTTTAGTGTCGTTAAACCATTTAACTGTGCCAGTTGCCATGATGTAGATCCTTTCGCGCAATTGCGCCTTAATTAAGTTCCTGGTATTACCCAGATTTAAGTAGCGGGTGAAACAAGGAATACAATGTCAGGCTGCCGAAATAGATCGTACACTTCTGAAACCATGCTGCTTGCTAACCACTGACGACACAGTGCCATGAATCGATTAAGGTGTCAAAACCTTTCAGGTTTTATTTTTCTGATGCCCATGGTGCCCATCGGTTATTGCCAGCCCATTTTCCACACGCTGTCATCTTTCAAGTGCTGCCAGGGCATGGTCGTTTCTCGGTGGGAGTAGATAGCCTCGACCACAGCGTCCACTACGTTCTCATCCTCATCCCGGATCAGTTGGGTGACAATGAAGTGCTTTTCTTTGTTGAGCGGCTGAACCGCCGTCCATTTGCTATGGTGCAGCTTGTTCGGGTTGATCGTGTTCATTCGTGCTCCTTGTCACCGACCTATCAGGGCAGATATCGCTATGCCACACTGATATAATAATGAGCAGGCTTATAATGTTAACATCTCTAACGTACTCAATCCTGTAAAGGACACCCAATGAAACGCATGTGGAAGATCTATTCTCAGGCGTCGTTGATTTTACGCGTCACTATCGCGCTGGTGCTAGGCGTTGTGGTTGGGCTTGTAGGTGGCGAGACAGTGGCGGCCTGGCTGTCGCCGCTGGGCGATCTGCTGCTGCGGTTGCTGACCTTTCTGATTGTGCCGATTGTGCTGTTTACCTTGATGGTGGGCGTTAACCAGTCCCGCGAGGGCAGCGCTGGCCGCATCGGCGGTAAAGTGCTCGGCTATTACCTGGCGTCTTCGTCGCTTGCGATTATGGTGGGGTTAACCGTCGCGACGCTGTTTAGCCCTGGCAGTGGCATGACGCTGGATGACGATGCCAGCTTCTCAGTGCCGGATAATCCGGGCGTTGTCGATACGCTGCTCAATATCGTGCCGAACAACATTATCGGTGCCTTCTCCGAGCTCAATATGCTGGGGATCATTTTTACGGCGCTGGTATTCGGCATTGCGCTGCTGAAAATGCGCCAGTCAGCACGTCAGCATGCCATGGGTGAGAGGCTGTATGAGCTGATCGAGTCGCTGAACGAGGTCACCTTGAAAGTCATGTCTGGGGTCTTGCATTACGTCCCCATCGGCGTATTTGCGATTGTCGCCGAAACGGTGAGCCGCCAGGGCCTGGAAACGCTGCTCTCATTGGGCGATATGGTCGTTGTACTCTACATCGCGCTGGCGGCTCATCTGTTGATTTACTGCGGCATCATGCGTCTGTTCGGGGTGAAACTGCGTACCTTCTTCCGCGAAGCGCGCACGCCCATGCTTACCGCGTTTGCCACCCAAAGTAGTTCTGGCACCTTACCCATTACGGTCAATGCCGCTCGCCGCTTGGGAATTTCCAGGAGTATTTATGGTTTCAGCCTGCCGTTAGGGGCTACCTTGAATATGGATGGCGCGGCGATTCGTATCGCCATCTCGGCCGTATTTGCCGCCAATGTGATCGGCGCGCCGCTGGACTTTATCAGCATGGTGCAGATTGTGCTGATCGGCACCTTGGTGTCGATCGGCACGGCCGGGGTACCGGGTGCAGGGATCATCATGATTGCCACGGTATTTGCCCAGGTGGGTCTGCCGATTGAAACCGTTGCGCTTTTGACCGCGATCGACGCCCTGGTCGGCATGGGGTGTACGGCGCTCAACGTCACGGGCGACCTGGTCGGTACTTCCGTTATCGCGCGTAGCGAAGGCGAGTCGCTAAGTGAAGAACCGGCTGACGAATCGACAGCAGCGGCGGCAAAGGGGTAGCTTGGAAAACCACGCTAGGTGAGGAGAATCCATGTTGGATGAGCGAGAACAGCGCTACCTGGCACGCGCCGTGGCGCTTGCCGAAGAGGCCCTGAAGGCTGGCGATGAGCCCTTCGGCAGTGTGCTTGTCAGTGGCGATGGCGAGGTACTGGCTGAAGACCGCAACCGTATTGCTGGCGGCGATTCCACCCAGCACCCTGAGTTCGCCCTGGCACGCTGGGCGGCACAGCATATGACGCCAGAAGCGCGAGCCCAGGCCACGGTGTTTACCTCCGGCGAGCATTGCCCGATGTGCGCGGCGGCGCATGGCTGGGTTGGGCTCGGGCGTATCGTCTACGCCAGTTCCTCGGCGCAGTTGGGTGGCTGGTTGGCCGAGCTGGGTGTTGCACCGCCCCCGGTGGCGACGTTGCCGATTCAACAAGTGGTGCCTGGCCTCCCGGTAGAAGGCCCGGTTGCAGGGTGGGATGAAAAAGTACATGCCCTGCATAAGCGACGGCATGGCGGCGCTGCCAGCTAAGCATAAAAAAACCGCCTGAGCGCAGGCTCAGGCGGTTTTGAATTACCTGGGAAAAGCTAGTGTTTCAGTATCACATAAAACGCATGGATGATGCCGGGCACAAAACCAAACAGCGTCAAGATGATGTTAAGCCAGAAATGTCCTTTAAAACCCACCTCAAAGAATACGCCGAGGGGCGGTAAAATGACCGCAAAGATCATTTTGATCGGGTCAGTCGCGGTAAACGCCATGAAGCCTCCTTTGCTTACAGGGTATTGTTGCTTACGTCATTCTCGTCATTGCTTACTGAGCACTTAAGCAGGTACTTAAAAAGTACTTATACAAGAACGATAGCAACCGATCTCATAGTAGCAGTAGCAAAAACGACTACAATTGTAGACACCATTAGCGCTTCTAGCGAGCCTACAAGGCATTGAGACGGGTCGCATAAGAAATCGTTCCGCCTAGTTATACAGCATTGTTATACACACTCTTTTGATGCCCCGGGAGGGACCCCTTTGAAAAGACTCACCACCACCTCGGTTTGCTTGGCGAGCTGCCTGTTAACACCTTCAGTCTGGGCGCAGCCCGATGACACAGAAATGGCAACGCTTGAGGTCACCGCTCCTCGGTTGGCCCGCGAGCTTTACGCAACGCCCGCAGCCGTCTCAACGCTTGAGTCCGACGCCATTGCCCAGGGCCAGCAACGCGTTCGGCTGGATGAATCGCTGGTGCGGGTGCCCGGCGTGTTCTTGCAAAACCGCGATAATTTCGCCCAGGGCCAACGCATTTCAATTCGTGGCTTTGGCGCCCGCGCGCCGTTTGGTGTGCGCGGTATTATAGTCATGGTTGATGGTATCCCTTATACGCTGCCCGACGGACAGGCCCAACTCGATGCAATTGACTTGGACAGCGCTGAGCGTATCGAAGTAATTCGGGGGCCTTCGTCGGTGCTCTATGGCAATGCAGCCGGTGGGGTGATCGATGTGACCACCGCCGATGGTCGCGATAACCCCGGTACGAGTGTGCGCGCCGAAGCAGGCAGCGATGGCTACCGTAAAACGTCCCTGCAAACCGGAGGGAGCCAAGGCGATTGGTCCCACCACGTTAGCCTCTCGGCGCTCAATGTCGATGGCTATCGCGAGCAAAGCTCGACGGAAAAGTACCTGTTGAATGCCAAACTGCGCCGGGAACTGGGCAGCGAGCGGGCGTTAACTGCTATCGTTAACCTATTGGACAACCCGCGCTCGGAGGATCCCGGTGCGTTGAACGCAGATGAAGTGGCAGAAGGCCGTGATCAGGCCGCGCCGAATTCGCTGGCGCTGGATGCAGGGCAAAACGTGGACCAGCAACTGCTGGGCTTACAGTACGAAGACCTGGCCGCTGGCCCTGGTGAGTTTTACCTTAAGGGGTTTATCTCCCAGCGTGATTTTGAACAGCAACTGCCCTATGTCGGCGATAGCCGCATCGGCTACCAGCGTGATTACCTGGGTGCGAGCGCCGAGTACCATCATGAGGTGACGTTGGGCGACCTGCCGCTTAGCTATATCACAGGCGTCGAGGTAGCCCGGCAAGATGACGAGCGCTTTCGCAACGACGTGAATCCCCAGGGCGTCGTCGGCGAGCAGTTGGCTGAAGAAACGCAAACGGCAACCTCGACCGGCGTATTCGCCCAGGGCGACCTGGCGCTGACCGAGCAGTTGACGCTTTCGCTCGGCGCGCGCTTTGACCGGGTTGAGTTAGAGGTGGACGACCGTTACCAGGACGATGGTGATCAGAGCGGCGACCGCAGCTTTGATGAATGGAGCGGCTCGGCGGGGCTAAGCTATCGCTACCGCCCCCAGCATCAGGTCTACGTGAATACCGGCACCGCCTTTGAAACACCGACGTTTTCAGAGTTTGCCAACCCGTCGGGCGGCGGTTTTAACCCATCGGTGTCGCCGCAAAAAGCCTGGAACCGTGAAGTGGGTGCCCGTGGCTATTTGGCGCCGCTGGCGCTGGATTATGACCTGACGCTGTTTTCAGTGCGTGTACGCGATGAGCTGGTGCCTTATGACGAGGGGGATCGCACCTTCTACCAAAACGCCGGTGATACCAATCGCGATGGTATCGAACTGGCGCTGGGCTGGCAGTTTGCCGACCAATGGCGGCTCGATAGCGCCCTGACACTGGCGAGCTATGAGTTTGATCGCTTCTCTACACCCTCAGAGCGCTTTGGCGGTAATCGTATCCCCGGTTTGCCGGAGCAGACCTGGGTTAATCAGCTGACCTGGGAAGGGCGTGATGATCGCTTTGCCACGCTGGAAACCCAGTATACGGGCGACATGGTAGCCGATAACGCCAACGAGACAGAGGTTGACGACTACTGGCTGTTGAACCTGCGCGCGGGCAATGGCTGGCGCCTGGGGGACGATACGCGACTCAACGCTTATGTCGGCGTACGCAACTTGCTTGACGAGGATCACTACGCCAACGTTCGCTTAAATGCCGGCTTCGGCCGCTATTACGAGCCCGCGCCAGGGCGCAGTGTTTATGGTGGGGTAGAAGTTAGCTTTTAATACGCCAGATATTTAGGCAAAAAAACGGGCGGTCCCACAATCGAGGCCGCCCGTTTTGGTTGGTGGATGCGCTAAATTACTCTGGTAGCGCGTAGCCAATTACATAGTCACCCATTTGGGTACCAAAGGTGCCGTGGCCACCGGCCGTTACCACCACGTACTGGCGACCGTCTTCACCGGTGTAGGTCATCGGTGTCGCCTGGCCGCCTGCGGGCAGGCGAGCCTTGAAAAGCTCTTCTCCCGTGGTGATATCGTAACCGCGCAGGTACTGATCCAGCGTGCCGCTCAAAAACGAAACCCCGCCGCCGGTAGTCAGCGGGCCGCCAAGGGCTGGCACGCCTACCTCAAGACCAATCGGCAAGTCGAAGGGCATGCTGTCCCGGGTGGAGCCGTTACGATGTTTCCAGACAACCTCGGCGTCCTGCAGGTCGATACCCGCAACATCCCCCCAGGAAGGCGCTTGGCAGGGCAGTCCAAGCACTGACAGTAGCGGACCCAGCTTGACGGCGTAGGGCGCACCGGCATTGACTTGCAGCCCCTGTTCGCTGGCCGAGCCCTGGCCCTCTTCGACCTCTTCACGCGGTACCAGCGTCGAGACAAAGGCCAGGTACTTGGCGCCGGTAAACAGCGCCTGACGCTCAGGGTCCACCGCGACACCGCCCCAGTTCATCACCCCGACGTTGCCTGGATAGACAATGCTGCCCTCAAGCGACGGCGGCGTGTACTGGCCTTCGTAGCGCAGGGAATTGAACTGAATGCGACACATCATCTGGTCAAACGGTGTGGCGCCCCACATGTCGTGTCCGGTGAGCGGCTCCGGCAGTAGGTTAAGTTCAGAACGCGGCTGCGTCTCAGCAGTCCAGTCGCCTTCAACGGCGCCCAGCGGAGCCGGGACTTCCTCAATCGGCACAATCGGCTCGCCGGTTTCGCGGTTCAACACGTAAAGGCTGCCCTGCTTGGTCGGCTGAACGACCGCTGGCTGGGTGCCGTCCTCGGTGGCGAGATCAATCAGTACCGGCTGGGCGGGGGTGTCCATATCCCAGAGATCGTGGTGAACAAACTGGTAGACCCATTCGACCTGACCCGATTCAAGGTCGAGAGCTACCAGCCCGGCGCTGTAGGTCTCATCGTTGGCGCTGCGGTTGGCACCGTACTGGTCGGGCGTGGCATTGCCCATGGGCAGATAGACCATGCCCAGGTCTTCATCGACGCTGATCGGTGCCCAAACGTTGGGTGAGTTGCGGGTGTAGGTTTCACCGTCGTCCAGCGGCTCGGTGTCGTGAGGGTTGCCGCTGTCCCAGTTCCAGACAAGCTCGCCGGTGTGCACGTCAGAGGCGCGGATTACGCCGGACGGTTCATCGGTGGAGCTGTTATCGGTGACGTGGCCGCCGAGGATAACCAGGTTCTCGGTCACCGTGGCGGGGGAGGTGGAATAGTAGCCGCCGGGATCAAAGTCGCCGATGTTACGCGTCAGGTCGATTTCGCCGCCATCGCCAAATGCTTCGCAGCGCTCGCCGGTCTCCGCATTTAGCGCGATCAGGCGCGCGTCAGCGGTAGGCAGGTAGAGCCTGCGCGGACACATCACGTCAGCGGCACTCGGCATGCTGGGCGTGACGTCATCCCGAGCGTCGCTGCCCATGTTCATGAACAGCAGAAACGCCAGGTCAATATCAAAGGTATCGCGATCGAATAGTTCAGCCGTCTGGCGGGTGCCATCCGTCGTGTTGGCGCCAGTCTCGCGGGTGTCGTCGCTATCTGCATAGCTGCCGGCATCGTAATAGGCGAGGCCGCGGCAGGTCATATGTGCCCAGCCGGAGAAATCCTCTGCACCCATGGTGCTGATCTCCGGGTCGAAGGACCAGTTGGTCTCGCCGGTTTCCGGGTCCAATGACATCGCGCGACTGTGCGAGGTGCAGATGTAAAGGCTATCGTTTACCTTGAGCGGCGTGTTCTGGTTGGTGATTTCCGGCGGTGCGTTAGGGCCTGCTTCGTCGCCGGTCTGGATGCGCCAGACTTCTTCCAGTTCGCCGATGTTGTCCGGCGTTATCTGAGCAAGGCTTGAATAGTGCGTGCCCGCGTTGGTGCCGCCATAGGCGGGCCAGTCGTCACCGGCCACCTGAGCTGGGTTGACGGTCTCCTGATGGTCGCTGCGCTGGGTATCGATGGTGCCTTCGACGGTTGCCGGATCGTCAAGCTGACTGACCAAGGCGACGCCAATCGAAGCGATAATGGCGAGTCCAAGCGCTACGCTGCCGCCGCGCGAGTTGAGGGGTTTGCGCCACCACGGCAGGAGCAGCACAATGCCGATCAAACAGGGAATGGCCACCCGGGGGACAAGTTGCCACCAGTCCAGGCCGACTTCCCACAGTGCCCACGCCAAGGTGGCGAATAAAATTAGCGCGTAGAGCCACAAAGCGGCTCCCCTGCGAAGGGCGAGCAGTACGCCGCTTGCGATAATGGCCACGCCCGCTATCAAGTAATACGCGCTGCCTCCAAGGCTAAGTAACTTTCCGCCGCCAATCGCCAAGGCGAGGCCCGCGATGATAAGCAGTAGGCCAAGTAAAAGAGCGGGCCATTTTGCCCGCTTGCGGTCTTCCATGAAGGTTCCCCTTTTTATGAATCCTGGATCGCCTTGCGACCCCCGTGAGCAATCATTGAGGCGTCATATGCTTAACGCGCTAACTATTTTAAGAGTCAATACACCAATGGTCTAACGATTTTGCGTGTTTCTCAATGATGTGAGCGGTTAGGTAAAAGAAAAAGCCGCGCTGGAAGGCCAGCGCGGCTTAAAAATACAAGAGGGAGGGCGTTCAGTGCGGCATCAGTCCAGCTTGACCAGCATCTTGCCGGTATTGCCGCCATCGAACAGCGCCAGGAAGGCATCGGGGGTGTTTTCCAGTCCTTCTTTGACGGTTTCTTTATAGTCGAGCTTACCGGCGACTACCTGGGGAGCCACTTCCTTGAGGAAGTCTGGGTAATGTTGCCAATGATCGGTCACGATAAAGCCCTGCATTTTCGCCTTGCGCACCACAAGCTGGGCCAGATTGCTGGGGCCGGGGGTGGGAGTTTTGGCGTTGTAGCTGTCAATCATGCCGCAGACCGCAATCCGAGCCCCCTCGTTTAGCTGGCTTAAAGCCGCTTCCAGGCAGATGCCACCGACGTTTTCAAACACCACGTCAATGCCTTTCGGGCTGGCCAGTTGGATGGCATCGCCAAGCTCTTGAGCGCTTCGGTCGCGGTAGCTCACGGGTTCGACATGCAGCGATTCCAGCCAGGCCAGTTTGTTGGCAGCACCCGCGATACCCACCACGTGACAACCTTTGGCTTTCGCCAACTGGACCGCCAATGAACCAACGGCACCGCTGGCGGCACTGACCAGGACGTTATCGCCAGGCTGACAGTTGGAAATGCGGTTAAGCCCCGTCCAGGCGGTCATGCCTGGCATTCCCAGGACGCCTAGATAAGCCTGCTCAGCCACGCCGAAATCCGGCAGCGTTTGAACGCCTTCAGAAGAAATCTGCGCAATATCGCGCCAGCCGCCCATATGGCCGACCAGGTCGCCTTCTTTCAGGCGCTCGTCTCGTGAGGCAATGACCTCGCCAACGGCGCCGCCTTCCATGGGTTTGCCCAGCTCAAACGGTGGCACATAAGTATGCAGGCCGGTCATTCGGCCGCGCATGTAAGGGTCTACTGAAAGCCAGTGGTTGCGGATGCGGACTTCGCCGGGGGCGAGCTCCGGGAGCGTTTGGGTTTCCAGTTGAAAGAGTTCGCGTTCGGGGCGGCCTTCCGGATAACGGCTTAGCGTAAAAAAGCGAGACTGCATGGTGCCTCCTGCGACTGCGTTTTGAAAAACGTTCCGTGCAAGGGTCGTTGCGTTTCATCGAGGCCGTAAGTGAAACCTCAACAGACCCTATTTAAAGACCGTTAGCGTGCTTTAGAGTTTCGTCGCAAATCGTGGCAAAAGACGCACAAAAAAACAACGGGCGCTGAGCGCCCGTTGTTGGAAATGCAGTAGGTAGTGGTAAGGCGTTGCTAGTTCAACAACGTCACCATCACCGGTGCTACGCCGCGCTTCAGCATGCCCAATTCACGCGCTGCGCTTTTGGACAGGTCTATGATGCGTCCTTGAACGTAAGGACCGCGGTCATTAATCATAACTTCAACTTCTTGCCCGGTATCAGGGCGCTTTACCAGCACCTTGCTTCCAAAGGGAAGGCTTGGGTGAGCGGCCGTCAACGCCTGTTGATCAAAGGCGTCACCACTGGCAGTGGTCGCTCCTTGAAAGCGATCACTGTAAAAAGACGCAACGCCTTTCTGAATGTCTGTTGATGTATCGTGGGCCAGAGCGTTATTCACTGCCGTGGTGAATAGAGCTATGGCGAAGCAAAAGGTAATAAAGGTCTGTTTGATAGCTCCCATAGGAGTACCTCAGTGTGTCGTGTCGCGGGTTCCGCATCCATCGATGAGGTGCCAACTTGGCTACTTGATAGTAACGCTGCACAGTATTCTGGGCAAGCTTTTAGACGATCGGCGCTATTGGCCTCATGTTGGCCTCTATTGCCTATAATATTTGGCGCCTTTTAATTCAGCGGCTTACCCAATGCCGTTGGTAACATCGTGGCTATAAAAAAAGCGAAACCCGATGAGGCTGGCGACCCAATTGCAGCGAATATGCGCTTATAATGCCGGTTTCAACCCGATTATATCTGCCACAAGATCAAGGATTGCTCATGGCTAAATCTTCTCCGTTTGGTTATCTGCTTGTCGCCGTTGGCGGCGGTGTCATCGGCTTTTTAGCGGCACAGTCCATTACGCCCAATATCCCGTCCGAGCCAGCACATGAGTCCCAAACCGACCAGGACACTGCTGAGCCGAGCCGTTTGGCAGGTCTAGAGCGTGCTACCTTGGGTGAGCGCTTGAGGGGGGAGGTGACCTCTGAGAGCGCGCTGAACGGCAACGATGGCAGCCGTTTCGAGCGCTATGTCATCGCTCTGGACGAAGATGATTTGGTTGAGGTGTCGCTTGATGGAGCCCTGCAAGGCGTGGTGGCTATTTATGATGACCAGCTTCAACTGTTGGATAGCGCCGAGGTATTGCGCCAGCGCATCGATCAAAGCGGCGATTATATGCTGGTGGTCAGTGGGGCAGACGCTCAAAGCTATGGGCCTTTTACCCTTGAAAGCCGTCGCCTTGAGCTTAGCGATACGGACACCTTGGCGTTGGATACGCCTCTGGATAGCTGGCTGCAGAGCGATGAGCGTGAATATACGTTCACGGTTGAAGAGGCGGGCATGTACGACATTGACATGCGTTCCGATGAATTCGACGCCTACCTGGTGCTGGAAGGGCCCAATGGCTACTACCGTGAGGATGACGATAGCGCGGGTAACCTGAATGCGCGTATCGCCGATTTTCTAGCGCCCGGCGAATATCAATTGACAGCGCGTTCGGCCTACGGCGACGGCGAAGGTGTTTTTACCTTGGCGCTGACGCCCCGGGAGTTGCCTAGCGACACCCAACTGCGTAATGCGGGTGAGTTGACGCCGGGCGAGTCACTCAATGGCTGGTACAGCGGTGAGTCGTTGACCTATGAGCTAACGCTCGATGAGACATCCAGCGTCACGCTCGACATGCGTTCCAGCGATTTCGATACGTATTTGGAAGTTGAGGGCAACGGCGTTTCGTTAAGCGATGATGACGGTGCAGGCGGCACGGATTCGCGAATAACCGAGCAACTGCTACCCGGTACCTACACGGTCACCGCCCGGGGCTATAGTAATACCGCCAGTGGTTTATTTGAGCTTAGTACTCGCGCCGAACCAAGCGAAGGAGAGCCTCAGTTGTAAGCAGGAAGCGGGAAGCAGGAATAGACCTATAGGTAATAGCTTAAAAGCCGCCTTGCCAGGCGGCTTTTAAGTTCAAAGAGCTAACCAGGATGCCTGGCTATCCAGATGCCTGGCATTAACGGCCAGCTTTCAGACACCCCACTACCACCAGGGCGCCAGCAACCGGCAGACGCCAGTCCAGCGTGCTCATTCCCGCTAATACCAGCAGCAGCGCCGCTAAAATGGGCACGCCATAGGCGAGGCTGCCGACCAGGCTGGTATGCCCCCAGCGCAGCGCTTTATCCCAAGCCACCATTGCGATGCCGTAAGGGCCAAGGCCCAGCGCCATGCCGGTTAGCACTGCGTCGCTGCTGGGTAATGCAATTTGTCCTTCGAGTAGTGCACTCGCGGCCGCGGCCATCACACAGGCAATCAGCAATAAACGCGGCAGCAACGGTGTTAGCGGTACCGGAGCCACTTGGCTCAGCCAGGAATAAAGTGCCCAGCAGCAGGCCGCGAGAAGTGCCAGTGCGTAACCGGTGATCGCTGTGTCGCCACCGCCACCAGACGCCTGGGGGATCAGCAGCAGGGCCGCACCGGAAAAGGCAATCAGCGCACCGACCAGTCCGCCCATCCGCAAACGACCAAACCGGCTCCACTGGCTGAGCAGAACGAATAGCACCGGCCAGGTATAGGTGATCAATGCTGCTTCAGCCGCTGGGGCCAGCCGCATGCCGATAAAATACGTGCTGACGGCGCCAATGATCAGCAACGGAATACCCAGCCAAATGCTTAGCTGCCAAGCGTGGCCACAGGCGGCGACGTTAACCCGTCGACTCAACGGAAGTGTTGCCAATGCGCCTGCTAACAGCGTCAGTGCCGTGAGCTGAAGCGGCGGCGTGGCGCGGGCATAATCAGCCAGAATGGGGGCGGCACTCCAAAGCATCACGGCCACCAGTGCCGCGCCAACACTGTAGCTACGTGGAAATACAACGAGTGGATTGACGGAATGCATGGGCGGTCTCCTGACTTGCCTTGAAGTGACCTGCACAGCATACTCATTGGTAAAACATCACAATATCGATCTTTTATGATCGTTTATATCAAGGAATATGATGTATGAGGGCGCCAACGCTGGACCTGACGTTACTACGCACGCTAGTGGCAATTGCCGACACCGGCAGCGTGACGGCTGCCGCAAAGCGCCTGGCCTATACCCAGTCGACCGTCAGCATGCAGCTTCAGCGTCTGGAAACCCAACTGGCGCTGACCCTTCACGAGCGGGAAGGGCGGAAACTTCGCTTTACCCCGGATGGGGAGCGGTTACTTAACCACGCCCGCCGCTTGTTGATACTCAATGACGAGGCCTGGAGCGACATGCAGGCGCGCCAGGTGAGCGGTGAACTGACCCTGGGCATCCCGGAAGACTACGCATCGCTATTGCCTTCCGTGTTTGCCTACTTTCACCAGCTATACCCAGGTGTGGGGCTTCAGGTCAGGTGCGGTACCAGTGGTGACCTGATCGAGCGCGTAAAACGTGCCGAGCTGGACCTGGCGCTGGTGACCCGGCAGCGTAATTCGCCAGGCGGCGAGATCATTCGGCGCGAGCCCTTGATATGGGCGGTAGGCGTCAATCAGCAGCCATCGTTAACTGACCCGCTACCATTGGCGCTGTATTCCCCCGGCGCGGATGTGTTTCGTGAAATAGCCGAACAGGCGCTGCAAAACGCTGGGCGTGACTGGCGTGTCGCCTATACCAGCCAATCCATGGCCGGGCTGGCGCCTATCGTGACCGCCGGGTTGGCGGTGGTGGTGGTAACGCGGAGCATGCTGACGCCGCTTTTAAGGCCACTTGACGAAGCCAGTGGCCTGCCGTCGCTGCCGATGATCGAGCTGGCGCTCCACCGCGCACCGCATCGCCCGTCGGAACCCGCACGCCGGCTGGGTGAACTGATCCGCGAGCAGTTGGCCGCACCGGTTGATGCCTGGGTGCCATGAGGGCAAGCGTTGACGGTGACAGTTGGCTTTATCAGCGAAGTTGCCAAGAACTCGCTAAACTAAGCGCACATAAGCGAATTCTGGGCGGTTGTAGAGGAGCACAGCATGCACGAGTTAGACCACTATATTTACCCTCACCGGGTCCTCCACTGGCTGGTCGCGGGGGCGGCACTACTCTCGCTGGCGAGTGGTTTGACGCTGGGCTTTTTGGGCTTTGAGCGGACGGTAGCGCTGATCGGCACGGGGTTTACAAACCTGCTGTATACCAGTCATAAAACGCTGGGTGTGACCATACTGCTGCTGATGACACTACGTATCATCACCCGGATTGCGTTCGTGGTGCCCGACCACGACCCGCCCTTGAACGGTTTCGAGCGTGTTGTCAGCACCAGCGTGCATCATTTGCTCTATGCGGCCTTGATCGCGATGCCGCTATTGGGGTGGGCTGCCACCGCCAGCGGCGGTTTCCCGGTAGAGTTCTTTCATTGGCATCTGCCTGGACTCATTGGCGAGCGTCCAGCGCTTTCTGAGCGGCTCTTTACCTGGCATGGTTGGCTCGGCTGGGCCATTGTGGTGCTTGTAACCCTACATGTATTGGGCGCGCTTTATCACTGGCGCATCAAGCGCGACAACGTGATGACCCGTATGAGCCTGTTTGACTAGGCTATTTAGCTTACTGCTTTGCTGAGTAATAGCGTATACCGCTGTCGGCTCGGCTGGCTTTTACGTCGTACATCTTGCCATCAGCTTCGCAAATCAGGCTTTCCAAGCGATCGTCATCGCCTTGACTGACGCTCATGCCAATGCTGACGTCAACGCTGACCAGCTCACCACAAGGCAGTTTGATGGGCTTGCGTATGGCGGCATTGAGGCGTTGGCGAATATCATTGAGGACGGTGACATCGTCGATGCCTTCAATCAATAAAATGAACTCGTCCCCGCCAAAACGGGCGCAGCGGTCATGTGCGCGCGCCAGGTGTTCGATACGCCTGGCAACTTGTTGAAGCACAAAGTCACCGGCTTCATGGCCGAATTGATCGTTAATTGGCTTGAAACGGTCCAGGTCGAGCATGAACAGCGCCACTGGTTGCCCTATGTGCTGACTGCGCTGGAGAGCTTTTGCGGCGCAGTCAGCAAGGCCTTTACGGTTCAAAAGCCCGGTTAACATGTCGCGAGTGGCGAGGTACTCAAGCGCTTTTGTGCGGTCGGCAACTTTTTGTTCCAGTACGGCTTCCTGCCGTTTCAGCGTCATCAGCATTTCGTTCTGAGCGCGTTCTTTTTGGCGCTTCAGCTTGTTGAAGCGGGCGGCCAGCGCAAACGATAACAAGAGCATTTCCAACGCCGAGCCAATCTGAACGCCGTGCAAGGTAATAAAATTGGCTGGCAAAATGCCTAAATTGCGCAGTGCGAACACGCAGGCGCCCACCAGAAACAATGACCACGCCAGGACAAATATCCGCGCGCTAGGCACGCGTTGCGTGACGCAGTAAATCCCGCATATCAGTATCGTCAGCGCGGCCATGAATCCGGTCACGTCCATCAACCGCAGGGCCGGTTGAATAGGTAACAACACGGTCGCTATGAGCGCAAGCAAGCAGTAGACGCGGAAATAGCTCAAAAAGCGGTGCCAGCGGGGCGTAAATTCTTTCGTTTCAAGAAAGCTTTGGGCAAAAAACGTACCCATGGCAGAAGCGAAGATGAAGCCGATAGCGACCAACCGTGACGTGTTTGCGCCCAGGGCGCTCCAGAACATCAGGGTGCCGATACCATTGAAGGTTAAAATCGCGATGGTAAAGCACAGTGTAAACAGCGAGTAATATAAAAATACGCGCTCTTTGAGCCCAAAAAATAGCAACAGGTTATAAAGTCCAAGGCCCAGCAGGATGCCGAAATAGGTCGCGAGCCAAAAATTATGCCGATCATTCTGCTGGTAGAACGCCTGCTCAGAGAGCAGGTTATATTTCAGCATCTTGCTGCCCGCCGCATTGACCCTGGTGTATAGGGTCACCGTTTCTCCCGGTGCCAGATTTAACGGAAACACCGCCTGACGATGGGCAAGTTCTCGCTGCTCCCTGGGAACGGCGCTGCCGCTTATTTTTTGTTCATTAAAATGCTCGCGCATTACATGCAGTGTGACGCGATCCAAAAAGGGATATTCAAACTCAACGATCCAATGCTGGGAATGTGCCGTTGGATTCTCGACCTGGGTGCGCAGCCATATCTCGTTGGGTGTATAGCCAAAATTCAAGTCGCTTTTGTGCTGGGCCTGAGTGAACGATGGGTCGCGCTCAATCAGTTCGTTAAGCGTAAGAGGCTCATCGCTTTGCCAGAACTGGGTGTGGTCGGTAAGCGAATAGCGAGACTGGTCAACAGAGGTCGTCAGCGAGGCAAAAGCAGGTTGCCAGCAGGCTACCCAGCCCAACAACAGCAAAAGTAAGCCCACACAAACTTTGCGGTGTAAAAAACACACATGCATAGGAGGTCGCTTTGGTTATGTTTTTCTGACCCCGTGCTGTTGTCCCTTACCGCTGCTGCCGATGCCGGGGTATTTTCTTTGGTTATCGCCAAACTTCTGTGTGGCGTTTATACGATGTTGTGAATCCAGGAATACAAATACAAAGGAAGCTTAAGATACTCTGGCAGTTGCGTCGTTTTGATGACATGCATTGCGTCAACGATAATTCAGCCTTTCACGGTTGGACGGCCGACTTTTGATGGGCTAACGCAAGTGTAGAAGGATTTTGCCATGGCATAGGAAAGATTGATGATCTAGGTCAAGGCGACTTGCGAAAGCCGATCGGTGAGCCGCTGAACCAGGGTGCCGCTATGCCGCCAGTAATGCCAGTGGAGGGAGACGCTGAGCGTTTGTCCTGGCGCAATGCTGACCAACTGGCCGCTGTCGATCAGTGCATGGGTCTGTAATTGGGGCATCATGCCGTAGCCAATGCCGGCTGCTGCCAAGCGAATAAACCCCTCCGACGATGGGCATAGGTGGTAGGGGAAGCGGCCATGGTAGCCGCATTGGGCGAGAAACTGGTGCTGCAACTGATCATGGGGGCCGAAGACGATGGCCGGCGCCTGTTGAAACGCTTCATCCTTGGGCCCATCCGGGAAGTGTCGCGCCACATAGGCGGGTGAGGCGAGCGGATGGTAGTGCATTTCGCCCAGCGCCAAGCTGCGTGCTCCGGCAATCGGCTGCGGTGTTGCGCACAGGCAGGCCGCGACATCGCCATCGCGCAAGCGCTTCAGGCCGACGTCCTGATCTTCGATAACAAGATCCAGCAAAAGCCCTTCGGCCTGGCAGATGTCGGCAATTGCCTCGGCCCACCAGGTCACGACGCTATCCGCGTTAATCGCAATGCGCAGTCGGGGAGCGGGGTCGTCCAGCGTGGGTAGCGAGCCGCGTAAATCGCGCTCGAGCAACTGGACCTGCTGGTAATGCGTTAACAGCCGCTGGCCGGCTGGGGTCGGCGCCAAGTGTGGGTGGCGGACCAACACGGGCTGCCCTAAACGCACCTCGAGGGCTTTCAAGCGTTGGGAAACGGCCGACTGCGATAGCCCCAGCACGTCGCCTGCGCGTTCAAACCCGCCACACTCCACTACGGTTGCCAGGGCATGTAGCAGTTTGTAATCGAGCATAGTGGTGTTCCCAGGGCTGCAGAAAATGACGTAAGGCAAACAATGACGATTATACCCAGTCATACTCGCTATAGAGCGTTAAATGGGATTGAATCCCATGAGCTAATGGATTACATTTTGTTTTGACGCGTAACAACTAACCCTAGCACTTTATTTTAGACGTTTCTGTAATGTCTTAACCTAAAAGGATACTGTCATGCCCGCCATCATGCTCCGTCGCCCTCTTGCCGGCATCGTTGCGCTTAGCGCGCTGATGCCTTTTGCCTTATTTTCTGCCAACACCGCTGCTGACGATACCGTTAGCGCCGATGCCGTGGTGACCCACTACGCCGACCTGGCGCATGCCAATTACGCCGATGCGCTCAACGCCGCCGAGGTGTTGAACGAGCGTATCGACGAATTGCTGGCCAACCCCACCGCCGAGACCCTGGAGGCCGCCAAAAACGCCTGGCTGCAAGCGCGTATTCCTTATCAGCAGAGCGAAGTGTTTCGCTTCGGCAATGCCGTGGTGGACGATTGGGAAGGGCAGCTAAACGCCTGGCCCCTTGATGAGGGCATGATCGATTACGTCGAGGGCGATGACTACCAGCACGAGTTGGGTAACGAAGGCGCCACCGCTAATATCATTGCCAACGAGCAAATTAATGTGGGGGGCGAAAGCCTGGACGTTAGCGAGATCACCCCGGAATTGCTCGCCGACCTGAATGAAATCGGCGGCTCGGAAGCCAACGTTGCCAGCGGCTACCATGCCATCGAGTTTCTGCTCTGGGGTCAGGACCTGAATGGCTTTGAGGCAGGCAACGGTGAGCGTCCGGTGAGTGACTATCAAACCGGTGATGACTGCACCCACGGTCACTGCGATCGCCGCCGCAGCTATCTTGACGCGGTATCCGACCTGTTAGTCGATGATCTTGAGTGGATGGTGGCCCAATGGGCGCCGGAAACAGAAGGTAACTATCGCCAGGAACTGCTGGCGGAGAGCGATCAGGAAGGCCTGCGCCGCATGCTGTTCGGCATGGGCTCGCTGTCTCTGGGCGAGCTGGCCGGTGAGCGCTTGAAGGTCGCGCTTGAAGCCAACTCGTTTGAGGATGAGCATGACTGCTTCAGCGACAATACCCACAATTCTCACTACTACAATGGTCAGGGTATCGAGAATATCTACACCGGGACCTATCAGCGCCTTGACGGCAGCGTGGTGGAGGGGCCGTCACTGGAGGACTTGCTAGCCCAGGAAGATAGTGAGCTTGCCGATACCCTGCGCCAGCAGCTCGACGCCACGATGGCGCGCCTTGATGCGATCAAGCAGGCGGCAGAAGCCGAGAGTTCGCCAATGGCCTTCGATATGATGATCGCACCGGGCAACGAGCAAGGCAGCGAACTGATCAATGAGGCGATTCTCACTCTCGTTGCTCAAACGGGGTCCATCGAACAGGCGGCTGGCGAGTTGGGCGTCACTTCCTTGCAGCCGGATGACGCTGGTCACCAGTTCTAGGACCGACTGGCGTTGCAATGTGAGCCGCCGGCAGCATCGCTGTCGTGCGGCTTTTGCTTTCCTGAAAAGCGAATAGGCACAGAAGGTAGAGCGTGATGAGTCACTGTAGGCGTATTGTCTATCCCCGCCGTTATATTCGAGCTGGCTTTTTCCTGATGCTGCTGGCCGCGCCGCTATATGCCAGTGAGTCACCGCCCATTCAAAAGACGCCCATGAGCGGCGGCGATGGGTCGGTGGAGCAGTTCGATCACAACGCCTACTCGCTGCCACTGGGTAATATGTCGATGACCAAACGGCTGGATTTCAGCGTCGGCAATAGCTTCTTCCGCAACCCCTGGGTGGCCGCCCCTGCCAGCACCGAGGCCCGCGACGGCTTGGGCCCGCTATTCAATACCAATAGCTGTCAGGGCTGTCATATAAAAGATGGCCGGGGACATCCTCCGACGGGCGATGAAAACCCTATCGCGCTTTTTCTGCGTCTCTCGCTGCCTTCCAACCAAGCGGATCCGGCTACGTTAGAACAGCGCGGCGCGCTTCCCGTGCCCAACTACGGCCTGCAGCTACAAACGGCGGCGATTAGCGGAGCCGAACCGGAGGCCAAAATGCTGATCGAGTATCGCCCTCGGGAGGTGACGTTTGCCGATGGCACTAGCGTTACCCTGCAGGAGCCGCTTTACTCAATTGCCGAGCCCGCCTACGGCGAGTTGCCCAAGGATCTGCAGACCTCGCCGCGGCTGGCGCCGCCGATGATTGGTCTGGGGCTGCTGGAGGCGATTCCCGAAGCCGATCTGCTGGCCGCCGCCGACCCTGACGACGCCGATGGCGACGGCATTTCCGGTCGCGCCAATCAGGTCTGGGATCTGCGTACGGGCAACACCGTTACCGGTCGTTTCGGCTGGAAAGCCGGCGAGCCCAGCATTGAGCAGCAGGGCCTGCATGCCTTTGCTGGCGATATGGGGCTGACCTCCAGCCTGGTACCGCAAACCGACTGCACCCAGCGCCAGGGCTGCGATGAGTTTCCTGATGGTGGAACACCTGAGGTCAGCGATGACGTAGCCGACTTCGTGACCTTCTACGCTTCCAGCCTGGCGGTGCCCATGCGACGCAACATGGATGACCCGGCGGTGAAGCAGGGCGCCGAGCACTTTAATGCCCTGGGCTGTGCCAGTTGCCATACGCCCCAGCGTACCGCGGCGGATGCCGCACGCCCGGCGTTGGCGGATCAGATAATATGGCCCTATAGCGACCTGTTGTTACATGACATGGGCGATGCTCTGGCCGACCATCGCAGCGAGTTTAAGGCGGATGGCCGCGAATGGCGCACGCCGCCGCTGTGGGGGATTGGCTTGGCCCAAACGGTCAATCCACGGGCGGGTTTTCTTCACGACGGCCGTGCTCGCACCCTGGAAGAAGCGATTCTCTGGCACGGTGGCGAAGCGGAAGCGGCCACCCAGGGCTATCGTGATTTACCTGAAGATCAGCGCGCTGAGCTCATTCGGTTTCTTGAATCGCTGTAAGTGCAGTTGCAACCCTTGAGGGTTGCTGAATTTTTAGTAAGGAGTTTATGCGATGGCTGCGTTTCGACGGTTGGGTTTGCTGGCCTGTGCGTTTTTGGCCGCACCGCTTTCTTTTGCTACGGAGAACACCACACCGCGGGATATCTGGCATGGCGCGGTGGAGATGCAGTATGCCGAGCTGAGCGCCGCCTCCGAGCGGCTGGAGACCAGCGCCACGCGCTTTTGCCAGGGCCCCGACGAGGCACTCAGGCAGCGGCTGGAAAATGACTGGCTGAGCGCCTATCAGGCCTGGCAGGCGGTGCGCTTTATCCAGTTTGGCCCGGTTGAGCAGAACAGCCGGGGCTGGCAACTGCAGTTCTGGCCGGATCGCAAGAACCTGGTAGGCCGCAAGGTGAACGGCTGGCTGAAAGCTCCCGACGCGCCGGATGCCGAGGCGATTGCCGGTGACAGCGTGGCGATCCAGGGCTTTCCCGCCCTGGAGTACCTGCTGTATGACGATGCCATGGACCAGCAGGCCCTTAGCGAGCCTAATGCCTGTGCACTCATGCAGGCCATCACGACGCATATCGCCGATACCACCAGTGCGCTGCAGCGCGACTGGCAGGCCTTTGGCGAGCACTATCTTGATACCTCTGACGATACCCAGCACTATACCGAAGCCACCCTGGCCAGCGCTATCCAGGCCCTCGAACTGCTTGAGGATAAACGCCTTGGCGAGCCCATGGGCCTCAAAGGCGCCCCCGCCAACGGCTATCTGGCCGAAGCCTGGCGTAGTGGGCAGACGGTTCGTTTAGTAGAGAGCAGCCTGGAGGGGCTGCGTACCGGCTTCCTGCCCGGCCTCACGGCACTGCTTCGCGAGGCCGACGCGCTGCCCCTCGCTGAGGCGTTTCGTGATCAGTTGGACAAGACGCTCGCCCAGGCCAGCGAGCTACCACCGGGCCTTGTGCCTGCCCTGGACGACGAAGCGGCGTTTCGCGGTCTGCAGTCGCTTTACATCAATATCAGCCAACTGCGCCATTTGCTGGGTAACGAGATCGCAGGCGAGCTTGGCCTGGTACGCGGCTTTAATTCCAGCGACGGGGATTAAGCCATGCAGCGACGCCAGATACTCAAGGTGGGCCTGGGCAGCGTGGCCATGGCGCTGACGCCGCTGAGCTGGGCGCTGCCCGCACGCGAGGAGGTGGACTGGCTATTTAGCGCGGTGGATGATCCCAGCCGCGGGCATTTTATCGCCGGTGTGGCACTGGATGGTCAGACCCGCTTTATGATCGAGGTGCCCGAGCGCTGCCACGGCGGTTGTTTGCGGCCGGATTCACGCCAAGCGGTATTGTTTGCCCGCCGCCCCGGCACGCGGCTGCACGTGATCGACGGCGAAAGCCGCCAACTCGCCCACACCATCGCCGCCGGAGAGGGCTATCACTTCTACGGCCATGGCGTGTTCGACTTGAGTGGGCGCCACCTGTATGTCACCGCCAACCGCCTGGAGGATAGCGCCGGGCTCGTACGGGTTTACGATGCTGCCAACGACTACGCCCATGTGCGCGACATGCCGCTGGAGGGTATTGGCCCCCATGAGCTTCGGCTGATGCCGGATGGTGACACCCTGGTGATTGGCTTGGGCGGCATTCAGACCCACCCCGACTACGGCCGGGTAAAGCTCAATCTGGACACCATGGCCCCGGCGCTGGTGTTGATCGATCGCCATAGCGGCGAAATTCTGGCCCGTCACGCGCCTTCGCATCACCAGCTAAGCTGCCGTCATCTGGACGTGGCAGCGGACGGTACGGTGATTGCCGGGTACCAGTTCGAAGGCCCCGAATGGGAATCACATCCACTGATTTGCCGCCTGGATGCCGCCGGGGACTTTTCAGAGCTGGCGCTGCCCGATGAGGTCACCGCCAGCCTTCACCACTACATTGCTAGCGTCGCGTTTAGCCGTGTCTCGGCAAATGTCCTGATAACCGCACCCCGCGGCAATCGAGTACTGCTGCTGGATGCTGAACAAGGCCGTCTGAACGCCAACCTGGAATTACCCGACGCCGCCGGTGCCCGCTGCGATGGTAACGGCGGCTTTCTGGTTTCTTCCGGCCAGGGCGGGCTCTATCGTGTAATGCCTGACACTGCAGCGCCCGAGCTGCTCGCCAGCCTGGAGCTCCGTTGGGATAACCATCTGACCTGATTAGCGCTGGTGTAAATAGCGCACGCCTTGCATGGCGATAGTCGAGAGCACGAAAAATCCAGCGGCCAGGGTGACAATGGTGGGGCCTGTCGGGGTGTCGAAGAGATAGGCCGCTTTAAGCCCCGAGGTGACGGCCAATGACGCAATGCCAGCGGCTACCAGGGCCATCATTTCAGGGGTTCGACAGAAAGGCCGTGCCGTTGCGGCGGGGATAATCAGCAAGGCGGCAATCAGTAAGGCACCGACAACCTTGAGCGCCACGGCCACGACCATGGCAAGAGACAGCGTGAGAACCAACTGCTCCCGGCGTGGCTGAATGCCGCTGGCGTGGGCGAGTTCATCGCTGAGTGTGGCGGTCAGCAGCGCTGACCAGCGCCAGCCGAGTAGCGCCAATACCATTAGCGTCCCGCCCCCAATGACCCACAAGTCGTCTTTGCCCACGGCCAGAATATCGCCGAATAAATAGGCGTTGAGATCGACACGCACGCCTGAGATAAACGAAACGGCGACCAAGCCAATCGCCAGAGCCGAGTGCGCCATGACCCCAAGCAGGGTATCCATGGCATAGCCACGCCCGCTGAGCAACGTTACGCAGGCGGCCATGGTCAGGGCAATTATCAAGACGCCCGCAAAAATGGACAGATCAAGCAATAACGCCAGCGCAACGCCAAGAATGGCGGCGTGAGACGTCGCATCGCCGAAGTAAGCCATGCGCCGCCAGACCACAAAGCAGCCGAGCGGCGCGGCGGCAAGCGCGACGAAGAGGCCCGCCAAGGTGGCGCGCCACATAAAATCATCCAACATGGGCGGCCTCCTCATGGTGGTGGTGATACAGGGCCAACATTTGCGCTGTTTGCTCACCAAATAGCGCCTGATAGGGGGGCGAGCAGGCAACCCGCTCGGGCTTGCCTTCGCAGCAGATATGGCCGTTCAAACACAGCACATGATCAGCGGTACGCATCACCACATGCAGGTCATGGCTAACCATCAATACCCCACAGCGATAGGTCTGGCGTACTTCTTCGATTTTTTTGTAGAAGTCAGCGACGCCACGATGATCAAGCCCTTGTGTGGCCTCGTCGAGAATCAAGATATCGGGTTTGGTGATCAGGGCGCGAGCCAACAGCACGCGTTGCAACTGCCCGCCAGATAACTGGCTCATCGCCGCATTATGTAACCCTTCAACCCCGGCATTCGCCAGCGCCTGCTGTACATCGCCCCGGGGGTAGCGGTGGGGAAGGTTAATAAAGCGCGAGACGGTGATGGGTAACGTTGGGTCCAGGTGCAGCCGCTGGGGCACATAGCCGATAGTCAGGCCTGCGTCGATTTCCACCTTGCCTGACGTTGGCTTGATGGCGCCGACGAGTGTTTTAACCAGCGTGGATTTTCCCGACCCGTTGGGGCCAATCAGCGTGACGATTTCTTCACGATGCAGCGCCAGGTGGATGTCTTCAAGAATCGGTTTCCCGCCGATGCGCACGTTGAGCTGCCGCGCACTCAGCAAAAGGGGAGCGTTACGAATTAAAGATGGGGGCATCAGCAGTAAACTCTAGCGTACTTATTTATTGTTATGTTATATCATATTTAAAAAGAGACGCCTAGCGCTGAGCGTCACCAAAATAGCTCGGCGAAATGACGATTATTCACACGTTAGTGATATGAGGAGAAAGCAATGAAATATGGTTTTGCACGTTACACGCTGCCGCTGTTGGCGAGCCTTCCCCTGACAGCCCTGGCGGATGTCCCTCGCGTGGCGGTGGATATTCCACCGGTGCATTCGCTGGTGGCCAAGGTCATGGGCGATCGCGGATCGCCTGAGCTTTTCATCCAGCCCGGTGCATCGCCCCATGGCTACTCGCTGCGGCCCTCGGAAGCAGAAACGTTGGATAATGCCGATTTAGTCGTATGGGTAAGCAACGATCTAACGCCATGGCTATCAGGTCCGGTGGATAATCTGGCCGGCGATGCCAGCCATCTGGAGTTGATGCGCGTATCCGACATCAATACCTTTGCCTATCGCGAAGGTGCGACGTTCGATGTCGCTGACCACGACCACGACCACGACCACGACCACGACCACGACCACGACCACGACCACGACCACGACCACGACCACGACCACGACCACGACCACGACCATGATCATGCCCATCATCACGACGGACAAGACCCGCACGGTTGGATGGACCCCGACAACGCGCGGCGTTGGCTCGACGCCATTGCCCAGCAGCTTGGTGAGCTGGACCCCGAAAACGCAGATTATTACCGTGACAACGCGGCGAAAGGTCGGCAAGCACTTGAGTCGCTTGAGCAAGACATCGAAGAGCGCTTAGCCAACAGCGAGAGCACTCGCTTTATCGTATTTCACGATGCCTATCAGTACTTTGAAAACGCCTTCGATCTGAAAGCGGCGGGCGCTATTTCTATTGGCGATGCCTCCTCACCCAGCCCAGCTCGCATCGAGGCTATTCAAACGCTGGTCAACGAAGAGGGCATTCACTGCGTCTTCAGCGAACCGCAGTTCAACCCGCAAATTGTCAATGCAGTCTTTGGCGATACCGATACTTATATCGGCGTCATGGACCCCCTGGGCGTTGACCTAACCCCAGGCCCTGAGCTTTACGAGGCGCTGCTTAACCAGATGGCGGATGAAATTCAGAATTGCACAAACGCCATGTGAATGACGTGAAAGGCTGTCGCGTTACTGCGCGACGGCGATATTGTGCTCTCCGTTCGGGTGCTTCATTACCTGCATGGGGAGCCCATAAATCGCTTCCAGCGTGCTATCGCACATCATGTCATTTGGGGAGCCGCAGGCCAGTAAACGGCCGCTGTGCAACGCCATCAGCTCATCGCAGTAGCGTGAGGCCATGTTGATATCGTGCAGCACGATAATCACCCCGAGATTGAGCTCATCGCACAGCTTGCGAATCAGCGCCAACACTTCGATCTGGTGGGCGATATCCAGCGCTGCAAGTGGCTCATCCAGCAGTAGAAAGCGGCTGCCTTGCGCCAGCAGCATGGCGAGCCAGACTCGCTGGCGCTCGCCGCCGGAAAGCGTATCGACCAGGCGGTCGGCGAAGTCCTCGGTGTGGGTGAGGGCAATGGCGCGGTCAATGGCGTCCTTGTCTTTTTGGGTGTGGCGCCCAAGAAGGCCGTGCCAAGGGTAGCGGCCAAAGGCCACCAGCTCGCGCCCGGTAAGGCTCTCAGCGCTGGGCAGATGTTGAGGCAGGTACGCGACTTGGCGGGCGAACTCGCGGTTACCCCAGTCGCTTAGCGGGCGCTGGTCGAAGTGAATCTCACCTTGGCTGGTGGGCTGCTGCTGGGCCATCAATTTAATCAAGGTCGACTTGCCTGAGCCGTTGTGGCCAATCAGGCCGTAGATCTTGCCTTCCCGAAACGAATGCTCAATGGGCGTTAATATCGGCTTGCCATTGATTTCAAAGGTGGCGCCTTTAACCTCGAACATGACCCACTCCTGGCCTTGAGTTGACAATAATGATTCTATTCTAGTGCTAATAGTTCTCATTTTTAACAAAAAAATGAAAAGAATGACACCGAATAGGTCGTATTCAGCGTGGAGGCCAGGCCGGGAAGCAAAGAAGAAAGTGTCGACTAGACAGCTGTCAGTCGGTTATCAGCAAGAGCGCAAGCATGCCAACAGCTGACCATGGCGTTCCGGGTGTGCCGCCATTACGCTATTCCACTGGGCCGGATTGGGCTCGCCAGTGAGATCCGTGACGGTACAGCCCGCTTCTCGGGCAATCACAATGCCAGCGGCGATATCCCAAAATTCAAGTGCCGCGCCCTGGGACCAAAAGGCATCGAACCGGCCCAGACTGATGTATGCGATCTCAAGCGCTGCTGAGCCGGGGCTGCGGATGCCAGCTACTTGGGGCATCAGTACGGCGAGTTGGTCCAGGGCTTTGGTGCAGTCTCCTTTGGCATGGTAGGGCAGGCAAGTGCTCACCAGCATCTCGGTCATTGGGCGAGGAGAGGGCGTGGTGAGCTTTCGATCATTGAGAAAAGCCCCCATGCCCTGGTCCGCCCAGAGCATTTCATCAAGCAGCGGTTGATAGACAACGCCCATGACGAGCTCATTACCTTTGGTGACCGCGATCGAAACCGAGAAGTGGGGCACTCCGTGCAGGAAGTTATTGGTGCCATCCAGCGGGTCAATCACTACGGTATAGTCGCTATCGGTACTGGGCGTCAGGCCGCTTTCCTCGCCAAGGAAAGCGATATCAGGAAAAGCGCTGCTGATACAGTCGATAATGATGTTCTCGGCCGTTGTATCGTAGTAAGTCACGAAATCAGACGCGCCCTTTTGCTCAAAGGAAATCCGTCCTTTTTGCAAATACCCCTCGCGCAATAACGTGCCAGCTTCATAGGCGGCTTGCTTCACCGTTTCGAGTAGGTCATTGCTATCAAGCATCGTTATTCCCCTGAGAAGAACGGCTGATGCGCCTTGCTGGGCGCATGGTTGTTTCACTATAACCCGCTATCCATGACGCGCCGATGACAGACACCTGTCTCGGTTTGATTCAGATTGGTCTCACCGATTGACTTACTGTTGTTTAACGCAAATAATAACTATTGCTATTTATGCCGTGGTGTTAATCAAGGCAGGAGGCCAAACCGTGGATACCCAGTCGTGGAATGCTGAGTTAGAGGATATCTTCGTTAATCAGCGACCCCGGCTCTGCTGTGTCGCCGCAAGCGTATTGGGCAATGCTGATCAAGCCGATGATGTTGTACAGGATGCCTATCTTAAAATTTCAGAAGCAACCACGCTTTTTGAGGTAAAGCAGCCCATATCCTACGTGTCACGTGTGGTGCGCAACCTCGCCATTGACCGCTGTCGCCGTTCCGCGTTTGAGTCTGCGTTGTTTGCAAAAGAAGAGGAGGGGGATAATACCTCTTACGCCTCGCATTCGCCTGAGGTGATTGCCATTGATCGCCAGGCCTTGGCCCAGGTGGTTGAAGCGTTGGATGAGCTACCTGAGCGGACGCGCCGCGCCTTTGAACTCTACCGTTCAGGAAGCCATACTCAGCGAGAAGTGGCCCAACAATTAGAGGTTTCCACCACGTCGGTTAACTTTATGATCCGCGATGCGCTTACCCATTGTCGCCGGTCGTTGCAAGGGCGGTAAGCCCACTTTTGTTGTGCCTCCTTTGTTGTCGCTTTGTTACACTGTCATCTGATGCTTGTAGCGTCGAAAAGCCCAGACGCTTCCCCAGGCAGGTATTGAGCAGATAGCAGTCGCGAGGTTTGACAGTAACGATGGATAACAACAGCGGCGATGACGCCGTTTGGCAAACAGCGCTAGACTGGTTGATGCGCGAACATGAGCAGACGTTGAGCGACGCTGATCGCGAAGCGCTGCGTGCGTGGTTAGCGGCTTCTTCCCAGCACCGCCAAGTGTTTCATGAAGCAGAACAGATTTGGCTGCTAACGGGGATGATTCCCCGCAGTGATGAGCGTGACTTATAAATCGCTGCTTCTACCCACTCCGTTTTTGCTCCCCTCTGGTTTTCTTCCTTGATGATTTAACGGCTTTCATGCTTTGAGCGTTAGAGCTGTGCACCCCCTCCCTTCGTTCGCATTTATTCTATTTTTTCCTTCCCGGTATTAAATTTTCAGGTTCCTTACTCGTCATTAAGTAATGAGAAGCAATTGCGTTTTATTTCTCATTCCTTAGGCAACAGTGAGGTTCGACCCATGACAAGCTGCTTTGATCGTGAAGATGGTGTTTTCCGCGTACTCGTTAACCGCGAAGAGCAGTACTCCCTATGGCCAGAGTGGAAGGTGATCCCTGCCGGTTGGACGGATACCGGCGTACTTGGCGATAAGCCAACCTGTTTAGCCTACGTCGAAAAGACCTGGACCGATATGCGGCCACTTTCGCTGCGTCAGTGGATGGATGAGCAAGCCAGTGCCGAGGCGGAGCAGGTGAATGCAGGTTAAGCGCTTAAGGCTGCTCTGCCTGCCTTGCGCCGGGGCCAGCGCCACCATGTATCTGCGCTGGAAGCGCCAGTTGCCCGGCTGGGTCGAGGTATATCCCGTCGAATTGCCTGGGCGTGGCGAACGCCTGGGTGAGTCGCTGATCGACGACTTCGAGACCCAGGTAGTGCGGCTGTGCGAAGAGCAGGCAACGCGGATGCGTGGCGACTTTGCCCTGTTCGGCCACAGTATGGGGGCGCTGTTGGCCTATGGCATGGCGGCTCGCCTGCGCGATGTAGGGCGTCCTCAGCCACGGATGCTATTCGCCTCAGGAAGCGCGGCGCCCTCAATGCGTGATCCGCAGCGTTTGGCAGGCCTTGATAACGATCGGGCACTGATCGCGGATCTGCGCCAACAGGGCGGCACCCCTGAGGAAGTGTTTGAAAACCCTGAGTTATTGCGACTCACCCTGGATGTGTTGTCAGCTGATTACCGGCTCTGCCGCAGTTTTCGCTATCGCGGTGGGTCAACGTTTGCTTATCCCTTAAAGGTACTCGCTGGGCGCGATGACGATATCGAAAGAGATCGCCTGGAAGCATGGCAACGGGAAGCAGGCGGGGCATTCTCATTAGATTGGTTCGAAGGCGGCCACTTCTTTATTCGCCAGCAGCAGGCGCAAGTGCTGGAGACCATAGAGCGGGCGCTGGCCCGGCGGCTAGAGGAGGTGCCTCATGCAGCGCCTGCGGTTAGCTGACGGGGTGCCCGAAGGGCTTGAGGTCTGGTGTCTGACGCTCGATCTGAGCGCCCCGATAGCCGATGGCGATTATCGGCTGTTGAGCCCGGGCGAGTGGCAGCGCGCCCAGCGGCTCCGCCATCACGCTGATGTCGTGCGCGCCGTGGCAACGCGGGCTGCCCTGCGGCGGTTGCTATCCGCGCACACCGGTATAGCACCAGAAAGGCTGGTGTTCACCCGGAACGCTTACGGCAAACCAGAGTTGGAAGGCATTGATGGGCCTGTCTTCAATGTCTCCCATTCCGGTGATGCCGCCCTGATCGCGCTCGCTCCCGGCGGCGCGGTGGGAGTCGATATTGAGCGTCGCCGACCCGAGGCCGAACTGGCGCCGCTTTACGGGCTGGTGCTATCGCCGAGCGAGCAGTGTGATCAGATTAGCGGCGTCGAGCTTCCCTTCATGGAGCGCTGGGTGATTAAAGAAGCGGTGCTCAAAACCCTGGGCTTAGGGATCGCTGACCACCTGCAAGCGCTCTCGGTTAGCCCATCTTCAGTGCCGCCCACTATCTACCGCCTTGAGCACTCGCTTCCCGTTTTATCACCTTTACAAGCATGGCCGCTGCCCGCGCCGAGTGGCTATGCCGCTGCCCTGGGCTATGCCCAGAGCGAACGCTACTCAACGACTTTTTAGGAGATCAATAATGGACAGCCAAAGCACAGCACCAACGCAACAAGCCAACACCGTACCTGAACGTCAGGGGCCAGCTGATTCAGAGCTGCCCATTATGATTTCTCCCACCTACCCGGGGCAGCCGCTGCTGGAAGCCTTCGGCGATTTGCGCGCGGATATTGAGTCATTAGTGACCAGAGTGGGCGGCGTGCTGCTAAGAGGTTTCGATGTTCCCGCCGTTGACGATTTTCAGCAGTTTGCCGCTGCGTTTGGTCATCCGCTGCTGAGTTACGAGTTCGCTTCCACGCCACGCTCAGCGGTTTCGTCAGGTATTTATACCTCCACCGAATATCCCGCTCACCAACATATCCCCCTCCACAACGAGCAGGCCTATACCCGCGAGTGGCCGATGAAAATCTGGTTCCACTGCGTCACCGCTTCACCCGAGGGCGGTGAAACCCCCATTGCCGATAGCCGCGCCATTTATCGCCGTATGCCAGCAGAGATTCGCGAGCGCTTTGCCCCCGGCATTCTCTACGTACGCAACTACGGCGATTTCGATATGCCTTGGCAGCAGGTGTTTAACACCGAAGATCGCAGCGAAGTGGAGGCATTCTGCCAACGCGCGGGGATTCGCTGTGAGTGGAAACCCGATGGTGACCTGCGTACTACCCAGCTATGCCAAAGCATCGAAACTCACCCTGTGACTGGTGAACGGGTGTGGTTTAACCAGGGGCACCTTTTCCATGTCTCCAACCTGCAGCCCGAAGTGCGTGAATCGCTAGAAGAGCTACTCGATCCCGAAGATATGCCGCGCAACGTCTTCTTTGCCGATGGCAGCCCCATTGACGATGCCATCTTCGATGAGATCCGCGGCGTACTGGCCGAAGAAACGGTGATGTTCCCCTGGCAAGCGGGCGATGTGTTGATGCTCGACAACATGCTGGTCGCCCATGCGCGCACGCCGTTTAAAGGACCGCGCAAAGTCGTCGTCGCCATGGCGGAAGGCCACGGCAACCTCTCCAACGACTGAACATAACGCCTTATCCCACGGCCAGGAGCTCCAGCAGGTACGCATATGAATATTAGGCACGCTCAGACAGCTTTCAGTAACCCATCTTGCAACGACGCAAACCACAACGACGTTTTTAGAAGCTATGTCGAGCATTTAAGTCGTTTGGCCCGGGAAAGGCCCAGCGACAGGGCGCTGACGGTGGTGAACGCTCAAGGCGAAATCACCCTCGATTACGCCACCCTGGAGCGGCGTTCGCGTGCCCTGGCCAGCGAGCTCCAGCAGCGGTTCCCGGCTGGGGAGCGTGCCTTGATTCTGCTGGATAACGACGAGCACTACGTGGTGGCATTCTTTGCCTGCCTGTATGCCGGGGTGATTGCCGTGCCGGTCTTTCCGCCGGAATCAGCCAAACAGCAGCATCTGGCACGTTTATTTGCTATCGCCACTGACTCCCAGGCCGTTTGTGTGCTCACCTCTTCGACGATTATTGAGCTGGTCGCCTCGGCGGGAAAGGACTTCGGTAGCGCTGAATTGATCCCCGTGGATGCGGTGGACGAGGCCCACGCTGACCATTGGGTCGAGCATTGCCCAAAGCCGGGTGATATCGCCTTTTTGCAATACACCTCAGGCTCCACGGCCGCGCCCAAAGGCGTTATGGTCAGCCATGGCAACCTGATGGCCAACGAGCGTGCTATCGAGACAGGCTTCTCGATTGGTGCCGACGATGTTTTCGTTAGTTGGCTACCGCTTTACCACGATATGGGGCTGATCGGCGGTCTACTGCAGCCCATCTATCGCGGTATTCCCGCGGTATTGATGAGTCCCACTTACTTTCTGCAGCGGCCCGTACGCTGGCTGGAAGCGATTTCCCGCCACCAGGGCACCATCAGCGGCGGCCCCGATTTCGCCTATCGGCTGTGCCTAGAACGACTTCGCGACGAGCAGATTGAGACACTCGATTTATCAAGCTGGCGGGTCGCGTTCTCTGGCGCCGAGCCGGTACGCCACGCAACCCTCACAGGCTTTATTGAGCGCTTTCGCCCGGCGGGCTTCGCCGCTGACACCGCAGCCCCCTGCTATGGCTTGGCTGAAGCCACACTATTGGTCAGCTGTAATTCACGCGGCACAGGCGTGGTGGGGACGCCTTTTTCGCAACAGTCGCTGGCCGAGGGGAAGGCCGCTTCAGCGGTTGAAGGCAACACGCTGGTGGGCTGCGGCACCCCGGAACCAGGCCATGCAATCGACATTGTTGATCCAGAGGGGCTTCACTCCCTGCCCGAAGGCGACGTCGGCGAGATCTGGGTCAATGGGCCCAGCGTGGCACATGGTTACTGGCAAAACCCCGAAGCCACGGCCAAAACCTTTGTTACCCGGGATGGCGTTAGCTGGCAGCGTACCGATGCTAGTGATAGCGATGCACAAGGCCACGACGCCCGCTGGCTGCGCACCGGCGATCTAGGCTTTTTACACCAAGGGCAGCTGTATATCGCCGGGCGTATTAAAGACCTGATCATTCTGCGCGGGCATAACGTCTACCCCCAGGACATCGAGAGCGCTATCGAGGCGGAAGTGGAAGCGGTGCGTAAGGGGCGCGTGGCGGCCTTTGCCGTGACCACCCTCGAAGGCGCCGAGGGGATAGGCGTGGCGGCAGAAGTCTCCCGCGGTATGCAGAAGCTGGTGCCCGCTGAGAAGTTGATCGAGGCACTCAGTGAGGCGGTAGGAGCCGCCTGCCATGAGCCGCTTTCTGCCGCACTACTACTCCACCCCGGCGGCCTTCCCAAGACTTCCAGCGGCAAGTTACAGCGCAGTGCCTGCCGCCAAGGCTGGGAGGCGGGCAGCCTGGATGCCTACGCCATTCACGCCTTTGGGCATTTTGTCAGCGGTGGCGACGATGACGCCAGTGATCGAGAGGCATCGCAATCTAGCACAACAGCTGGGAGCGAAACGGAGCAGACGTTAGCGACGCTCTGGCGCCAAGTGCTGGTCGATGACGACACGCAGAGTAAGCCGCTAAGCAGGGATGCTCATTTCTTTGCATGCGGTGGTAATTCTCTGGCGGCGGTGCAGTTGGCGTCACGCATTAGCAATCATTGGGTGATTGATTTCCCGACGAGAGCCGTCATGGAAAAGCCGCGTTTTCGTGATGTGGTTGATGAAGTAGAACGCCGGTTAGCGATGACTTCGGCCTCCCATCAGGGAGCTATCCAGAACCCACTGATACCGATTCCCCGCCATGCGGAACTACCTTTAGCACCTGTCCAGCGTCGGCTCTGGTTAGTTGATCGCTTGGCGAGTCAGGCGGGTGATTGTGAGCGAGCCGCCTACAACCTTCCTGCGCTGTTTTCTCTGAAAGGGGAATTGAATATAGAGGTTCTGGAACGAACCGTTAATACCATCGTTGCGCGGCATGAAGCATTGCGTACCCACTACCCCGAAAGTGAGCGTGGCGATCCCATCGCGGTTATCGAAGATCAGCTAAACATCGAACTGCCTGTTTTGGATTGCAGCGATCTTTCAGAGCAGGAACAGCAGCGATATCTGCAAGATACCTTCGCCGAGTTTGCGAACTCACCATTTGATCTTGCCACTGGCCCTTTAATAAAGGCGGGCTTGCTGCATTTTGGCACACAAGAGCATGTCTTGGTGCTGACTATTCACCACATTGTGTTCGACGGTTGGTCAACGAGCGTTTTCATTCGGGAATTTGCCACTTTGTATGGGGAATTACTGGAAGGGAAGGAATCCGAGTTACCCGAGCTGGGTATTCAGTACGTGGACTATGCCGCTTGGCATGAGAGAGCACTTTCGGGAGCAGCCTTTGAGCAAAGCGCAACCTTCTGGCGTCGCTATCTAAGCGATGCTCCTCCGCTCTCATCACTACCAGCGGACTTCGCCAGGCCCAGCCAAGTATCGCACGCCGGTAGTGCCCTGCGCTTGGCACTGAGTTCCGATCTATCACAAGCGTTGAACAAGCTTGCCGCACAGCGTGGCACCACGCTATTTACGCTTCTATTGGCGAGTTTTCAGCTGTTGATGCACCGCCAGACCCGTCAACAAGACCTAGTGGTGGGAACTGATGTCGCGGGCCGTAGCCATCCTGATGTTGAGCCGCTAATTGGCTTTTTCGTCAATGTCATCCCGCTACGATCTCACTTGGCTGATGGCCAGATTGATTTCGGCCACTGGCTCGAGCTCGTACAGACCAGCGTACTGGATGCCTTCGATCATCAAAATGTTCCCTTCGACAGAATTGTCGAGCTTTCGGGCATTAGCCGTGAGCGGGATCGTTCTCCGCTGATACAAACCCTATTCGTACTACAAAACACGCCAACCGAGCGGTTCTCAATTCCGGGCCTTGAGGTGGAGGTAATGCCTCAGCCCAGGCAGGAGTCGAAGTTCGATATGGCGGTATTCGTTGATGAAAGTGATACCGGGTTATCAGTCGAGTGGGTTTATGCCACGGCCCTGTATCGACGCGAAACCATCGAGCACTTGACCGGTGCCTGGCAATCGCTACTAGCGCAGATCGTGGAAGCTCCCAGCACGCTAGTCGAGGAGTTTCGCTTACCCCAAATGGAGAAACACGCTATGCAAAACAAGCTTTCAAAAGGTTCCAAACTCAACAAGCTTGGCAGCCTGAAATCCCAGTCGGGTGCGCGCCCCTCGACCAACAGTGACTCACCGATACGAACGGCGCTGCTCGACGAAAAAAGAGTCTTTCCTCTCGTGATAGAAGCGACGGACGCTGACCTTGATGCGGTGGCGTGGGCAACGTCCCAGCGTGACTTCATCGAGGAACACTTACGCACGCACGCGGGCATCCTGTTCCGTAACTTTGGTTTGACCACACCACAAGAGTTTGAAGCCTTTGCAGAGGCTATCCAGCCTGGCCTTTACGGCAATTATGGTGATTTGCCCAAGAAAGAAGGGGGGCGCAATACCTACCGTTCAACCCCCTATCCCGAGCGCCAGATGATTCTCTATCACAACGAAAGTTCGCATTTGGAGCGCTGGCCGCGCAAGCAACTGTTCTTCTGCGAATTCCCCTCTCCAGTGGGAGGTGCCACCCCGATCGTTGACTGCCGCGAGATGTTGCGCCAACTGCCCGCCGATGTGGTGGAGGAGTTCGAACGCAAAGGGCTGCTTTATGTACGTACCTTCACCCGCAACCTGGACGTGAGCTGGCGAGACTTTTTCAAAACCGATAGCAAGGAAGAGGTTGAGGCGCGGCTCAAAGGAGCAGGAATCGAGTGGCAGTGGTTGGGTGATGATGAGCTGCAGACACGCACGCGCTGCCCAGCAGTGGTCACCCATCCCGTGACTGGTGACCGGGTGTTCTTCAATCAGGTGCAACTCCACCACGTTAGTTGCCTTGAGCCTGATGTGAAAGAAGACCTGCTTGGCATGGTGGGCCAGGAGCGCCTACCGAGAAATGTCTATTTCGGCGACGGCTCCGTGATTAGCGACGAGATGATGAAGGTTGTCGGTGAGGCCTACGAAGCCTGCGCGGTGCGCTTCGACTGGCGCCGGGGCGATGTGGTGATGGTCGACAACATGTTAGCGGCCCATGCCCGGGATCCCTACGAGGGGCCCCGCAAGATTGTGGTAGCGATGGGAGACATCTATGAGCGTTCGACGCTGGAAGAGGCCCAAGGGGCAAGTGCCGATGCCGAGTTGGTCGATCAATGAAATCACTGGGTTTGGGAGTCTATAAATGAATGCGATAACGGAACAGCAGAGCCTTGCCCATTGGCCGCTTAGCCCTGAACAGCGCGCAGTGTTGATGGCAGCGGAAGCTGATGAAGGTGATACCCAGCAGGCAGCATCGGCGCAGGCGAATGTCATGGTGGTCGATATACAAGGGGCACTTGATAGCTCGCGGCTGGAGCGCGCACTGAGCGACCTTGGGCAAAAGCATGAAGCCCTATCAACGGCTTTGAAAAGCGTGGCGGGGTATCGCGGGCTGCGGCACCAAGCGCTTGAAAACCTTCCTGCTGTCGAGTGGTGGCATGAGGACTTACGCGGCAGCGATGACGAGGAGGCACTGCTCAACGATGTTCGTGACTATAGCGAAGCACTAAAGCACCGGCCCATGGCTATCGAGAGTGGCGAGCTGGTGCGTCTAGAGCTCCTGCGAACTGGCGAAACAACCTGGGTATTAGTACTGGCTGTTTCGGTGTTGGTGGCGGATCGCGGCAGTCTGCAGTCGTTATTCTCAGCGTTGGTGGATGCTTACGGTCAGAGCGGGGGAGCCGATGATGAGTCGGCGCTACAGTATTCCCAGTTTATCGAATGGCGCGCTTCTCTTGAAAACGACGATGACGCAGAAGAGGGCCGTGAGTATTGGCAAAGGCATCAGCAGCATGCCGAGCAGGCAGGAGTATGCCGCTTACCTGCCAGGCAAGTTAACCGTCATGATGTGCGGGCAGCGCATGAGTATGTGGCCTGTCACCTCGAATCAAGTTTAGTGACGCGTATCGACAGCCTGGCAGACGAGCTTCAAGTATCCGCAGAGGCAGTGCTGCAGGCAGCTTGGTGGGCGTTACTCGCCAGAATTAGCGGCAATGAGAGTGTGATAGGCGGTTGGCAGCACGACTGCCGCCAGGATTACGAGGTGATGCAAGGGGCGGTCGGGCTCTTCGACAAGGTGCTGCCGGTGCTGGTTGAAGGCGTTGCTGATCGCGACTTCTCTAGCTGGATTGCCCATTTATCAGGGCAGTTAGAGGCGCATACCCAAGCCCAAGAGTATTGGTCAATTGATGCGCTGCCTGATAAGCGCCACCTCGCAGTGGGGTTTGCATTTTCAGAAGGAGTGAGTGAGTTAGATACGTCGGGTTTGCAGTGGCGCTTGCGAGAATTGCCAGGGCCATCGGCAGAATTTGAACTTGCCTTGCACATTGGCCGCAGTGAGAGCGGCGCAGTGGCAACGCTCTACGCTGACCCATCATGCTATAGCCGCGAGGCGGCCGAGTGTCTGCTGGATCAGTTCCAGACGTTGCTTCAGGCGGGCATAGCCGACCCCGCGCAAAAGCTATTTTCAGTGCCACTTATTTCCCTTGAGCAACAGCAGGGATTACTGTCGATTGAAGACAATGTGTTCGACCTGGGCGAGCGTAGCGTAGCCACCCATATCACCACATGGGCGGAATCGACGCCGGATGCCATTGCCATTGAGGAGCAGGGCCGCACGCTGAGCTACGCCCAATTAGAAACCCGCATTAATGGTATCGCGGGGTGGTTGGATAGTCAGGGCGTCAAACATGGAGATTACGTAGCGCTCAACCTGCCTCGTTCCACCGATTTGGTCGTGCTGCTACTGGCAGTATGGCGTGTAGGTGCCGCCTACCTGCCGCTCGATCCAGAGTGGCCCGTAGAGCGTAAGCGGCGTGTGCTTGAGGATGCCCAGCCTGCGCTAGTAGTGAGCACTGAATATGGCGAGGCGGAACTCGCAGCACTGGCCTTTCCCGGTATCCGCAGTGTGGGGCTGCCAAGAGAAGTGGAAGGGGCGGGTAGTAGCGCATTGCCGTTTCCAGAGCCTGACCTCAGCGATGTGGCTTACCTTCTCTATACTTCTGGCTCCACCGGTACGCCCAAAGGTGTGGTAATTGAGCATGGTCAACTGCTCAATTACGTAGCCGGTGCCACAAAGGCTATGGGGCTATCGGCATGCCAGCGCTGGGCATTGACCGGGTCGCTGGCCACTGACTTGGGCAATACGGCGCTGTTCGGCGCCTTGTTCAATGGTGCCCGCCTGGTGATCGCCGCACCTGACGATATGCAGGATGGCGACCACTTTGCGCGCTTTATGTCAGCGACTAATATCGATGCGCTCAAGATAGTGCCGTCTCATCTGGAGGCCCTGCTGGAGTGCGAAGCTCCCAAGTTGCCGAAAACGCTGATTTTAGGCGGCGAGGCGGCTTCTCCTGCCTTGCTTTCGAGCATCGCGCGGATATCCCCCGAGTGCCAGCTATACAATCACTATGGCCCCACAGAAGCCACGGTGGGCGTGATGGTGCACCCGGTGACGCTTTCGCAAGATATTACAGGTCCTCTGCCGCTAACCCGATTACTGCCGAACTGCCGCTATCGAGTGCTTGACGAAAACTTGCACGCAACCCCCACCGGCGCCGTGGGAGAGCTGTATCTGGGCGGTGCCCAACTGGCGCGCGGGTATCTCAATAGCGATGCTTCCGCGTTTGTCGAAGATCCCTTTATTGTCGGTGAACGGCTCTATCGCACCGGCGATCTGGCGTGCGTGCTACCCGAGGGTGGCATGCGCCTTATTGGGCGAACTGACGATCAGATCAAGCTGCGCGGCTTTCGTGTTGAACCAGCGGAAATCGAAAGCGTGTTGCAAGCACAGCCAGGAGTTAAGCAGAGCCTGGTTCGCCTGATGGGCAGTGGCGGTGATAACCAGGAACTCTTAGCGTTCCTGATCGCTGACGCCGAGGTAACGTCCGTTGAGGGCCTGGCCCAACTGCGCGAGCAACTGACTGTACTGCTGCCTGAGCCCATGCGTCCTTCTCGTTTTATCCCTGTTGAGCATTTCCCCCGCCTAGGTAACGGCAAGGTTGACACCTCCACGCTGGAAACCTTGGCCCAAAAAACCGCGGAAAGAAAAACCATGGTGAAGCCCCGGGATGCCGTGGAAGCCACCCTGTGCCAAGCCATGGCTGAGCTGCTTGGTCGCGATGAAATAGGCATTGATGACGATTTCTTCGAACTGGGTGGGCACTCACTGTTGGTGATCAAACTGGTGGCCCGCATTCGCAAACAGTTCGGGATCGAGATAGCCCCCGGCGTGGTATTCGATCATTCCACTGTCGCCGAGCTGGGTGCCGCTCTAAGCGAGAGGGATGCCGAGATCAGCACGAGCGGGCTAGCCGAGCTTGATAGCAACTGAGTAGTCAAGCTTGCCTAGTAACATCATTTGTAACGCGGACAGGAAGAGGATGTAGTGATGACGGAAGTGTCTCATTCACAAGACGTAGCAGCACAAGGTAATGACAGGGAAAGGCAAGATGGAGTGTCTGAAGCAATACGTGAAGATGATGTATTGCCATTGTCATACTCCCAGCAGCAGCTTTGGTTCCTGCACCGTTATTCGCCGGATTTTACCGCCTATAACCAGCCGCGTGCCTATCAGATTAACGGAAATGTGGATGCAGGGGCCCTAGAGCGCGCTTTTCAAACACTGATTCAACGCCATAGCGTATTAAGGACACGGTTCTTTGAGCGCAGCGGTGTGCCGCAACAGGCGGTACTCTCCAGCGTCCCTTTTTCTCTGCGTAAAGAAGATATCTCTGAGCTGGCTGCACCAGAGCAGGACGAAAGGCGGGCGCGTTCGATCGAGGAAGTCGCGCAGAATGTCTTCGATTTAGGCGCACCGCCGTTGCTGGTAGCTCGTTTGATCAAGCTTACGGAAAAGAGTTACGTATTAGTTGTTTGTCTTCATCACATTGTTTCGGATGCCTGGTCTAACCGCATCATCGAATCCGACCTGAGTGAAGCCTATCGTCAGGCGTTGAGCCAAGACAGAAATGCGCTGCTTCCAAGCTTGCCCGTGCAGTATGGTGACTATGTTCTACAGCAACACAAGAGAGTGGCGTCGGGCGAGATTGACAAGGAACTTAAATATTGGAATGACCATCTTGGTGACGATGTCCCGCCGCTGGAAATCACTACTGACCATATCTATCCCAAACAGCAAGAATTTCGGGGCGCCGCAAAGCGTTTCGTGTTGGATAGCAACCTCGCCAGTACTCTAAAAGCCTTTTGCCACCAAGAGCGCTTTACTCCTTTCGTGCCACTCTTCGCGGCCTGGCAAGTAGTCTTGGCCCGCTACTGTGGACAGCAAGACTTCGCTATTGGCGTACCGTCGTCAGGTCGACAGCAAGAGGAGTTTCAGGAGGTCGTTGGCTTTTTCATCACGACATTGCCTTTTCGAGTACGAGTGAATCCAGCCATGACGCTGCGTGACGTATGTCAGCAGGTTAAAAAGGATGCAGTGGGTTCGCTCAACTATGCTGATATGCCATTGGACGTCTTGCTCGAACAACGGAAAGTAAAGCGGGATCCCGTTCGACAGCCGCTGTTTCAGGTTATGTTTGGTCTCCAGTTCAGATCTGATGAGGAACAGCTTCAGTTAGATGATGCGTCTGTCGAATTGATCGATCTTCCTCAGACGAGTGCAAAGTTTGAGCTGTCTCTGGATATTTTCATCGAACAGGAACAAGTGGCTGGTGTTCTAGAGTTCAATTCCGATCTGTTCGATGATCAGACAATTCATCGTTTAATCGGTTACTACCAGAAAGTACTGAAAACTTTATTAGAAAAGCCCGAAACACAGCTCTCCTCTATCGAACTACCTGACAATGCGGAAAAAGCATTGCTGCTCGACTGGGGAAGCCGCGCAGCAATCGATAATCCGGTCGAACCCATTCATCACGTGATAGAGCGCCAAGCTTCGGCAACCCCAGAAGCCACGGCACTGGTATTCGAAGATCAGTCGCTCAGCTACGCCGAACTTAACATTCGTGCCAATCGTCTGGCCCACTATCTGACCGGTCTGGGCGTAAAACCCGAAACCCGAGTGGGTATCGCCATGGAGCGTTCCATCGAGATGGTGGTGGTGCTACTGGGTATCCTCAAAGCGGGGGGTGCTTATGTACCGCTAGACCCAGATTATCCGAGTGATCGGTTGGCCTATATGGTCGAGGACAGCGGTATTGAGCTACTGCTTATCCAGCAACATTTGCACGAGTCATTGCCGGTAACCGATGGCCTGGGCATTGTTGAGTTGGATCAGCTGGACATTGCACATCACGTTTCTACCAATCCAGCGGTGGCGCTGCACGGCGAGCACCTTGCCTATGTGATCTACACCTCGGGCTCCACCGGTCGGCCCAAGGGCGCAGCCAACCGTCACCATGCGCTGACTAATCGCCTACAGTGGATGCAGGAGGCCTATGATCTAACGGCCGACGATGCGGTGCTGCAGAAGACGCCGTTCAGCTTCGACGTCTCGGTGTGGGAGTTTTTCTGGCCGCTGATGCAGGGCGCCCGGCTGGTGATGGCGCCACCAGGCACTCACCGTGACCCGGAACAACTGGTCGAGCTAATCCGTACCCACAATATCACCACGCTACATTTCGTACCTTCAATGCTTCAGGCCTTCCTGGCGCATGGTGAGGTAGAAGCCTGTACTAGTCTGACGCGTCTGGTGTGTAGCGGCGAGGCGCTTCCGGCTGAACTGCAGAACCAAGTATTGGTACGGTTGCCTCACACGGCGCTCTACAACCTCTACGGCCCCACCGAAGCAGCAATCGATGTTACCCACTGGACGTGCCAAGACGATGGGCGCAACCAGGTAGCGATCGGTCAACCGATCGCCGGTATCCGCACCTACGTACTAGACAGCGATCTCAACATGGCACCTCCCGGGGTCGCGGGTGAACTTTATCTTGGAGGGATTGGGTTGGCGCGGGGCTATCTGCACCGCCCAGATCTTACCGCAGAACGTTTTATCGCTGATCCATTTGCGCAGGGCGAACGCCTCTACCGCACCGGTGACATGGTGCGCTGGCGTAACGACGGTCAGCTTGAGTATCTGGGCCGTCTTGATCACCAGGTGAAGATCCGCGGCCTGCGTATCGAGCTGGGTGAGATCGAAGCTGAACTGCTCTCTCAGCCAGAGGTACGCGAAGCGGTGGTGGTCGCCCAAGAAGGCCCTAGCGGCTCTAGGCTGGTTGCGTATGTCGTTCCCAACGCCAACACCGAGCTCGACACGGCGGCCCTGCGCGAAGCGCTTGGCAAACGGCTGCCAGAATACATGGTGCCAGGGGTAGTGGTGCTGCTGGAGGCGTTGCCGTTGAGCCCCAACGGCAAGGTGGACCGCAAGGCGCTGCCTGATCCGGACTTAGCCAGTGGCTCGCAGTACGAGCTGCCTCAAGGCGAGGTGGAAGAAGCGCTTGCGGACATTTGGTCTGAAGTGCTTGGCGTCGAAAGAGTAGGCCGCTATGACAACTTCTTTGAGTTGGGAGGGGATTCGATTCTCAGCCTGCAGATTGTCTCGCGTTTTCTCCAAGTTGGCTGGCGGATTACGCCCCGCCAACTGTTCGAACGTCATAGCGTGGCCGAATTGGCGGCGGTAGCTGAGGCAACGCACGATAGGCTGGACTCGAGCTTCGGCAGTGCCGAAGGCGAAGTGCCGTTGCTGCCGATGCAGGCCGATTTCTTTGCCCAGCAGATGCCAAATCGTCACCACTGGAACCAGGCGGTAATGCTGCACAGCCGAGAGGCTATCGACACGACGGCACTGTCGCAGGCGCTGGATGCGCTCGTCCGGCATCATGACAGCCTACGACTGCGGTATTGGCAGGATGTCGACGGTGCCTGGCGGCAGCGTTATGCGGCAGTGGTTGATATCCAGGAACAGGAACTACTGTGGGTGCGTCAGGCAAGCGATGCCGAAGAGATCGAGGCCCTATGCGAAAACGCCCAACGCAGCCTGGATCTGGCCGAGGGGCCGCTACTGAGAGCGCTGGTCATCGAGATGGCCGACGGGGGCTGGCGACTGTTGCTGGCCATTCATCATCTGGTGGTGGATGGGGTCTCGTGGCGCATCCTGCTCGACGATCTGCAGACGGCCTATGCTCAGGCACGGACTGGACAAGCCGTTGAGCTGGCAGAAAAGAGTAGCAGCCTGCTGGATTGGGCTAGGGTCTTGCAAGTCTATGCCGAGACTCATGGCGATGAGCTAGATCATTGGCAGGGCCTAGCTGACGTGCCCGTCGAGCTACCCTGCGACGAGCCGAATGGGGAGAATGTCAGTGCCTGGCAAACCAGTATTCAACTGCAGTTGGATAAAGAGCAGACCGAGGCGCTTCTCAAGGCGGCACCGGCGGCCTACCGTACCCAGGTCAACGATATCCTGCTGACGGCTCTGGGTAGGGCGCTGTGCGATTGGAGCGGTTACGAACGGATACTGATCGATCTGGAAGGCCATGGCCGCGAGGATCTGTTCGAGGGAGTCGACCTGTCACGCAGCGTAGGCTGGTTCACCAGCCTGTTTCCTGTGGCGCTGGCACCGCATGGTGAGTTGGGAGAGGCGTTGAAGCGCGTCAAGGAAGGCTTGCGCAAGATTCCGAACAATGGACTTGGTTACGGAGTCTTCAAGTGCCTGGGCAGTAACGGCCAGCAGCAAGCACTGCGTGCCTTGCCCAAGGCTAGGGTGGTTTTCAACTACCTCGGGCAATTCGATGGTAGCTTCAACGACTCGGCACTGTGGGTACCAGCCCAGGAAAGTTCTGGTACCTGCTTCGACGGAGACGCGCCGCTGGAGCACGAATTAGCGATCAACGGCCAAGTCTATGCAGGGCAATTGACGCTCAGCATACGCTTCAGCAAGTCACGCTATCGTCATGCCACCGTGAAGGCCCTGGCTAATTGCTTCCAACGGGAGCTGGAGGCGCTGGTCGATCACTGTAGCGGTGGCGTGCATGGGGCAACGCCTTCGGATTTCCCGCTGGCGTCTATCAGACAACAACACCTGGACCGTCTGCCACTCGAGTTCGACAACCTGGCCGATCTCTACCCGCTGTCGCCGATGCAACAGGGCATGCTGTTCCATAGCTTGTACGACGTGCATGGCAGCGCCTACCTCAACCAGTTGCGGGTGGATATCGATTTCCTGGATCCCGCTCGCTTCAAGGAGGCTTGGAAGTCGGTGGTGGCTCGTCACGATATCTTGCGTAGCGGTTTTCTGAGTATCGATGAAACGCCGCTGCAATGGGTCGCCAGGCAGGCCGAGTTACCTTGGTTCGAGAAAAATTGGCAAGACCGAGAGAACCAGAGGGCAGCACTTGACGACCTAGCCAAGGAGCAACATCACGCCATGGATTTGACCAAGCCACCTTTGATGCGTGTGGCCTTGGTGAAAGTTGGGGAGACACGCCACCACTTGATCTGGACCAGTCATCATCTACTGCTGGATGGCTGGAGTGGTGCTCAATTACTGGGAGAAGTGATCCGTCACTATGAAGGTTCCCCCTTCCCTGCGCGGGCCGGCCGCTATCGCGATTACATCGAGTGGTTGAAAGAGCGTGATAGTACGGCCAGTGAAGCATTCTGGCGTGAACGTCTAGAACAGGTAGAGGAGCCGACTCGTTTAGCCGGTACCTTGCCTGCTTCCTCCGGTTCGGCAGCCGAGCATGGAGTATATCGCAGCGAACTCGAAAAGCTTCATGTCGACCGCCTGCAAGAAGTGGCGCGTCACGAGCGAGTGACACTGAATACAGTATTGCAAGCTGCTTGGGCTCTACTCATTAGCCGTTTCACTGGTCAGCAGACGGTCACGTTTGGCGCCACAGTCGCGGGCCGACCCTCAGATCTGAATGGCGCCGATGAGATATTAGGATTGTTCATCAACACCTTGCCCGTTATTACATCGCTGAAGCCGGAAATGTGCTTAGGTGAATGGTTGCGTGAATTGCAGGCAGGGAATCTGGCATCAAGGGAACACGAACATACACCGCTTTATGAAATTCAGCGCTGGGCAGGAAGTGGAAGTCAAGGATTGTTTGACAATATTGTGGTGTTCGAGAACTTCCCGGTAGATGAGATCCTACTCGAGTCGAACAAGCGACAGTTGGCATTTTCATCCATTCAAAGCGATAGCGGAAATCACTACCCCCTGACGCTTCGCGTCAAGGTTGAAGGTGGAATTAGCCTGGATTATTTGTATGACGCGGAGCTCTTGAATGAAGCCACGGTTCGGATGTTGGCGCATCAATTCGAATCTATATTGAGTGCTATACAGCAGGAGGATAGCGCTCAAGAAATTCGCTTGTGTGACTTCTGCTCGAAAGAAATGGAAGACGGGGTGCCGGGAGTGATCAGGTCGTGGCAGGAAACGACCGTGCTGTCTCTTTTGGAGCGGATGGGTCGTGAATCGTCGAACAATTTGGCGGTGAGGGATGATGCGAACCGATTGACCCATGCCGAACTAGACTCTCAAGCCCGGCGTATGGCACAGGCACTAATCGCAAAGGGCGTTGGCCCCGAGGTGCGTGTTGCCATTCACGCTGAGCGTTCGTGTGAATACGTGCTCGGCATTCTCGCCGTACTTAAAGCGGGCGGGGCCTTCGTGCCACTGGATCCGCAACTGCCAACGGAGCGTTTGGCCTATCAACTGGCTGACAGTGGCGCTCGCTTGCTGCTGAGCTGCACAGCTTGCGACTGGAGCGGTGACGTTCCGGTATTGGAGTTGGCGTTTGCCGATGATATTCCGGCTGCAGTAGAGCACGAACTGCCCGTCATCCATCCCCATCAGACTGCCTATGTGATCTATACCTCTGGCTCCACGGGCAAGCCCAAGGGGGTAGCGGTAAGTCACGGTGCGCTGGCCAATTACGTGCAGGGCGTTCTGGAGGCGCTGGCGCTACCAGAGGGTGCCCGCAACATGGCGATGGTGTCGACGGTGGCGGCGGATCTGGGGCATACGGTGCTGTTTGGTGCCTTGTGCACCGGGCGTACCTTGCATCTTATTTCCCCCGAGTGCGCCTTCGACCCGGATACCTTTGCGGCTTATATGCGGGAACAGCAGGTGGATGTGCTGAAGATAGTGCCTAGCCACCTGCGGGCACTGCTGAGTGCGGCAACTCCGGCTGACGTGCTTCCGCACGAGCGCCTGATCCTGGGCGGCGAAGCGACCGACTGGGCGCTACTGGCGCGCATCGCCGAACTCAAGCCAAACTGCCAGGTGCTTAATCACTACGGCCCTACGGAAACCACGGTCGGTATTCTCACCCAGCAAGCCGACATAGCCGATCGAGCTGCCAGCACACTGCCGATCGGCACACCGCTGGCCAATGCTCAGGCCTATGTGCTCGACCCCTGGCTTAATCCGGTGCCGAAGGGCGTTGCCGGCGAGCTCTACTTGGGTGGCCCTGGGTTGGCTCAAGGTTATCTACAGCGGCTGGGGCAAACGGCGGAACGTTTCGTCGCCAGCCCCTTCCATGCGGGGGAGCGACTCTATCGCAGCGGTGACCGTGTGCGCCAACTGGCCGACGATAGCCTGGAGTTCCTTGGCCGTGTGGATGATCAGGTTAAGATTCGCGGCTATCGGGTGGAGCCGAGCGAAATCGCTGCCCTGTTGCGCGATCAATCGTGCATCGCGGAGGCTGAGGTGATAGCACGGGAAAACGAGGAAGGCCGCGCGCAACTGTTCGCCTACGTGGTGATGGCAGCCGGGAGTGATGTTTATGACGCCGCGTTACTCGCGCAGCTTGGCGAACGCGTGCCGGACTATATGATGCCCAGCGCCATAGTACGGCTGGAGGCTCTGCCGCTAACCGCCAATGGTAAGTTGGATCGCAAGGCGCTGCCGGAGCCAGTGCAAGCCAGTGGTGGTAAAGCCTTTGAAGCTCCCCAAGGAGAAGCAGAAGAGACGTTGGCAGCGGTTTGGGCCGACGTTATCGGCTGTGAGCAGGTGGGGCGTAACGACAACTTTTTCGAGCTGGGGGGCGACTCTATCCTTAGCTTGCAGATCGTCGCGCGCTCGCGCAAGCGGGGCTACAAGGTAACACCCAAGCAGTTGATGGAAGGGCAGACCGTGGCCGCCGTGGCGGCGATGGCCACGCCCCTGGCGGCGGCCGCACCTAAACAAGCGGCTGCACCCGATAAAGTGGCTCCCTTTGCACTGTTGCCGGTGCAGCGCTGGTTCTTCGAGCAGAACTTCGTCGAGTCACACCATTGGAATCAGTCATTGATGCTGGAAGCGGCTAATGGTGTAGATGCTGCGCCGTTACGGCGTGCCATTGAGGCAGTGGTCGATCACCATGGCGCTTTGCGGCTGCGCTTTGAGCGCGTTGGCGACAGCTGGCAACAAGCCTATGGCAAGCTAGCCGACGATCTCTTCGAGCACGTGGATTTAAGCGATCATGCGGATCCGGCGCAGGCCATCACTCAGGCCGCCGATGCTGCACAGCGCAGCCTAAGCCTGGTGCGGCCGTTCCGTGCCATCTGGATGGAACTGGGAGGCGAGCGCGGTGGGCGACTGCTGCTAGTGGCTCACCACCTGGTGGTAGACGGCGTGTCGTGGCGCGTGATTCTCGACGACCTGCAAGCGGCCTACACGCAGTTAAGTGCAGGCAAGGCAATCGACCTACCACCGGCAACCACCTCGCTAGATGAGTGGGCGCGTACCCTGGCCGACTATGCCACATCGGAGGCGTTGGCTGAGCAACGCCCCTATTGGGAAAGTCTCGTCAAAGAGCCAGAGCCCAGCCTGCCGGCACAGAATCCCCAGGGCAGCAACACCGTAGCCGATACCGCCTCGCTCGTTGGCAGCTTGTCTACCGAGGCGACCTCGCAACTGCTGGGGCCGGTGCATAAAGCCTACCGCACCCAGGTGGATGACCTGCTCCTCACTGCACTATCGAGCGCCCTGTGCCAATGGGCGGAACGAGACAGTGTACTGATCGAACTGGAAGGCCATGGTCGCGAAGACCTGTTCGACGGTGTTGACCTCAGTCGCAGCGTGGGTTGGTTCACCTCGCTCTATCCGGTTCGCCTGACGCCGGGTAATGCAGAGCCTAGCTCGAGCCTAAAAACAGTTAAAGAGCAACTTCGCCAAGTGCCTGACAAGGGGCTCGGCTACGGCGTGCTGCGTTATTTGAAAGAGGAGCCCGCGCTGGTGGGTGGTGCCTACCCCCAGGTCACTTTCAATTATCTAGGTCAGTTTGACCGCTTCCTGCAGGGCGATTCGGCCTGGTGGCTCGCCAAAGAGAACGCAGGGCAGCCCCGCGCACCGCAAAGCGAGCGCCGTACCTGGCTTGAGGTAGTGGCCTGGGTTCAGGAGGGCCAACTGCGCTTTGACTTGCATTACAGTCGCGAGATTCACAGCGAGGCAGCGATGCATGCCTTGCAAGCAAGCTTCCAAGCGCAACTAGAGGCATTGATTGAGCACTGTGATAGCGGCGTTCGTGGCGCCACGCCATCGGACTTCCCGCTGGCGGGGCTGAGTCAAGCGCAGTTGGACGTTTTACCTGTTGCCGCCGATCAACTGGCAGATCTCTATCCGCTGTCGCCACTCCAGCAGGGCATACTATTCCACAGCCTCTACGATGACCAAGATGTGGCCTATCTCAACCAGTTGCAGGTGGAGATTAGCAATCTAGATGTCGAACGCTTCCGGCGCGCCTGGCAAAACGTACTCGTACGCCATGAGATACTGTGCAGCGGTTTTCTGGAGTCCGCTGGAATGCCGCTTCAGTGGATAGCACGCGCTGTCGAGCTGCCGTGGTTCGAAGTGGATTGGCGTGAACGAGCGGATCTATCAACCGCGCTTGAGAAACTGGCCGATGAGCAACGGGCGCCATTCGATCTGACGGCGCCGCCGCTGATGCGCCTGGCGCTGGTAAAAATCGCAGATTCCCGGCACTGCCTTATCTGGACGCGCCACCATCTGCTGCTGGATGGCTGGAGTACCTCGCAACTGATGGGCGAGGTGTTGCGCTGTTACGCCGGGGAAGTTCTGCCATCTACAGAGGGGCGCTATCGCGATTACATCGCTTGGCTACAGCACCGTGACGCTGATGCCAGTGAAGCCTACTGGCGTGAGCAGTTGCAGCGTCTTGATGCGTCCACGCATCTCGTCAGTGCCATGCCTAGACCCCATGAAAGGCAAGCTGGGTATCAAGAGATAACCCTGTCACTGAATAGCACAACCACTCAGCGACTGGAGAATTTCGCCAAGGCTGCTCACGTAACGCTTAATACATTAATGCAAGGTGCCTGGTCGCTGCTGGTGGCACGTTACACGGGGCAAGATAGCCTCTGCTTTGGCGCGACCGTAGCCGGGCGACCTGCTGAGCTACCGGCGGCAGAGCAATTGATTGGCCCCTTCATCAATACCTTGCCAGTGATTGTCTCACTGGATCCCTCGCTGCGCGTCGATGAGTGGTTGCGCCAGTTGCAGGAACAAAACTTGGCGAGTCGCGAACATGAGCATACACCGCTCTATGATATCCAACGCTGGGCGGGGCAGGGTGGTCAGTCACTGTTCGATAGCTTGTTGGTATTCGAGAACTATCCCGTTGATGCAGCATTGCATCAGAACCTGCCGGGAGGGATGGCGTTTGGCGAGGTGGCCAACCGTGAGCAAACCAATTACCCCGTAACCCTGGTCGTCTTCCAGAAGGAAACGTTGGAACTTTGCTGCAGCTATTCACGATCAAAGCTAGACGATTCTGCTGCCGCGATGTTGGTTCAACATCTGGGTAGAGCGCTTGAGCAGTTGAGCGAGTCGGCAACTCAACGCGTTGGTGAAATCGAGTGGTTAAGTGATAAAGAGCGGCAGCAAATCGAGGCTTGGAGCGTCAATGGTGAGCGCTATACCAAGACCGACCCGATCCACCGTCTGATCGAAAACCGGGTCGAGATAACACCTGAGGCCACGGCCGTAGTCTTCGAAGATCAGTCACTCAGCTACGCCGAACTCAATGCTCGCGCCAACCGCTTGGCCCACTATCTGATTGGACTAGGCGTAAAACCCGAAACCCGAGTGGGTATCGCCATGGAGCGTTCCATCGAGATGGTGGTGGTGCTACTGGGTATCCTCAAAGCGGGGGGTGCTTATGTACCGCTAGACCCAGATTATCCGAGTGATCGGTTGGCCTATATGGTCGAGGACAGCGGTATTGAGCTACTGCTTATCCAGCAACATTTGCACGAGTCATTGCCGGTAACCGATGGCCTGGGCATTGTTGAGTTGGATCAGCTGGACATTGCACATCACGTTTCTACCAATCCAGCGGTGGCGCTGCACGGCGAGCACCTTGCCTATGTGATCTACACCTCGGGCTCCACCGGTCGGCCCAAGGGCGCAGCCAACCGTCACCATGCGCTGACTAATCGCCTACAGTGGATGCAGGAGGCCTATGATCTAACGGCCGACGATGCGGTGCTGCAGAAGACGCCGTTCAGCTTCGACGTCTCGGTGTGGGAGTTTTTCTGGCCGCTGATGCAGGGCGCCCGGCTGGTGATGGCGCCACCAGGCACTCACCGTGACCCGGAACAACTGGTCGAGCTAATCCGTACCCACAATATCACCACGCTACATTTCGTACCTTCAATGCTTCAGGCCTTCCTGGCGCATGGTGAGGTAGAAGCCTGTACTAGTCTGACGCGTCTGGTGTGTAGCGGCGAGGCGCTTCCGGCTGAACTGCAGAACCAAGTATTGGTACGGTTGCCTCACACGGCGCTCTACAACCTCTACGGCCCCACCGAAGCAGCAATCGATGTTACCCACTGGACGTGCCAAGACGATGGGCGCAACCAGGTAGCGATCGGTCAACCGATCGCCGGTATCCGCACCTACGTACTAGACAGCGATCTCAACATGGCACCTCCCGGGGTCGCGGGTGAACTTTATCTTGGAGGGATTGGGTTGGCGCGGGGCTATCTGCACCGCCCAGATCTTACCGCAGAACGTTTTATCGCTGATCCATTTGCGCAGGGCGAACGCCTCTACCGCACCGGTGACATGGTGCGCTGGCGTAACGACGGTCAGCTTGAGTATCTGGGCCGTCTTGATCACCAGGTGAAGATCCGCGGCCTGCGTATCGAGCTGGGTGAGATCGAAGCTGAACTGCTCTCTCAGCCAGAGGTACGCGAAGCGGTGGTGGTCGCCCAAGAAGGCCCTAGCGGCTCTAGGCTGGTTGCGTATGTCGTTCCCAACGCCAACACCGAGCTCGACACGGCGGCCCTGCGCGAAGCGCTTGGCAAACGGCTGCCAGAATACATGGTGCCAGGGGTAGTGGTGCTGCTGGAGGCGTTGCCGTTGAGCCCCAACGGCAAGGTGGACCGCAAGGCACTGCCCGAACCGGAACTCACTAGTGGCGACGCCCACGAGCCGCCGCAGGGTGAAGTGGAGGCAGGGCTAGCATCGATCTGGTCGCAAGTGCTGGGCGTCGAATGGGTGGGCCGTCACGACAATTTCTTCGAGCTGGGTGGTCATTCTTTGGCTGTATTGCAGGTGCAGGCCGGTATTGAGGAGCGCTTCGACGTGAGGCTCCCGTTGCGAACCCATTTTGACCATACCAATCTGGTCTTGATGAGCGAGGCCATCCGGGCGCGGCTAGATGACACAAGAGAGGACCAAGGTACGCAGCTTGAGAAGATGGCGGCGCTATTGGACGGTCTGGAGAGCTGATATGGAATTAAATAAAAGAGCGATTGCCGAGCGTTTCTCGCAGTTGACACGGGACAAGCAAAGCGCCTTCCTTGAGACCCTTAGGCGGGAAGATATTGACTTTGCCCAATTGCCGATTGTTCCACGTTCGGAACGAGAACACTTTGCTCTTTCCTATGCTCAATGGCGACAGTGGTTCCTCTGGCACCTGAACCACGAAAGTGGTGGGTATCACATCACTGGCGCGATGCGCCTGAAGGGGGCCCTAGACCGGACAGCACTGCATGACAGCTTCAAGGCCCTGGTGTCACGCCACGAGGCATTGCGCACGATCTTTCGTGACGATGGGCCCGGCGGGGTGGTGCAGGTCGTGCGGGCAGAGAGTGACTTCACTTTCCAGGAACTGGACCTGAGTGGGGTGGCAGAAGGCGAGAGAGAAGCCGCCGCGGAAGAGGCAGCGTCCCGGCTGTGTGACATGCCGTTCGACCTGCGGTGTGGCCCACTGCTGCGCGTGGGGCTGTTGTACCTGACCAAGGATGAGCATCTTCTGGTGGTAGTGATGCACCATATCGTATCCGATGGCTGGTCGGTCCGGTTGATTGTCGATGAGTTCACCGCAGAATACCGTGCCCGGGTCATGGGAGGGCCTCGAAACGCTGCGGCCCTGCCTATCAAGTATGCCGACTATGCGCTGTGGCAACGTTACTGGATGGAGGCGGGAGAGAAAGAGCGTCAACTGGCCTACTGGCAGGCAGTACTGGGCAACGAGCATCCGGTGCTGCAACTCCCGACGGATTATGGAAGGCGTCGCCAGGGAGGCAACCGGGCAGCGCGCCACATGTCGTTGTTGCCTGAGTCACTGGTACAGGGGCTGCGACACAGAGCACAAGAACAGGGGGCGACACTGTTCATGATCCTGCTGGCTGGCTTCCATGCTCTGCTGTACCGCTACACCGGCCAGGAGGATATCCGTGTCGGGGTACCCATCGCCAATCGTCATCGGGCAGAGACAGCCGGGGTCGTGGGGTTGTTCGTCAATACCCAAGTGCTCCGCAACCGGGTGGAGGGACGCGCCACCCTGAGCGAGGTGTTGGAGCGGGCCAGGCATGCTGCGGTCGAGGCCCAGGACTATCAGGATCTGCCGTTCGAGCAACTAGTGGAGCGTCTGCAGCCCGAGCGTCACCTCGATCACCATCCCCTGTTTCAGGTGATGTTCAACCATCAGCGCCATGACACCGATGGCCTGCGACAGCTCCCGGCACTGGAGGTGGAAGAATATTCGCTGGGTGCCCGGGTAACGCTCTTCGAATTGACGCTGGACACCATGGAAAGTGAAGACGGCGGTGTGGAGGCTACCTTCACCTATGCGGCGGAGCTCTTCGAAGCGGCCACCATCGAACGGCTGGCGAGTCGCTACGTGAAATTGCTGGAAGCCTTGGTTGAGTCACCGGAGAAGGCATTAGACGATGTCGTATTGTTGGCCGATGACGAACGGCGTCAGCTCAAGAACTGGGAGACGACGCCCCGTCGCTATTCCGATGTCGAGCCTCTCCCTCGCCAAATCGAGCGCTGGGCAACGACGACGCCCGAGGCCACGGCGGTCGTTTGTGGGGCTGAGCGCCTCAGCTTTGCCGAGTTCGAAGCCCGCGCCAACCGCCTGGCTCACTGGCTGCGACGTCGCGGCGTCGGCCCCGATGTGCGGGTGGGTGTGGGCTTGGCGCGAGGCGTCGATCTGCTGGTGGCCCTTTACGGGGTACTCAAGGCGGGGGGGGCCTATGTGCCTCTGGATCCCGATTACCCGGCCGAGCGGCTGCGCTATATGCAGGCAGATGCCGGTATCCGACTGTTGCTCAGTCACGGCGAGGTGCTGGATCACCTGCCGCTTGTCGAGGGTGTCGAAGCGATCGACCTGGACCGGCAGGATCTCACGGCGGAGTCGGCAACGCCGCCTCCTCTGACGATTCACTCCCAGCAGCTGGCCTACCTGATCTACACCTCGGGCTCCACGGGCACTCCCAAAGGGGTGGCCGTTGCCCATGGTGCCCTGGCCATGCATTGCCAGAGCATCGCCGACCGCTATGAACTGACCGTGGCCGATCGGGAACTGCACTTCCTGTCGATCAGCTTCGATGGGGCCCACGAGCGGTGGTTGTCACCACTTAGCCGAGGGGCCCGCGTGGTGCTGCGTGATCAATCGCTCTGGAGTGTCCAGCAGACCTATGACTGCCTGCTCGATGAAGGCATCACGGTGGCGGCGTTCCCGCCGAGTTATCTGCGGCAACTGGCCGAGTGGGCCGAACACCAGGGGCGCCCGCCAGGGGTGAAGACCTACTGCTTTGCCGGCGAAGCCTTCGATCGGGGCATGTTGCGGCATGCCATCGATGCCTTGCAGCCGGACTGGGTGATCAACGGCTACGGGCCTACCGAGACGGTCGTGACGCCGACGCTATGGCGAGCCGCAGCGGAGGAAGCTGACTTCACCAGTGCCTATGCGCCGATCGGTGACTTAGTGGGAGACCGCCAGGGATACGTGTTGGATGGCAATCTCAACCGGGTGCCACCTGGCATGACCGGGGAACTTTACCTGGGCGGCTGCTTGGCACGTGGTTATCTGGATCGCCCCGGCACCACGGCCGAACGCTTCGTGCCGCATCCGTTCGCGGACGGTGAACGGCTGTATCGAACGGGTGACAGGGTGCGCCTGAACGGGGATGGACACCTGGAATATCTTGGGCGCCTGGACCAGCAGATCAAACTGCGTGGTTTCCGTATCGAGCTTGGCGAAGTGGAAGCGGCCCTGCAGAACAGTGAAGAAGTGGAGGAAGCAGTGGCTGGTGTCTGCGACATGGTGTCGGGCCAGCAACTGGTGGGGTATGTCACGGGGGCACGAGCCAGCGAATCGGGCGTGAAAGCCCACCTCAGTCGATCCCTTCCGGACTATATGATCCCGTCGCAGGTGATGGTGCTGGAACGATTGCCTCGCTTGCCGAACGGCAAGGTGGATCGCGGATCGCTACCGCAGCCGACGATCAGCCGCGACGATCGCCATGAGGCCCCTGAGGGCGAGGCGGAAGCCGTTCTGGCGATGATCTGGTCCGAGGTGTTGGGTGTCGAGAGAGTGGGACGCTTCGACAACTTCTTCGAGTTGGGCGGCCATTCACTGCTCGCCGTTCAATTGGTGTCTCGTATCCAAGAAAGTAGATATGCCGATGTCACGGTGCTGGATATTTTCCGGTATCCGACTCTGGTGGCTATGGCAGAACGGGTGTCCACGAAGAGCAGGCACGACACCATTGATCAGTCCCTTGAAAATATTGATGCTTTCATGGATAGCTTGGATGAAATGTCATGATGGAATTAGATGCTTATCGCATTGCAGAGCGCTTTTCACGATTATCTGCCGACCAACGAAGATCTGTTTACCAGAAAGTCCGCTCTCAAGGGCTGGGTATGGGGCAATTTCCGATTCCAAGTCGTCATGAAAAGGGGACAGCTGTATATCCTGCTTCCTATGCTCAAGGCCGTCAGTGGTTCTTGTGGCAACTGGAGCCAGAGAGTACGGCCTACCATATCACGGGGGCTTTGAGACTAACGGGTGAGCTCGATCTGGACGCCTTGCGCAGTAGCTTCGAATCCCTGGTGAAACGCCATGAGTCGCTGCGTACAGTGTTCCAGGCCAACGACGAGGGGCTGGCTTACCAGGTTATCCTGAAAGACAGTAAGCTCGATTTCAGCTATAACGACGTTCGCCATGTAAAGAGTGAAAGTCGTCAGTCTCATGCCCATGCCGTGTTGCAGGAGGCGAGTGAGACTCCCTTCGATCTCACTAAGGGTCCCTTGCTGCGTGTCAGAGTGGTGCGGTTCGCCGAGAGCGAACATCTTATGCTGGTGGTGATGCACCATGTCATCTCGGATGGTTGGTCGATACAGCTCATACTTGAGGAATTCGTCACTTATTACCGAGCGCATGCCCAGGGGCGGGCGGCCAAACTGTCGGAGTTGCCCATCCAGTATGCCGACTATGCCGTATGGCAACGTCATTGGCTTGAAGCCGGTGAGCGTGAGCGTCAACTCGGCTACTGGCGCAACCAACTGAGTGATGAGCATCCCGTTCTACAGCTTCCCACAGATCATCCACGTCAGGTTGAAGGAAAGTATCGCGCAGCGCTCCATGAAGTCGTGTTGCCAACTGCACTGGAGCGGGAGCTGCGTCAATGTGCCCAGCAGCAGGGGGCTACTTTTTTCATGGTGCTGATGACCGGGTTCCAGGCTCTGTTGTACCGCCACACTGGTCAGCAAGACATCCGCGTCGGCATACCAGTCGCCAACCGCAATCGTACCGAAACCGAGGAGGTTGTCGGTTTCTTCGTCAATACCCAGGTGATTCGTGGTCTGGTACACGGTCGATTGCCATTGGTGAACCTGTTAGGGCAGACCACAAGCAATGTGTCGGAGGCTCAGGAATATCAAGATCTTCCCTTCGAACAGTTGGTCGATGCTTTACAGCCTGAACGAAGCCTGAGTCACAACCCGCTATTCCAGGTAATGTTCAATCATCAGCACCAGGGCGCCGATATCTCGCAGCGGCTGCCGGGCTTGACGCTGGAGGAGTACCCTTTCGGCGAGCGTAAGGCGCAGTTCGAGTTGGTGCTGAGTGCCACGGAGCGGTCGACGGGCGGTACCCGGTTGAGCTTCACCTATGCGGCGGAGCTCTTCGAAGCGGCCACCATCGAACGGCTGGCGAGTCGCTACGTGAAATTGCTGGAAGCCTTGGTTGAGTCACCGGAGAAGGCATTAGACGATGTCGTATTGTTGGCCGATGACGAACGGCGTCAGCTCAAGAACTGGGAGACGACGCCCCGTCGCTATTCCGATGTCGAGCCTCTCCCTCGCCAAATCGAGCGCTGGGCAACGACGACGCCCGAGGCCACGGCGGTCGTTTGTGGGGCTGAGCGCCTCAGCTTTGCCGAGTTCGAAGCCCGCGCCAACCGCCTGGCTCACTGGCTGCGACGTCGCGGCGTCGGCCCCGATGTGCGGGTGGGTGTGGGCTTGGCGCGAGGCGTCGATCTGCTGGTGGCCCTTTACGGGGTACTCAAGGCGGGGGGGGCCTATGTGCCTCTGGATCCCGATTACCCGGCCGAGCGGCTGCGCTATATGCAGGCAGATGCCGGTATCCGACTGTTGCTCAGTCACGGCGAGGTGCTGGATCACCTGCCGCTTGTCGAGGGTGTCGAAGCGATCGACCTGGACCGGCAGGATCTCACGGCGGAGTCGGCAACGCCGCCTCCTCTGACGATTCACTCCCAGCAGCTGGCCTACCTGATCTACACCTCGGGCTCCACGGGCACTCCCAAAGGGGTGGCCGTTGCCCATGGTGCCCTGGCCATGCATTGCCAGAGCATCGCCGACCGCTATGAACTGACCGTGGCCGATCGGGAACTGCACTTCCTGTCGATCAGCTTCGATGGGGCCCACGAGCGGTGGTTGTCACCACTTAGCCGAGGGGCCCGCGTGGTGCTGCGTGATCAATCGCTCTGGAGTGTCCAGCAGACCTATGACTGCCTGCTCGATGAAGGCATCACGGTGGCGGCGTTCCCGCCGAGTTATCTGCGGCAACTGGCCGAGTGGGCCGAACACCAGGGGCGCCCGCCAGGGGTGAAGACCTACTGCTTTGCCGGCGAAGCCTTCGATCGGGGCATGTTGCGGCATGCCATCGATGCCTTGCAGCCGGACTGGGTGATCAACGGCTACGGGCCTACCGAGACGGTCGTGACGCCGACGCTATGGCGAGCCGCAGCGGAGGAAGCTGACTTCACCAGTGCCTATGCGCCGATCGGTGACTTAGTGGGAGACCGCCAGGGATACGTGTTGGATGGCAATCTCAACCGGGTGCCACCTGGCATGACCGGGGAACTTTACCTGGGCGGCTGCTTGGCACGTGGTTATCTGGATCGCCCCGGCACCACGGCCGAACGCTTCGTGCCGCATCCGTTCGCGGACGGTGAACGGCTGTATCGAACGGGTGACAGGGTGCGCCTGAACGGGGATGGACACCTGGAATATCTTGGGCGCCTGGACCAGCAGATCAAACTGCGTGGTTTCCGTATCGAGCTTGGCGAAGTGGAAGCGGCCCTGCAGAACAGTGAAGAAGTGGAGGAAGCAGTGGCTGGTGTCTGCGACATGGTGTCGGGCCAGCAACTGGTGGGGTATGTCACGGGGGCACGAGCCAGCGAATCGGGCGTGAAAGCCCACCTCAGTCGATCCCTTCCGGACTATATGATCCCGTCGCAGGTGATGGTGCTGGAACGATTGCCTCGCTTGCCGAACGGCAAGGTGGATCGCGGATCGCTACCGCAGCCGACGATCAGCCGCGACGATCGCCATGAGGCCCCTGAGGGCGAGGCGGAAGCCGTTCTGGCGATGATCTGGTCCGAGGTGTTGGGTATCGAGCAGATCGGGCGTCATGACAACTTCTTCGGGGTGGGGGGCGACTCGATACAGTCGCTCACCCTCGTAACGCGGCTTCGCCAGGCAGGCTGGTTGATCAATACCAAAGATGTTTTTCGATACCCTCGTCTGGTCGAGATGGCTGAGTCCCTGTCGCCTTGCCAGCCGGTGGAATTGGAAAGTGAGGAAGTAGACGGGGTAGTGCCGCTGACGCCGATACAGTCCCATTTTTTCGAACAACCAATACATGACTACTCTCTATGGAATCAGGCACTCCTTTTCGGCCTCAGGAATGAGATTGACATACCTACTCTGGAGCAGGTCGTTGAACTGCTTCTCGAGCGTCATGACGCCATCAGGCTGGGATTTTGCAAGGACGAAAGTGGAGCCTGGCGTCAGTTCTATCGGCAAAGAGATAGTGTGCGTGATCTCCTGTGGGAGAGGAAAGCATGCAAAGAAAGTGACCTAACAGCTCTGTACGAAGAGGCGCATTCCAGCCTGGACATCGAGAAAGGACCTGTCATCCGGTTCCTGGTGGTGAGCTTGCCGGACGGGATGCAGCGTTTCCTTATCACGGCACATCACCTGATTGTCGATGGGGTGTCATGGCGGGTTCTCGTCAACGATATCGTGAGGGCATACAGGAGCCTAGAGAAAGGGCGAGAGCCAAGTCTCGTGCCTGTGAGCGATAGCTACAAGCGCTGGGCTTGCATGCTTGAGAAGTTGGCGGACCACGGTAGCTTGAAGAGGGAGGAAGACTACTGGAAGGACGTCATTCACCAAGAGGTTCTGCCGCTCTCCGTGGATTTCGATGATGCTGTTTCCACTTGCGTGGACGAAAGGGTCTGTAGGATCCGTATTTCATCAGACATAACCCGACGCCTGTTCGGAGAATCGCTCTCAAGGCATGGCGTGTATATCAATGAGTTCCTGTTGGCGGCGTTGTCGGAGGCGATAGAGAAATGGCAAGGGAGTCATCGGCTGCGCATCGATCTCGAAGGCCATGGGCGAGAATCGCTGACCGATGACGTTGACGTCAGTCAGACCGTCGGATGGTTCACTAGCATCTACCCCGTCATCCTGCCCGGCGGCTCGGGAGTGATCGAGAAGTTGAAGAGGGCCCGTGACATGATGCGCAGGATACCGAACAACGGCGTAGGCTTCGGCATTCTCAAGTATATGTCTCGACACGATGCAAGGGAGCGGCTGGATGATGGCTGTCCCGCTGAACTGGTATTTAACTATCTGGGTAAGCTGGATGGAATCGTCAATGATGACTGGGTCACTAAGGTGGATGATTCGATCGGGACATTAGTGGATCCAGTTGCTCCCAGGAGTTACAAGCTGAGCGTGAATGGTCAGGTTGCCGGTGGGCAGTTGATCGTGGCTTGTGGATATAGCGGCAAACAGTATAGGCCCTCAAGCATAGAGCGATTTCTGGCAGCGTTTGAAAAGGCCGCGGTGGAGCTGGTCGAGTGCGCCGACGTTGCCACCGAAACACCGAACGATCGACCCTCGAAAGATGTTAATCCTCTGTTGAGCCTCAATGAAAGGTCCGAGGATCTCCCGAAACTGTTCTGCTTCCATCCGGTAAGTGGCAGCGTGGTTGGCTACTATCCCATCGCGGAGAGGCTGGCGTCTCGGTGGGCTGTGTATGGGGTGCAGAGTAGACAACTGTTGGAGCCTCGATGGCAGGATATATCACTCCGTCAAATGGCTCATGACTATGCTGATGAAATAATTAAGCTTCAGCCCAGTGGTCCGTATCATTTTCTTGGTTGGTCATTAGGTGGAACGTTGGCGCTTGAGGTCAGTAAGGTCTTAGAGAGTAAGGGCGAAACAGTAGAATTCATTGGTCTTGTGGACAGTTATGTACCAGGTGCTGGAAAAGAGCACTACAATGTGGAGTTGGATGTAAACATTGATGATGAGGGTTCTGATTGGCAACAAATGGTGGCTGTCGAAAAGAAGTTGCACCAACTAGCCAGAGAGCATAAGGATGTGAGTTACGTTACTTCTCGCATAGTAGCATGGTGGGCAAAACACTCTCCTGAAGCCAACGCTGGAGGTGAAAGAATCCTTAGGGAAAAGCTAGAGAGTTCCATGGATAGGTCTATATGGATCGATTCTGATCATTTAGGAATAATTACTAACGATAAAGTGATCGATGGAATAAAAATGGAACTCCTTAGAGAAGGAAAAGTGGCCCGTACAGGTTGAAAGAAGGCCTTTTGCTGGCCTTTTAATAGCATATGCTGTGATTGTTGAAGTGATCTGCCCCGCTAAAAACGGACACTTGGTTAAGCACTGTTTTTGAGCTCGTAGTCCATGGGACTTACGTAACCCAAAGCACTGTGACGTCGTCGGCGGTTGTAATCAACTTCAATGTATTCGAACACATGCTGGCGAAGCAGCTCCTGGTTCATTATCGGTTCCCAGTGGATTGCTTCCACTTTCATTGAATGGAAGAAGCTTTCCACGCAGGCGTTGTCCCAGCAGTTCCCTTTACGGCTCATACTTTGACGCAACTGATGCGTTCGCAGCCGGTCTCGGTAGGCGCGGGAACAGTACTGGCTTCCCTGATCACTGTGGCAAATCACCCCTGTGGGGAAATTACGTCGCCACAGCGCCATTTCCAACGCATCGCAGACCAGGTCTGCGGTCATCCTGGTATTCATGGACCAGCCGATGACAGAGCGCGAATAGAGGTCAATGATGACGGCCAGATACAGCCAGCCTTCAGAGCTCATCAGGTACGTGATGTCACCGGCCCACTTCTGGTTCGGTGCGGTCGTCTCAAAGTCCTGCTCTAGTAAGTTGGGCGCCACGGGCAAGCTGTGGTCGCTGTCTGTGGTGACGACGAATTTGCGGGCGGCCTTCGGCACCAACGATTGGCGCCGCATACTGGCGCCAATCGTTTTGACATCATAAGAGTGGCCATCGTCCGCCAGCGTGGCCTGGATGCGTCGGGCTCCATCGCGCCGCTTGCTCTGGCCGAACGCCTCTTTCACGCGGCGATCAAGCCTTTCCCTGGCTTGTTCCAGTTGACTGGGCTGAAACCGAGTTTTCTGCCATGTGTAATACCCACTTCGCGAGACCCCGAGCACAGACGCCATCCGGATCACGGAAAACCTGTGACTGTTCTCAAGCATGAAGCTGTAACGCTTCACTTTTGGTTCTTGGCGAAGTAGGTCGCCGCCTTTTTTAATATGGCCAGCTCCTCTTCACGCTCGGCTATTTGGCGCTTCAGCCGGGCGTTCTCGGCAGCCAGTTCAGACTCGCGCTCGGAGACATTGGCCTTCTTTTTCGCTGTCGAGCGCCAACCATAGATTTGCGATTCATGGATACCTAGTTCTCGGGCGGCGCTGGCAACGCTGGTTCTTTCTGCGAGTTTCAGCGCTTCGGCCTTGAACTCATCGGAATAACGGGTGCGCTTTTGTTTGCTCATCGTGGATCACCTCATAAGCGGATTGTACTCGCTTAACGCGGTGTCCAGAATCAGTGGGGCGGATCAAAGTGCTCTTTCCTTACTGACTTATGAGTTGGTGATGTCAAAGGAAGGATGTACTGCAAAATGGTAGTGCCGGTGATTTGGGGGGCCTATTTAACACCCCCCGTTCGTTGCACCTCTTCATGGGAATTGTATGATCAGGTCGGTCGAGAAATGGGCGCGTATCATCAAGCGAGATGTGCATGTGGTATGGCTTGCTGCCCGCGATCCACGCACGCCATGGTTTGCTAAAGCGCTCGCGATGGTCGTCGCTGCGTATGCGATCTCGCCTATCGACCTGATCCCCGACTTTATCCCGGTGTTGGGCTATCTTGATGATCTTATTATTTTGCCGCTTGGTATTCTGATGGTGGTGCGGCTTATCCCACTCAAGGTGTTGAACGAACATAGAGAGGCTGTTGCCAAGTCTTCCCATCGCCCTGTCAGCCGCTTCGCTGCAGGCGTCGTCATCTCAATTTGGGTGGGTTTCGCCGCTCTGTTGGGCGGAGTAGTATTCCTTTGACCACCATAATGGCGGGCAGGCGGCTCTGCTAGGTAGGTACTGAGACGTCAAGCTATTCAGGACGCCCAATGCAGCACAGTGCAGTTGTTTTAGCTATCTTCCAAGGCCTTAACCAAGGAATCAGCGAAACGTATGGCCGAGGGAATCGCACCAAAAACCCAGAAATCGGCATCAAGCAGGGTGATGTTACCCGCCCGAACGCTAGGTAGTTGACCCCATAGCTCGCTGGTCATGACCTTCTCCTGAGTCGTGCGTCTGCTCGGCAGGTGGGAGGTATCCACTATGACGAAATGAGCCTCCATGTTGAATAGCTCACCGATCCCGATGGTCGAGATTCCCCAGCGGCTGGAGGGGCCTTCCCATGCATTGCGCAGGCCAAGTTGATCGAGAACGATGCCAGGTAGGCTGTTGCGTCCGTAGATTCTGACGTGTCTCGTATCGAGGAACTGCACTAGCAATAGTGGCTGCGGAAGAGTTGTGGCAGTATCGCGGAGACGGTTCATGCGATCATCTGCGTCAGCAATCAACTGGTTCACCTCTCGCTTCCTTTCCGTATGTGTGCCGATTTCTTCGGTGAAGGAAAGCATTTTTTCCCAGCCTGATAAGGGGGATGTGTTATAGGGCGAGAGCTGTGCCACCGGGGCGATGTCTGAAAGATCATCCTTCAGGTACGCATACTGTAGCGGGATTAAAATAGTGTCGAGGTTGAGCGTGGACAGTAATTCCTTATTGGGCTGCGGGTTGGAGCCAATGTCCACTAGGTTGGGCGGGAGCGAGTTGTCTTCTGTCCAGCTTTGGTAGTTGCTGACGCCGCCCATGGCGACCGGCAGGTCTTGGACCGCGAAGAGTGTTTCGGCGATGGCGAAGTCGAGGGTTGCGACGGTTCCTGCTTCCCTGATCTGCTGACTCCATACGGGGAAGGAGGTCAAAATGGTGGCGATGACCAGTGCAAACCACGAAATGGTATTCCGAGGGGTTATTGATCGTCCGTCAAGCATGTCAAAGTCTGTGTAGTGGTGTGGGGCGGGAGCAGCCCAGAGAAGGAAACCGGTACAGATAAGGCATCTGCACCGGTTTTGACGCTTAGTACTGGTAGCGCATTGTTAGCATGAAGTTACGTGGTTCACCATAATAGTTGTTGCGGGTTCTAGCTCTGACAGTTTCAAAATACTTCTTGTCCGTCAGATTTTCTCCGGTCAGGGCGAAGTCCAGATTACGATTGAGTCGATAGCCAATCAGGCCGGAGATAGTTGTGTATCCGCCTTGCTCCCAACGCGTATCCCCGGCTTCGGCGAAGACCTCACTTGAATAGTTGAGGCCGGCGCCCACTCTCCAACCTTGATCGGGATTATCGGAGAATCGATAGCGGGTCCATAGTTTAAGGTCATGCTCCGGTGTGTCGGTGGAAAGCGGTCTACCTTCCTGTTCTGGGTCGTTGACTAGTTCTGTCTGAGTATAGGCATAGCCTGCTGAAATATCCCAGCGAGGCATCAGGCGGCCGGTGACCTCAAGCTCGAAGCCTTCACTTTCCGCTTCACCCTCGGCAACTGAAAAGCCTGGATTGTCCAGGTCAGTGATGCCGCGGTTTTTGTCGGTAATCTTGAACGTCGAGGCATGCCAGTTCAAGGCTCCGTTCATGTGCTCCCCCTTCAGACCTAGCTCAACCTGCTGACCGGTGCGGGGGTCGAGGAAGTCGCCGTTCACCTGCTGCGAGCTCTGAGGCTGGAAAATTTCGGTGTAGCTGGCATAGGTTGAAACTTGATCGTTGATATCATAGATCAAGCCGACATAGGGCGTGAACTCGCTGTCGATCTCGAAGTTGTTGGTTGAATCCAGTTGGTCCTCTGATTCCCACCAGCTCACTTGGCCGCCTGCAATGAGAGTGGTGTCATCAAGGATCGATAGTCTAAGCTGACTGTAGAGGCTGGTTTCCTGCGTCTCCAGATCCCGAGTCTGGTTGACGTCGAATGTGGGCTTCGGTGTGTTTGGATTGGGGTTGGCCAAGTTGCGCTGAATGAACTGAGGATCGCCGGAACCGAATAAGGTTTCTTCCTCGGTGATCCTATGGCTAGCGCCGACCATTAGGTTGTGTGTCTTTCCTGCCAGTTCAAAAGGCGTGGAAAGCGTGGCATCGACGAAGCGATCTTGGCGTGGGTTGGCGATGCGCCATTGCCAGATATCGATATCATCCGAGTTTGATGTGGGGATACTGACGCCAGCGGTGCTTTGCTGTGTATCGGTTTCTCGATCAATGTGGTTGGCGATCAAACGAAAGTTACCGCCATTATCAAGCTCATGCTCCAGCTCGGCGAAATAGCGCTCAATGCTTTCATCCTTCACGTCCCAGAGCGAGCCATGATAGGTGGATCGATCAATGTCCAGCAATTGACCATTGGCGAGCTGTGGGAGGCCATAATTGGGCCTGGACTCGCCTGATTGATCCATGAGACCGACGGATATGGTGGTGCTCGGAGTGATGTCGTATTCCAGGGTGCCATATCCTGTGGTGTTTTCGGTATAGACATGGTCGATGAAATGGTTCCGATCATCATGTACGCCGACAAAGCGACCGCGAAGCCGGCCGGACTCATCCAGCGCCCCAGTGACATCGACTTCACCGCGATAGGCGTCGTGAGAGCCGTACGACAGCGCCGTCTGAAAGCCGAACTCTTCCTGGGCGCGTTTGCGCGCCAGGTTGACGGTACCACTGGGCTCGCCCGAGCCCTGAATGAGTCCCGCCGGCCCTCGTAGGACTTCCACTCGGTCCAGTACCGCGGTATCGAACATGGTGTCAGTCACACCGATCGCGCTGTCGATGGGGGTGCCGTCGAGCAACATGGTGTCAATTTCGTAGCCGCGCGAGAGGAAGACCGATGCCGTGGGGCCGAAGTCTCGCTTGGTGATGCCTGTGGTGCGGGTCAGGACGTCATCCAGCGTCGTCATGTTCTGGTCGTTCATGCGCTCGCGGGTGATGACACTAACGGATTGGGGCGTCTCTTTGAGTGACAGCCCTTGCTTACCTATGGTCACCCTGTTTGATGTGTAAGATCCCGTATCTTCGGTAGTAGGCTCAGAGACTGCCTCGCCGACTACCCTGACAACTGGCAAATTAGATGAATCTTGATCTGCTTCCTGAGCAAACGCCGAAGAGCTGCAGGCAGCCGCAGCAATAGCCGCCGTTAGCCACCGCTTGCGGAAAGTTGGTTGATTCACGAATGTTCTCCTTGCTTAGGTTTGAATTGATTTTATGTAAATACTAATTGTTATTGTTTGTATTATGAATAGCTATAACCCGATGTCAACACCTTGTGAACACCGGGGCGACCTAACACTATGGCGCGGTGACTTCTTGCTTACAGGGAGAGGAGGTAGACAAGGCGGTTGTCTGATCTAGTGCATCACAAATCTCACTTGTCCGTGCCGCCAAAATCGACAGCAGGGTGTCGCTTAAACCATGGGTGGGTTCGCAACTTCCCTGCAGGAAAATAGCCGGTTTGAACTCGGGCTTGGTGTAGAGCTGATAATGACGATTGACGGCAAAGTCAGATAGGTAGTTTTCAACCGGGGCCAATAGCTGTTTATAGGTGTCGCGTACATAGCCGGTGGCTAACACTACGGCGTCGTAACGGGTGATATCCGTATGGCCAGTCTCCAAATCACGCACGTTTAGCTCGACGCCTTCAGGGCCTGCGTCACTGCTGATAACTTCATGACGGCGGCGGAAACGGTGGCGGGCCTGACCGGTCACTTTTTGCTGATAGAACACATCGTAAATTTCCTGAATCAGCGCCAGGTCAGGCGCTGAGTAGTTGGTGCTTTTGTACTCTTGCAGCAGCGCTTCCCGCTGGCCGGTGGGGTTGTTGAACACGTAGTCAGTGTATTCGGGGTTGAAAATCTCGTTGACGAAGGGGCTGTCGTCCGAGGGTTTAAAGGCCCATGCCCGGCTAATGAGATCCACCTCAATGCCTTCACGACCGTGCAGATCAAGAAAGATCTCAGCAGCGCTCTGGCCAGCACCGATGACGGCGATGCGTTTGGGGGCATCTTGCTTCGCCAGCTCCTGGAGGTAGTGGCTGGAGTGGAAGACCCTTGGGTCGTCTTTTAGTCCAGCGAAGCATTCAGGCACATTGGGCGCACCACCTACGCTGATCACCAGTGAACGGGTGAGCCTTTCCTGCACCGCGCCGCTCTCATCCCGTGAGCGAACACGGAGGTAGGCGACCTCGTCGTTGTCAGTTTCGGGCAGTACTTCAAACACATCCTCTCCGTAGGCGCACTGGTGTTCAAAGTGGCTGGCCGTCCAGCTTAGGTAATCATTGAACTCGTGACGGCTGGGGAAGAAGGTCTGCAGGTTGATAAAGTCCTGCAGACGGCCTTTGCTGTGGAGGTAATTGAGAAAGCTGAAGCGGCTGCCCGGGTTACGCGGCGTGACCAGGTCTTTGAGGAAAGAGATCTGCATATGGGCATTGTCCAGCAGCATATGCGGGTGCCAGGCAAAGCAGGGCTGACGCTCAATAAAGAAGGCATCCCGTGCTTGCCCTGCCTGGCGTTGCTCGTCGAGGGCAATGGCCAGAGCAATGTTGGAGGGGCCGAAGCCGATGCCGATCAAGTCGTGAATATACATAAGAGTCCTCGTGGCTGATGTGTCTATAGGGTTAAGCGTGGGTCGGGTCGTGGCGCTGACCCCGGGTGCGGAGGCAGCGGTATCCAACTGCGCTCGTTAAAAAAGTGTTCGCGTAGCTGCATGCCGAGCATGGCCCGCTTATGGGGGAAATCGAACGCCTTAACGTGGGCGTAACCGCACTGGGCAAGGTTGTGCAGCATCTTAGCGTTATCCATGCGGGGCTCGATCACCAGACGCTGGGTGCGGCAGTCATCCAGAAACAGGTAGTGCGAGATAGAGGGCATCCAGGCAGCGACATAAGGCCGCCCGCGAAAAGCAGCTTCGCCGATGAGTACGTGCCAGCCGCGATCAAAGTCATCGGCAGCGTAATAAGCGCCGATGCGATCTTCCTTGGCCCAGTAGGTTTCGAAGTAGCCGAAGGGTTCGCCGTCGATACAGCCGATCAGCGGTACCACGCTGGGATTTTGAAACGTGCTCTCCAGCCGCTCGCGGTGCTGTTGCAAATCACCTTGTTCTTCCCAGAAGTGAGCGACAACCGGGTCGTTCATCCAGCGGTTAAAGCGTTCAAGGTCAAGTTCTAGGTCAAGGACGCGAAAGCTCAGAGTGGCATTCAACCAGGGGATATGGCGCTGATAGACCGTGCCACTGGGGCGTGGCGGGCGGCGTGGATGGCGCTTGCCGTTCTCCAATATGGGTTGCTGTGGGTAGGCGCGCATGGAGGGGGAGGTAAGCCAAAGGGTTGGCAACTGCCAAAAAAGCTCCGCGTAGGCCCAGAGTTCTCCATGGCTATCTTTAACGGCGATGCCGGCTGCACACAGGTTGGCATGCACAACAGTGGGTAGCTGAAGGCGTAGTGCAACAGTGGCCGGGTAACAGGCAAAAGCCCCTTCGATAGCCGCAAGTAACGCTGGGAGAGGTGGCGCGGAGCGCTGTGGCCAGCGCAGCGTCAAGGTATTGCTATCGTCCACCAATGACCATTCAAGATGCTCTTGATCACCCTTTACGAGCAGTGACTGCGTGGTGGTATCACCAATGACTTGATAGCCGAAGCCCTCGGGCCGTGATAGCAGTGAGGCTTCCGCGGGGCTTTCAGAGGGTACCTGTGTTTGTGCCTGGACAGTACTGGACACCGCAAAGCTCCTATCAATAAGAACGAATCATAAAAACAGCGATAAAAAATCACCCCACCGGAGGGCGGCGTTACTGACTTCCTTACCTAAGGACGAATGAGAATGAGGCTTGTTTACACAAATATTGGTTAACTTTTTCGTGAGCGGTTCGTCTGTAGAGGTAGTCGTCGATTTCCAATCGCTTTCCAACGAGGTGAATGTGCTTTCCTATCTGTTTCGTCGAACCTGCGGGCTGATGACTGCTGCTGCCCTGGCCAGTATTCTCTCGGGGCTTTTCAGCGTGCTGCTGATAACCCAAATTAATGCGGCGTTAACCAGCGATGCCGCCAGTCGTGCCAGTGCGGCCTGGGCCTTCGCGGGCATTGCCGTGGCGTTGATGGTCTGCCGCATGGTGTCGACGGCGCTGTTTGAGCGGTTGGGGCAGCGTGCCCTTGCTGAGTTACGCAGTTTTATTGCCCAGTGCGTGGCCGTTACTCCCTATGCTCAGTTCGAGCGAGTGGGCAGCGCGCGGATACAGTCGGCACTCACCGAGCACAGCAACAACGTGGCGGTACTGTTCGTTAGCTTGCCGGTGATTTTGACCAATACGGTCATCGTGGTGGGGTGCTTGGGCTACCTGGCGATGCTGTCATGGCAGGTGTTCTTGTTTGCACTGGGGGTGATTGGCTTGGGCGCTGTCGGCTATCACTTGGTGCACTTACGCGCTATCCACTATCTCCAGAGTGCCTCGTCAGAGCAGGATCGCTTGTTTGGTCATTTCCGCGCGCTGACCGATGGGGCGAAAGAGTTGCGGCTGCACCAGCGCAAGAGCCGGGTCTTTATGGATCAGATACTGGGGGAGTCGGTTGAAGGTGTGCGACGGCTGCGTACCTATGGCATGTCGCTGTTCGTGATCTCGACCAGCTGGGGACAGTTCCTGATGTACGCCTTTATTGGGCTGGTGCTGTTTGTATTGGCGGGCGATGGGCCTAATCAAACCCAGGTAATGACCGGTTTTGCCTTGGTGTTTGTGTTTATGGTGACGCCCCTTGAAGGGTTGCTGGTCAATATTCCGCGGATCAATATGGCGCGGGTAGCCGCTAGCCGAATTGATGACATCACTCGCGAGATGCCCCAGGGGCAGGAGGGGCAGGCGTCACCTCAGGTGACTGATTTTCAACGGCTCGAATTGCGCGACGTCACCCACCATTACTACCACGAGCAGAGCGATGATTTCTTTGAGCTGGGGCCTATTGATTTAAGCTTTACGCTAGGGGAAGTGGTGTTCCTGGTGGGGGGGCAACGGTAGCGGCAAGACCACGCTGGCCAAAGTGGTGGTGGGGCTTTATCCGCCGGATGGTGGCGAGGTGTTGCTCAATGACGAACGTGTCGAGGCGGATGGCTGGGATGCCTACCGACAGCTCTTCTCGGTCGTCTTTTCTGACTTCCACCTTTTCGAGCGCTTGTTGGAAGCGCCGCGGGAAGACCTCGACGAAGAGGGTAATCGCCTGCTAGCCAAGCTGCACCTGCAGCACAAGGTGCGGGTCGAAAACGGTGCCTTCACCACCCAGGCGCTCTCCCAGGGGCAGCGCAAGCGCCTAGCGTTAGTAGTGGCCTACCTGGAAGATCGGCCCTTCCTGGTGTTTGACGAATGGGCCGCGGATCAGGATCCGTTATTCAAAGAGGTGTTCTACACAGAGGTGTTGCCCGAGCTAAAACGCATGGGCAAAGCGGCGCTGGTGATTACCCACGATGATCGCTACTTTCACCTCGCGGATCGGTTGGTGCGACTGGAGAGCGGGAAGCTGTTGGCGCCAGAGCAGGTGGATGGGGAGGAGGAAGTGTTAAAGACGGCTGAGGCTACATAGTTGATAGATGTGTAGCGTAGCTATACACTGCGCATATGATCAAGAGCTTTCGACACAAAGGCCTGCGTAAGTTCTTCGAAACCGGCTCAACTTCCGGTATTCAGGCCAAGCACGCGACCAAGTTGCAAATCCAGCTAACCGCGCTGGACAGTGCAAAGGGCCCTGAGGATATGAATGCGCCGGGTTGGAGGCTGCATCCTTTGTCCCACAAGCTGAAAGGACACTGGTCTATCACTGTCAACAGGAACTGGCGACTTACCTTCGCTTTCGAAGGTGAGGATGCCATCCTCGTTGATTATCAAGACTATCACTAGGAGGTCGCATGAATCGCATGCATAACCCCGCACATCCTGGCGCTGTTTTGCGCGAGTACATCGGGGATATCTCTGTTACCCAGGCGGCCCAGCAGCTTGGCGTGACGCGTACTGCGCTATCGCGGATTCTGAACGGTAATGCCGGTATTTCAGCTGACATGGCACTGAGACTTGAGCAAGCATTGGGTACCAGCGCCGAAATGTGGCTGGAAATGCAGCTCAAGTATGAGCTATGGCAAGCGTCACAGCGTCCACGCGCTCAAGTCTCTCCTCTTCACGCGGCAGGGTGACAAAATTTCACTTGTTTCATTTTACTTGCCTATCACTTGCCCCCACCATCCGCGCCAATACCTTGTCTTTGAGCCATAAGCGGTGAGTCAGCGCCATGGCGATGTGGCCGATGATTAATCCACAGAGCAGCCACGCGAGCGGGCCGTGAAGCTGCTCGGCGGGGGCGGTCATCCAAGTGATGTCGCGTTCTGCTTCGGGCAGTAGTTCCATGCCATAAAAGCGCAGTGCCCCACCGCGGCCGTACTGGCGCAGAATGGCGAAAGCGGGTAGCCACAGCAGCAGCGCATAAAAGGTGATATGCACAAGGCGCGCCATGCGACCACCCCATCCAGGCGGCTGCGGAGGACGCTGCTTGCGGTTGGCCCATGCCCAGCCAAGACGCGCCAGCGTCACGATCAGAATCAGGAAACCTAGCGAGCCATGAGGCCCGATGCCTGCCAACAACAACGTGATCACGTTTTCGCCCATTCCCCGCCAAGCCAGTAACACCGTAAATTGCAGCGTAACCAGCGCGGCGGTCAGCCAGTGCAGCGCACGACTTATGCGTCCGTAGTGGCTGGGGCTGTCTCGCCAGCCAATGGGCGTTTGAGCTGGCGCGCTTATGTGATCACTGTTTAGCGCTGAACTGTTTTCCATTTCTTTAACCATTGGCCTTGTCCTTGCGCCAGTAGCCCATGCTGGTGACGTACTGTTTAGGCAGCCCGCACTCGTTAACCAAGTAGCGGCGCAGCTTCATGGCGACCTTGGTTTCAGCGGCAATCCAGGCGTAGAAGGGCGCGCTGTCGTCCAGGGTGGCGGGTTCCCAGAGCGGGCCGTCCTCATCGTCGCTTGCGTCGTTGGTCGTAGTCGTCATAGGCGTGCCGCCTAGCGCTTGAATTTCCCTATGCAAATCGATATCACGCAGCGCTCTCATCAGCAGCTCACCGTGTTGGCAGCCAGGCTCGGCATCGCGGGCCAACCAGCGCAGCTTGGCGGCCTGGGGCAGCGGTTGGAGATCGTCGCTGCGAGGCACCTCGAACAGCGCTTCGACTCTGGGTTTTAAAGGCAGGTCATCGAGGGTTTCCAGAATACCAGCGGCAGCGGGGAGGGCGGTCTCATCGGCGATGATCAGGATACGGCGCACCCCTTGAGGTGGCTTCCACTCATAGCCCAGTTTTGGGCCTTCCGCATTGGCGGCTGGGGCTGTCATGGCAAGGCGGTCGCCGGGGCGGGCGCGCATTGCCCAGCGTGAGGCGGGGCCATTGTCGCCGTGGAGTACGAACTCTACATCCACTTCGGCTTTTTCCGGGCGAAGGGCGCGGATGGTGTAGGTGCGTGCAGAGGGCCGCTGAGCATCCGGCAATGCGCGGTAGGCGCCGTACCAGTCGTGCTCTTCCAGCTTGGCGATCTCAAACAGCGGGTCGAGACTGCCACCGCCTTCTGGGAAGAACAGCTTGACGCGCTGATCCGGGGCGTAGGTCGCCATGTACCCTACGTCTGGGCCGGTAAAGGTAAACCTGACGAGCGAGGCGCTGACTTGGGTGCGCCTCGCCAGGGTGATATCGAACAGCTGATAGCTCGGTTTGGCTGCCATGGAGGTGTCTCCTTATATATAAGGAGTCAATTGTAGTGTTAATTATTATCATTTAGAATCGTTGTCAATAATTTAATCATTAACCTCCAGAACTACTTAGGGCTAAGACAATGACGCTGCTGCCTATCACGTCTCTTTTGGCGAGCTGTTCGGTTATTACAAAAGGGTGCTCGCTATGCTAGGTGCCTCGCAAGTTGCCCAACGAGTGGGCGGAATGTCGCCCGCGAAAGCCTGCCTCTTGCTGAGCCTGCCGATGGTGGTGCTGTTTTGGCTGGGCCTGCAGGGGCAGGGCGGTTTTACCCTGGGCCTGCAGGCGTTAGTGGCACCTTCCTTTGAGAACGTTGATGAGCTGTTGCTTCACTATGCTTGGTGGCCGCGTCTCTCGATTGCGCTGCTGGCCGGGGGCGGCTTGGGGCTGGCTGGTGTATTGATGCAGCAAGTGCTGCGCAACCCCTTGGCATCACCTACCACCCTGGGAGTGGCATCAGGCGCTAATTTGGCGTTGATGACCGCCACTTTGCTAGCGCCGGGGTTGCTCGTCGCCGGACGCGAGTGGGTCGCCTTGGTGGGTGGCGCGCTGGCAGTTGGCTTAGTGTTTTTGCTTTCCTGGCGGCGTGGATTGGCGCCGATCGTGGTGGTGCTGGCAGGTCTGGTGGTTAACCTTTATCTGGGAGCGCTTTCGACGGCGCTACTGCTGTTTAACCACGAGGCGCTCTCGGGGCTGCTGATTTGGGGCGCGGGGTCGCTGGCACAAAATGGCTGGGATGGCGTGGCGATTCTCTGGCCACGGTTGGCGATTAGCTGTGTTGCCGCCTGGTTTCTGCTGCGACCCCTAGCGGTGCTGGAGCTGGACGATGCCAGCGCCAAGAGCCTGGGGGTTTCGCTGACCTATCTGCGCTTTGCGGGCATGGGGCTGGCGGTGTTTATTACCGGTAGCATTGTCAGCGTGGTGGGCATTATCGGCTTTATCGGTCTGGCCGCGCCCAATATTGTGCGCATGGCCGGGGTGCGCCGATTAGGGCCGCGGCTGTTGTGGTCGGCGCTACTTGGGGCCGTGCTGCTGACCACCACGGATCTGCTGCTCCAGTATTTCGGTGGCATGGTGGCGGCCTTTATCCCGACCGGGGCGATTACCGGTGCCCTGGGGGCGCCGCTATTAATGTGGCTGATTCCGCGCCTGAAACTCCAGGGCGATCAGCCGCCTAAAGGGGCGGGGGTTTTCGCCCATCGCCATCCGGCGCCTTCGCGCTTGGCGACGGGTTTAATCCTCGCACTATTGGGCGCCACGCTGCTTGGGCTGCTCGTTGGTCAGGGTGTTGATGGCTGGTACTTGCTGTCGCCGGATAACTGGAACGTGATGCAGTGGCGCCTGCCGCGAGTGATGGCAGCCGCCGCCAGCGGCTTGATGCTGGCGATTGCCGGGACGATTCTTCAGCGCCTTTCCGCCAACCCCATGGCCAGCCCTGAAGTCTTGGGTATCAGCGGTGGCTGTGCCATTGCGCTGATTCTGGGGATTTTCCTGCTGCCAGCGCCCACCAATATGATGCTGATTGGCGTGGGTACACTGGGGGCTTTCGCGACATTGGTGGTGTTGGTGGGTATCAACCGCAAGAGCGGTTATCTCCCAGAGCGTTTGCTGCTCACCGGGGTCGCCGTCAGCGCCCTGTTTGATGCGGTGCGCAGCGTGATGCTGGCGGGTGGTGATCCGCGCGGCCAGCAGGTGATCGCTTGGCTGGCGGGTTCTACCTACTATGTGGATATCACCAACGCCGTTGTCGTCGGCGGTATTGCCGCCGTACTGGCATTGGTCACACTGCCCTTTACCCGCTGGCTGGATATCATGCCGTTAGGCGCACCGACGGCCAAGGCACTTGGGGTAGCTCTTAACCGTGCCCGCCTGGCGCTGCTGTTGCTGGTAGCACTACTCACCGCCTGCGCCACCCTGGTAGTTGGGCCGCTGTCGTTTATCGGCTTACTGGCGCCGCATATGGCGCGCTTGGTCGGCTTCTCCCGCGCAGGGCAGCATCTTCTTGGGGCGGCGTTGATCGGCATGCTGTTGATGGTGCTGGCGGATTGGGTCGGCCGGCAGATTATTTTCCCTTATGAGATACCAGCAGGCTTGGTCGCCTCCCTGATTGGCGGTGCTTACTTTATGTGGGGGCTGCGGCGGCTATGAGTAACATGGCGATCAAAACGAGGGAGCTTTCAGCAACGGTGGATCCTGCGGAGGCGCTGTTAGCGCTCTACCGCCAGCCGCCGCTGGATAACCTGAAAGCCCCAGCGTTTGGTCAGCCTGATGAACCGACGCTGGCAGCCGCTGCGCTGCTGGATCGAAACTTCTTAAGTGAGCAACTGGCGCGCCACGGCCGCAGCCACGGTGAAGATGCCGACCGTAAAGCCGTTGCTTCAATCTGGTCAAAGTATCATTTCAGCAGTGTCTCGATTCCGACGCTGGTGGCCAATCTGTTATTGGGCCATGACTTACCGGTGGGCGGGGATGAGCTGCGGCTGGCGCTTGGCGATAAGGGCCAGACCGCGCGTATATGGCTGCCCCACAGGGGCATGCCATTGGCGTCTAAAGCGCCGCAGGCGCGATTCAGTAGCCTATTCGATGACCACTGTGCACCGCTCATCGAAGCGCTGGCCGAGGTCTCCGGGCTGTCTACCAAGGTGTTCTGGAGCAATCTTGGACACTACGTGGAATTCGTGGGTAAGACCTGCTCGCGGCACCCGGAATTTGCTGGTGCGGGTGACTCACTGCTGGATTATCTCGATACCAAGACGCTGCCCGATGGGCGGCGCAACCCACTTTACCAGCCGGTGCGTTATCTGGAACTGGGTGGTGAAACCCCCACCCGAGTGCGGCGGCTGTGCTGTATTAAATACCGGCTGCCCGGTGAGCCGCTATGTGGCGGTTGCCCGCTGAAACCTGAAAATAAACCGGCCAAGCGTCGGCGCTAACCCTTATATCGCCAAGGAGCCTTGTTCATGGAGCTGTTGAAAATCGTCTGGCGTGATTACCGCTGGCCGTTTGTGGCCGTCGTGGTACTCAGTTTGGTCAGCGCTGGCCTTGGTATTGGCGTCATTGCGTTTATCAACGAACGGATGCTGGGTACCTTCACCGATCCCTGGCGCATCCTGCCTGAGTTTCTGGGCTTGGTGGTGCTGCTATTGGTGATCACCCTGGCCTCGCAGTTAGCGTTGACCACCCTTGGCCACCACTTCGTTTATCAGCTGCGGGGGCAGTTGATCAAACGCATTCTGGATACCGATATCGAGCGTATCGAGCAGATCGGCAGTGCGCGCTTGTTGGCCAGCTTATCCAGCGACGTGCGTTATATCACCGTGGCTTTTGTGCGCTTGCCCGAGCTGGTCCAGGGTGGGGTATTGACGGTGGGCGTTACCCTTTACCTGGCATGGCTCGCCCCGGCTATGCTGGCCGTGACGGCGCTGTGGGTGATCTTTACGATCCTGGTGGGCATGCGCCTGGTGTCGAAGGTTTATCGACACATGGCCAAGCTGCGCGATTCTGAAGACCGTCTCTACGAGGATTATCAGTCGGTGATCGAGGGGCGTAAGGAACTGGCGCTCAATCGCGACCGCGCCGAGTGGCTATATCGCGACGTTTACACCCCCAACGCTGAGGCGTATCGCCACCATATCATTCGCGGCGATACCTACCACCTCAGCGCGGTGAACTGGTTCAATATCATGATGCTGGGCGCCATCGGCGTGGTGTTCTTCCTGGCCAACGGCCTGGGCTGGTCGTCGGCTCAGGTGGCGACCACCTTCTCGCTCACGCTGCTGTTTTTACGCGCGCCGCTGATTCAGGCCATTGGCGCCTTTCCGCCGCTGATCAATGCCCGGGTGGCGTTCGAAAAAATCAGCGCGCTCGATCTGGCAGACCATCACGAATCGTTTGGGCACTCCTCCCGTCGCCATGAGTGGCAAACGCTGGCACTGGATCAGATCACCTACCGGTACCCCGCGGAAGAGGCGCGGCCGGGCTTTGCCATTGGCCCTATTGATTTGACGTTAAAACGCGGCGAGGTGATATTCCTGATCGGCGGTAACGGCAGCGGAAAATCGACCCTGGCCAGGCTCCTGACCGGGCTCTACCAGCCCCAAAGCGGCTGTATACGGGTCGATGGCAGGCCCCTGCAAGAGGAAGACTGGACAACCTATCGCCAGCACATCTCGGCTATCTACACCGATCTGCATCTGTTTGACCGCTTGATCGGCCCGGCGGGTGAGTCACCCGACCCGGCGTTAACGGAAGAGTGGCTGGCGGCACTGGGCATGCACAGCAAGCTCGATTTTGACGGCGACCGTGTCACCAACGCCAACCTCTCCCAGGGTCAGCGTAAGCGCCTGGCGATGCTGCTGGCCGTTGCGGAGCAGCGCGACTTCTTGCTGCTCGACGAGTGGGCCGCCGACCAGGACCCGCAATTCCGGCGCGTCTTCTACCGCGAGCTACTGCCGCAGCTCAGAGCACTGGGCAAGACACTGGTGGTGATCAGCCACGATGATCATTACTTCGACCAAGCCGACCGTCTGCTGGAAATGCGCCAGGGGCAGTTGGTTGAACTCACTGGCGAACAGCGTGAAGCGGCCAGCCGCGATGCGGTGGCGAGGGTGAACGGGTAGTCATTGATGTGAGTCGCTTAGCTAAGCCGCGCCCTGGTGATTGCGAAGTATCCAGTGTTCCAGTTAGAGGATGAAGGCCCCAGAGGCCAGTACTTGAACTGCCAGCCTTGACGCTTTTATCGTAGGGACATATATTTCAACATATACTTGCTGGAAAGAGGTGTGTCATGGGCCAAGTTACGATTTACATCGATGATGATACCGAGAAAAAAATGGCGGCGGCGGCCAAGTCGATGAATGTCTCCAAGAGCAAATGGATTACTAAGCTGATCAAAGATGAGGTTGCCAATGAGTGGCCACAGGCGGTGGTCGAACTGGCTGGGGCTTGGGATGCGTTTCCGTCTCTGGAGGAGATTCGGGCAGAAACCGGCACCGATAATCAGCGAGAACCACTTTGATGTATGTGCTTGACACCAATACGCTCATCTATTTTTTCAAAGGCATGGGTAATGTCGCTGACAACCTCTTGTCAAAAAAGCCCGGCGATATTGGCATACCTGCGATTGTGATGTACGAGCTGGAGCTTGGTATTGCAAAATCGGCTGCTCCCAAAAAGAGAGCGATGCAGCTCGACAAACTGATCGACACTGTACAGATTCTTGTGTTTTCCACACCCGAAGCCAAAGCCTCAGCGCAAATTCGCGCGACCCTGGAAAAGCAGGGAACCCCTATCGGCCCCTACGATACTCTGATAGCCGGTACCGCGCTCGCCAACCGAGGTACATTAGTCACCCACAATACAGGGGAATTTAAACGCATTAAAAAATTAGCGGTTGAAGATTGGTACTAGAATGATTCGTTATAGTGAGTGATAGCGCTTGGCTAAGCAGCGCCCTGGTTATGACGAAGCTGAAAGAGGTCATAATTAGCCTGCATAGACAGCCAGAATTCGGCGCTTCCGGCATCCAGTTTTTCCAGAGCCAATGCCATTTCAGGTGTGACAGAGGCACTGCCATTAATTACCCGGTTCAGGGTGTTACGGTGGCAACCGAGTTGTTCGGCGACCGATGCCACGCTGCCAACCTTGTGGCCGTCTTCGTACTCGATCAGACGCTGCCGGATAATGCGGCCCGGATGTGAGGGGTTATACATCGCCATCGCTTGTTCTCCCATCAGTGGTAATCGCATAGTCCAGCAGATAAACAGCTTTAGCCCCTTATGCCACCCGACATTCGTCAGGTTGTAGTGCGTCGCGCGACAGTGTGCAGTTCTGAGCCTACTGCGTACATTTTTGCTTTTGCTTGCCTGCTAGTCTAATGAATGCTTTTTGTATAAGAAAAAATAATACCCCATTAGCAAGATGATTTTTAGTTATCAGCGCTGCCCGTTATCTTTAGTGCCAGATGGATCAACACGACGCTTATTCTGGCACTGGGAGCTGGGCAATGTGGGAAAGTTATATCACCGGATTGGTGGTGTGCGGCGGCATTATCATGGCGATTGGGGCGCAAAACGCCTACATCCTTGGGCTGGCTATTCGTCGCGAGTACCACTGGTGGTCGGCGGGGCTTTGCATGAGCGCGGATATTATCCTGCTTACGGCGGGCATGTTTGGCGTGAGTGCTTTTCTGCTGACGATGCCCAGCGCGTTGGAAGTTATGCGTTGGGTGGGCGTGGTGTTTTTAAGCTGGCTGGCGGCCCAGGCATTATTTAGAGCCTTTAGCGGGCGGCAGGGGCTAAGTGCGGAAGCGGGCAAAGCGCCCAGTTTAACCAAAGTGATTTTCGCCACCCTTGCGGTCACCATACTCAACCCACAGGTGTACCTGGACACGCTGCTGCTGATACCCGCCATTGGCGCCCAGCAGGAGAGCGCCGGTGTTTTTGTGGCGGGGGCCTCTACTGCTTCCATACTGTGGTTTAGCCTGCTGGCATGGGGCGGTGCTGCACTTTCGCCCTGGCTTTCGAAGCCCATCGCATGGCGCATTATCGATGGCTTGATTGGCTTGATGATGGCCGGGATCGCCGTGCATCTCGCGCTCAATGCCAGCTAGTTATTAGTGGCGACTAAAGTAGGCTTCCATCACAGCGATGACTTTATCGATATCTTCATCGCTGATATCGCGATGGGTAACGAAGCGCGTGGCGTAGAGTAGCTCAATCAATATGCCGTGCTCTTTGAGCCAGGCGGAGAGCGGCTGAACATGTTCGTCGGGGAAGTGCGCAAATACCATATTGGTGGCTTGTGAGGTGATCTCGACACCGGGCAACTTAGCCAAGCCCTCTGCCAGTCGCGCTGCTCGACGGTGATCGTCGGCCAAGTCCGCCACGTGATGATCCAATGCATACTGGCAGGCGGCGGCGATAATACCGGATTGGCGCATGCCTCCACCCACTACTTTACGCCAGCGTCGTGCGCGGTCGATCAATGCCTGCGAGCCCACCAGAGCTGAGCCAATAGGGGTGCCCATACCTTTTGAAAAGCATAGCGACACGCTATCAAACGGTAGGCACAGTTGCTTGAGTGAGGTGTCGGTAGCAACAGCGGCATTGAAGAGCCGCGCGCCGTCCAGGTGCGTTGCCAACCCCCGTTCCCGGGCCAGCTCGGTGGCTTTCAATACGTAGTCTGCGGGCAGCACTTTGCCGCCAATGGTGTTCTCCAGCGCCAGTAACTTGGTGCGCGCAAAGTGAAAATCAACGGCTTTAATCGCAGCGCTGATTTTCTCCAGTGGCAAGCTGCCGTCGGGGGCGTTTTCAATAGGCTGAGGCTGAATGCTGCCTAACACCGCCGCGCCACCGCCTTCATAGCGATAGGTATGGGCCGACTGCCCAACGATGTACTCATCGCCACGCTCGCAGTGGGCCATTAACGCTACCAGGTTGCTCTGTGTGCCGCTGGGAAACAGCAGTGCCGCTTCTTTACCTGCCTGCTCGGCCAGGTTTTCCTGAAACGCATTCACGGTTGGGTCATCACCCCACACATCGTCACCTAGTGGCGCCGAGGTCATTGCGGCCAGCATGTCGGCAGTGGGGCGTGTGACGGTGTCGCTGCGTAAATCGATCATGGGGTGTCCTCTCTGCAAAATGCTGGGCAATTCTCAAGAAGCTTCTATGGTTAACAGCATACTTCCTTCTATGAATGACAGGATACTCCAAGGCAACCCTCCAAAGGCAAACAGATGGATCTGAAAAGTGGTTACCCCTTTTGGGCAGTCAAGAATGGCTTGCTAAAAACCTTCCCGCAGCTTAACCGTGACCATCAAAGCGAGGTGGTGGTAATGGGGGGCGGCATTACCGGTGCACTGATTGCGGATGAGTTAAGCAGCCAAGGCCATCACGTCGTAGTGGTCGAGCGGCGCGATATTGGCTGGGGTAGTTCGGCGGCGAGTACGGCGTTACTTCAATACGAAATTGATACGCACATGAGCGAGTTGGCCAAACGTTACGGGGAAGCAGATGCTGTAAAAGCTTATCGCGCCTGCGCTGACGCCATCGGCGAGCTTGAAGCCTTGGCAGCGGGGCTTGGCGATGTGGATTTTGAACGCCAGCAGAGCTTGTATTACGCCAGTCGTGAAGAAGATGTGCTGCCCATAAAAGAAGAGTTGGCGTTCCGCCGACAAAACGGTTTTTTGGCGACCTGGCTTGAGCGGGAAGAGGTGCTGAGTGAGTACGGTTTTGTTGCGCCGGGTGCGATTCTCACCCAGGTTGCCGCAAGCGTTGACCCCTACCGCATGGCGTATCAACTGTTTGAGCGAGTGGCCGCAGCAGGCGGAGAAGTCTACGACCGAACTCAGGTCGAGCGTATTAAGCCTGAACAGCAAGGCGTGTCCCTTCACCTCAGCGGTGGGACGACGCTGCGTTGCCAACATCTGGTTATTGCTGCAGGGTATGAGTCGCAAACCTGGTTACCTGACAGCGTCGCAGTCAATCGCAGCAGTTATGCGTTTATCACCGACCCGTTGCCGCCCGAAGCACTTGGTAAGCTGCGCCGTACGATGATCTGGGAGTCCGCCAGGCCGTACCTGTATATGCGTACGACACGTGACGGCCGCTTACTGGTAGGCGGTGACGACGATGATGAAGATATTCCTGAGCGTCGTGATGCGCGGGTGCTGGAAAAAGCTCAAGGCTTGGCGAACAAGGTAGAAACGCTGTGGCCTGACCTGGCAATTAATCCAACCTTCAGTTGGGCGGGTACCTTTGCCGAAACCGACGATGGGTTGCCGTACTTCGGCCCCTGCCAGGCGTTAGGACCCCGCATCCTTTTCGCGATGGCTTATGGCGGCAACGGCATCAGCTACAGCATGATAGGAGCAAAACTGCTGCGCGCCCTGATTGAGGGTAAAACACATCCGCTCGCCGAGCTGTTTTCGTTCAAACGCCATACACTACAGTAGGTTGGCATAAGTAAGCGTTGACCATGCCATTGGTGGTCATTTGATATGGGTCGTAAGGAAAGAACACTATGCGGAACACGCTGCACCTTCGGGCGCTAGAGCGCAATGACCTGCGCTTTGTGCATGAGCTTAATAACAACCAGAGCATCATGTCGTACTGGTTTGAAGAGCCCTATGAGTCCTTCGATGAGTTAGAAGAACTTTACAACAAGCATATCCACGATAACGCTGAGCGTCGTTTCGTCGCCAAGGATAGTAGCGGCAATGCCATCGGCCTGGTCGAGTTGATTGAAATTGACTATATCCACCGAAGTGCGGAGTTTCAGATCATTATTGCGCCGGACTATCAGGGCCAGGGCTTTGCGCGCACCTTGATTCATCAGGCGCTGCATTATTCCTTTACTATCCTGAATTTACACAAGATATTTCTGATCGTGGCGGTGGAAAACATCAAAGCGATCCACCTGTATCAGCAGAGCGGCTTTGTGGAAGAGGGCCATCTGGTGCAGGAGTTTTTCATTAATGGCCGTTACCGCGACGTAAAGCGGATGTATATCCTGCAGGAAGCTTTCCTGGCCCAGTTGACCGATACCGACAGCTCAGATCTCTTGGGCTTATAAAAAACGCCTCATCAAGAGGCGTTGGTCACTAGCGCAGATAAGCCGCGATGGCATCAAACGCAGCGCGCTGTTTCTCGGCGCGCGAGGCCCATACGTCGAGAACATCAACGTTGGCACCGTTGAGTGATAACGGCATGGCGTTTACTCCTGAGTGGCGAGTGAAGACGTGTTGTTATGGAAATAACCGCTTGCTGCTTCGCAACATGATTGGCGGAAAAACGATATTAAGGACTTTTTAACCAGCAATCTAGTACTTGATACGTAGTCTTTTTGCTTACGCGTGTAAGCGTATTCTTACAATTCTGGCCTGAACAGCTTACGCCATTGAATGGAAAAGCTTTTCATATAATGAAAAAAGCCGAGCATAAGCTCGGCTTCGATTATTCTCTTTTGGTCTAACGGGGTAAGGAGTAGGTCAATGACTCGCAATAATCCGCGAGGGCATCGCTAGCCGCGCGTTGCCAGTACGCGCGCTGTGTCCAGAAATTGAGTACTTCGCTATCCCGCGTTGAGAATACAGTGGATATAGACATATGTGGCCCTCCTATTCGGACTACAGGAGCAGTATAGCGTGTTTGCTGCAGCGCAGCAAAGAAATTTCAAACGTTCGTATTGATCATGCCCTCCGGGATAGGGCGGTGTTCGGTTTGCGTTGATTTGAGAAAGGAGCAAGTGGATGCGTTTGCGAATTTTATCGGACCTTCATCTGGAGTTTTTTGACGGTCACCGAGAACTGCCTGAGGTGGATGCCGATGTCGTCATTTTGGCGGGTGACATTCACCGCCAATGCGAAGGCCTGGCCTGGGCCCGGCAACACTTTCCGGAAACGCCGATTATCTATGTACCCGGCAACCATGAGTTTTACGGCACTTGCCTGCCGCAGTTGCGTGAGGAATTGGCGCTCGAGGCCGAACGGCTCGACATTGAGCTTCTGGACAATAGTGCCGTCACCCTCAATGGCGTGCGTTTTTACGGCACGACGCTATGGACAGACTTCGCCCTGTACGCTGACAACCCGACGCGTAATCCAGAAGACACGGCCGCAAAAGCGAAACGCTATATGCCTGATTTTCGTGTTGTCGAATCAGTCCCCGGTACCATCATGACCCCCGAGGCAAGCAAAGCGCTGCATCAAGAGGCCTTGAACTGGCTGACAGAATCACTCGACGATCAGTTTGACGGGCCAAAGGTCGTGGTTAGCCACCATGCGCCAATGCGTGAGTGCATTCCTGCCCAGTACACAGGCGATACGCTTTCTCCCGCGTTTGCATCTCACCTTCCACAGCTGATGGGCAAAATGGATCTATGGGTACACGGCCATGTTCATGAGCCAGTCAATATGTGTCGCAAGGGCACAAACATCGTTGCCAATCCAGGCGGTTACCCTGATGAGTTCAGCCCGCCGCGCTTTAAGCCAGATTGGGTGGTGGACCTGTAAGTCTTGGGAATGACCACGATGCGACAAGGATAAAAACTGGCTAGACTCGAATAAGAGCACGAATTTAGACTACCGCCCGCTGCGGGGTAAGGCACTTCCCGCCGACTTTCAGCAATCTGGAGAGCATGGCCATGGAAATTCTCGAATCCGTACTCGGCCCACTGCGTGATGGCATTTATGCCGTCATGATGCCGGTCAGCGACTTTATCTGGAGCTATATTCTGGTCTACCTGCTGCTGGGTGCCGGGGTGTGGTTCACAATTATCACCCGTGGTATGCAGTTCCGTATGTTCGGCCATATGGCCCGTGTCACGGTAACAGCCCGGGGTGCCGGCGAAGGGGTAAGCGGTTTTCAGGCCTTTGCCACGTCAATGGCGGCGCGAATTGGTACCGGCAACCTCGCCGGGGTGGCGCTGGCGCTGTGGATCGGTGGCCCGGGGGCGATTTTCTGGATGTGGGTGACCGCGTTGGTGGGCTTCGCCACCGCTTTCATCGAATCCACGCTGGCCCAGGTATATAAACACCGCAATGAAGATGGCGTATTTCGCGGCGGGCCTGCCTACTATATCGAACGCTGCCTTGGGTGGCGCTGGTTGGGCTCGCTGTTTGCGGTATTTTTGATCATTGCCTATGGCCTGGCCTTTAACGCCGCGCAGTCAAATACCATTGCCCAGGGCATGAGTGGCGCCTTTGGCGTACCCAATTGGTTAACCGGCGTTATCATTGCCATCATGGCGGGCGTGGTGATTTATGGCGGGCTTAAGTCTGTGGCGCGGACAGCTGAAAAAATCGTCCCCGTCATGGCGATTGCCTACCTGCTGGTAGCACTGTGGATTCTGATCGCGAACCTCTCCGCTGTGCCGGATATGCTCTCGCTTATTGTGATGAGCGCCTTTGGGTTCGGCCCTGCCGTGGGTGGCGCTGCGGGCTATGCGATCAAGGCAGCGATGGAAAACGGCATCAAGCGCGGTCTGTTTTCCAACGAGGCCGGTATGGGCTCAACCCCCAACGCCGCTGCCCAGGCAACGGTCAAACATCCCGCCGCCCAGGGGCTGGTTCAATCGTTTGGCGTGTTTGTCGATACCATCGTCATCTGTAGCTGTACGGCGGTCGTGATTCTGCTTTCCGGCGTTTACGAGCGGCTGCTGTCTGAATCAGCGGGAGATAGCATCGAAGGTATTCAGCTTACCCAGGACGCCATGGTCGATCACCTGGGCGGCTTCGGGGAAATCTTTATCGCCGTGGCGATCTTCTTATTCGCTTTCACCTCGATTCTGGCCAACTTCTCGTTTTCTGCGGTGAATATCGAGTACCTTTTCCGCCGTCATGCGCAAAAAGCGGTCACCATCTTTAAAGTCGTTATCATCGCCATGGTGCTCATTGGGTCAGTGGCTGAACTCAGCGTGGTATGGGACTTTGCCGACCTGGCGATGGGGCTGATGGCCACCACCAACCTGTTTGCCATCCTGCTCATGGGGCCCATCGCCGTGTCGGTGCTCAAAGACTACGAGCGCCAACGCCGGGAAGGCATCAAAGAGCCGGTCTTCCACCCCTCGGTGCTCAAACGCCCCGAGCTGGTCGATGACGACGTATGGCCGGTCAAGTCAGAAACGCCCTCAACCCCGCCTGCGGGGAAGTCATAACGCTGTATTTTGTCTAATCTCAGACGTAGCGATGATCTTAAGCGGCCTGCGGGCCGCTTTTTAGTTGGTTTCCTGGCTATCGGCCTCGATAAACGCCTTGGCTCTTGGGCCCTGCATGTAAGCGACATTGAGCCGTAACCAAGGGGTGGCCTGATGGTCCGGCAGAAATAAATGCCCAGGTGAAAGTGTCACACCCCATTTTTTTGCGGTTGCCTCGATTGTCTCAAGCCGCGTAGCAGGCGGCTTTGCCCAAATGAACATGCCGCCTGTCGGCTCGGTAAATATTTCCCATTGGGCTTGCTTCAACTGGGCCAGGGCGATAGACATCTGGTTGGAAAGCCGACTACGTAGCCGTTCAGTCAGCTTTCGATAGCTGCCATTTTGCAGCATGGTAGTGATGACCTGTTCTGCAAAATGAGGTGCGGAAATGCTGGTTAACATCTTGATGTCCACCAAGCGCTGAACCCAGGTGGCGGGTGCGGCGATAAACCCGACGCGCAGTGAGGAGGATAGGCTTTTTGAAAAGCTCCCCAGATAGAACACGCGGTCAAGGGCATCCAGTGTTGCTAAACGTGGTGTCGGTGCTTGTTGGAAATCGGCATAGATATCGTCTTCGATAATCTGAAAATCGTACTGGTCAGCAAGTTGTAATACTCGATGGGCAATGGCGGGGGCTAACGTGCTGCCCGTTGGGTTATGAAACACGCTGTTGGTATAGAACAGTTTAGGGCGGTATTGCTTAAGCAGGTCGGTCAATCGCTCGATGTCTGGCCCATCGGCTAAGCGAGGTACGCCAATGACTTTAACCCGCTGCAAATGCAGTAATCCAAAAAAGTTGTAATAGCCCGGCGATTCAACAAACACCACATCGCCAGGTGCCAGCAATAACCGCACTAATAAATCGAGCGAATGGCTGCCACCGCCGGTTGTGACAACTTGTTGTTCGCTAGCATTAATCGCCAGGTTGCGAAGACGTTCCTTTATCAACTGCCGCAGGACCTGGGGCCCTTGCGGGGTGCTGTACTCGAAAATACCTGCACGGCTCTTGCGCGTGACTTGGCGAATGGCGTAAGTGAGGTCTTCCCCTTCGCGCCAATCGTTAGGTAACCAGCCGCAACCCAGATTCAACGTCTTTTCATCGGCGTTAAACACGCCCCATAAGCCATTCGTCACTTCTTCAAGTGGCGTTGATGCCGCGGGTTGAAACAGCTTCAGCGCATTATCCGCTACATAGAACCCCGAGCCAGGTTGCGAGCGCACGAGCCCTAATGCCACCAACTGCTCGTAAGCGTCGATGACCGCATTACGGCTGATGCCATGTGTTGCCGCTAGATGGCGTATCGAGGGTAGGCGACGCCCACCCGTCGCTGCGTGTTGCTGGATCCACTGACGAATGCCCTCTTCAAGCTGTTTGGCAACGGGGGTGGACGCGCACCGGTCTATCGAGAATTTCATAACAAACTTGTTCACCTAAACTGTTCATGAAAAGGGCGAAACAGTGTCTTGGTAATAGCGGCTAAGTGTACCTTATTGCTGGTCAGCAAAACTGCGAGCGTAACGGTTCGATTGATTGTATAGAGAAATACTTCCATGAACCGTTACCAAGCGTTTCGCCTGTCGTTCGCGTTATGCATGATTACGACGGCGGTTAATTTACCAGCACCGCTTTATGACGCACTGGCGGCACGAGATGGCCTGGGGGTTGGGGCCACAGCGGTTGCCTTTGCCTGCTATGTGGCTGGCATTATGCCGGTGTTGCTGGGGCTCAACGGCCTGGCCGACCGAGTAGGGCGTAAGCCGTTAATTCTTATGGCACTTCTATTGTGCCTAATAGCCACCACGTTAATGCTAGTGGCACCGGGGCTATGGGCGCTTGCTATTGCAAGATTTCTGCTGGGCATTGGTACCGCTTTCACGACGGCTATCGCGTCTGGCTATATGCAAATGCTGGTGGGGCGTCACGCTCAACAGACATCCACGCATTATGTGACAGCCAGCACGGCATTGGGTTTTGGCCTGGGAGCCGCGGTGACAAGCGTGTTTATCCTTTTGGCGCCAAGTGTCACACCACCCAGTTTTTGGCTATACCTGGGTGCTGCTGGTTTGGCGTTGATGATGGTCATTACCCTGCCAGACGCAACCGAGCGCTCTAGCGGGCGCGCCATGAGGCGTTTGCCAGCTTACCCACACGGTACGCTAGGCTATGGGTTGGCGATTTTGCTGGCTTGGGCAACGGTGGGTTTGGTGATCGCCATACTGCCTTCCACGCTTAAACAACATGGATTAAGCGCGTGGAGCGGTTTCGCCACTTTCGGCGTTTGCAGCGGCGGGGTGCTGTTTCAACCCTGGGCGAGAAAGCTCCCACCGCATCGCGCAACGGCGCTGGGGTTATGTATTTTACCCTGGGCTTACGGCCTGATCGCGTGGGGCGCTATTGAAGGCTATTTAGCGGCCGTATTAGCGGGCACGCTCGCAGCCAGTAGTGCTTGCTACGGGTTTATTTATTTAGGTGGATTAAGCGGCGTGTTGGCTATCGCAAAAGACATACCTAACGAGGCGAGCGCGGGGTATTTTTTAATGGCCTATGTAGGGTTTAGTCTGCCGGTGGTAGTCACGGGCGTGCTGGTCGATGCCCTTGGTCACTCAGCCGCATTAACGCTGTTCGGCGGTGTATTGCTCGCTGGTGTTAGCGTGGCCGGTGTGCTGGTCAAGCGGTCAGCGCGCGACGCCTGTGAACCGAGGCACACGGCAGGTTGAGTGGTTTAGCGGGATGTCTCAACCAGCAGCCCACAAGAGGGCGCGGCCCAGCGGGTGTCGGCGGTGAACACTACGTCGCAAACCACAGGGGAGTAGCAACGCCTCACTTCTTCATCGACTTTCACTCGCAGTTGGTCCTGAGCCGCAATGGAAACGTCAGGTGTGGCGGGTAATACCACATGCACGATGACATACAGCAGGCGGCCGGGGCGTACCATGCGTACACGCACTTCTTGGGTGTCGATATCCGCCAGTGCACGCCCGACGGCCTGATGGACCGGCTCTGCAAGGGCTTCTTCTGGCGTTTTGTTGAGCAGTTCCTTCAATGCCTGTGAGGCCATGCGCACCGGTACACCCATGCACATTACGACAACGGCAATGACCAGCAGCGGGTCGATATAAGTGAGTACGCTTTGCCAGTTGAGCTTTTCGAAGATCAACACCAGGCAAAAGGCCGCCAGGACCGCCGCTGAAATCACGCTGTTGACGACCCAGTTCGCTTTGTCGGCTTCCACCAGCGGGCTGCTGACCGAGCGCAGACTGCGGTGCATGACCCAGGCTGTCAGCGAGCAAGCAGCGGTTGCAAAGAGGGCGTAAGCGATGGCGATGCCTGCCGCAATTGCACGTCCGCCCGTCAGCAACGCCGCAATGGCATCCACCAGGGCGAATATCGACACGCCAAAAATCAGCAGTCCCTTGCACAGGTTCACCAGCGACTCGAAGTAGCTGTAGCCAAACGGGTACGACTCGCTATCCGGACGGCTAGCCAGGCGACTGACCTTGATGGTGACCAGCGCAACGCCGAAATAAATCAGGTTGAACAATCCATCCAGCAGAATCGCCTGGGAATTGGATGCCAGTGTCGCGGCAATACCCGCACAGCCGATCAGCAATGCCATGAAGGCGGAAAAGGCTAAGGTTCTGGATTCTGTCTTCACAATGGTTTCTTCCGGTGTACAGAGTCAAAATAGCTGGCAAGCATAGCAATTTTGTTCGCAACTTATCTAATGCTACTAAGCATCTGAGTCCTTCAAAATTAGTGCTGTTTTTAAATAGAGATGTGGAGGTTCATTATGCAAACGACTTTTCTTTCGGCTTATTGCCAGTTATGGAAAATGCTATTCAAAAATATGGAGTAGTGTGATTCCTAGATTAAGAACTCTTGTCGATTTGAGAGGCAGTTTCTATAAGTTTATCGAGTTACTTTTGTAAGCGATCTCTTACACATGTAAGAGATCGCTGTGACGTGCCCTGCACGGGTTGCGCTTCGCTTCTGGCTCGCTATTCTGACCGTTTCTCATTAAGCAGATAACGATCCAAGGAGTGGCATTATGTCTCAAAGGATGGAGACAGATAAGACGGGCCTACAATTCACCCTAACGCTCCCCGGCGTTGAAGAGATCGCGGTGATCGACTTTACCCACCGCGAAGCGCTCTCCCAACCTTTCAATCTGGCGCTCAACCTGGCCAGCCGCGATGGTAGCCTGGATGCTGCCGACCTCCTGGATCGTGAGGCTTCATTGACGATCTGGCAGGACGGCGAACCGCTGCGCCGCGTGCACGGCATTGTCAGCGAATTTGGCCAGGGTGACCGCGGCCATCGGCGTACCTTCTACTCGCTAGTGATGCGCCCGGCGATGTGGCGGCTTTCGCTGCGCCACAACTCGCGGATTTTTCAGAAAGTCGACCCGCTCACCATTATCAATACCTTATGCGATGAGCGGGGCATTCGCGACGTGGCCTTTGCGGTCACCCGCGAGCTTGCCGAGCGCGAGTACTGCGTACAGTACCGCGAGACCGACCTCGCCTTTATCGAGCGCCTGGCCGCCGAAGAGGGGCTTTTTTACTTCCATGAGTTTGAGGACAGTGACAACGGCGCCCATCGGCTGATCTTCGCCGACGACCCCCAGGTGCTGACCCATCTTGGCGAGCGCACGTACCACAGCCGCGCCGGTGGCACCGCGCCCACACGTCATGTGCGTAAACTCAGCCATACCGCCAGGGTGGCGAGTTCGTCCGCCACGCTGAAAGACTACAGCTTTAAAAATCCCGCCTATGCGCAGCTCCACGACCACCTGGGCCGTGATGTGGAAGGCCATGGACAGCAGGGCGTCGTTGATAAAGGGTACGAACACTACGACTACCCCGGTCGCTATAAGCAGGATGCTTCAGGCGAGCCCTTTACCCGTATTCGCCTGGAACAGCTGCGCCGGGAAGCGATCACCGCCAGCGCCGAAAGCGACTTGCCCGAACTCGCCCCCGGCCTGCGCTTTAGCCTGACGGATCACGACGCCGACAGCCTCAACCGCGACTGGCAGGCTATCAGTGTTCTTCACCACGGCGAACAGCCTCAAGCGCTGGAAGAGGATGGCATCACGCAGGGCGACGCTGCCGGGATGACCCGCTACCACAACCAGGTCACGTTGATTCCCGGCGATGCACCCTGGCGGGCGTCCCCCAACCCCAAGCCCCGTGTCGATGGCCCCCAGGTCGCCTTTGTGGTTGGCCCGGAAGGCGAAGAGATTCACTGCGACGAGCACGGCCGGGTCAAGGTCCAGTTCCCCTGGGACCGCTACGCTGAATCCAATGAAACGGCCAGCTGCTGGGTGCGAGTTGCCCAGGGCTGGGCAGGCGGCGGCTATGGCAGCATCGCCATTCCGCGTATCGGCCATGAGGTGATTGTCTCGTTTCTGGAGGGCGACCCGGATCAACCCTTGGTTACCGGGCGAACCTATCACGCCGTGAATACCGCGCCTTACTCGCTGCCGGAACACAAGACTCGCACCGTCATCCGCACCCAAAGCCACAAGGCCGACGGCTTTAACGAACTGCGCTTTGAAGACGAAGCGGGCGAAGAGCAAATCTGGCTCCACGCCCAGAAAGACCTGGAGCTGCTGACGCTTAATGACCGCACCGAAGAGATCCGCCGCGACAGCCATATCAAGGTTCAAAACGACCGCATCAGCGAGATCGACAACGACGATCACCACACAGTGCATAACAACCGCCACACCAAGATAGACGGCGACGATCATCTAACGATCGATGGCACCCGCCACGAGAAAATCGGCCGAGCACAGCTGCTGGAAGCGGGGCAGGAAGTGCATCACAAATCAGGCGGCAAGACGGTGATCGATGCCGGCGCAGAGATCACCCTCGAGGCTGGGGGCAGCTTCGTCAAGCTCGACCCCAGCGGCATTACCATCGTTGGTGCCCAGGTCAAGATCAACTCTGGGGGTAGCCCGGGCTCAGGCAGCGGGCAAGAAGCCAGCCCTCCAGAGCTACCCCGGCATGCAGAGGGAGAGGAGCACGCTCGCATCGACTTCTCAGGCCATGAACCCAGCCAGCAGGCCAAGCGGGTCGAGGCAGAAGGAGTAGGCAAGCGAGAGTTCCTCGTCGACGTGACCAGCGGCGGTCAGGATGGACAGCAGGCGCGCCTGCGCAAGAGACGGAGCCCGACAAAAGGGGGGCAAAACGGATGAGTGAAGGCGATCTCAAGGAACTGCAAGACGAAGACACTGACCTGGGCATTCGACGGCGGGTCGAGTACGAAGACGAAGAAGACGGCACCCTGGCACTGGTCATTCCCAAGCGTGAAGGGGGCGGCGACATTGAGATACCGCTGGTGGAGCACGCCCGAACCGTCTTCGAGCGCACCGATGGCAGTTTGCAGGACAACACCCTGCTGGCCGTTCGTCCCCTGGCGGAAGTGGGTCGCGACCGCCCTGTGCAACAGAATGGTGTCACGACTTACACCGGCATCGCCGCCGCCATGCTGCGCCCGGGTTATTTGTACGTGTTCTTCGACAACCGCTTGTGGCGCGAACTCGAGGTCGGCCCCGACGGCAAGCTCAGCGATGTGGACCTTACGCACTATCGCGAACAGGCAGAGGGGGGCGATACCCCCAACGAGCGCGCCAGCGAAGGCGAATGGCTCGATGACATCCTGTTGCCAGCCATGCTGCAGAGACAGGCTACCCTGCATTGTGTGCGCCTCGCCTACAGCGAGATTGCCTGGAGCTGGCCTTATATTACGTGGCTGGAAGCAAACCCCGGCCAACTTGAAGTTCGCACCACCGCCGTCGGGCATGCCCATGCCGTGATTTTCGATACCGAGAAGCAGCTCTCCATGCAGACAGGTTTTCCCGCCGGGCGCGTGGCCGACCAGCCAGCGCTGCGCGAGCGCGATCTGGGTATCGAACTGATGCTGGAAGCCCCCGAAACCTTCACGGCCGATTTTACCGCACCAGCGGGCGACGAATTGTGCACCAAACTCAAGACCCTATGGGAGCAGGCAGGTGAAACCGATCGCGCGTCGACGCTTGCCCTGGAATGCGAGGCAGGCGACGATCTCTTGGCCAGCATTCGGGAAAACGCAGGCATCGTCGCCGTGGCACTGCCGGATCCCCTGTTTACGCTGCGCCATGGCCTGGCCCAACTTCACCTCGCCCAACACTACCTGGACGGTCTCGATAGCCTGCTCAGCGACAAACCGTTGGCACATTCCGCGAAATTAGTGCGCCAGGCGCTCTACGATGTTTCAGAAAACGGTGAACAGACGCCTCTGGCTGAATACCGCGACACCATTGATCAGGAAAAATTGAATCAAACTCTGAATCAGGCTGAGCGCGATCATGCCGTGGCGCGGGTGCAACATCACATCGAATTATTGGAACCACTGATCAGTGACGGCACCTTAGTGGCGGTATTGCGCGATTACAGCAGCCATCATCAATTAGGCATATGTGAGCTCTATGCGCTATGTGGTGACTTGCTAGGTGTGTTGCAGCAATTGCCCGGCATCTTGCGCGAACAAGGCGCAGCCGCTATAGGGGCCAACGTTAAGGCGCTGCTCACTCGGCTGCTGAGCCGTCAGGATTTACAAGCGCTGTGGTGTGATGATTCAGACAGCGAAGAAAGCGAGAATGATGGCAGCGGTAACTTCCGGCCAGCGTTTCTCCGTCAACTGGCCGAAGACAACAGCGATATTGATGAAGCGGGTGCCACAGGCTTAGGCATGGAATCTCTGGGCGTTATAGCGCAGAACCTCTCGGCACAAGAGCTTGCCCAGCAAAGCTACGTTATCAGCTTGGCCAATGCCAGTAAGGTCAGCGGGCTGATCAGCACCATCGTAGGGCAATGGAGCCAGGCGGTGCTGCGGGCCGTCGAAAAGGTCAGCGACGATGTGGAGACCGTTCAGCTAAGGCGTACTTTCACTGCCGTTGGAAACCACGCCAACCTTATCGATGGCAACCTGCGAGGCGAACTACACGTCATGCCGCGTGGCGACGTCGACTTGAGCCGCTATACCATCATCGGCGTACATGGCGATGGCATCGCATGGGGATTGACCGATCGCGACCGTACCAGTGGCGCCCTGCAGACCCAACGGGATTACCTTTACGCCGAACAGGTGGATCCAAGAGGCAATGTGAGTGCCTCGACCAGTCCGAAGCGTATGTCGGCGGAAGTCGACGATGCCATTCGCCAGGTGGCAGGGCATACTCTGGTATACGTATTGCCCGTCGGGCACCCCGAGGCGGCTAACCTCAACCAACTACGCCTAACGAAAATTGCCGGGCAGGCCAAGTTGGTGATCGATGGCCCGGCGGTGTCGAGGGTGTTAGTAGGGTTTGCGATTTATAATCTTGGGCGAGAAACAGTCAGCGCGGTCAAAGCACACCAAGCTGGAGAGCTTACAGGGCTTCAACTTTCTAAGGCACTGAGTGGCTTGGCAGATCTAAGTGCAGCGTCAATGAAGCTTCACACAGTGTTATATCCAACTTCTAACACGCTCATCGGCAAGTTTGTGCAAAGAGCTTGGTTCGATATGAAAAGCTGGCCGGTTATTGGGTCAAGGCTGTCCCAGATCGGTGCAAGCACGCTTGTCCGAACTATTGGCTTGTTTAACTTTTTTGCCGGCGTTTTCACCGTTGGCGTTAGCTCCTGGGAGTTGCGCAATAGCCTGCAAGGTGGTGACCATGATGCTGCGATAGGCCATGGTATAGCGGTTGCCGGAGGTTCGCTGTTTCTAGCCGCTCCCTTAATGCCAGGGTTATTGCTGATTCCTGGTTGGGGCTGGGCGCTACTGGGGTTAGGGTTGGCCATTGGCGGCACCAGCTATGCGGCGATGAATCAGGACACCCCTTTCGAGCAGTTGCTAAGGCGAGGGCCATTGGGCACACACGCAAGTAGCGATATGGCGTCAATGGATGACCAAGCCTACTACCCGCAGCTATTGACACAGCTTAGCCCTGTCGAGGTTAACGTTAAACGCTACGGTGTATTGGAACCCAATGAGCGCCAGGCCTTGCTGGATAGCGTCTGGGAATCGACACGAGAATCACCCAGCAAACGGGATTATGTCGTTACCATCAGCACGCCGCTGATCAGCCGCTACAAAATCGGCGACGCCTTGACACTGGCGGTGCAAGAACTCGAGCAGACCGATACCGGTACCATTACTCCGCTTGGCACCTATGAAAAACTCTCGAATATCACCCGGGCACCGGAACCCTTTGAAATTGGCAAGCGCCAGTTGCTGCCGCAGCAAAGTGCCGTTCGCTTTCTGGTCAAGCGCAAGGTAGCCGAGGAGAGCTTCGAGATGAGTGGCACTTCGGTGACATCGACTTCCCGGCTCCGAGTCGCTATGCAGGCCAGAATCGAATGGGAACTGGACGCGATGGTACTGCCCACGCCAATGCTTGATCATTATGAAGCCTATAGTGAACAAGAGCATGGAACGTTACCGGCCCGTGGTCATCGTACGGTCGATAATCCAATCAGCCGTCTAATTCGCACATTGGTTGGCAGGCAGCAAGATCCGCAGTACTGGTATATCAAGGAATTCCGCGTATGAATGAGGCTACCTCCTCCCCTTATAATCCAGGTGCCTATAGTAGCGACGAGATCCCTTCATTACCTGAAGCACCCAAGAAAAGGGGTCGTTTAGGTGAAGACCTGCTGCCTTTCGGTGATTATGCGCATATCAACCCCTATCAGCAGATTTGCGCGGACGCCGAGCTGGTTCAACATATGGAGCAGAAAGATAAACAATTCTATCTATCAGATGATTGGTGGTGGGATCATCAACGCATCCGCTTTATAAAAAGCCAGCTGGGGTTATCTGTATTATTAATGGCTTTTCCTTTTTTATACTTTTGCTTTCTGGTGTTTTTTCCTTTTTACCTCTCGTATGTAATTGTTTTTTATATGCAAGACCATGATCACAACGCCGTACTAGCCATGTTAATTTTTCTCGCAGTGGCGGGGGGGGGGCTGATAGGCGCAGCAATTATCGGCGCTTATACCTGCCAATCCGTTATGAACGGGATTATCCGTGGTTGTGCTTACCTTGCGAGGCCTTTTCAGGGTTGGCTTGCCAAGCGCGGCAATAGTTATATGAACAACCGCCAAAGTGAGCTTAATCGCCAAACCGGCATGGTGAGCTTCGCACAAGGCAAGAGGAAGCCGCCGCTAAGAGCACCTTTCGTCGAATTCGACGGCTATGTGGAGCGCGTAGTACAGCGGGGCGGCGTGTTCTACCGATTGATGTTTGTCCATCGCTATACCGGCAAGCAGTTCAACCAGACGTCGCTCAGCGCCATTGTCGATCATCAGCACGAAGTCCGGGCTACATGGGATATGCTGCAACGCTATATGGACGTCAGCCAGCCGCTGCCGGACGTGCCCCGCCTGGAGCCCTTCCGTCACCTCGATCCCACTACCGCTGAGCACGACCGCCAAACCGGCCGTAACCCGCGCTACTGGCGCGATCTGGATCTGGAAGCCTGGAAGAAGGGGGATGGCGCCGCTCATATCAAGGCACAGATCGCGTATCCCTGGGATCGCAAGCGCTGCCAGCTAACGCCTCAGCTCGGGAAGGTGGAGATGGAGGCGTATCGGCAACGGCAAGAGGCCGCTGCGGTATGAGTGGATCAAGCTACTCTCGTTATGGTCACGGCACATACCGCGCCAGTGCCATACCCCCGTTGCCCAAGGTGCCTAAGGAAAGAGGCCGTGTAAGTGAAGACCTGCTGCCTTTCGGTGATTATGCGCATATCAACCCCTATCAGCAGATTTGCGCGGACGCCGAGCTGGTTCAACATATGGAGCAGAAAGATAAGCAGTTCTATGAATCGGATGATTGGTGGTGGGATCATCAGCGGATCCGCTTTATTAAAAGCCAGCTGGGGTTATCTGTATTGTTGATGGCATTCCCAGTAGCTTATTTTTTTGTCCTACTTTCTTTTCCTTATTTTTTTATTTTGAGCATTTCTGATGCCGTATTTGAATACAACAGAACCTTTGCTAGCGTTGCTATTCCCTTGGTGGCCATTGTAGGATTTTGTTTGGTTATGATTGCCACTGTTTACACAACACAGCCTGCTTTTAACGGTCTGGCTAAAATAATCAGCTTTTTGCTCACGCCATTCCATAAATGGTTTGCGAGTAGAGCCAACCGCTATATGCAAAACCGTCAAAGCGAGCTGAATCGCCAGACCGGCATGGTGAGCTTTGCCCAAGGCAAGAAAAAACCGCCCCTAGTGGCGCCCTTTGTCGAGTTCGATGGCTATGTCGAGAGCGGGGCGGCGTGTTCTACCGATTGATGTTTGTCCACCGCTATACCGGCAAGCAGTTCAACCAAACATCGCTCAGCGCTATCGTCAATCATCAGCACGACGTCCGGGCTACATGGGATATGTTGCAGCGCTATATGGACGTCAGCCAGCCGCTGCCGGACGTGCCGCGCCTGGAGCCGTTCCGTCATCTCGATCCCACCACCGCCGAGCATGATCAGAAGACCGGCCGCGACCCGCTTTTCTGGCGCGATCTGGATCTGGAAGCCTGGAAGAAGGCAGATGGCGCCGCTCATCTCAAGGCACAGATCGCGTATCCCTGGGACCGCCAGCACTGCCAGCTAACCCCTCAGCTCGGGAAGATAGAGATGGCAGCGTATCGGCAACGGCAAGAGACCGCTGCGGTATGAGTGGATCAAGCTACTCTCATTATGGCCCCGGCGCATACTGCGCCAGTGCCATCCCCCCGTTGCCTAAAGCGCCTAAGGAAAGAGACCGTGTAGGTGAAGACCTGCGCCTTTCGGTGATTATGCCCATATCGCCCCCTATGGCCGACGTCGTCGAATCTGCTGGCCCAGTCGAAGTGATATGAAAAAGCGATGGAGGAAGACAGTTTCCACACCTCCTCCTAACGTCAACTATTACCCCTCAATCCACACCTCATCGCCTTTGAATTCGATCTTCCAGGTACGCAGCTTGACGTCCTCATCCTCCAGGCACTGCCCATCTTCCAGTCGGAAGTGCTGCTTGTAGATGGGTGAAGCGACCACCGGGGCTCCTTTTAAATCGCCGACAATGCCCCGGGCAATGACGTTGGCGTTGGAGAACGGGTCGTGGTGGTCGAGGGCGTAAAGCTCGTTGCCATGGCCGGGTAAATAGAAAATGGCCACCTGGGACTGAGTTTCGTCACTATCGAGCCAGGCGGCAACCCCGGAAAATTCAACCAGGTCGGCTTTGGTGCAGACTTTTTGCCACGTTTTGCTGTTTTCAACACTCACTGTATCCATCTCTTTTTTCATTGCCGTTGCGGTCATGGGATGCCTCGTCGTTTGATCCGTTTTTATTCAGTGAAAAGCTTCGCTTAAGCGGGCCGTAGCTGACCGCGCTCGCTGGTCATGATGATCGACGGGTCCGGACGCTCGTCGTTGACGAAGCTTCTGAAGCGCTTGAGCTTTTCCGGGTCGCTGATCGCGTCGGCCCATTCGCACTGGTAGTTGTCGATCACGGTTTGCATCTGACGCTCGAGCTCATCGCCAATGCCCAGGCTGTCTTCAAGAACTACCTCTTTGAGGTAATCAAGGCCCCCTTCGAGGTTCTCACGCCATACCGAGGTACGCTGCAGGCGGTCGGCGGTGCGCACGTAGAACATCAGGAAGCGGTCGATGGTGCGGTAAAGCTGCTCGTCATCCAGGTCGGTGGCGAATAGCTCAGCGTGGCGCGGGCGCATGCCGCCGTTACCGCACACATAGAGGTTCCAGCCGTTTTCGGTGGCAATGATGCCAATGTCCTTGCTCTGGGCCTCGGCGCATTCGCGGGTACAGCCGGAAACACCAGACTTGATCTTGTGCGGCGAGCGCAGCCCCTTGTAGCGGTTCTCCAACTGGATCGCCATGCCGACGCTGTCCTGCACGCCGTAGCGGCACCAGGTGCTACCTACGCAGGATTTCACCGTACGCAGCGACTTGCCGTAAGCATGGCCAGTTTCAAAGCCGGCGTCGATCAGCTCGCTCCAGATGTCCGGCAAATCTTCCAGGCGTGCGCCGAATAAATCGATCCGCTGCCCACCGGTGACTTTGGAGTAAAGGCCATATTTCTTGGCGACTTCGCCGAGCACGATCAGTTTATCAGGGGTGATTTCACCACCAGCGACACGGGGGACCACCGAGTAGGTGCCGTTTTTCTGCATGTTGGCCATGAAGGTGTCGTTGGTATCCTGCAATGGCACATGCGACGCGTCGGTGATCGGTTCGTTAAAGCAAGAAGCCAGAATCGAGGCCACCGCGGGCTTGCAGATATCGCAGCCCAGGCGGTGAGTCTCAGGGTTGCCGTGCTTTTCGATCAGCTCGCTGAAGGTTTTGATGCCTTCCACCCGGACAATGTCGTAAAGCCCCTGGCGGGTATGGGCGAAGTGCTCGCAAATCGATTTGTCGACTTCGACGCCGCGGGCTTCAAGCTCGTGGTCCACCACGCTTTTGAGCAGTGCGGTACAACCGCCACAGCCTGTGCTGGCCTTGGTTTCGCCTTTCACGCCTGCTAAGTCGACCGCACCGCCGTCAATGGTGGCGCAAATATCGCCCTTGGAGACGTTATGGCAGGAACAGATGGTGGCGGTTTCCGGCAGCGCGCCAGGGCCCAACGCCGGGGCGGCACCACTGCTTTGCGGCAGAATCAATGAGGCAGGTTCGTCAGGCAGTTCGATGGCGTTGGAATAGTATTGCAGCAGCGTGTCGTAGGCACTGTTGTCGCCCACCAGCATGGCACCCAGCAGTTTCTTGCCATCGCTGGAGACGACCATCTTGCGGTACACCTGGGTGAGCGGGTCGAGGTAGCGGAACATGCGCGCCCCAGGGTTTTGATTGCCGTGGGCGTCGCCAATCGAGCCGACATCCACCCCGAGCAGCTTGAGCTTGGTGCTCATGTCCGCGCCACTAAAGCGAGTGTCGCCGTCTGTCAGGGTGGCCAGCGCCGCCTTGGCCATTTGGTAGCCAGGGGCGACCAGGCCAAAGATGCTCTGGTTCCACAGCGCGACTTCACCAATCGCGAGGATGGCCGGGTCGCTGGTCTGGCATTGGTCGTCGACCACCACGCCACCGCGCTCGCCAATCTCAAGGCCGCAATCGCGGGCCAGTTGGTCGCGGGGGCGAATGCCCGCCGAAAACACGATCAGGTCGGTTTCCAGCACCTTGTCGTCCTGGAACACCATGCGGTGATGGCTTGCGTCACCGTCTTCAATGCGCTGAGTCGACCGTTCGGTGAGCACCTGGACCCCCAGCGCTTCGATTTTTTCGCGCAGAAGTTCGCCGCCTTCATTGTCCACCTGCATGGGCATCAGGCGAGAGGCAAACTCAACCACGGCGGTATCCAGGTTCAAGCCGCGCAGCGCATTAGCGGCTTCCAGACCGAGCAGTCCGCCGCCGACCACCACGCCGTTGGTGGCGTTTTCCGCCGCCGCGCGAATGTCGTCCAGGTCATCCAGCGTGCGGTACACCAGGCAGCCGTCGCGGTCATTGCCGGGAATCGGCGGCACGAAAGGGTACGAGCCGGTGGCCAGTACCAGCTTGTCGTAGGGGTAACAGCCCTGATTGGTTACCACGTCTTGCGCGTCGCGATCGATCTCGATCACGGCCTCGCCAGTGCGCAGCGTGACGCCGCTGGTGTCGTAGTAGTCGGCTTCGCATAGGGCGAGCGACTCAGCGTCGCGACCGCTAAAGTATTCCGAGAGATGTACCCGGTCGTAGGCGCGATGACGCTCTTCACCAAACACGGTGACCTGATAGTGCTCAAGGGCACCGCTATCAACGAGCTGCTCGACCAGGTGGTGGCCGACCATACCGTTGCCAATAATGATGAGTTTCGCTCGGTTTGCCGTGTTGTTGGCATTCACTGTTGGGGTAGACATGGTTAAGCCGCCTCTGAAGTCGGGGTTTGAGAATCCTGGGGATACGCCTGCGAGGTTTGCAGCGTATTGACGTCCGCGGCGCCAAACAGCAACGCCTGGCGACAGGCACTAAGGTCGTGACCGGCCAGCGCCTGCTCGAAGTACCAGGGGCCGTGTTGGGTGTCACCGTAAAGAACGGCGCCTTCTATGCGCCCGTCCCGCAGGAGCAGCCGGCGGTAGTCGCCGCGCTCCAGGTCGTGGTAGCAAAGTTCGTCGTGCTCCGGCGCCGCCTCGGTGGGGCCAAAGGCGTAAAGCGATACGCCGCTGATTTTAAGCTTGGTGGCGGTGGGGGCTTCTCGATACCCTTCGTCTGCGTCGCCGCAAAGCGCGGCTGCTAGCACGTCGACCTGGTGCCAAATGGGCTCGACCAGGCCATAGGTATGCGTTTCAAACTGACAGCACTCGCCCAGCGCAAAAATATGCGGATCGGAGGTGGTGAGGTGGCGGTCTACCTTGATGGCACGGTCGGTGGTAAGGCCGGCCCGTTGGCCCAATTCGGCGTTGGGGGTAATGCCGGCGGCGATAATCACGCTGTCGGTAGCGAGTCGGCGGCCATCATTAAGAACGGCAGCGCAGACGCGACCTGTGGGGTCGCCTTCAAGCTTCGCCAGTTGAGCACGGGTGACAATATTAAGCCCGCGCGCCGCCAGGGTATCTTGCAGCAGGCCGGCGGCGGTGGCATCCAGTTGGCGGTTCATTAACCGCTCGCTGCGTTGTAACACGCTTACCCCTAACCCCTGGCCGCGTTTGCGTAGCCCTTCGGCGGCTTCCAGGCCTAGCAGGCCACCGCCAATCACCAGCGCATGGCCGCCTTGCTGAGCAATGGCCTCCAGCGCGTCGGCATCTTCCAAATCACGAAACCCGTGGACGCCATCGAGCTCAATGCCCGGCACTTTGGGCAGCGCCGGGCGTGAGCCGGTGGCCAGCACCAACCGGTCATAATGGATGGCCTGGCCCGCGTCGGTTAATAGTGTGCGGCTGTCACGGTCGATGGTCTCGACGCGTTCGCCCAGCTTGAGCGTTACACCGTTGTCCTGATACCAGTCGGCATCGCGGAGCGTTAGTGCCTCTGGTTGCATGTCACCGGCAAGCAACGGCGAAAGCAGAATGCGGTTGTAAGCGGGCACCGGCTCTTCCCCAACCACGGTGATTGCCCTGGGGCGTTGGGGGTGAATGACCAGCGCTTCTACTAAACGGTGGCTGGCCATGCCGTTACCGATAATGACCAAGTGGTCATCGGGTGAGCACCGGGAAAAGGTTTCCATGGGTAGCTCCTCATCTTGCATGATGGCGATTCGCTTTAAACAAAAACGCCCCTGAAACATGCGCCTCCTGCGAGCAGGATGAACAAGGTCAGGGGCGTCGTTGCCCGATAGCGTTGATTAACGCGTGGCCGCCGCCATTGGCCGCCAACAAGTTATATATCTAACTAGTAGCAAGTCGGCGGCCAATTCCGGTTTATTATTGGTTTTTGTTTTATTTTCATCATGTTGAGTGGGTGCATAAGAAATACAGGTGTGCCACTGCCTCTGGCTATGTGCACGTTGTTGGTGCGCATGAGGGGGTGAGTTGCACTTTCAGCACGCAAGTTTAAGGTGCCAGCGGGGGGAGTTAACGGTGGGAGAAGAGAAGTGTATTTGTTTAAGTTTCTGTTTTTAAATATTTAATTTATTTTATGGCAAATAACGGCTTAGGGTTTGCAGCCATACAGGTACAAGCAACAATCGCGCATTGTAGTTGTTACTAAATTATAGCGCGTTCCTAAAAAGCAATGGCAGCGAATAACCCTAATAGCCGTTAACAAACAGTAGCCGTTAAAAAATACGTTTGGCACCTTTGACGGTGCTCGCTGTGGCAACGACGTCCAGCCTGCTCATCGACTTTGCGCTTATCCGCAAGTGGTTAGCAGCCTGGGCGTTTTTTTATGGGCGGCGTTTGCAATTTGCCGAGGAGTCATCATGCATCAAGCCAAAACGACGTGTCCCTACTGTGGCGTTGGCTGCGGCGTTAACGCGACCGTGGCAGATAACGGCACGCTGAGCGCTGTCGAGGGCGACCGTGAACACCCTGCCAATTTCGGGCGGCTGTGTGTCAAAGGCTCAGCGCTGCACGAAACGCTGGGCGATCAGGGCCGTTTGATAAAGCCGCGCGTGGATGGCGAGGAGGTTTCGTGGGCGCAGGCGGTAAACGCGACCGCTGAACGGTTGACCACACTGCGCAACGATCACGGCCACCAGTGCGTGGCGGCGTATCTTTCCGGTCAATTACTGACCGAAGACTATTATGTCGCCAACAAGCTGTTTAAAGGCTTCTTGGGTACGCCGCACCTGGATACCAATTCGCGGCTGTGCATGGCCTCGGCGGTGGCGGGGTACAAGCGCGCCTTCGGTGCCGATGCGGTGCCCTGTAACTATGAAGACCTGGAAGAGGCTGAACTGGTCGTGCTGGTGGGGTCCAACCTGGCCTGGAATCACCCGGTGCTTTATCAGCGTATCAAGGTCGCCAAAGAGCGTAACCCGCTGATGCGCGTGGTGGTGATTGACCCCCGCGTGACCGATAGCTGCGAAATAGCCGATCTTTACCTGGGGGTAAAACCCGGCACCGATGCGGTGCTGTTCAACGGCCTGCTGGCCTGGATGGCAGCCAAAAACAAGCTGGACACGGTGTATCTTGAGCGCCATACCCAAGGCTTTGACGATGCGTTAAGCGCCGCCCAGCAGTCGGCTAGTTCCGTCGCTGAGGTGGCGGCTGCCTGTGAGGTGGATGCCGAGCGCCTGGAAACCCTGTACTACTGGTTTGCCAGCCAGTTGCACGTGGTAACGCTTTACTCCCAGGGGGTCAATCAGTCGTCCAGCGGCACCGACAAGTGCAACGCGATCATCAACTGCCACTTGGCGGGCGGCAAAATCGGCTTGCCGGGGGCAGGGCCTTTCTCGATCACCGGCCAACCCAATGCCATGGGCGGGCGCGAGGTGGGCGGCCTGGCCAACCAGTTGGCTGCGCACATGGATTACGACACCCCAGGGGCGCGGGATCTGGTCAGCCGCTTTTGGACCACTGACAATCTGACGCCCGCGTTGCCGAATGGCCCCGGCTACAAAGCCGTTGAGCTGTTTGATGCCATCGAGCGCGGCGAGATAAAAGCGCTGTGGGTGATGGCAACCAACCCGGCGATTAGCCTGCCGGATGCGGCCCACGTGCGGTCCGCACTGGAAAAGTGCCCGCTGGTGATTGTCTCGGAGTGTGCGGCGAATACCGACCTGCTGCCCTACGCCGATATTGTGCTGCCCGCTTCCGGATGGTCTGAAAAAGACGGCACGGTGACCAATTCCGAGCGCTGTATCTCGCGCCAGCGGGGCATGTTGCCGCCGCCCGGCGAGGCTCGCCACGACTGGCAGATCATCTGCGATGTTGCCAAACGGCTGGGCTTTGCGGAGGCATTCGATTACACCCACCCCAGCGACATATTCGACGAGCACGCACGGCTTTCGGGCTTTGAGAATGCCGCTGCCATCCCGCGGTTATTCGACATTTCGGGGCTGGTCGGTTTGGGCCGCGACGGCTACGACGCGCTTGCGCCGATTCAGTGGCCGGTGAACGCCCAGGCCCCGCAGGGAACAGCGCGCCTATTTGAAAATGGCCAGTTCGCCACGCCTGACGGACGCGCCAAGCTGCTGCCGATTACGCCGCGTGGGCCCGAGCAAGCGCTCAGCCCGGCGTACCCGCTGCGTCTCAACACCGGGCGGATACGCGACCAGTGGCACACCATGACGCGTACCGCCCGCGCACCGCGGTTGATGAACCACCGCGCCGAGCCCTTTATCGATGTGCACCCTGACGACGCCGCCGCTGCCGGTGTCGAGGATCAGTCGCTTGCCGTCTTGACCGCCGCGACGGGCGAATATCGTGCTCGCGCCAGGGTATCCAATGCCCAGCGGCGCGGTGAGGTGTTCGTGCCTATTCACTGGACGGATTGCTTCAGCCAAAATGCGCGCAGCAGCGCCTTGATTGAGCGTATCATTGACCCCGTCTCCGGACAGCCTGAAGCCAAGCACGGTGCCGTGGTACTGGCGTCCTTTGCGCCGGCCTGGGAGGCAACGCTGCTAGTGGCCGACCAGGTGAGTGCTACGACGCCTGAGCTGACCGCATGGTGCGAAAACGCCTACTGGACACGCATTCCCATGCGCGGCTGTCAGCGTTGGCAATTGGCAGACCACGCCAGGATGAACGATTGGTTTGCTGCGCTGGCCGAGTGGCTGCCCACACCGCCATCGCTGTGGTGTGACGATACCGCCACCGGCCGCCTGCGTGTGGCGAGTGTCGAAAACGGCCAGCTTAAATGGTGGTTGATGGTGGGCCCACCGGCTGAGCTGCCAGGGCTTGCCTGGCTGGAGGCGCGTTTTAACGACGCCCACATCGATGACACCCATCGTCGGCGCCTGTTGGCGGGCTGCGACGACGGCGCCGCGGATACCGGTCCGGTGATCTGTAGCTGCCATCAGGTGGGCCAGACGGCTATTGTTGACGCCATCCGCAATGGCGACACCAGCGTGGAGGCGCTGGGCGCACGCCTTGCCTGCGGCACCCAGTGCGGCAGCTGCATTCCTGAACTGAAATCGCTATTGGAAGAGGAGCGCCCCGATGCGCGCGCTAAGCAACGTTCCGCTTATGAAGTGGTGTAATTCCCTGGCGCGGCTGGTGAGTCGTCTAGATCCAGGCTGGGTGGGGTTTGAGAAGAGCGACCGTTATACGGTCAATCGCTTGCCGCTCAAGGGTGATTGCCAGTCAGGGCATGTGTATCTGGTCGGGGCCGGCAGTGGCGATGTCGAGCTGCTGACGCTCAAGGCAGCGCGACTGCTGTGCCAGGCCGATGCCGTGGTCTACGACCGGTTAGTGGGCGATGACGTGTTGGCGCTGATCCCCCGCGGTACCGAGCGTTATTATGTGGGCAAGGCAAGCGGGCACCACAGCGTACCCCAGGCCGAGATTGGCGCGCTGATGGTCAAGCTGGCCCGCGCGGGCAAGTCGGTGGTGCGCCTCAAAGGCGGCGATCCGGCTATTTTCGGTCGTATGGGCGAAGAGCTGGATACCCTGGCCGCTGCGCAGCTCCCCGCCACTATCGTACCCGGGATTACTGCGGCCTCCTCGGCGGCGGCCTGCCTGGGCATTCCGCTGACCGACCGCGGCCACGCCCAGCAGCTTCGCTTTGTCACCGCCCAACTGTGCCGGGAGGATGGCACCCCTGACTGGTCGGCGCTGGCCCGGCGCGACGAAACGCTGGTCTTCTACATGGGGCTTTCCAAGGTTGAGGCGATTTGCAATGGTTTGCGCGGTGCAGGGCTGCCCGACGACTGGCCGATTATGCTGGTGGCCAACGCCAGCCAACCAGATCAGCAGTCGTTAGTGGGCACGCTTGCCGACATGCCCGGTCTGCTTGCCGCCAAGCCATTGCCGTCACCCTGCGTGATTATGGTGGGTAGCGTGGTGACGCGCGTGGCGACAAGCCCTGCCACTCGCGAAGAAAAAGCTTTCAGTTGAAGGTGGGTCATGTATGGCCACGCTGAGCATTTCCCTGGGTCAGTGCTCTGATAAAGGCTGTAAGCCGAGTAACCAGGATTTTTACGGTGCCTATTTGCCCGACGATGCCCAGCGGCGTCATAAAGGCATCGCCATTGCGTTGGCCGACGGCATCAGCAGCAGCACGGTGAGCCGTGAGGCCAGCGAAGCGGCGGTGGGTGGCTTTCTTGGCGATTACTACGCCACGCCTTCCTCCTGGAGCGTTAAAAATGCGGCCCAGCGCGTGCTTCAGGCCACCAATGCGTGGCTTTACGCGCAAACCCGGCAGAGCCAATACCGTTACGACATGGACCGCGGCTATGTCTGCACGCTGAGCGCCATGGTGATTAAATCGGCCACGGCGCACCTGTTTCATGTCGGGGATAGCCGTATTTACCAGTTGGCGGGCAGCACGCTGGAACCGCTGACCGAAGACCATCGTTTCTGGGCCTCCCGTGAGGTGAGCCATCTAAGCCGCGCCATGGGGGCAAGCCAGCACCTGGAGCTTGATTATCGGGCGGTGTCGCTCAGCGAAGGCGATGTGTTTTTGCTGGCCACCGACGGCGTGTACGAGTGGCTGTCTCCCCACGCCATGGCTTTGAAGATTCAGGACAATATCGCCGACCTGGACGCGGCCGCCCAGGCGTTGGTGAGCGCGGCGCTGGAAAATGGCAGCGACGACAACCTGACGGTTCAACTGGTGCGCATCGATACGTTACCCGACCGCGATGCCGATGAGCTTTACAATGCGCTTGGCGGGTTGCCAACGCCGCCCGAGCTGCGCCCCAACAGCGAGCTGGATGGCCTGCGCATCATACGCCCCTTGCATGCCAGCGCCCGTAGCCATGTGTATCTGGCGCACGACCCGGAAAGCGACCAGCACGTGGTGGTGAAAACGCTCTCCACGGAGCTTGCCCAAGATGCCGCCAGCGTCGAGCGTTTCGTGCGCGAGGAGTGGGTCGCCCGGCGCATCAACAACGCCCATGTGCTCTCGGCACCCGAGCAGCGAAAGCCACGGCATTACCTGTACAGCGTATGGGCGTATATCGATGGGCAGACCCTGACCCAGTGGATGCGTGACCACCCCGAGCCGGATCTGGTTGATGTCCGCAGCATTATCGAGCAAGTGGCCAAAGGCTTGCGTGCCTTCCACCGCTTGGAAATGCTCCACCAGGATGTACGCCCGGACAACATCATGATCGACCGCCACGGCACGGTGCGCTTGATTGATTTTGGGGCCGTTCGGGTCGCGGGCATAGCCGAAGCAGACGAGGCCAGTGGTGAGGATATTCTCGGCACGGCACAATACACGGCGCCGGAATATTTTCTGGGCGAAGGCGGTACCGCAAGGTCGGACCTTTACTCCCTTGCGGTGATTGCCTACCAGATGCTGACCGGCACGCTGCCCTACGGCACCGCGGTGGCTAAAACCCGCACTCGGGCCGCCCAGCGCAAGCTTGCTTATCAATCCGCGCTGAGTGAAAACCGTGAGCTGCCCGCTTGGGTGGATGAGGTGCTCAAAAAAGCCCTGCACGCGAACCCTCAAAACCGCTACCCGGCGCTTTCGGAGTTTATCTTCGAGCTGCGCTCGCCAAGCGCTGGCACCTTGAAACAATCGCGCCCGCCGCTTTTGGAGCGCGACCCGGTGCGTTTTTGGCAATGGCTGTGCGTTTTGCTGGGTATTATCATCATCGCGCTATTGGCGAAAATGCCTCAATAAGTCGTGAGTTTGAGATACGCCTGGACCCCGTAAAGCACTCGCTGCCATTCGGACAGGGTGTTTTGATATTCGTCGACCTCCACGGTGTAATCGCCGCCTTCGTTGTGCCACAGCATCAGGAAGTAATCGTCCACTTCCCGCATTACCTCGGCATCGTTAGGGCCGGAAATCATCAGGCTGGCTTCCAGGTTGTAATTATCCATATTGCGGCTGGTGAAGTTGGTCGAGCCGCTGATGATTGTGCTTTCGTTGGCCTGACGCAGCATCATCATTTTGGGGTGGAACTGTTCTATCTCAACGTCATACCAGCGCACCTTGATACGTCCATCGGTATCTTCTACCAGTTCTTCGACCACCGGGCGGTTGGGCAGGCCGCTTTTATCACGGCCAAAGGCTTTTTTGTTGGGATCTAAAATCAACGAAACCTGAGCCCCACGCTGGCTGGCGTCGGTCAGTGCATTGACGATTTCCCGGTCGGCAAGGTAGTACATGGCAAGCCAAAGCTCGTCGCCTTCCGCAGCGCGCTCTATGGTGTCTAGGACGTTGTAAAGCGTTTGTCTTTCAGTGGTGTACTGAATGTTTAGTTCACCGGTCGCGGGCGCCTCCTGCGGTGCGTAGCTGGGCAGTTGAATGCCGCTGTCGCCCAGGTCAATGACCGCCTGCTCGGCGCGTAATAAGTCAGCAATGATGGGGCCGTTGATTTCGAATGCGACGTTTTCGTGGAAGCCGGATTCATCATGGGCATTGGCAGAGGCGACCAGCGCCGCGCGCTCGGTAATGACCACCTTGCGATGGTTGGCTTTGATGTTGAACAATTCCAGGTAGCCGCCCAGGTTGAATTTAGGGCCATCGTCAACAAACGGATTTTCCCACCATTCGCCCCCTAAATTGCCCAGCCACTGCGGCCCCATGCGCCATAGCGACGAATAGACAGGCGTGGAGTCGCGCAGCGGCGTCAGGATGGTAATCACCACGTCGATCTCGGCGTCTCTCAGGCGGTCTAACCATTCGGCTGGGTAGGAGCCGTAACCGGTGTTAATCGCATCGCTGATCACCACCATCGGCATATCCGGATTGGCGTCGCGCTTACGGATCAACTGCTCAACGAGGTTGTCGCTCAGTGTGGGGTAGTCTTTCGACGGGTCATTCACCAAGCCGTTGATCATGAAATTATCGATCACGATAAAGTCATCGGCGCGCTCGATCATCTGCGGGATATGGTCAAAAATTTCCTGATCCACATGGCGTTCATCGTCTGCATGGTGGGTTAAATCACGCAAGAACTCGACGTGGTCGGTTTGATAAACAGGGCTTGTATGGGAAATGCCGGGGGGCAGGGGCTTTAATTGGTGGTACGCCATTAGGGTGAAATAAAACGTGAGTAAAACCAGTAAGACCACACCTAAACGTCGCAACCAGCGCACGATATGCTTAAACAATGTCACCTGCATCCCCAAGCCAGAATAGTGGCAGCAATATTGCTGCTGAGCGTGCTCTTTAAGATAGTGGGTTCATGCAAGGCTGCAATGTAAAAAATGTGCATTTGCAGAGGGGTTACCGATACCCCCTGGCTTGCAGGTGAAACAGCGAGGCATAGCGTCCTTTGGCTGCAAGCAATTCTTCGTGGGTGCCGCGCTCGATGATATGCCCTTGATCGATCACCAGGATAAGGTCAGCGCTGCGTACCGTGGAGAAACGGTGGGATATCAATATGGCCATCCTGCCGCGGCTATGCTCACGGAAGCGGGCAAACACTTCCGCTTCGGCAGCGGCGTCCATCGCGGCGGTGGGTTCGTCCAGCACTAGAATATCGGCATTTTCTCGCATGTACGCACGGGACAGGGCAATTTTCTGCCACTGGCCACCGGACAGCTCCTGGCCATTCTTGAACCAGCGGCCCAACTGGGTTTGATAGCCGCTGGCCATATTGGCGATGAAGTCATCTGCCATCCCGTGGCGGGCGGCTTCCTGCCAACGCTGCTCGTCGTTATACGCATGGGTATCGCCCACGCCCAGGTTTTCGCCCACTTGCAATTGATAGCGCACGAAATCCTGGAAAATCACCCCGGTGCGCTCGCGCAGCGCTTTTGCCTGCCAATCGCGTAAGTCGCTGCCGTCCAGCAGGATGCGCCCCGCGGTCGGCTGGTAAAGCCGCGTTAACAGCTTGATAAGCGTCGTCTTGCCCGAGCCGTTTTCACCTACCAGGGCCAGGCTCTGCCCAGGGGATAGGTGCAGGGAAATATCGTGCAACACCGGTGCGCTGCCGGGGTAGGCGAAGCTGACGTTTTCAAAGCGCAGGCCGTCGCCGGGTGATACGCCCTGGGTCAGGGTGCCTGTGTCCGCCTCGACCGGTTGTTCCAGGTACTCGTAGAGGTTGGACAGGTATAGGTTGTCTTCATACATGCCGCTGATCGCGGTCAGGCTGGCGGAAAGCGCGGCCTGTCCCTGCTTGAAGACCATGAGGTACATAGTCATCTGGCCGAGCGTAAGTGTCCCGGTAATCGTTTCAATGACCACCCACCCATAGGCGGCGTAAAAGGTGAGGGTGCCCAGCAACCCCAGCACAAACCCCCAGCTTTCCCGGCGAAGCGTCAGGCCTCGGTCTTCGGCGAATAGTTGGGTAAAAATATCGCGATAGCGCTTGAGAAAAAGTGCTTCCAGGCCAAACAGTTTGACCTCTTTGATGCTGTCTTCCCTAGCGAGTACGGTCTCCAGATAAATTTGCATGCGGGTTTGCGACGAGCGTCGGCGAAATAGCCGAAAGCCGTCCCCCGAAAACTTGGCTTCCGAGATAAACACCGGCAGGGCGCCGGCCACCAGAATCAGCAATGCCCAGGGAGAGAACTGCACCAGCAAGACCCCGAAGCTGCCCAGCGAGATCGCATTCTGCATAAGCCCAAAGGTTTTATTGACCAGGGCAAGCGGGCGCGTTGAGGCCTCGCGCCGGGCTCGGGTCAGCTGGTCGTAAAGCTCGGAATCTTCAAACTGGCTAAGCGAAAGCTGGCCCGCTTTCTCCAGAATCATCACATTGACCTTTTGCCCCAGCAGTGCGCGCAGTAACGACTGCTGGGCAGCAAGCCCACGCTGGGCAAGGGCGATCAGCGCGATAATTAACGCTTCAAAGGCGACAAGCTTGAGCACCGGCGTAATGGACACCAGCAGGTCGGGATCAGTGGCGGCTTGATGAGCGTCCATGGCACTCACCACGCCATCCACAATCAACTGGCCGACCCAGGCGGCTACGGCAGGGAGCACGCCGGCGACCAGGGTGCACAGCGCTAAACCGAGCATCATCCAGCGCGAGGTTTCCCATACTAGGCCCAGCGCTCGGCGGCTGTAGCCAAATACGCTAAGAAAACTGCTTAGCGGCGCGGTGGAGGCGTCAGAGGAGGGTGGTGACATATGACAACAAGCAGCTACCTGGCAAAAAGAATGGCCATGATGCGGTGGTTAAGCGTGGATAGCCAGTTCAACCCAGGAAAAGCCCGCCATAAACCAGCGCCCCCAAGACTACAAAGGCGGGATGCGTTTTAAAGCGAATCAGCGCAATGCCAGCGACCACGCCGATAATCAGCGTGTGGATCGTGCCGCTTGAGCTAACGCTTTCGAGCAAAAAGCCCAGGGTCAGCCAGCCCATCATCATGGCGATAACCGGGCGCACCCATTGGCTCATGCGTTTGACCCGGGGAGAGTTGCGATGGCGATACAAAAGGCCCAGCGCGCCCAGCATGAGCAGCAGCGTCGGGATGACCGTGGCAGCCACCGCCACGAAAGCACCGCCAATGCCGGCGACTTCATAACCGATATAACCGGCCATCTTGGTGGCGATAGGGCTTGGCAGTGCATTGCCCAACGCCAGGGTTTCAGCGAAGGTTTGGGCGGTCATCCAGCCGTAGCGGCCCACGACTTCAGTCTCGATCAGCGGAATGATCGCTGGGCCGCCGCCGTAACCGATAATATTGGGGATAAAAAAGGCGAGGAACAGTTCCCAGTAGATCATGCCGACCCCTCCGCTTTTTTATTGCCCTTAGGGCGCAGCAGGGCCGCAAGCAGAATGGCGCCAATCACCCAGCCCGGATGAACACCGAGCCAGTAGATAAGCCCGCCAGAGACAATCGCCATCACAATGCTTGCTAGCCAGCCCAGCGCCGCTTTTGATTTATCGAAAAAGTCCCACGTCAGCTGTGCCATCATGATCATGACCACCGGTACCACGGCCTGACCCATGCCGCGAATCCAGGCAACATCGCGATAACGACTGAAAATGCTTAACATGGCAATCATGGCGACAATCATGGGTAAAATGATGGCAATGACAGCCGCGATACAGCCGCTGATACCGCCTACACGGTAGCCGATGTAGCCGGGCATTTTGGTGGCGATAGGACCGGGTAGCGTGTTGCCGATCGCCAGTACATCGGCGAATTCTTCATCGGTCAGCCAGTGATGGCGGGTGACGACTTCGGCGCGTACCAAGGGGATCATGGCGGGGCCGCCGCCGAACCCCAATAGGCCAACGCGCAAGAACGCCCAGAACAGTTGCCAGGAGGCCGACGACGTCATGGGCGGTGGCCTCGCAAGGTCAGTGATGAGATACAGCGCATGGCCAACCTTTGTTTATCGTTTGTCAGTTAAAAAATCGATTATTATGTATAAAATAGAATATAAGCGAGGGCTTCCCAGGGCGTCAACTCCACTGTTTCGAGGTATGGGAGCCAGGATGAAAAAGGATCTTATATGAACCAGCATCTTCAACCGGTTATCAGTACGGCATCCAGCCGCATTTACGAGACGCTACGCCGGGATTTAGTCGGCGGACGCTTTGCCGCGGGCGAAAAATTGGCGATCAATGCGCTCAAAGAGCACTATCACGTTGGCTTGAGTCCGCTGCGTGAGGCGCTCAACAAGCTGGCCGCCTATGGCCTGTTGATCCAGGAAAATCAGCGTGGCTTCAGAGTGCCGACCCTATCGCGCAGTGAGTTGGATGATATTGCCAATATGCGACTCGAGCTCGAGGGCATGGCATTTGAGCGCGCGATTCAGCACGGTGACGATGTATGGGAAGCCGAACTACTGGCCGCGGCTCATCGCCTGAAACGCGCCGATTTATCGCTGGACAAAAACGAGGAGTGGGAGGCGTTGCACAGCCAGTTTCACCGCACCCTCGTGGCGCCCTGCGGTTCGGTATGGCTGTTGCGCTTCATCGAACAGTTACACGACCAGTTTGACCGCTACCGTCGCCTGGGCCCCAAAATGCCGACGGTAAGACAAACCCTCGATGAGCAGCATCACGAACTGGTGGAGCTTGCCTTACAGCGTGATAGCAAAGCTGCCCGGGCGCTCATGGATGACCATATCCATAAATCCTATCAGGTGGCCCTCAAGCGTTATCAGGAACACGCCTAGCGCGTATGGCGTGTAAACTGTTGCGCTGTCGGCGATGGTTGGCATCGGCGAGACAACCGAGAGGGACGGGGAGCAGGCATGCAAGATGCAGATAATACGGTTATTGCACAGACGTTGAACTGGGTGAAACGCTTTATTGTGGCCAACGATATATGCCCGTTTGCCAGTCGCGAGCTGGCGCGGGATGCGGTTCGCGTTGAAGTGGTGCGTTCTAAAAAAATTGAAGTAGCGCTGGAAGAACTGATGGTGGAGGTGCACTGGCTAGACGCGCATCCGGAAACAGAAACCACCCTGTTGGTATTTCCCACGCTGTTTAAAAGCTTTGACCATTATCTGGATTTTGTTGAGCTCGCTGAAAGCATCCTGATCGATCAAGGGTACGAAGGGATCTATCAGCTCGCATCGTTTCATCCGGATTACTGTTTCGAAGACGCGGATGCTGAAGACGCCGCTAACTATACCAATCGCTCTCCCTACCCCATGGTGCATCTGCTGCGTGAAGAGAGCGTCGAAAAGGCGATTGCGTTTTACGGCGATACCGATGCGATTCCCGAGCGTAATGTGGCCCTGCTGAACGGCATGGGTATTGAGGCCGTGGAGCAGTGTTGGCAACACAGTTGCCGCCTCGATACTCAGGGTTGATGAATCACCAGCCGATGTTTGCCTTGCTGCTTGGCAACATACAACGCCGCATCGGCAAACTGCATGACGTCTTTGATGTCACGGCTGTGCTCTGGCCACCACGCGGCACCCAGGCTGCAGCTGACCGTCACTGCTTGATGCTCGGGCAACGATACGGGTTGAGAAATGGAGGCAAGCAACCGCTCGCTTATCGCCTGGATTAGCCCCGGCAATTGGTCTGTGGGTGCTTTCAAGGCCATGACGAATTCGTCACCACCCCATCGAGCGACGACATCGCTGGCCCGGAGCACCTCCTGCAAACGATTGGCGATGTCGATTAACAGCAGGTCGCCAGCATGATGTCCCAACTCATCATTCACTTCTTTGAAGCCGTCCAGATCAATAAATACCAACGCAATACTTTGCTGCTGGCGCTCGGCCTCGGGCAGAGCGTGTGACAGATAACGATCAAGGAAGGCGCGGTTTGGCAACCCGGTCAGCGGGTCGCTATTAGCGATATCTTCAAGACGGCGAATAGTGCGGTTTTGGTCGAGCAAGCGTCCTACCATGTTGCGCATTGACGTGGAGAGGCGCATCAGTTCCGGCGAACCTGTTTCCAGGGGAATCTCATTGGTGGGTTGGCTGGCATCATGAATAGTGTCTGCGGCGTGAGACAGACGGGTTAAAGGGGCCGTTAGCCGTGACGCAACACGCCAGCCAATGACTGCAAAGAGTATGGCCAATAGCACGCCGATGCCCATAATCACACGTTTTAGACGCTCAACGGGAGCAAACGCCTGTTCAACCGGCTGACGGCTGACGGCTACCCATCCCAAGCTGGGAAAGTCTTCATAGCCTTGGCTAAGTGCCGTGCCGGTTACATAACGTTGGCCGTCAGGCCATGTTTCAATGGCCCATGAAGGCTTGGCGTTGGCCTGAGAGGCCGGAGTGGATATACCTGGCACAGGCTGTCCCAGCATATCGTCCGGCCCGAGCAAGACCGTGCCATCGGCCGCCAGTAACAGCATTTCGGTGCCCTGGTGCTGTTGCGCAGGTGAGAACATCGCACGTTGAATGTACTCGGCCCATTCCCAGCTAAGGTGAACGGCCAGCACGCCCAAAAATATGTCATCCCGGGCGTAGACAGGGGTTGCGATATCGACAAACTTTATCGCTTCGCCGTAGGGGTTGGGTAATAACTGCGACAGCAGCACCGCGTCGTGAACATCTCCAATCCACATGCCGTCGCGCCCGTTTTGAAAGACCGGGCGTTGAGCAATGGAAGTGCCTTCCAATATGCCACCGGTGGCGGCTTGCACGACGCCGTCGGGGTCGATAAAGCCAATCCATGACACCACGTTGTAATTATCCTGCAGCGTTTCTAATTGAGCGCGGAGGGTATCGTTATCGGTGCCGTCGGTTAGTGATTCAATGCCCAACAGCAACTTCACTTCTTTGATGCGGGCATCCATGCTGCGGTCCAGTTTATCGACCATCTGATAGGCCGATTCTGCCGTAGAGGCGCCGATATTGGCTTCCAACTGATCAGCTGACTGCCGAGCGGCGACCCATCCAAGCAGTAGGGTCATGCCAAACACCAAGGCAACAGCGAGTAGCGTAAAGCGCGTACGAAGGGATATATCGTTTAGCCGCAGGGCATTGTCGGGCATTCCGGCATCTCGTGGGGAAGGGGTGATCAATAATAACCGCTATCCAACCATGAAGGATGCTGGTGGGCAACCCACATCATTGCGATTGACGTGGGAGATTTTTTACGCCGAGCTTAAAGGGTTTTATGCATGACGTAGGTATCGACCTCGCCAAGGCGGGCATGACGGTAAGCGTTAGGCACCGTGCCCACAATGGCGAACCCCAGGCGCTGCCAGAGTGCCACTGCGATCTCGTTGGTACACACAACCGCATTGAACTGCATGGCGCTGAAACCCAGCTCGCGAGCCAGCTGCTGTGAATGCTCACACATTCCCCGGGCGACGCCTTTGCCTCGCGCGGCGGGGGCCACCATATAACCGCAGTTGCAGACATGGTCACCTGGCCCGGCTGCATTGGCTTTTAAATAATAAGTGCCGAGGAGCGTGCCTGTTTCATCCTTGACGGCAAGCGTTGCGCGGGGTGTTTGGCACCATAACTGGTAGGCGTCGTCAGCGGAGATATCTGGCTCGATGGCATAGGTTTCCTGAGCCGCCACAATGTCTTGAAAGGTTGGCCAGAACGCCATGAAGTCAGCGCGTGACATAGGAGAGTAAGTGAACGCAGACATGGTCCTGATACCTGATCATTTTGGTTAAATCGATGTTGGCAGCCGCTGTGCAAGACTGCCAGCCATTATAGGCAGTTATTGAGCCGCCTCGGCAACAATCTGATAACTTCTTAGCCGATCCTGATGGTCATAGAAGTCACTGTTGATCATCAGCTCATTGGCCCCTGTGCGTTCCTGGAAGTCGATAAGCTTGGCTTTGACCGTGTCGGGGCCACCAATGATTGCTGCGCCCAGAAACTGCTCGACCTGGGCGCGCTCCATGGGCGACCAGTCAAGCTGCTCAACCGGAGGCAGCGACACCGTTGGCTTGCCGCGGATCAGGTTGAGAAATTTCTGCTGGGCCGTGGTCGCCAGGTATTCCGCCATGGAGTCGCTTTCCGCGGCAATGACGGGCAACCCGACGGTGGCATAGGGCGCATCCAGATGCGCCGAGGGCTGGAAGTTCTCACGGTACAGGCGCAGCGCTTCAAACAGATAGCCAGGCGCAAACTGCGCGGCGAAAGCAAAGGGCAGGCCAAGTTTGGCGGCCAATTGGGCGCTAAAGCCACTGGAGCCCAGCAGCCATATCGGTACGTGGGTGCCCTGGCCGGGCACTGCTTTTACCCGCTGGTGAGGCGAAGCGTCGCCAAGATAGCCACGCAGCTCGTTTAGCTGAGCCGGGAAGTCCTCCACGCCAGCGTGGGCATGGCGGCGCATCGCCTGCATGGTCGCGCCATCCGAGCCCGGCGCACGCCCCAGGCCCAGGTCGATGCGCCCGGGGTAGAGGGTTTCCAGTGTGCCAAACTGCTCGGCGACCACCAGTGGTGGGTGATTGGGCAACATGATGCCCCCGCTACCTACCCGAATACGCGAGGTTTGCCCGGCAATATGACCAATCAGCACCGCGGTCGCGGCGCTTGCGATGCCATCTATGTTGTGGTGCTCAGCCAGCCAGTAGCGCTGATAACCTAGTTGCTCGGTTCGCTGGGCGAGAGAAACGCTGTCTTGAAAGGTTTCGGCAGCGCTGCCGCCCTGACGAATCGGGGCAAGGTCCAGTACGGATAGCGCGGTCGACGCGAGTGCGCTCATGCATCACCTATAAGGCCGGAATATGGGGCGCGCTAATGAAACGTCGACGCATGGGCGTCGAACAAGTCATTAGCACGCTTGTTAATTAATGGTTATGCGGCCAGCATCGATGAATTACAAGGCGGGGTATCGGCAAATCACATTATTCCGTTGGCGGGGTAGGGCGAATCAGAATTTCGTTGACGTCGACATGGGCAGGCTGTGATAGCGCGTAAATGACCGCATTGGCAATATCGCGGTCTTCCAGCGCATGCTCGGGTGGTTCGTCGAAGAACGGTGTATCGACCATGCCGGGCTCAATCAGCGTTACCCGCATGCCGGTACCGCGTAGCTCCTCGCGCAGGTTATAGCCGATGCCAGTAACGGCCCACTTGGTTGCGCTGTACATGGAGCCTGGAATGGTTGCACGGCCTGCGGCTGAGCCGGTTAACAGCACATGGCCCTTGCTACGTTTGAGCGCTGGTAAGCACGCCTGGAGGGTTAAACCCACACCGTATACGTTAGTCAAAATCATTTCCTGCCAACGTTCATGGTCGGCGCCGCTGAAGCCGCCCGGTGAACCGCCACAACCTGCGTTGGCAAAGACGGCATCAATCCTGCCAAAGGTTTCCAGCGCTTCGTCGACCATGGCGCGCTGCTCGTCCATCTGGGTGACATCCAATTCGCAGGTCAGCACATTTTCGGGCCCAAGCTCCTGGGCAAGCGCGGTGAGCTTGTCTATTGAGCGGGCGGCCAGTACCAGTTTGTAGCCTTCACGGGCGGCCGCTCGTGCGGTGGCAGCGCCAATTCCGCTGGAGGCCCCGGTAATCAGTAATACGTTTCGTTGCATCCTCTGCACTCCATACGATTAACCATCACATCTCACTTAGCATGGCTAATTGAGCGCCGTTGTGCAAATTGTAAGCCTGCGAACGAAAAAGGCGAGGCGTTAATCCTCTGCTTCTTTGCGCTTAAGGATGGTCGATAGGTCGAGAATCGACTGCGCCATGTCTGCCATGCTTTTGCTTTGGTTCATCGAGGTGGTGCGCAAAAATCGGTACGCTTGTTCTTCTGTCATGTCCTGGTGGGCCATGATGAGGCCTTTCGCCCGTTCGATCAGCTTGCGTTCGCGCAGGGCTTTGCGCGTATTCTCCAGCTCGTCGCTAAGCCCCTGTAAACGACTTGATTGCGCCTGGGTCAATTCGATGAGTGATCGGCCCAGGGGCGAATTTAGCGCATTGGCAGTCAAATCTCCCAAGGGTTCACCGCTGCTCAGGGCCAGCAGTTGCTCGCAAGGCGCCGGCGAATTATTGCAAGGCTCTGTTTTGGCTTTTTCCAGCGCGGCGTTGGCTTGATGAATCTTGCTATGACACAGCGCGGTCAGTTGAGCGTTGAAGGCATCTTCCACGTTTTTAATGCTGTCGATGCGCAGCGTGGTGAGCTCATACCAGGTTTCACCCAGCGAATCCGATGTATCAGGATGCGAGGCTCGCTGACGGGCAATATCGCGCAAATGACTGATGCCTGAGAGCGTGCGCGGCGACAACTCCTCCTGCCAGTGCTGCTGTGCTTCTGGGGAAGCGAATTCCTCAAAGGTATCAAAGCAGCGCTGTTGATCGTTGATCAGTTGGCCAAGCATTGCGCTATGGGCGTCGTCAAAATACCCCTGGGTAAAACCAAAGGCACCGCATGCGCGTTCCTGACCTGCCAATTCTTTGCCCTGCATTAAATGGAAAATGGCGACCAGGGCGCGGGTGATATCGGGGTCGACAGCTGTGTCGGCTGCTTCAAAGACAATCGCCAGCAGCCCGCTGGTCAGTTGATTGAAGGCCTGAGTTGCCGCGTCGGGCGTAATGGCAAAGGTATCAATGGCGTGGCGCAGCGCGCTGAGTTCATCCAGCGCCGCCCATACCGTTGCAATCCGACGCAGCAGGCGCGCGGCGGCCTGGGGTCGAGCTTCCTGGCTTAATGCCTCGAGGCGACGGCGCATCAGCGCTTCGGCATCCTGGCTGTACTGAAGGTAAGTCGCGCGGCGTTCTTTAAAGCGAGCGCCCTGGGACACCAGAAAAATCGTCGACGCGCCCCGCTCACGCTGCAGCATGTGAATGAAGTGGCTGATATCGCCGACAATGTCGCACGTTGTCGCCAGATGGGTCAGGTTATCGATATCGCAGCGTTTGGCGGTTAACAGTAGCTGTTGAGCTGAAGACATAATCCGTTTCCTTTGTGCTCACCGCCATTGATTGCGCACTTCCCTGGAAGTGCGCAATTGGCGTCGTTTAGCGTAACGATAGGGCACCCGCCCCGGTATCGTCGCCTACCGCTTCTCGGTAGGCGGCTGCCTCTTCGGCTTCTTGCGCATCGGTGAAGCGAACCAGCAGTACGCATGAGGCCAAGGCAAGGACGGCTAACCCCAGGTAGAAGAGGCCTTGCTGATAGGTCAGGCTTTCACTGCGGAACAGGAAGGCGGCAGACACGGCGCCAACGTTGCCGCCCGCGCCCACAATACCGGCGACCGCGCCCAGGGCTTTTTTATTGATGAAGGGGACCACCCCGTAGGTAGCGCCTTCGGCCATCTGCACAAATAGGCTGAACACCAGCATGATACCAATCGCCAGGCTCAGTACATGCATCTGTGAAAAAGCGATCAGGGCGATGCCTTCACAAATGAGGGCGACCAGTAACCAGCGTACACGTCCCTTCAAGCCGCCATGTTTGGCAAAAAGATCGGAAAATATGCCGCCCAGCGTACGTGCAAAGATATTCATCAAGCCAAACAGGCCGGCAATCAGGCCTGCGGTGGCAAGTGTCAGGTCAAAATTATCAAAAAAGTAGATGGCGGCGATGTTGTTGATCGTCAGTTCCACGCCAAAACAAATCCCATACACGACAAACAGGGCCCACACGCGAATATCCTTTGCCGCTACGGTAAAGCTTTGTAGCGCGCCGTTTTCGCCGCTGGCAGGCGGTAGCTCGCCGCGAGCGCGTAGCTCGTCAAAGTTGCCGTCGGGGGCATCCTGGGTAAATAGCCAATAGGCAATGCCGGTGAAGAACAGTACAACGCCCGGCACAACCATGGCCAACCGCCAGCCCAACGCCTCATTGACCCCGAGCATCAACATACCGGCAAATATCAACGGCATGACGATCTGGGTCGTACCGCCGCCCAGGTTACCCCAACCTGCACTGGTAGCATTGGCGGTACCGACCACGTTAGGCGCAAACATGATGGAAGTATGGTACTGGGTGATAACAAACGATGCGCCGATGGCACCAATTGCCAGACGCGCAAGCAGAAAAGTTTCAAAGCTATCGGCAAGGCCAATGGCCATCACCGGTATCGAGCCTAGCAGCAACAAGCCGGAATAGGTTTTGCGTGGCCCTAGGCGGTCGCACAGTACACCGATCACCAGGCGGACAATCACGGTGATCGCGACCGAGGCGATGATGGTATTGCCGATCTGGGTCTGGGTGAGGGCTAGGTCTTCACGTACCACTGCCATGAGTGGTGCAATACCGAACCAGCCAAAAAAGCAGAGATGGAAAGCAAACCACGAAAAATGGAAGGCACGCATTTGTGGCGTGGAAAAATTGAGCAATCGAATGCGGTTGGCTTTGTTGCGAATATCCATGGGATGGCCTCTCACGGGTTCTGTTACGAGTTCAATACCCTGCGCGTGAAACACGCAGCGTCATCGGTTCACGAGAACATGCCTTCTTCATTGAAGGTCAGGTTCGACGCACTCGTACCCGCTTGGGCCTGGTCCACGCCTACCACCACTGCTTCTGATTATGCAAAGTGGTTGCCATTGTTATATTTTTTTATATTAATCAGTGATTTGCTATTTATTTGATAACGGGGGCGGGAGATTTGCATTGCACTGATGCTGCATTATTGGGCATCAGTGCACCTGTGTTGGCTTAGTTTGGTGCTGCAGAAGGCGCCGAGCTTTCATCCAAATAGACGTCGTCGATATCCAGCGTGGAGCGTTCGCCGAGCGCGTCGATGTTATCTTCCAGCCAGCGGTCGGCGGCGGCATGGCCCTGTTCAAACAGGTGGCATAGAAAGGGCCATTCGGCATTAAGCTTGCTGGATACCGACAGTGGCAGTAACGAACCTTCACCGCTGATGCGGTGGAACAATGCCTGCTGGTAGCAGTTCTCGATGCCCTGGGCGTCAAGAACCTGCTTAAGCATGGCGATCATGCGCACTTCTTTGATCAGCGCCGAATTGAAGGTGATTTCGTTAAGGCGGTTCATGATAGCTGATGCCGTGGTAGGTAAGGCGTCGCGGCGAATGGGGTTGATCTGCACGAGCAGAATATCGCGTGCGCTACATTCCTCCATCAGCGGGAATAGCGCCGGGTTGCCCATATAGCCGCCATCCCAATAGGCTTCCCCATCAATTTCGACCGCTTGAAACACAAACGGCAGGCAGGCGGAGGCCATGACCGCATCAAGGCTCATCTCATGCCGGCGAAAGACCCGCTGCTTGCCGGTACGGACATTAGTGGCAGTGACAAACAGTTTGAGCTTTTCGCAGCGGCGGACCCGCTCAAAGTCGATCCGTTCGCCAACAATTTCACGCAGGGGATTCACGTTGAGGGGATTGAACTGATAGGGCGAGACCAGCCGGCTCATCAGGTCCATGGCGATATAGCCTGGCGAGTGTTCTAGACTCCAGTTACCGGTCAGCTTGTCCAGCGGCGAGCGACGGATAGGGCTTGCCATACCCGCTCGGCTAACGGCTCGCCAGAAATCGTGCAAGGCCTCGCGGGCGGTTTCTTTATCGCCCCGGGTGAGTGCATCGGCCATGACCACGCCGTTCATCGCACCGGCACTGGTGCCGCTGATACCTTCGATCTCGACCCGTGAGTCCGCCAGCAAGCGGTCAATGACGCCCCAGGTGTAGGCGCCGTGAGAACCACCGCCCTGTAATGCCAGGTCTAACGATTTGGGTTGAGCCATCGGCTTGCCTCCTGGGTATATGGCGTTTAAAAACGGTGGGCAAGCGACGGCGCGTTGGGGCAGTTGATCACTTGGGAGGTCGCTACCCATTCTTGGTCAGGGTAGTAGGCGAACACATAGTGTTCGTCTTTTAAGCTGTCGATTAAGGGGTAGGTGACTTCTTCACGAACCGCGGGGCAGCCGTGGCTGCGCCCCAGTCGGCCTGTTTGATCGATAAAGGCTTCGCTGACGTAGTCGGCACCATGGATCACGATGGCCCGTTCGTAGGCGTTGTCGTTAACGTTGGCCTCCAAGCCCTCCAGGCGCAATGAATAGCCATTGCGTCCGTAGTAACTGTTCATCGTTTTAAACAGCCCGATGCTGGATTGGTGGCTATTGGGGATATTGGAAAACGTCTCCGCCAGGGCATCCCCCGAGCCTTGGCCGTGAGAGACCAGTTCTTGGAACATCAGCTCGTGCTGGGCCAGATCGAATACCCACAGCCGTGGTTCGGTTGACGGTAGTGAGTAATCGATCACTGCTAAACGCTCGGCATGAGGGTCGCGACAGTTGAGCGCCTGAGCAGCGAGGCGTAGCGCGTCCGGGCTGGCGCCTGGCGCGAGCTGAAGCAGTTGATGGTTTAACGGCAGAATGCCATTGGGCGGTGCGCTATCGATGTGGCTAAAAAAACTGGAGGCATGGATCGGCAATGACAATAACGTGGCAGGCAGGCAAATAAGCCAGGCACGAAGCGAAAAAAATGGCACCATATAAGTCCATCCTGAAAGATGAGTCCATACTGAAAGTAGAACGGGGTTAGGCAGTCTCTAACCCGCTATGATAACAAGTACGTACATTATTGGGACGGCGATAATAACGCAAGGAGAGGGCAATGAACGAGCGGCAGCCATTAAAACGATGGGCGGTAGGGGTGGCGCTTTGCCTGAGCGTAGGTGCGGTGAGTAGCGCTAGTGCCGACATCGCGACACCCATAAGCGACGCACTGGAAGTGCGTTTGACGGCAAGCGAACAACGGTTACCGATTGAGCGCTTCTATCAATACCGCAATTACCAGCCAGTATGGACCACGGCCGCAAGCGTTGAAGCGCTTGTAGCAGGGCTCAATGAGCTTGAGCAAGACGGCATAAACCCCGAGAACTACGCGGTAGCATCGCTCATGGAGGCGTTTGAGCGCAGCCAGGCAGGCGGGGCGTCTGCCCAGGTGGCGTTTGAATTGCAGGCGAGCCAGGCGCTATTGCAAGCGCTTGATCATCTGAATCGTGGCCAGGTCAACCCCCGCCAGTTGAGCGCTCAATGGGATGCCGATCGGCCGTCGCGAGGTTACTCGATGAGGGCGGTGGTCAATGCCGTGAATCAGATGGATATTGCGGCGGCGCTTGACCAGGCACGCCCGGACTCATCAGCGTACCGTCGGCTAAGGGCTGCGTTTATTGATTTCCAATCGCGGTCATTGCAGTCGAGTGTGCCTTACCTCGACCGTCGCGACGAATCGCTACGACCTGGCGATCAGCATGACGATGTTTTGACGCTGCGTCGGCGACTGACACACTGGGGCGAGCCGCACCTGTTGGCGGCTAACCCCCAGGCGTACCCGCAGATAGATGTCGATACCCCTGATCAACGCCAGTTTGACGCTCAGCTTGCGGCGGCCGTCAAACGTTTTCAACGGCGCCATATGCTTCAGGAAGATGGTGTGGTCGGCGAGCAAACCCGTCGCGCGCTTAACGTCCCGATGTCATCGCGGGTCGAACAGCTCAAGGTGAATCTTGAGCGTGCGCGCTGGATGGGATCTCAGCCGGACGATGGGCCGAGGGTGTGGGTCGACCTGGCCGGTTACCGGTTGCATTACACGCGGCCAGGCGGCGAGCATTGGCAAACCCGCGTCGTAGTCGGTTCGCCCCAGCGTGCAACGCCGGTGATTCAATCGGCGATTACCCATCTAACGTTAAATCCAAGCTGGACCATTCCGCCGACTATTATGCGTGAGGACGTATTGCCGCGTGTTCGTGAAGACGTGGGCTATCTAGCCGAGGAAAATATCCAGGTGGTTGATTTTGACGGCAACCCGGTTAATGCTGAGGATGTCGACTGGCAGCGACCGGGCAGTGTCATGCTGCGTCAGGTGGCGGGTAGCGCGAACCCGTTAGGCAGCATCGTTGTGCGCTTTCCCAATAACCATATGATCTATCTGCACGATACGCCTGCCCAGGGGCTTTTTCAGCGGCAACAGCGCGCGCTGAGTTCAGGCTGCGTCAGGGTGGAGGGTGTCACCCAGTTTGCCCAGTTGTTGCTGGAAGATACCGGCAGTTCGGCGCAGGTGTCGAGCTTGGTGGCGAGTAGTAAAAGCGACCGGCAGCTCAGCTTGCCGCGTCGCGTGCCCATTGCGTTGCATTATTTGACGGCCTGGCCGAATGCTGAGGGTGAGGTCGAGTTTCGGCCGGATATTTACGGTCACGACGCAGCCGTGGAGTCGGCACTAAGCCAATCCGTGCGACTGTCAGGCTAATGACCGCGTAAGCGGCCAGTTTTTTGGAAGCATAAAAAAAGCGCCACTTGTGTGGCGCTTTTTTGCTGGAACGAGAGGGTTATTCGTCGTCTTCTGATGTGTTGCCGACCAGGCTGATCGTGCCGGTTTCACCGCTATCCAGTGCCGCCAGTATGGGCTCGGCCTGGCGCTGAAACGCGATGAGAGTATCGCCATCCAGGCTGGTGTTCTCAGGCAACTCAACGGTCATCGCGTTGACCGGCGAATTGTTGACGATGACTTCGTAGTGCAGATGCGGGCCAGTGCTGCGGCCGGTGTTGCCCGATAGCGCAATGCGCTCGCCCATTTCGATCCGCTCACCCTGGCTGACCAGAGGCTTTGAAAGATGTAAATAGCGGGTGCGGTAGCCGTTGTCGTGACGAACGACAATGTAGCGTCCGGCGGCGTAATGGTTGGCAACCTTCTCGACTCGGCCAGCAGCGGGTGCCGTAATGGGCGTGCCAATCGGCATGGCAAAGTCGGTACCGTTATGCGGGCTGATGCGCCCGGTGACCGGGTGCTTGCGCTGCGGGTTGAAGTTTGAACTCAGGCGGTAGCTGCCTTCAAAGGGTCGGCGTGCGAACGCCGGATCCAGACTACCGCCTTCCGGCGTATAAAATTTATCGTCGGTCGCATTGCGTACCACGGTTAAATCCATGCGTTCGCCCTGGTATTTAACCGCCAGCACGCGCGAGTCAAGCGTTTCGCCTTCAATCATGTCAGATTCGACGAGCACCTGAAAACGATCGCCGCGACGGCTGTCGCGGCGAAAATCGAGTTTTTTCTGGAGCAGTTGGGTCAATGCCGTGACAGAACTGCTGTTAAGGCCCGTCGACTGGGCAGAGCGGGCAAAGCTACCGCTGACGGTGCCCGCGTAAAGGCGTTGAACCGGCTCGCCTTTGCGCTCAATGCTGTTAATGGCGTACTGGTCGTCTTCGCGTTCAATCAATACGCCATCACGGGTATTTTTCATCATCCGCAGCGATAGCAGGCGACCATCTTCGTCAAGCTGGTAGTCGAAGCTGTGGCCTGCACGCCATTGGGTCAGCATTTTGGGATCGGGTACATCGTCAAGTAGCGTCAGGACTTCGCTGTAACCTAGGCCTAATTGGTTCTGGGCCAGAACGGCAAAGGTTTCGCCCGACTCAACGATATGGGTTTCCCACTGGGGTACAAACGGCTCTTCTGCGGCTATTTCCAAATCAAGGAACGACACATCGCCAAACAGCTCAGCGCCGTAATCTTCATAGGAGGTGGCGTCGGCTATCTGGGTAGATGACTCGTGGTCGACATCCAGCATGCCGCTGGTCAACGTGCCGATCACAACGGCCATGTGCAGCGCGCCATCATTAAGAATTACGTCATTTGCCGTACTTGTGTCTGAAGCACTGAGTACGCTGGACGCGGGTGTCAGCACGCTTGCAGTGCGTAGATTGACATCGGCTTCCGCGCCATCAATAACGTCCAAATTCACAATTTCGGTCGCTTTCAAGTCGCTCAGCGGAATGTTCTCGCGAGTTGCATCAAGGGCGCGGGAGGCGCGGTCGATGGCAGCGGCTACAGGAGTGCGTTCGTTACCTAGGGTGGGAACACCCGGGGTAGAATCGCTTGGAAGGGGGACCAGAACGCTCTCCATTGGAGCATCGGGTTGATTCAGTTCGTTATATGTCGTTAACAATTTTTGTGTGCCCAGCACCGTAACCATAGTGGCTACCGGTAACAATAACAATTTATGCGTGCGGGGCAGCGAATGAAGGATTCGCAACATGGGTAAATAGACCGCCGAGTTCGTGATTTTAATGTAACAAAAGTGAATAAACCCATGAACAATAACCCATGTTAGCGGGGGTGCCTAGACTGTATATCTATACATAAAGGGAACTTACGCTAAATTGCGCAAGAACATCACGAATCCTACTATTTTTGAACGCTGTTTGCTAACAAATGTAACGGTAGGCGATAAACATCCTTATTATAGGCTGTATAGGTTGAAAATTTTTGCGAACTTCCGTGTGCTTAGCTAGAAAAGCATAGACGTATTTGGCTTTTTGTAAAGCATCTATATAAGTAATGTCTAACAATGTTGGCGCTAAAATCTCCCGGAAGAGGTCCTGCACGACTGCAGGTATCGTCAGCATGGCGGGTCTTGCAGAATAGTTGGTTCGGGTTACGGTAATCCGGGCCATAAGCTGGCACTATGGATTTATCGAAAGTTTGGCGATTGTTTCGCTGTTTTGCGTCGGGGAAATCGAAATGTCTCGGGTAACACTTGCACAGTGGCAGATGCTAGCCGCCGTGGTTGACCATGGAGGGTTTGCTCGGGCCGCCGAGGCCGTGCATAAAAGCCCCTCAACGTTAAACCACGCGGTACATAAACTGGAAGAACAGTTAGGGGTTCAGGTGCTTGAGCCCGTAGGGCGCCAGGTCCGCCTGACGGAGGCCGGTGAGTTACTCCTGCGCCGGGCTCGTCAACTGATTGAAAGTTCCGAGTCGCTGGAAGACGTGGCCTCGCGGTTGGCAGCGGGACTGGAGGCGGAAGTCGTGCTCGCGATCGACCAGGTGTTTCCCGCGGCGGCCCAGGCAAAAGCGCTAGAGCGTTTTTCTGAAACTTATCCCCAGGTGCGGGTACAGCTGTTTGAAAGTGTGTTAAATGGCGGCATTGAAATGCTATACGATGGCCGCGCGGATTTGGTGATATCGGGTATTGAAGCGCAAGGGTTTCTTGGGGAGCCGTTGGTCATGGTGAAGTTTGTTGCCGTCGCCCATCCCACCCATGCGCTTCATCGGTTGGGTAGGTCGCTGGATCTGCGAGACCTTGCCCAGCACCGTCAGCTAGTCGTCCGGGATTCCGCGCTTCGCCAATCGACTAACGCTGGCTGGTTGAAAGCCGAACAGCGCTGGACGGTTAGCCACCTGAATACCTCGCTCGATATGCTTAAGCGTGGTCTCGGCTTTGCATGGATGCCGGAAACGCGCATTGAACAAGAGCTCCGTGACGGTCAGCTCAAGCCGCTTCCACTGGCAGCGGGCAGTATTCGGGAAGTTCCCATTCAATTGATTTTTCGCGATCAGGACAGGGCGGGGCCGGCGGCGCATGCCATGGCCGCGGCGCTACGCCAGGCCGTGCGTGAGTGCGCCTTTGAGGATTCGATTGCATCGAATGAATAGCGCTAAAACATCCGCTTGAGTCGCGTGGTCCCAAGCGTATGCTGAGTCGACGCTAACGCTTTGAGGAGATGCACCATGGGGCTGTTGATTGACGGCGAATGGCACGATCAGTGGTACGACACAAAGAAACATGGAGGCGAGTTCGTCCGCGAATCGGCCCAGCTGCGTGACTGGGTGGGTGATCATCCCGTTGTTGAAGGTAATTGTTACCCGGCTGAAATGAATCGTTATCATCTGTATGTGTCGCTTGCCTGTCCCTGGGCGCACCGTACATTGATCATGCGAGCCCTCAAAGGGCTTGAGTCGGTTATCGGTACTTCCCACGTCAGCCCGTTAATGCTCGATCAGGGGTGGACGTACCATCAAGACGAAGGTGCCAGCGGCGATCCTGTCAATGGGGTCGAGTTTCATCGCCAGCTTTATACAATGACCGATCCCCACTACACCGGGCGCGTTACCGTCCCCGTTCTTTGGGACAAGCAGCGTAACGCGATTGTTAATAATGAATCGGCTGACCTGGTGCGTATACTCAATGGCGCCTTTGACGACCTGACCGGCAATGACCTGGATTTCTACCCCGACGACTTGCGCGATGTCATTGATGAGGTCAATGCCGACGTTTATGACCACATTAATAACGGTGTTTACAAGTCAGGTTTTGCTACCGAACAGCACGTATACGAAAAACATGTGCAGGCGCTGTTCGATGCGTTGGAACGTATGGAGAAGCGTCTAGCACAACATCGTTACCTGGTGGGCGAGTGGTTAACCGAGGCGGATATTCGGTTGTTTACCACCTTGATACGTTTCGATGCGGTGTATTACGGCCACTTCAAGTGCAACGTGAAGCGTATAGAAGACTTTCCCAATCTTGCCAACTACGTGCGCGAGATCTATCAGTGGCCGGGGGTGGCTGAAACGGTTAATATGGACCACATCAAACGCCACTATTATTACAGTCACGACACCATCAACCCCACTCGCATCGTTCCGGTTGGGCCGGCGTTGGATTTTGATCGTCCGCATGATCGCGAGCGGTTGCCGGGGAAGGGGATACGCCGCAAGGCCTGATCAGACGGTTGGAAACCAAAAAGCCACCTGACGGTGGCTTTTTCCCGTTGTTCCAGAAAGGGAACTTACGATATCAGTCCAAGATTTACTCTTCGTTGATTTCTTCGTCAGGATCAATGGCCTCGCGGGTTGTTTGCCAGGCACTTTGAACACCCTCTTCGGTGCTTTGCCAAGCATCGCGGGCATTTGCCTTGGTCTGTTCCCACCAGTCCCGGTCATAAGTGGGGAAAGATTTTACTTCCTCTTCTGAGGCGCTGATGAGGACACGATGCTCGGTATCGTCACCGTCAGTATCGGTTTCCAGGCTGAAGTAATCGGTGTCGACGACTATTTCGCGACCGCCCAAGCCAAGGATAGAACCGCTTTCGACGACCAGAGCACTGACCTGCATGTCTTCATTCAGCAGAATATCGTCGACGTCACCAATATCTTCGTTGGTATCGCCTTCAAGATAGACATCAGCATCCATGATGTCATCGGCGGAATACATACCTTGGGGCTCGTCTGTCGCGGCGTTGGCATTGAAGGCAACACCGCTGAGTAGGGCTGCGCTTACGGCAGTGGTAATGATTGACTTATGCATAGCATCTCTCCTTGTGGCTACGAACCTCAATATCTGATTGGGCACCTGTATCGACTACGCGACAGGTAACAGAATATTGAGAGGGGGTATTGCAGAATATATTGCGCGTTGAGCCGTTACAGGGAGTTGGCCCAATCGTCCGCCTTGCGCTCGGCTTCTTCCTTTTCCAAGCCATATTTTTGTTGCAGCTTGCCCACCAGTTGGTCACGTTTGCCGGCGATCTGGTCGAGCTCATCGTCGGTAATTTCGCCCCAACTGGCGCGTGCTTTGCCTTTCACTTCGGTCCATCTTCCTTCGACTTGATCCCAGTTCATCGAATCACTCCTTGAGGTGCCATGAAATTGATAAGGCACCCATCAGGCTAGACGAAATATGGCATGGTGCAAGGAGGAAGTGAACGAAAAAAACACTGGAATGACTGGTCAGGCACCCGTGGCAGTGTTAGCATGCGCACTCCTCGCATGTGCTGACCCCACCATCACGACGATAAGCGTTTGCCTGCGTAGTTGTGAGTCGTTCACAAGAACCGCTCCCTACGAAGCAACGTTTGCTGGAACATCTTGCCAACGCCAGATGTTGACTGCTGTGAAGATGGCGCGCCTCCAGTATTTCACCAAACGGGTGAAATCGGCGCAACAAGGTCGCCACGGCGGATTGAACCGCTATTAAAGCGTCAATCCGGATGCTGGGTGCGACCGGCGTCTCCGACTCCACCGATGACGATATCCGCTTTGCGGAGCCATGTTCTTTGATGCTGCCTTGACGTGCGCATCATTAACGAGTCAGAGACGCTTACGATGTTTTTTGCCGGAACAACCGGCCTACCAAGGTGTGATTAATGACCTCGACTTCTGTCGCTTCGCCGACCTTCGGCGATCTTGCTCTATTGCCTGCCGTTCTGACTGCTGTTGAATCTCAGGGCTACGTAACTCCCTCGCCTATTCAGGCGCAGACCATTCCTGCGTTGCTCGAAGGCCGGGATATGCTGGGCCAGGCGCAAACCGGTACCGGTAAAACCGCTGCGTTCGCATTGCCATTGTTATCGCGTCTGGAACTGACGCGCCGCGAGCCTCAGGTGCTGGTCATGGCACCGACTCGCGAGCTTGCTCAACAGGTTGCTGTCTCATTCAGCAAATACGGCCAAAATCTTAAAGGCCTCGAAGTTGCGACCCTGTGTGGCGGTCAAGAGTACCGCGAACAGCTCGGCGCGCTGAAGCGCGGTGCCCAGGTTGTTGTCGGCACTCCTGGCCGGATTATCGACCATCTCGACCGCGGCAGTCTGAAACTCGACGGCCTGTCCGCACTCGTGCTGGACGAAGCGGACGAAATGCTGCGTATGGGCTTTATCGACGACGTAAAACGCGTGGTTGCCGATACCCCGAAAGATGCCCGGCGCGTGTTCTTCTCCGCGACCCTGCCGACTGAAATCGAACGTATCGTTAACCGCTACCTGGTAGACCCGGTTAAAGTCGCGATCGAAAAAGGCACAACGACCGGCGAAAATATCGAACAGCGCATCGTGCGTGTTGACGGTGGCGCCAAGCTTGAAGCACTGGCACGTATTCTCGAAGTCGAGCCGGTCGACGGCGCCATTGTCTTTGTGCGTACCCGTGCCGCCTGTACCACGCTCGTAGAGCAACTGACTGCTCGTGGTGTCAATGCCGCTGGTCTGTCAGGTGATCTCGACCAGAGTCTGCGTGAGCGCACCATTACCCGCTTGAAGCGTGGCAAGGTCGACGTGCTGATCGCCACCGATGTGGCCGCGCGCGGTCTAGACGTATCGCGTATTACCCATGTCATCAACTACGACCTGCCCCAGGATGCGGAAGCCTACACGCACCGTATTGGCCGTACTGGCCGTGCCGGTCGTAGCGGTATCGCGATTACCTTTGCTGGTTTCCGTGAAGGCCGCAAAGTGGGCTGGATGGAGCAGGCAACTGGTCAGAAAATGGCCGATATGCCGCTACCTGATGAATCCGCTATCCGTGCGCACCGCGATGAAGTTTTCCATCAGCGCGTCGTTGCCTCGTTAACCAAAGGCGCAGACGAGCAGCGTGCGCTGATCGAACGTCTGGTAGAAGAAGGTCACGACCCGGTCGAATTGGCCTGTGCGTTTTCTGCCATGGCCCGCGCTGATGAAGCACCGATTGGTCGCCTGCAGGCACCGCGCAAAGAGAAGCCCTCGCGTGATGGCGCGTCTGGCGGTAAGCCGGGTGCTCGTCGTGAGCGTTCAAGCACGCCCAGCGAAGGCATGACCCGCTACCGCGTTTCCGTCGGCCATAAAGACGGCGTTAAGCCCGGTCAACTGGTCGGCGCTCTAGCTAACGAAGGCGGTATCGAAGGCGCGCGCATTGGCCGTATCGATATCCGTAACGCCTTCTCGGTGGTTGAACTGCCCAGCGGTTTGCCGTCCACCATCCTGACTAAAATGGCCCGTGCCCGCGTATCTGGCCGTCCGTTGGAAATCAGCGAAGATAGCGCCCCGGAGCGTGCTCCGCGCCGTCGTCGTGATGAAGGTGATGCGCCTATTAGTCGCCGCGAACGCGCTTAAGGATTAATCAGCTGCCGCCAAGCGGCAACTGAGGATATCTCACAACGCCCCCGCACCTTGACTGGTGTGGGGGCGTTTTTTTGCTACGTTATTCCCCATTCACCGCTTCAAGGAGGATGCCATGCCTGCACCGCTACACGAATGGAACCTCGCGCCCAAAGACGCAATGGCACTGCAAACGAAGCTCGCGAAGCGGGTCGAATTGAACGACCGTATCGAGCCCGTGCACCATATTGCGGGGGTGGATATTGGTTTTGAGGATGGCGGTGAAACAACCCGAGCGGCAGTGGTGGTACTGCAATGGAGCCAGGAAGCTGCCCCCAACCTGTCGGTCGTAGAGCAGGTCATTCAGCGTGAGCCTACGCGTATGCCCTATATTCCTGGGCTGCTGTCGTTTCGTGAAATTCCCGCCGCGCTGGGTGCTTTTGCAAAACTAAGCATTCAGCCCGAACTGGTGATGGTGGACGGGCAGGGCATCGCCCATCCACGGAGACTGGGGGTTGCTGCCCACCTGGGACTATGGCTGGATACGCCCACCATTGGCATTGCCAAATCCCGGCTGACGGGAACCCATGCTGAAGTGGGTGAGCAGCGTGGCGATTGGGTACCGCTCACTGCCAACAGCGGTGAGGTGATTGGTGCGGTATTGCGCTCAAGAGCCAGGGTGAAACCGGTGTTTGTGTCTTCTGGTCACCGCCTGTCGCTGGACACGTCTTTGCAATGGGTGTTGCGCTGCCTGGGTGCGACCAAACTGCCAGAACCCACCCGCCTGGCAGACCGGCTCGCCTCGCGGCGGGATCAAAGGCGCGTTTAATTACACAAACGATAGGAAACGGCGCAGAAGGCCGGATGCCTCTGGTGTGTCGTGAACGCCACTGAGCAGGGCGTCAGGGTCTTCGCCCTGGTCGCGCAGCGCTGCTCGCTGACGCTCAAGATAGGCGCGCATCACCGGTGCAGTGAATTCGGGATGAAACTGCACGCTCCATTGGCGTGGTCCATAGCGCAGTGCTTGGTGGGCGTCGTGGCTGTTATGCGCGAGCACCGTGGCATTGGGTGGTAACTGCATTACCGATTGCGCATGGGTGAGATGCGCCGGGAAGGACTCGGGCAGCTGGCTGAAGAGAGGATCTTGCTGACCGGCCTGGGTGAGCCGTACCTGATGAGTGCCCGATTCCCGACCGGCGGGGTGGAAGTCGCTGACGCCGTCAAAGGCCGCTGCCATGAGCTGGTGCCCGTAACACACGCCAAGCATTGGCACCTCGTCCGCCAGCGCCTGCTTGAGCCAGGGCTTTAGCGCCTCACTCCATGGCGGCGCTTCACTCACCATGCTGTGCGAACCAGTGATGACCACGCCGGCAAACGAGGTGGGCGACGCCGTTGGTGTTTTCTCCCGTGCATCCCATACGCTTAACGTCATGTCGCCAGGTAACGCCTCACGTAGCTGCTGGATAAAAAGCTGCTCGAAATCACCGTGCTGTTCGACCACTTCCGGGAAGGCATCACCGGTTTTAATAATCACTAAAGAAGGCATGATGTTTCTCATCTTGGCGCGGTGTATAACAAACCCAGCTAGGATAATTCCCGTTTAGGAGGCAGTATATAGTCTCCATATTACGTTCAGGAGTCTGATATGCAACAGATTACCCGTGCCGGTGAGCCGATGGATGTCGCCGGCCATTTGCCAGCCCCAGGGCAAGTCGCGCCTGCCATGACCCTCACCAACAGTGAGCTTCAGGATGTCACCCTTGATACGTATCAAGGCAAACGCAAAGTGCTCAACATTATTCCCAGCGTCGATACGCCGACTTGCGCGATGTCGACTCGGCAGTTTAACGAGCTGGCGTCCAAACTTGAAAACACTGTGGTGTTGGTGGTGTCGGCCGATTTGCCCTTTGCTGCCAAGCGGTTTTGTGGTGCGGAAGGGTTGGACGACGTCGAAACACTGTCCACCTTCCGTCATCGCGAGTTTCAGGAAGCCTGGGGCGTGGCGTTGTGCAATAGCGCGATGGAAGGGCTATGTGCCCGGGCCGTCGTGGTGCTGGACACCGATAACCGCGTGCTCCACAGCGAGCTGGTAAGTGAGCTGAAAGATCAGCCGGATTACGACGCTGCGCTCGCTGCCCTTAACGCTTGATATCGGCCTGACGACGCTCTGCCGCCGCCACCAGCGCGCGAATTAAACGCTGTTGGGGGCGGTTGAAAACGAGCCATTCGGGATGCCATTGCACGCCAAGCAGAAAATCGTGGTCACGGGACTCTATACCCTGGACCAGACCATCGCGGTCACGGGCGACAATGTCGATTCCCTTGCCGGCACGGTTAACCGCTTGATGATGTAGGCTGTTAACCCGGCACCAGGTGACGCCGAGCAAGCGGTGTAACTGGCTGGCCCCTACGATATCGACGGTTTTGCGGGGCAGCACCGTGCGTCGGCGTTTCAATCCCTCATGAGTGGTGTAAATATCCGGGTCCAGGGTGCCGCCCAGGTGGATGTTGATCAGTTGGGCTCCCCGGCAAATACCCAGTACAGGGGTATTGCGCGGGATAAAATGCTCCAGCAGCCTGAGTTCCAGTTCGTCTCGGGCGGGGTCCAAGCGGACATCCAGCTGCACCTCACCACCATACAGTGAGGCTTCAATATCATCGCCACCGCCGATGATGAGTCCATCCAGATCATCGGGCATAGGTCTTGCAGGCGATAAACGCAGCGGTCGGCCACCGTGACGCCAGACTGCAAACCAATCGAAACACCAGGCAAGCTGGCTTTTTGCATCGGAAGTGGTAATGCCAATTAACGGGCGGGCCATGCAAGGGCACTCTTGGTTAATGTGAATGGATAATCAATGTGAATGAATAGTCGATGTGAATGACTTAACAGCAACACCCCAAGATGACGCTATCAGCGCTTCGTTGAACTGCGCTGACTCCACCAGCGCTTGGCGCGGCTTGCCAGGCGAGTAATCAGTGGCCGGTTGTGCTGGGCGATATAGTGGTCACAGCGCGCGGCAAGGGTTTCCCTGGAGGCTGCCAAGCGTTCCACGGCGACCCAGCGATTCCATTCCGTGACGGCCCCCCAACGAGGCTCCGAAAGCTGGGCATTAGGTAGCCGGTAATGAAACGTTGGCCGAGGTTTGGTCAACTCGCTATGCAACAGCTTGTGTGGGTGGTCAGGGCGAAGGTAAGCAAACAGTGGCAATAAATCCAGTTCCCGGTTGCGGGTGGGATTGTAGTACAGGTAGTCATCAATCAGCGTGTCGATATCCGGCGTGTACTGACGGTTTAATACCTTGAGCGCATACTCTTTGGGAAATGGGTTGGCGTGGGGCAGCACTTCGCGGGTGATGTCCACCTTGATCTCACTGCGCAGCCAGCTTGCCAGGAGCAGGTAGGCGCGCAGCATCGCCAGCAGGTAATCCACGTCTTCACGCTCAACTTCAGGGTTGAGGTGTAACCCAAAGCCGTAGAGTAAGCTGGCATCCGTGCCTTTTGCCCCGTGCGTCCGCAATGCCTCAAACAGCGTATCGAGCTCGTCGAGTTCGTTCCAGGGCACCGGCGGACAAACGATCTCAGTGGGAACCAGGCCCGTCACCATATCGCCAATTAGCTCGCGAGTCTTGCGGTGGAATTCCAGGCGATGTTGGTGTTGCTGGCGTGACCATTCGCTGTCCTGCTCGTGGATTTCCTCTAGTAGCGCCTGGTCAGGGTGCGCATATTGGGTATCCAGCTCAATGCCAAACTCCCCCCAACGGGTGCCTTCGACCAGTAGCCGGTGGGGGCTGACCACGTTAAGCTCGCCACCAAACAGTTCGCACACGATCAGGGCTGTGTCGCGAGGTGGCAAACCGGCGAATTCGATTTCGACACCGATCTTGCGAGTTTCGCCCTTTGAGTTCCATCCATTAGGTGGCGCTTCTAGCGTCATCTCGGCATCCTGTGAGGTGAACGATTTGTGCGCTCAGCCTATCATAGTCACGCGTGTGGGCTGAGAATATTCGCTCAGCGAGCCCTTTACAGGGATAATAACGCGACATTGCCTTTTGATGCCTTGGTTCAGGAGTAATATGTGCGACCGCACTGGCTAATCAATACCGTTCTTAGTTTTGTTTTCATCGTACTGATGGGCGTCGTGACGTCTCACGCTCATGCACAAGCGATCTCGCTGCCAAGCCTCGGCGGTGGTGAATCAGAAGAACAGAACGAAGTTAGCAGCGAAGATTTTCAGGGATCGCTGAATGACGTGATTTCAATGCTCGAAAACGAAGAGCAGCGTAGCGAGTTGATCAACTCGCTGCGTGAATTGCAAACCACCTCGGAAAAAGCCAGTGAAGATGAAGGTGTTGTTCGCCAGGGGGTGCTGGGTGCGCTTGCGGATACGCTCACCGACATCGGCGAGCAGGCTCAGGCTGGCGGTTCCCCAATAGACGAGTGGCAGCGTCAATTGGTCAACGGCGGTGAGGGCTTGCAAGCCGTGGCCAGTAGCGCCAGTCGAGGCGAGACGATTCGTGCGGTAGCCGAAGGCGCTGTACTTGCATTGGTCTGGGTTGTGCTGCTGGTGGCCATGATTGGTGCGGGAAGGGTGATCGCAAGGCGTCGCGAGTGGCCGCTTGACTTGCCCCGCGACCCGAAAGGCTGGCTGATGGTCGTGCACTTTTTTCGGCGCATCCTGCCTTGGATACTGGCGTTTGCGATTACGCTGGGGATCGGCCAACTGATGCCTTATAGCCCGGGCAGGACCATGGTGTTGGTCGTGGCTTATATTTGCGTTTGTGGTCGATTGCTGTCGGTAGTGTTTGAAACCGTCGTGGCATTCTTCAGCCGTGGGCATCGGTTTACGGCCGTGCAACTGCTGCATCAGCGTGCACTGCGGGGCCTGTTTGTCATTGGTGCTCTGATCGCACTGGGCGATGCGGTGAATTCGAGCCGCATTGTTGAAATGCTGGGCAGCGAGCTTTCCAGCCTGGTTTCCGTACTGGCCAATATGTTGGCGGCGCTGATTTCGGCGCGCTTTGTGATCAAATTCAAACGTCCAGTGCGCCACCTGATCTGCAACCGCCCCTACAAGCAACGCCGGGATGCCAACACCGCTGTGGAGATGATCCGCGCGCTCGGTGGGCTGTGGCATATCCCCGCACTGCTGTTGGTCGGTGGCTCTTTGCTGGCGATTTTTATTACCGTTGGCGATGTGGGCACGGCACTTGCTCGGTCGATCATTTCGGCGAGCCTGCTGGTGCTGACGTTGGTCGTGACTGGCCTGCTGCGTCGCCAAGCGGAGCGCTTGGGTAAGCGCCGTCACCGTCGCCGTCGGCAAAGTCAGTACCGCAAGCGGCTGGAGCGTTTCGGGTTCGTGCTGGCACACATTTGTGCCTGGGTGGTCTTTGCCGAACTGTCGATGCAGGTCTGGGGTAGCTCGATGTTTGGCCTGGGCCAGCGCGGCCTGGCGGGTGCCCGGCTTGGCCCGGCCCTGGTGAGCCTGGGTGGAACAGTACTGCTGGCGTGGCTGGTATGGATTTTTGCCGATACGGCCATTCAGCGGGCGTTGATCTCATCGACCCGTTCCCGCGGTAAACGGGTCAATCAGGCCCGCGCGCAAACCATCACGCCGATGATCCGCAATGTCATTTTTATCACGATTCTGATCATTGCGATTATTGCCGGACTCGCCAATCTGGGCGTTAACGTGACGCCACTGCTGGCGGGTGCCGGTGTGATTGGTCTGGCGATCGGCTTCGGGGCGCAAACGCTGGTGCAGGATCTGATCACGGGTATTTTTATCCTGATCGAAGATTCCCTTGCCGTGGACGATTTCGTCGAAATCAACGGCCACATGGGCACGGTAGAAGGCCTGACTCTGCGCACAGTAAGGCTGCGCGACCTCGATGGCATCGTGCATATCATCACGTTCAGCCGCATCGAGTCGATCCACAACATGTCGCGCCAATTCGGTATAGCGCTGATGCGTATCCGTATTCCCCACGACATGAACATAGATGATGCCATTCACCTGATGCAGGAAACCGCCCAGGAACTACGCAAAGATCCGATGATGCGGCACCATATCTGGTCCCCGCTGGAGATGCAGGGGATCGACAGTTTTGACGACGGTGGTGCTATTTTGCGCATGCGGTTCCGTACCGCCCCCGAAATGCAATGGGACGTTGCCCGCGCCTTCAACCTGATGCTGAAACAGCGCATGGAGGCCGACGGTGTTGACCTGGGCGTGCCGCGCTTGAGCGTCACCATGGAGGGAAAGGCCGGTGGCCCGATGGAGCCGGACGGCAGCGTGGATATGAACCTGCAGGGTGACGGAGATGCCGCCGATAAGCGTCAGTCCAACGAGGAAGCCAGTGATACTGAGGAAACATCAGAGGGGAGAGAAAGGCCGACACCACCCAAACCGGCACCGATGCCCACTAAAGCTGAAATCAGGAAGGATGAACGGCAGCGCAAGGGAAGCGAAGAAAACAGTCGCCTATCCCGTGGCAAGCCCCAGGCAGAGGGCAAATCCCACTATGATGCCGATACCAGCCCCGGTCGCGAACACGGCGACGAGTAGCCACGGGCCTCGCCAACGCCGCCAGCGATTATACAGGGAGACCGCGTTGCTGACGCGGTCGACGAGTTCATCGTGACGCGAAATGGCATTATCGGGGGGCAGCGAAAAATCGTTGGCCACATCGCCTTGCCAGTGGGCCCCGTGGGTCAAGCCGAGTCGCGCACGCAGGCAACCAATATCGTTGAGCGTGTGGTGTAACGTATCGTAGGCCTCACGGTGTTCGTTGACCGTGAGAACACTCTCGGCGTCCTGGCGTAGGGCACTGTTGGGACAGCGCCTCACGGCATTCTGGATGTCGTGCTCGCTGGCTTCTGGTGAAAGCGATAGGCGTTGATACAAATCGCGCATAATGGTGTTGTTATTCCGTTGGTCGCGGCGTCTTTTTAGTAAGTTTGCATCAGGTAATCATACGCGTTTTTGATGCGCTGAAAACGCGCGGATGCGAGCGCCACCTGATGCTCGCTTTCGGTGAAAAAGCGGTCCGGGTGGTGGAGCTGTGCCATGCGCCGATAAGCGAGGCGTACGTCGCTACGGCTGGCTCCCGGCGGCAGACCGAGTACGGCCAGAGCACGGGTAGTGCGGTCCGGGGGCGGAGAGGTGCGCTGCCACTGGCGGCGCTCTCCCTGGGCGCGTTCGTATCGAGACCGGTCATGCTGCGCTCGTTCACGCTGAGCCTGTTCCCGGCGGTTCTGGTCATCGCGCTGCTGCTGGCGCTCACGCTCCTGACGTGCCTGGGCCTCTTCCTGTTGGCGCTGTTTTTCCTGCTGCTTACGCTGTTTTTTCTGTTCGCGTTGCTGGTTTTTCTGATGGGCCTGCTGTGCTGCTTCATCTCGAGCCTGCTGTTCAGCGGCAGCCTCTCGCGCCTTTTGGCTGAAATAGTCAGGGTTGTGGTGCTGCCAGTAAGTGTGACGGCTGGGGTCTTCGGGAGACCCGAGCGGCCTGCCGGTCAATTCATAAAACAGGGTGCTCAGCGTCGTGGGCGCCACATTGAGCAAGTCCGCCAGAAAACGCAGGATATAATGGTTGGCCAACGACAGGTCGCCGTCATCGGTCGCCACGGTGATCGACTGGTGCAAGACACTCAAACTGCGTTCCTGGGAGCACTCTTTACGCAGAATCTCGGCGGCTAACTGAATCGCTTGAAGGTCCTGACTATGGGCAATGCTCATGACCGGCCCTAATTCATGCCCATGACGAAACTGCGCCGTGACCTGGGCCAGGCGACGGCGCCGCTGGCCTTCCGACACGTGCTGGCGGTGAACTAGCACCCAGGCCAGCAACAGTAGCGTTGCCGTATCCACTTGGCTGCGGCTGTTTAACAGCACCAGCTCAAAGGGTGAAAAACGGGCCATAGACATCCACAGGCTCCCAAAGCGAAAAGAACAGCGGGCAATAGTGGCGTCAGGCGTGCCTTATGGCAAGGCCTTCACCTGTTCGAGATAATGCCATGTTATCGCATTGCCGTATCCAGGGAAGCAGGAGATTGGTGAGTTGATTAATGTAGAACGCAAAAATAGCTTTCAACTGCGTATTTCGCGGCGTTTAAAGGAAGAAACCTCTCACAACCTGGATATTTATCTGTTTGTGCCCGGTGAGTTGGGCCTTTCGACCCAACTAATTTCGGAGGAGGCGTTTTACCACGCGGCGATACAGGTATCGCGTACCTACTACAGCGACGAATACCATCTGCCTTTGGTACATAGCCGCTTGGCGAGTCGTCATCAGATGGACAGTGACTCGTATCGGCTGAGCCTCAGTCTTTACGCTTATCAATACGTCGGTGCCATGGAACGTACCACGCAGGCGATGTTAGCAAGCGCGCAGAAGATACGCCGTAGTGAAGACAAGCATCAGGTCGACCAGGAAAGCGTCCACCGCCTGCGCGACCGGCTGCAGGAAACCAGTGATTTGAGTGAAAGCATTCTGAGACGCCTGCGCCGCCATCCGCCCAGCGATGAACGACTGACCAAGTATTTCACCAACATCGATAATTACCTGTCGTGGTTTACCGAACAGCAGCTATTGGCGTTGGTCGCTCACATGCCAAGGGGCGGTGAGTTTACCCCTATCCGTCATCGGCTCGTGGCGATTTGCCAGCGTGAAGAAGCGTACCGGCGCGAGCAGGAATACAACGCCGAACGGGTAATGGCTGACCCCACCCGCATGTCCAATAAGATGCGCTTGTTGCGGCGCCTGATCGAATACCCCATCACCCTCAAACAGCAGCCCCAAGAGCTGGGTGGTGGCGAGCAAAAAGCCGTTAAGGCCTTGGCGACTGCCGTGGTCATGGCCTTTGTTTCGTTTGGCGTGCTCCGTCTACGCGATACCCTTGGCGATATTACCGCGCTGTTCGTGATTGCAATGGCCGTGCTGTATGCCATGCGTGAAGTCTTCAAAGACGACTTACGTAACACGCTATGGCGCTGGTTGCGCCGTGGGCGGCCTAAATGGCGGCGCCAGTACGTCGACCCCAACCGCAATGTGTCGGTGGGGCATCAACTCGAATGGTTCGACTATAAGCGTTATTCCTCCCTCGACGCTGAAATTCAGCAACTGCGTCGCCGTACCGTGGCACAGCGTGAAGAAGTCGTTTTGCACTATCGTTCCCGTTCGCGGATGTCACCGACCCGTTTCCTGAGTGGTTACGAACATACTCAGGAAAGTTTAACGCTGGATATTTCCATGCTGACGCGGCTGATGAGCAAGGGCAAGCACGACATCTATCGGCTTAAAGAAGGCCAGGCCGTGCGTGAAAGCGTCGAGCGACGTCACCTGTTTAATCTGGTTATTCGTGAGACGGGTAGCGAAGACCAGCCTTACCTTGCGCGTTGGAAGGTGGCGGTCAGTCGATCAGGTATTGTTGACGTGGAAAAAGTCGGGGAAAGCGGCACAGCAAAGGCCAGCGAATAAACTGCGCTATATCAAAAAGACGCCAACTAAATGGCGTCAGCATGGGCAACTGAAGAGCAGCGGACTAGTCTGAGATAGAGGGCTTTGCAAACTACGACGATAACGTCGCAAGGGCCCGTCGCTAGGAGGAGCACCATGCAAGCTATCGATATCATGACGCCCAAAGTAGTGAGTGTGGCGCCCGACACCGATGTGCGCGATATAGCACAATTGCTGCTGAGCCACCGTATTAGTGCCGTCCCCGTGGTGGATGGCGAGCATCGGGTGGTCGGGATCGTCAGCGAAGGCGATTTGATGCGCCGGTTAAAAGATGATGACGGCCACCCCCAGTCAGGTTGGCTATCGCTTTTGAGTGCCGGAAAAAGTGCGAGCGACTATGTGAAATCCCATGGTCGTAAAGCTCAGGATGTCATGACGCCGAACCCTCTGAGTGTCGAGGAAAACACGCCAATACACAGCATTGCTCGCCTGCTGGAAAAGCACCACATCAAACGCGTGCCTGTTCTGCGCGATGGCAAATTGGTGGGCATCGTCAGTCGCGCTAATTTACTGCAAGGCATTGCGAACGCCGTCGTGGGGCCGACGCAATCGCCCGCAGACGATCGGCAAATTCGCGAAGCCATCCTCAACGACGTTGAGCGCCACACCGATGTGCGCGTCGAAAATATCAGTCTGATAGTCGATGGCGGCGTCGTGGAAGTCTGGGGGCTGGTTGAATCCCTCGAACAGAAAAAGGCCGTGACGGTGGCGGCAGAAAACGTTTCCGGGGTGACGCAGGTTGAAAACAACCTGGGCATGATGCCCCGTGGCGTGGGCTATATGTAAGGTCAGCCGGTGACAGATGGCGAATAAAAATGCCCGCTATTGAGTAGCGGGCTTCTCGCGTTGATTAACTGATTTGACCCTGTGAGTTAGCTCACTGACGTGATGGCTTGCTCAAGGTTTTCCACGCTGCGCTGGGTGTGGTGCAACTTATCGAGACCAAACAGACCAATGCGGAACGTCTGGAAGTTGTCGCCCTCATCGCACATCAGCGGCACTCCGCCCGCCACTTGTACGCCTGCCTGGGCAAGCTTGCCGACCAGACCGCTGTCATCGGTGTAGCACACCACCACGCCGGGGGCGTCAAAGCCGTCCGCCGCGACGCTTGTAAAGCCATGGCGCTTGAGCATGGCGCGAACCTCGCGGCCGATCGCCTGCTGTTCCTCCTTGACCTTGCCAAAGCCGTAGTCGCGGGTTTCCTGCATGATATCGCGCAGCTGGCGCAAGGCATCGGTGGGCATGGTGGCGTGGTAGGCGTGCCCGCCGTTTTCGTAGGCCTGCATGATGCTGTGCCACTTGCCTAGGTCGCAGGCAAAGCTGTTGCTCTGAGTCTCGGATAGACGCTGGGTTGCACGGTCCGATAGCATCACCATGGCGCAGCACGGTGAACCACTCCACCCCTTCTGCGGCGCGCTGACTACTACGTCAACGCCGAGCGCCTGCATATCGACCCACAGCGTACCCGCGGCAATCGCATCGAGCACAAACAGCCCGCCGACCTCGCGGGTGGCCTGGGCGACGGTGCGAATATAGTCGTCTGGCAGCAGCATCCCGGCGGACGTTTCCACCTGAGGGGCAAAAACGACCGCAGGCTTTTCAGCGCGAATACGTTCGGCAACCTCGTCGGCGGGTACCGGCGCAAAGGGTGACTGCGGGTCGCTTTGGTCTTCCCGCCGTGCTTTAAGCACGGTGTGCTGGTCGGTCAGCCGGCCCATCTCGATAATCTGCGTCCAGCGGTAGCTGAACCAGCCGTTGCGAATCACCAGGGTTTTCTGATCCACGGCAAATTGGCGCGCAACCGCTTCCATACCGAAGGTGCCGCTACCCGGCACGATCACCGCAGCATGGGCGTTGTATACCTCTTTAAGCGTGGCGGAAATATCGCGCATCACGCCCTGAAACTGTTGCGACATATGGTTCAGCGAGCGGTCGGTGTAGACCACCGAATATTCCAGCAAGCCGTCGGGGTCGACGTGGGGCAGTAGTCCAGCCATGGCGTTCTCCAATGGTGTGGTGCGCTCTTGTTGGCACACTTTGTCCTGTACAAGCAGGTTTGCTTAAGAGTACGAGCTACGCACGCACAAAACCAGCCCACAGGGAGCTGGTTGTTAAAGCTAGGCAGCGGGAATTAACGCGGCGGCAGTTGCTCTGGCCCGAAAGCGTCGGGTAGCAGGGTGTCCATGGTGTAGGTTTTTAACACCTCGCCCTGGCGGGAGAGCACCATGATCTGCGTGTCAGGCGTGGCAAACTCGCGGATGCGCTGGCGGCAGTCGCCGCAGGGCGTGCACAGGTGCTCGCCTGGTCCCATGACATATACCCTGGCAAGTTCGCGCTGCCCGGCCGTGGCCATGGCTGAAATTGCCGAGGCTTCGGCACAGAGTCCTTTGTAGTGGGCCACTTCAACGTTGCAACCGGCGAACTGCTGGCCGTCCGGGCACTCCATCACGGCGGCCACCGGGTGGTTGGAGTAGGGCGCATAGGCATTGCCGAGCGCCGTTAGTAGTGTCTCAACCAGTGCCGAATCGACTTGGCTCATGGCGGTATCCTTGCTGTTGGCCTTCAGGTGCGCGCTGCGTCGTCGCGTAATACCGTGTCGAGCGCAATCGTCATCATGTCGTTGAAGGTGGTTTGACGGTCGGCGCTGGAGAGCGAGTCGCCTTTCAGAATATGGTCGGATACCGTGCAGATGGTCAGTGCCCGTGCGCCAAATTCCGCTGCTACGCCGTAAAGGCCTGCGGCTTCCATCTCGACGCCGACAATCCCGTAGCGCTTGAGCATTTCGGCCATCTCGGTTTGCGGGTTGTAGAAGAGGTCTGCCGAGAAGATATTGCCGACTTTCACCGGCACGTTTTGCGCGTTGGCGGCGGCGACCGCGTGCTGGGTCAGGTCGAAGTCGGCGATCGCAGCGAAGTCGTGGTCGTTGAAGCGCATGCGGTTCACTTTGGAATCGGTGCACGCGCCCATGCCGATGACCACATCGCGAACATTGACGTCGTCGCGTACCGCGCCGCAGGAGCCGACACGAATCACGGATTTAACGCCGTAGTCGGTGATCAGCTCTTTGGCGTAGATCGAAACCGAGGGGATGCCCATGCCGTGGCCCATGACGGAAATCTTGCGGCCTTTGTAGGTGCCGGTATAGCCCAGCATGCTGCGTACGTCGTTGACCAGGCGAACATCGTCCAGGTAGGTCTCGGCGATGAACTTGGCACGCAGCGGATCGCCGGGCATCAGCACGGTATCGGCAAAATCGCCCATCTCGGCATTAATATGCGGTGTAGCCATGTCACGCTCCCATGTAATTTACGGTCAGAATCAACCCTTCGCGGGGGCGCTGTGAACCCTTCCCTGGGCGCTACTTTCGCCATCTGACCGCCATGGATGGCGGAAATGCCGGAATTGTTGGGAACATTTTCCGGCCATGGCGAAAGACCCCCGCTACGGGTTGATTCTGACCTTTGTGCTAGAGGTTGGATATTTGCCTTTAAGCAGCGTCGGGTAGAAAGCTTTTGCCATCGGCCATGGCCGGTAGCAGGAAAAAGTCAGCCAGCGTTTGGCCGATATCGGCGAAAGTGCCGCGTTCGCCCATGGGGCCAGGGGTAAAGCCAGCGCCACGCACCATCACCGGGACGTATTCACGGGTGTGCTCGGTACCTTGCCAGCTGGGGTCGCAGCCGTGGTCGGCGGTGAGCAGCAGCAGGTCGTCATCGTTGAGGGCGGCAAAAAGCTCGGGCAAGCGGGCATCAAAGTGTTCGAGTGCGGCCGCATAGCCGGACACGTCACGGCGGTGACCGTAGACCGAGTCAAAATCGACGAAGTTGGTCATGATCATGGTCGGGCGGTCTCTGGTCTCTTTGGCGGTGCGCGCTACTTCGCCAAGCGTCGCGTCCATCAGCGCGTCGTGACCGCTGGCCTTGACCTTGTGGGTAATACCGCAGTGGGCGTAGATATCGGCAATCTTGCCAATCGAGACCACTTCACCCCCGGCATCGGCGAGTTTTTGCAGCACCGTGGGTGAGGGCGGCTCTACGCTGTAGTCGCGGCGGTTGCCAGTGCGCGCAAAGCTTGCGCTGTCGTCGCCGACAAACGGGCGGGCAATGACGCGGCCAATGTTGTAAGGCGCCAAGAGCTCGCGCACGGTTTCGCACAGTTCATAGAGTCGCTCAAGGCCGTAGTACTCTTCGTGAGCGGCAATCTGAAACACGGAATCCGCGGAGGTATAGACAATCGGCTTGCCCGTGGCGACGTGCTCTTCACCCAGGCGGGCGATAATCTCGGTGCCCGAGGCGTGGCAGTTGCCAATCACGCCGGGAAGATCGGCCTCTGCGACAATCTTGTCGAGCAGCTCGGCAGGGAAGCTATCGGTCTTGTCGAGAAAGTAGCCCCAATCAAAACGTACCGGCACGCCGGCAATTTCCCAGTGCCCCGAGGGGGTATCCTTGCCGCTGGAAATTTCCTTGGCGTGGGCGTAAGCACCCGCCAGCGTATCGGGCAGGCTAACGCCTTCGGCGGTGCTTCCCGTGGCGTCACGATGGGCGTGAAACAGGCCAAGTGCGGCCATGTTGGGCAGTTTCAATGGGCCTGAACGTTCGGCATTATCGGCATCGCCACGGGCGCAGGCGGCGGCAATATGGCCCAGGGTGTCAGACCCCTGGTCGCCGAACGTGTTGGCATCCGGCGCGCTGCCGATGCCAAACGAATCGAGGACAACAACAATCGCACGGCGCATCAGGCTTCTCCTCGGAAGGTGTCTTGAAGTAGCGTGTCGGCGGTCGCTGGGGCGTCACCCAAGGTGACCGCGGCACGAAGCTGGGCGGCGGCAAGGGCAGCGGCGTCTTCGCTTTTGGCGTGAACCATGGCGATGGGACGCTGACTATCGACGTGCTCACCGATTTCGACGATGTCGCTGAAGCCGACGCTGTGGTCGACGCTGGCGTCGTTGCGCAGGCGACCGCCGCCGAGTTCCACCACACTCATGCCGACGGCGCGGGTATCAATGCGCTGGATAATACCCGCTTGCTCGGCATACACGGGTTTAATGACGTTGGCTTTGGCCAGGTAATGATCCGAGCGCTCCATAAAGTCGGCAGGGCCGCCCAGCTCGCTCACCATGCGGGCAAAGACCTCGGCGGCCGCACCTGACGTGAGGGCTTTTTCAAGCTTGGTCAGCGCTTCCTCGCGGCTGGCGACCAGCTTGCCCGCCATCAGCATTTCCACCGCCAGCTCGCGGGTCACCTGCATCACCCGGCTGTTGGGGCGTTCGCCGCGCAACAGCGCCAGGGTTTCGACGATTTCGACCGCATTACCGGCGCAGGGGGCCAGCGGCTGGCTCATATCGGTGAGCAGGGCCGTGGTCGGCGTGCCTGCCTGGGTCGCTACGTTGGCGATGCTTTCGGCAAGCTCCCGGGATTTTTCTGGCGTGGGCATAAAGGCGCCGCTGCCCACTTTGACATCCATGACCAGCGCATCCAGGCCGGAGGGCAGTTTTTTGCCCAGGATGGAGGCGGTGATCAGCGGGATGGATTCCACCGTGGCGGTCACGTCGCGCACGCCATAGATGCGTTTATCCGCCGGTGCCAGGTTGCCGGTCTGACCGATAATCGCCACGCCGGTGGATTTGACCACGTCGCGAAAACGATCAGGCTCGGGGTAGGGGTCGTAGCCGGGGATCGACTCAAGCTTGTCCAAGGTGCCGCCGGTGTGGCCCAGGCCTCGCCCAGAAATCATTGGCACGAAGGCCCCGCAGGCGGCCACCCAGGGGCCGAGTACCAGGGAAACCAGGTCACCCACGCCGCCGGTGGAGTGTTTGTCGACGATCGGGCCAGGAAGATTGAGCGAATCCCACTGCATCACATGACCCGAGTCACGGGTTGCCGTGGTCAGCGCGACAACTTCCTCGCGGGTCATGCCGTTCAAAAACACCGCCATGGTAAAGGCGCCAATCTGGGCGTCGCTGATGCGGTCGTCAGCAATGCTCTGTACAAAGGCCTTGATTTCCTCTGCCGGCAACGGTTGGTTATCGCGCTTAAGGCGAATCAACTCTTGCGGGAGCATATTAGTAGCCTCCGTCAGTACGCGAGAGCGATGCGGTCTGCGGGTTGCCACTCAGGGTGTTCAGCAAGTCCCCCAGCAGGCTGGAGGCACCAAACCGGAAGTGGCGAGGCGAGACCCACTGGTCACCCATGATGTTAGCGGCGAGAGCCAGGTATTCAGCGGCCTCTTCGGTCGTCTTGACGCCGCCCGCTGCCTTGAACCCTACATCCTTGCCGCTGTCCTTGATGGCCTGGAGCATGATTTCGGCGGATTCCAGCGTTGCGTTGACCGCCACTTTGCCGGTTGAGGTCTTGATAAAGTCGGCGCCGCCTTCAATGGCCAATTCGCTGGCCCGCTTGATAAGCGCAGGCTCTTTGAGCTCGCCGGCTTCAATGATGACTTTCAAAAGCGCCTGGCCGCCGCAGGCTGCATGGCACATTTCCACCAGCTCTCGGCCGGTTTCTTCGTCGCCCGCCATGAGGGCGCGATAGGGGAAAACGACATCGACTTCGTCCGCGCCGGAGGCAACGGCTTCGCGGGTCTCGCGGGCGGCGCCCATGATGTCGTCACCACCATGGGGAAAGTTGGTGACCGTGGCGATTTTGACGTCACCATTGAGCTCGTGGGCGGTGAGGGCGCGACGCGCGGTCACGACAAACTGGGGGTAGACACATACCGCTGCCGGGTAGCCGAAGGGCGTTTTCGCCTTTTTGCACAGCGATTCGGTGGACGCATCGGTATCGGTATCGTTGAGACTGGTCAAGTCCATCAGTGAAAGCGCCTGGCGCGCAGCAAGGGTCATGTTAATCGAAGCGGTCATGGACATCTCGCACAGTGTTAGGGTTTAAGAACGACTGAAAAAAACGGGCACTACCGTATATGACAGCAGCACCCGCGTAATCGTTGAATGTTACGTTAAGAAGCAACGCTGCCCAAGGCGATAAAGAAGCCTGCAATAGAGGCCGACATCAGGTTAGACAAGGTGCCTGCCAATACCGCCTTGACGCCAAAGCGGGCGATTTCCTTACGGCGAGAGGGGGCAATGCTACCCAGGCCGCCGAGCAAAATCGCAATAGAGGATAAATTTGCAAAGCCACACAAGGCAAAGGAAAGAATCGCCATGGTGTGTGCGGTCATCGCTTGGCCAGTGGCCGCGACCATCTGCTCACCTTCAATATAGGGTGCAAGGTTGATATAGGCGACAAACTCATTAACGACCAATTTTTGGCCAATGAATGAACCGGCCAGTGTTGCTTCTTCCCATGGCACACCCAGTAAAAAGGCCAACGGGGCAAACAGCCAGCCCAGAATCCACTCAAGGCTTAACGATTCAAAGCCGACCCAGCCGCCAACGCCGCCAAGAATGCCGTTGATCAAGGCGATCAGCGCGATGAAGGCAAGCAGCATGGCTCCGACATTGGCAGCCAGCATCAGGCCCGAGGTTGCCCCCGTCGCTGCTGCATCCAGCACGTTGCTTGGCTTGTCTTCCTGCTCCTGCAATTCTTCCTCCACCTTGGAAACGCTGTCGCTGTCTTGCGCATCCTGGGTTTCGGGCATGATCAGTTTAGCAAACAGCAGACCACCGGGGGCCGCCATAAAGGAGGCTGCGACCAGGTATTCCATGGGAATGCCCAGGGCGGCGTAGCCTGCCAGTACGGAGCCCGCCACTGATGCCAAGCCGCCACACATGACCGCAAACAACTGAGAAGGTGTCATACGGGCGATAAAAGGACGCACGACGAGCGGCGCCTCGGTCTGGCCAACGAAGATGTTTGCCGTGGCGGAAAGCGACTCGGTACGCGAGGTGCCCAGTGCCTTTTGCAGGGCGCCACCCAGAATGCGGATGACCCATTGCATGATACCGATGTAATAAAGCACCGCGATCAGCGAGGAGAAAAAGATAATCACCGGCAGGACTTTAATGGCAAATATGAAACCGACCTCGTCAGCATCTGCCAAGCTGCCAAACAGAAAGCTGATGCCGTCATCGGCGTACACCAGAATCTGGCTAACGCCGGCCGAGATCGTCTGCAATACGCTTTGGCCGAAGGGCACATAAAGTACAAAGGCGCCAATGCCCGCTTGAATGCCGAAGGCACCCAGCACCGTACGTAAGCGAATCGACTTGCGGTCGTAGGAAAAGATCAGGGCGATAATCACCAGGGTGACCATGCCGACCAAGCTCATCAGGAGTGTCATAAAAAGATCCTTCGCGTTCGCCGGTGTGCTTTACAGCAGGTTGAGCTTCACAGTGTAAATCATCGCGTTCTGATAATTATTAGGCGTGCCTAGTTTCTCATCAGCGTAGCGGTACTGGATGCCGGTAGTGACCAACTCGGTAGGGTGCCACCAGAGACTGACCGCACCGTTAGTGCCGACGCTGTTGGCTTTCGACTCAGGAGGCTGGTAGTTCTGCTCTAGGTATTCGTCGTCGCGGCCAAAGGTCTGCTCGTGCCAGTTGGTCACGCCAAAGTCCTGACCAAACGCAGTGAAGTCGTAACCGGCGACCCAGCCCGCCATAAAGCCGTTAGAGCCGGTATAGCTGTTACTTTGAACCCGGGCGGCCCCCAGAAATGGCTTAATCCATAGACCGTTCTCAAAATTGGCTATATAACCCAGGCCGAGGATTTGATCCTGTTCGCGGAGGTTAAAGCCATAGTCGCGGAAGTCGTATAGGTGGGCATAAATCGACAGTGGGCTGTCGCCCAGGTAAATGTGCGAGGTTAGCTTGCCCGCCGTGCGGAAGTTATCGGTGCCGCCGCTAGCTTCGTCGAATTGGTCGTTGGTGGGGTTCTCAAAATCAAAGAAGCCGTAAAACTCACCCCATTCGTAGCCCAGGCCGCCTTCGATTTCGAGGAACATGAAATCGCTCTTGGTGGCATTATTGGCGGTGCGGTCTTCGGTGCCGTCAGACCAGTCCAGATAGTTGACCGATACATTGGCAAACGACCAAATCGGATCGAAGGTATCAGCGTTAACGCTACTGGCAGCACTGGCCATTAATATGCCAGCGCCAAGCGCCGCGAGAGACGTGCGTGATGGGGTAGCAGTGGTAAAACGAGAACGAGCAGTCATGGTAGCCTCAGCAGGTTTGTTAGTTGCAGTTTTGATCCGTCTGTACGACGAACGTGAGGGCTGGCGTGGACCCGAGTCAGCGGGTTTATTGCGTTGTAATGTTAAAATTATAACATTTAGTGTTGTTTTTCTAACGCCAATTTGCAACTTTTATCACACCAACGGTCATTAAATGAAAAACCAATGACATGAATTTCAAGAATCGTTGGTTTAATGGTAATTCTCTGGTCGCTCGCTCAGCATAGGGGGAGCCCTCAGCAAGACGGCAAGAATTCTCAGTGAACCAGGGAAATAACCCCAGCAATAACCCTAGGCCCATTCAATGACAACAGGCCGTTACCAGGAGAAGCTGTCAATGAAAGACCGAAGCGCGTTGCGCTTGGCAACGTTGCAAGAAGCACTCGCCAGCGGTGGGACGCTGCATTTGCGCGATGCGGCTGAGCTGTGTGGTGTGTCCGAAATGACCATTCGGCGGGATGTTAACGCCTACCCGCAAGTGATTAGCCTGCTCGGTGGCCGGTTGGTCATGGCGCACACCCCGGGTGTTACCCCGGTATATGATCTTACCGAGCAGCAGGCCAGCCACTACCAGGCGAAAAACCGCCTGTGCCAACGTGCTCAACGGTTCATAGAAGATGGCGATACGCTGTTTGTCGACTGTGGCTCGACATTGATGCCGCTAATGAATCAACTGAGTGGTTATCAGGAACTGACAGTGATTACCTATGCCCTCAACATCGCGAATGCTGTCGCACCCTTGCCGAACGTGCGACTGGTGTTGCTGGGTGGCTTGTTTTATCCGGCGTCGCAGACTTTTGCCAGTGACACCATGGCCGAGTCCATCGAGCGGTTGGGTATTAACAAGGCGTTTATTTCGGCGGCGGGCGTCGATGTGCAGCGTGGGGTGAGTTGCTTTCATTTTCATGAGGTGCTGCCCAAGCAGGCGGCAATGGCGGCAGCCACGAAGCGTCTTTTGGTCGTCGATGCCAGTAAATTCGGCGTGGTGCGGCCAGCCTATTTTGCCTCGGTAAGTGAGTTTGATGTGGTGGTCACCGATGATGAGAGCGCACCCGGTATGCTCCATCAACACAGCACATTGACGACGATTACGGCCCCATAGCTTAATTTTCATTAAATTAGCCAAGTTATCTTTAAGCTGCCGACCAATCGTGGCAGAATTCGCCGCGTTTACCTGCGGCAAATCGTCTCTTCTCATCTGCGTCATTGATGCGAGAATAGCCATCGTCTGCAGTAACTGTGTTTGGCGCTAGCCTGCCAAACGATCCTCTCTCGCGATCAGACGTCGACGTTAAGCAGTTGCTTATCGGCTGCGTTTTTTCAAGAGACTTTGTTAGCTAGCTACTTAGCGGCTTGTTTGCAATGTTTGCCTCCCAGCCCTGACGAGGTCGTAACATGAGAAAAAACCTCTACGCCAAAGCGGCAGGTCTTCTACTGTTGCTTTCTTTATTTTTACTGCTGGGTGGTTGTAGCTCGGCGTTGATGGACCCGAAGGGTCAAATTGGCGTCGAGCAACGCACCCTAATTCTGACAGCCTTTGGCATCATGCAGATCGTCGTGCTTCCCGTTATCGGGATGACGCTGTTCTTCGCATGGCGTTACCGTCGTGGTAACCACAAGGCCGCTTACACGCCTGATTGGGCACACAACACCTGGGTTGAAGTGGTGGTGTGGCTGATTCCTTGCGTTATCGTCCTCTTCCTCGCCGGGTTGACGTGGTACACCTCAAACAGCCTGGACCCGCACAAGCCCATTGCGGAAGAAGGCGAGGAAACGCTTGAGATCCAGGCAGTGGCAATGGATTGGAAGTGGTTGTTTATCTACCCCGAGCAAGGTATTGCATCGGTCAATGAACTGGCCATCCCAACTGACACGCCGGTACGTTTCCGCGTCAGTTCTGCCTCGGTAATGAATGCGTTCTTTATTCCCGATCTTGGCAGCCAGATTTATGCCATGGCGGGCATGGATAACGACGTTCATTTGATTGCTGATGAAGAAGGTACTTACCCAGGTCGTTCCACCAACTACAGTGGTTCAGGCTTCTCGGGCATGACCTTTGAAGCGCATGCGACATCGGAAGAAGGCTTCGATGAGTGGGTTAGCGAAGTGAGCGAGTCTTCAAACTCGATCAGCTTTGACGATGGCTATCGCGAGTTGTTAAAGCCAAGCCGTAACCATCCGGTCGAGTACTTCTCTGAAGTATCGCCGACCCTTTATGAAGACATTCTCAACAATTATCACAACGGTGAGCCAGTTGAGGTGCTTCCTAATGAGACCGGATACAAACATGCCAGTAGCGATCATCAAGAGCAGGACGGCGATATGGCGATGAACGCGGAGGCAGCGGAGTAGACTATGTTTGGAAAACTCGGTTTAGACTCGATTCCGTTTTATGACCCCATTATCGTAACGATGATGATAATGACTGTTATAGGCGGAGCGGTACTGGTTGCGGGGATTACCTACTTTCGTAAGTGGGGCTACCTGTGGAATGAGTGGGTGACTTCGGTCGACCACAAGAAAATCGGTATCATGTACTTCATCGTGGCGCTGGTGATGCTGATCCGCGGCATTGGTGAAGCGCTGATGATGCGTTTGCAGCTGGCGATTGCCTCTGGTGGGTCAGAAGGCTTCCTGCCGCCGGAGCACTACGACCAGTTGTTCACGACCCATGGCGTGATCATGATCTTCTTCGTGGCCATGCCCATGGTCATCGGTTTGATGAACCTGATTGTGCCGCTTCAGATTGGTGCGCGCGACGTCGCTTACCCGTTCCTGAACAATCTTAGCTTCTGGCTGTTTGTATCAGGTGCGATGATTGTCAATCTATCTCTGTTTATAGGCGAGTTTGGTACAACCGGCTGGCTGGCCTATGCGCCTCTTTCGGGGATTGAATACAGTCCAGGGGTCGGGGTTGATTACTGGATATGGGCGTTGCAGATATCCGGGGTCGGTACCACGTTGACGGGGATTAACTTCTTCGTGACGATCCTGAAAATGCGTGCGCCGGGCATGAAGCTGTTCCGCATGCCGATCTTTACGTGGACTTCGCTGTGCGCCAACGTGCTGATCATCGCGTCGTTCCCGATTCTGACCGCGACGATTGCATTGCTGACGCTTGATCGTTATCTGGGGATGAACTTCTTCACCAACGATCTTGGTGGCAATGTGATGATGTACGTCAACCTCATCTGGGCCTGGGGCCATCCTGAGGTGTACATCTTGATCCTGCCGGCATTCGGGGTATTTTCTGAAGTCGTAGCCACCTACAGCCGTAAGCGACTCTTTGGCTATACAACCATGGTATGGGCGACCGTCGCGATCACACTGCTGTCCTTTCTGGTGTGGTTGCACCACTTCTTCACCATGGGGGCGGGTGCCAACGTCAATGCCTTCTTCGGCATCATGACGATGATCATCGCTGTACCCACGGGTGTGAAGGTATTCAACTGGCTGTTCACCATGTACCGCGGCAGTATTGAGATGTCAGTGCCCATGCTGTGGCTCATCGGTTTCATCATCGTCTTTACCATCGGTGGTATGACTGGTGTGATGCTGTCGCTGCCAGCCGCTAACTTTGTGCTGCACAACAGCTTGTTCGTTATCGCCCACTTCCACAACGTGATTATCGGTGGTGTGGTGTTCGGCATGATGGCGGGCATGTACTACTGGTTCCCGAAAGCGTTTGGCTTCAAGCTCGATGAGAAGTGGGGCAAGTTCAGCTTCTGGTGCTGGCTGATCGGCTTTCTTATGGCCTTTATGCCGCTCTATGTGCTCAGCTTCGATGGGGCCGTGCGTCGCATGTCGTCCTACGAACCCACTGAATGGCAGCCGATGATGATCGTCGCCTTAATCGGCGCATGTATTATCCTGCTGGGTATCTTGTCAACACTGATCATGGTGGCGGTTAGCGTCAAGAACCGTCATAGCATGAAGTATGCTGACATGAGCGGTGACCCTTGGGATGGCCGTACGCTTGAGTGGGCAACCTCTTCGCCTGCGCCGTTTTACAACTTCGCGCATCTGCCGAAAATCAGCGGTATTGATGATTTCTGGCGCCAGAAGCAAGAAGGCCGTGAAGCAATTGGCACTGGGCCTTACCAGGATATTCACATGCCGCGCAATACCATTGCGGGACCGGTGATCAGTCTATTCTCGATGATCTTTGGCTTTGCCCTGGTGTGGCACATCTGGTGGCTGGCGATTGTCGGTGGTATCGGTATGTTCGTCGCCTTCATCGCACGCGTAGCCAATGACGACATTGATTACTACGTGCCAGCGGCAGAAGTCGAGCGTATTGAAACTGCACATAAAAAGCGCCTCGAAGAGTATCGGGAGTGGTTGAAGCAGCATCCCGAAGAAGCGTCTCATCTACAGGTTCGGATGCAGGGGTAACCATGGCGAGCGAAGCAGTAAGTAAACACGACGATCACGCGCATCCAGAGACGCATGATCACCACGATACCGGCAGCATCAAGGTATTCGGTTTCTGGGTTTACCTGATGAGCGATTTGGTGATCTTCGGAACACTATTCGCCACATTCGCCGTGCTCCTTCGGGGCACGGCCGGTGGGCCCGACGGCTCCGAGATCTTTGATCTACCCTTGATCCTGGCCGGTACGTTCATGCTGTTGATCAGCAGCTTTACCTACGGCATGGCGGTGCTGGCAATGACCGCCGAGAAGGTAGATCAAGTCAAAAAATGGCTATGGATCACCTTCGTGCTGGGGGCAGGCTTTATTGCCCTCGAGATCTATGAGTTCCAACATCTCATTCATCTCGGCTACGGTCCTGATCGCAGCGCCTTTTTATCAGCCTTCTTTACTTTGGTTGGTACACACGGTCTGCACGTGTTTTTCGGGCTGGTCTGGATCCTGGTAGTGCTCTATCAATTGCGCACCAAGGGTCTGAACGATATGACGCGTCCGCGTATTCTGTGCCTTAGCTTGTTCTGGCACTTTCTGGATATCGTGTGGATTTGTGTATTCTCATTCGTCTACCTGATGGGGGTTCTGTAATATGAAGGATTCACCCGCTTCACACGGCAGCGTTAAGTCGTATGTGACAGGGCTCATTCTGTCCATCGTGCTGACCATTATCCCCTTCACGGTGGTAATGACCGGCGCGCTGAGCATGAATGCCACCGTTTGGACGATCGTAATTACCGCCATCGCCCAGATTTTGGTGCAGCTTGTGATGTTCATGCACATGGACACTAAGCAAGAGGAAGGCTGGAATTTCATGTCCTTCGTCTTTACCTTGATTATTCTCGGCCTGGTTGTTGGAGGTTCGTTGTGGATCATGCAGAACCTGCACCTCAATCTGCACATCGGGTAACGTTTATGGCAAAGATGGGCGATTATTTCGCCCTCACCAAACCGGGTATCATTGGTGGTAATACGATTTCGGTGATGGGCGGCTATTTTTTAGCCGCCCGCGGCGATTTTGATCTATTGCTATTTATGAGCGCGGTGGTGGGCCTGGCGCTGGTGATTGCGTCGGGCTGTGCCTTCAATAACGTGATCGATCGCGATATCGACGCGGTGATGAGCCGCACGCGGACACGGGCTCTGGTTCAGGGCCGCATCACGCCGTTTGCGGCACTTTGCTTTGCGGCGTTACTGGGTATCGCTGGTTTCGCTGTGCTGGCACTGGGTACCAATGGCTTGACGGTTGCGCTGGCTGGCTTTGGCTATGCCATTTATGTCGGGGCCTATAGCCTTTACATGAAGCGTCACTCAGAGTACGGGACTTTGGTTGGCAGCCTTTCAGGTGCGGTACCGCCGGTAGTGGGATACTGTGCCGTGACGAACCAACTGGACGCAGGCGCGCTCACGCTACTGTTGATTTTCTGTCTTTGGCAAATGCCGCATTCCTATGCGATTGCTATTTTCCGGATGGATGATTATCGCGCTGCCTCGATTCCGGTTCTGCCGGTCGTCCGTGGTATTGCTTCGGCTCGCCGCTATATCCTTGGCTACATTGTGGCGTTCATTGCGGCATCATTGGCATTGGCGCTGGCTGGCTATGCGGGTATTGGCTATCTGATCGTGGCATTGGTCATGGGAAGCTATTGGCTTTACCAAGCCGTGCAGGGCTATCACGGAAGCGATGATATCCGCTGGGCCAGGCGCGTGTTTGGCGTATCGATTCTGGCGATTACAGCGCTTAGTGTTGCCATGTCGCTGGATGCCAGCCTGCTGTCGTTACCTCCGTTGTTAGATCGTTGGTTATGAAGTACGTCAGAAATTAGGCAGGAGTGCAATGCTCCTGTCTATACTGTCTGTAAGCCCGATTCGGGTTTGACCGACTATCCCGTCGGTTAGAATAAAAAGGACAGTAGGAGACGTACCCATGCTGACACACGTCTGGGGCTTAATGGCCCATCCTCAGCGCGAATGGAAACAAATGCACGACGAGCACGAAACGGTGTTTCACCTTTATGCTCATCACGTGTTGATTCTAAGCGCAGTACCCGTTGTTTGTTCCTTCATTGGCACCACGCAGTTTGGCTGGGGGCTTGGCGCCGAGCGCACCATCCAGTTGAATATGCTGGATGCCTTCTATGCGGGCATCGTGTTCTACTTGGTCATCCTTACGGCCGTGTTGTTCATGGGCAACGTTATCCACTGGATGGCCAAACGCTTTGTTGACACCCCCCCGAATCGTCGCCGTTGCGTCAAGTTTGCGGGTTATGTCGCGACCCCCATGTTGCTCAGCGGCATTGTGGCACTTTACCCCATCGTATGGCTCTGCCTGCTGGCCGGCGTGATTGGCCTTTGCTGGTCGGGTTATCTGCTTTACGTGGGGATACCGAACTTCCTGGATATCTCTGATGAGCAGGGGTTTATCGTTTCCAGCGCGACCTTGGCAATTGGGGTGCTGGTATTGGAGATGCTTCTGGCAGCGACGGTGCTGCTGTGGGGCTACGGTGAGCGGATAATCCTGAGCATTCTGCAATAGCCAGTGAGGTCTTGCCTTCTTTATACCTTTAGCCATCAAACGCCTGCCGCCTCATCGTCAACGATAAGGCGGCAGCTTTGTTTTGCTGAGTCAGAGTCGCTGACTGGCCTGGATGGCGGTAAGGGCAATGGTGTAAACGATATCATCGACCAACGCGCCACGTGAGAGGTCGTTCACCGGCTTGTTCAAGCCCTGCAGCATGGGACCAACGCTGACCACGCGAGCGCTACGCTGAACGGCTTTGTAAGTCGTGTTGCCGGTATTGAGATCCGGGAATACGAACACCGTGGCCTTGCCCGCTACTGGTGAGTCAGGCGCCTTTTGTTTGCCCACGCTCTCGATGGCGGCGGCATCGTACTGTAGCGGACCATCGATAGGTAAATGCGGCGCGCGTTGCTGGGCAATGCGGGTCGCTTCGCGCACCTTGTCGACATCGGCGCCGGTACCGGAATCACCGGTAGAGTAGCTGATCATCGCGACGCGTGGCTCGATACCAAAGGCTTCGGCAGAACGGGCGCTCTGCAGGGCGATCTCCGCCAGGGTTTCAGCGTCCGGGTCAGGGTTCACTGCACAGTCCCCATAAACCACGACCTGTTCAGGCAGCAGCATGAAGAAGATCGACGACACCTGGCTGTATTCCGGCGCAGTTTTAATCAGCTGAAACGCGGGCCGTACGGTGTTGGCCGTGGTGTGTACAGCCCCTGACACCAAGCCATCGACTTCATCCAACTGCAGCATCATGGTGCCGAGTACGACATTGTCCTGCAGCTGAGCCTCGGCGGTTAACTCGTTAAGCTTGCCGCGTCGCCGGTCCACCATGGGCGCGATGTAATGCGCGCGGGTGCTTTCCGGGTCGATAATGGTCAGCTCGTCTGGCAGCGTCAGGCCGCGGTTGCGGGCGATGTTGTCAATGTCATCGCGGTTACCCAGCAGCACACAGTTGGCAATGCCGCGACGCTGACAGATAATCGCCGCTTCGATGGTGCGCGGCTCGTCGCCTTCCGGCAGCACAATACGTTTCTTGGCTTGTTGAGCGAGCTTGACCAGCTGGTGGCGAAACGCCGAAGGCGAAAGACGATGCGTGTAGCCGCGACTGAGATGGGTTTTTAGCCATTCCAGGTCGATATGGGCAGCAACATAACGAGCGACCTGTTCAGCGCGCTCGAAATCGTCCATGGGAATTTCGCTGCTTAGCAGGCTCAAGTTCTGGGCGGTGGTCAGGCTGTCGGTGTCGACGGCCAGCACCGGCAGACCGGTTTTCAGTGCGGGCCGACACATTTCAATCATGTTGTCGTTGGGCATAAAACCGTTGGTCAGCAGCACGCCTGCCAACCGGGTGCCGTTCATGGTGGCAAGGGCAGAGGCCAGTATCACGTCGTCTCGGTCGCCAGACGCCACGACCAGGCTGCCCGGCGTGAAAATATGCAGCGCATTGGCAGCGCTGCGCGCGCAAAGGCTGGTGGAAAGCACCCGACGGCTGACGGCTTCGCCCTCGTTCAGCAACCTGGCATTCAACGCCCGGGCGACATCCAACGTGCGCGGTGCGCTGAGCGCATTGCTGTAGGGGACAACGCCTATCAGATGAAATTTATCTGTCGCCAGAGCAGGGGAATACTGCCGGAGTTCCGCAAGCACCGACTCTTCCAACTGAGGTTTGAAGGTGCCCGGCGCTGCAGAAAGACTATCTTCATGAGCGTAAGGCAAGTTTTTCATACGCATCAAAATACCGCCCAAGGTGCGGCTTGAGCTGACACCGCCGAAGCTTCGGGCGTGCATATCCAGCTCTTCGGCGAGCCGCTGCGGGTCATCCAGATCACCGGTGCCCACCAGAATGATCCGTGCGTTGAGCGCGTGGGCGAGCTGTGCATTGGTTTGGGTGGCGTAGGTAGTGTGCTGAGTAGGCACCACCCCTTCGACGACCACCAGATCCAGTGCGCTGCCGTCGCGATAAGCCTGCTGGGTGACCTGGTCGTAGAGCTCGATGACATTTTCCATCAGTTCATCGGTCTGGTTGTCGCGCAGCAGGCGCTCCAGGCGGGCCTGGGAAATAGGCGAGGGCGGACGCTGGTTTAGCGCACGGGACACCAGCGCCGTTGAGCGGTCAAGCCCCGGGCCGTTCAGCTCGTTCTGCATGAACGGTTTGAGGAAGCCCGCCTTGAGGCCGATGGTGTCCAGCGCCTGGATCAGGCCGAGACAGGCGGAGGTTAACCCGGCCCCTTCGCTGGTGGGTACCAGTAAAATGGCCTGGGGAGCGTCGGCGGGGGTATTCATGCGCGGGTCTCCATACAGTGGCGGGTTTCCATGGCGATACGGCCTTCTTCGTCGGTAGGGATCACCCAAACCTGTGGGCCTTGCTGGTCGGCGTTATCCAGCCTGCCTTCCTTACCGCGAATCGTTGCTTCGTTGGCCGCGTCGTCCAGAATGAACCCGAAGTGGGGAAGCAGGCCGATGACATGGCGGCGAATGAGCGGTGAGTTTTCGCCGATGCCGCCGGTAAAGATCACCCCGTCTAGCTGGGGCAGCGCGCAAGACAGTGCGGCCAGCGACTTGGCGATACGGTAGCCAAATACCTCCAGCGCCAGGGTAGCGCCTGTGTGGCCTTCCGCAGCGGCGGCTTCTATCTCACGCATGTCATTGGTCAGGCCTGAAAGGCCCAGAAGCCCGCTTTGTTTGTTCAGTACCTGATCGATTTCGTCCAGCGACCAGCCAAGCTGACGATGCAGGTGGGCGTGAAGGCCAGGGTCGACATCGCCACTGCGGGTTCCCATCACCAGACCTTCCAGTGGCGTTAAACCCATGCTGGTATCCAGGCTTTGTTTTTGCCACACGGCGCTGGTCGAGCAGCCGTTACCCAGGTGAGCGGTCAGCCAGCCGCCGGCACCCCGTTCGCTCAGCTCGCCGGCGCGCTGGCTAACGAAGGCATGGCTGGTGCCGTGAAAGCCGTAGCGGCGAATGCCATGCTCGGTATAAAGCGCTTCAGGCAGCGCATAGCGGTAGGCGCGCGGCGGCAGGGTTTGATGAAACGCGGTATCAAACACGGCGACCTGGGGAAGCGATGGAAAGACTTTTTGAGTCGCAGCAACACCGGTCAGGTTAGCCGGGTTATGCAGAGGCGCCAGGGCGGCGGTGCTTTCAATGGCGGCGACTACCTGCTCATCAATCAGAGCAGCTTTTGTGAAATGCTCCCCGCCATGGACGATACGATGACCCACTGCAGAGGGTAGGCGGCCTTCCAGGCTATCCAGAATGGCGCTTATCGCTTCGGCATGGTCAGCGCCAGGCAGTGATTTGATAAAACGCTCACCGGCACTATCGTTACCCTTTAGCTGTGCATCAGCACTGCCCAGGCGCTCGGCAATACCGTCAAGACGTGTCGCCTTTGGGTCGGCATCGATCAATGCGTATTTAATGGAAGAGGAACCGCAGTTAATGACCAGTACCGATGCGTTCATAGGGGCCTTCTGTCGATAGAGAGACAAGGTAGTTAGTTAGACGTTAGTATAACATGTAGAGAGGTTGACGGTCAGTGCGCCTATGTCGTTAGCCTTCTAGCTAAGATCCCGGCATGCTAGGGATACTGAATTGAATCTCACCGCCATAAAAGAGCCTGCTGTCACCATGCCATCCCCCTCGCTTCCATCCGTTTTACCCCGCCATCTGGCCATCCTGCTGTTAATGACGGTGGCGACGATGTTCGCGGCCAACCACGTCTCAGCCAGACTGGCGTTTGATAATGGCACAGGGCTTCTTTTGGCGGTGTTAACCCGCTCAGGTGTGGCCTGTTTGATTCTGGTTTGTCTGGTCGTTGCGCAAAAAAAGCGCCTTTGGCTGCCGCCGGGTACCTGGCCATGGCAGCTTGCGGTCGGGCTCTGTATCACGGTGCAGAGCCTCTGTCTGTACTCGGCCGTGGCGCGTTTACCCGTGGTGATTGCCCTGTTGCTGGTGAATACCTTTCCTATCCAGCTGGCGCTGCTGAGTTGGGCGTTAGGCGGGCCCCGACCCACGCTGCGCAGCTGCCTGATCATGGGCACGATTCTGATCGGCCTGCTGGTGGTGCTCGACATTCCCGCGTGGTACGCCAACGTAGACGACATGGGCCCCGGTTGGCTGGCGGGCATCGGCTTTGGTTTGACGGCGGCGTTTGCCTTCGCTTGCGCGCTCTGGACCACCGAGCACCGGCTTGCGAGGGTGGGTAGTACCCTGCGCAGCCTGCTGACCATGCAAACCGTGTTTATCGCCATGATCATCGGTGGGCTTACCGGCATCGTGCCCGGGGGGATGAGCCTGCCGGAAACCAACCAGGGCTGGCTTGGGTTGGCGCTCCTGGGTCTGTTGTACGGCTCAGCGTTCTCGACGCTATTTATCTTCGTGCCACGGCTGGATATGGCGCGCAACGCGCCGGTGATGAATATCGAACCCGTCGCCTCGTTAGTGATTGGTTACTTCGTCCTGGGCCAAATGCTCAGCCCCAGCCAGCTGGTCGGTGGGGCAGTGGTCGTTGGGGGAATTGTGGTCCTGAGCTTGTCCAGGGGGCGCTAGCCTGCGCATGGCATTCTCGCCGAGCACGCCCCTTTACTGCTGTCGCATTTCTGAGTATGAGCACATTTTTTCGGAGTTTGAGCCAAATCCCACGCTCTGCAAACTGATAGGGTGTAATTCAATAATTATTATAGACAGCCAGCGAACAACCAAAAAACCTTCTTGAAAAGGGGAATTAGCATGTACAGGAAAAGCAAAATTGCATTAGCTATCGGGCTGAGCGCGGGACTAGCGACTACCGCTGCTACTGCTGAGACTAACTGGCGCATGGCGACACCGTGGAGCGGTGGGCCTTGGCTTGAGCGCGATGCTCAGATGTTTGCCGACCACGTTAATGATCTTTCAGGCGGGGAAATTGAAATTGAAATATTTCCTGGGGGAACGCTCGGCAGTGCTCTGAAAGTCACCAATTCAGTCAAATCGGGTGTTGCCGATATTAGCCATAATTATATCAACTACGATTATGGCACTGACCCGACCACAGCACTCCTGGCAGGGCATTCCAGTGGCTTAACACCCGAAGAATTCATGATGTGGATGTACCAAGGGGGAGGGGTTGAACTCTACGAAGAGTATCGCAGGGAGATGTTCGATGTTGTGGCATTCCCGTGTGCCATTCTTGGAACAGAGATATTCCTTCACTCTAATAAGCGCGTTGAAACACTGGAAGACTTCCAGGGCCTGCGGTTACGTACTTCAGGGGCCTGGTCGGAAATAGCTTCACGCCTCGGTGCTTCGACCGTCGTCATGTCGGGCGGGGATATTTACAGCGCCCTCGAGCGTGGGGTGATCGATGCGGCCGAGTGGGGTAGCCCTGAAATGAACCGTCCCACTGGTTTTCAAGAAGTTGCCCAATACGTGGTCGTCCCGGGGGTTCACCAGTCAGGTGGCTTTTTAGAATGCCAGGTGAATGAAGAGGTTTGGAATAGCCTTAGCGAAGACGAGCAGGATAACCTTCGCTTAGCGGGTAAGCTTAGTGTCTTTGAGTCTTGGCTTGCGAGTTCATACGACGATCTAGATGCCTATGAAGAACTTGTTAGTGGAGAGAATGAAATCGTACATCTTGATCAAGACTTTATTGATACGATTTATGAAGAAACCGCTAAATGGGAAGACGAGTACGCTGAAGATAATGAATGGTTTGCTCGTGTTCTAGAGTCTCAAAGAGATTTCAAACAAACGATGAGCGCTTGGCCGGAGTATCGCTTGCCGATTGGTACCATGGGACGATAAACACCACGCTAAGTAAAAGAGAGGCCCGAGGCCTCTCTTTTATGTGTTTATACTTTCTGTTTTTCGGATCGATGGGTACCCATTATGAAGCTTATACACGCGATTGAATCAATAACCCGATGGTCGGGGTGGCTAGGCGCTGTTTTGATATTCCCCTTGATAGGGGCTTTAGTGTATGAAGTTTTCAGTCGCTATGTGATGGGGCGTCCAACCTTATGGGCATTTGAAATTAGTTACATGGTAATGGGGGCAATCTTTATGCTGGGCATGTCCAATGCCTTGCGAGTGCGACAGCATGTCAGTGTAGATATTGTTTCCATGCAACTTAGTGAACGCGCAAAAGCTATTATCAACGCGATCGGTTATTTTCTGTTTCTTCCGCTACTTATTTGGCTGGTATGGGAGCTTTCGGTCTACGCACTCCAAGCTTTTGAAACCAATGAGCGTTCAGGGCGATCCGCCTGGAACCCTGTTGTCTGGCCTATCTACACAGTGTGGTTTGTTGGTTTCTTATTTTTGGCACTACAGGTGCTCGCTGAGTTAATCAGGTCTGTGATGACTGCGCTTGGCCACAAGAAGATTGAGGAGGGTGGCTCATGAGTAGTTATCTTGCACTGCTGATGTTTCCAGCGTTAATGGCATTTATCATTGCTGGATTCCCTATTGCGTTCTCAATGATCCTGGTTGCCAGCGGGTTTGGTATTATCCAGTTCGGTGATGTGGCAGCTTATCAGCTACTCACCAAAATTGAAGATACGGCGTCTAACTCCATTCTGGCAGCTGTTCCTCTGTTTATCTTTATGGGGGCAATGCTAGAGCGCTCAGGTATTGCTGAACGCTTATTTGAAGCGATTCATATATGGACACGGCGCTTACCCGGTGGCTTAGGGGTTGGGGCAATTATCATGGGGACTCTGTTTGCAGCCTCTAGTGGGGTCGTTGGTGCAACAGAAGCCGTTATCGGTATGCTCGCGATTCCTGTCATGCTCAAGCATCACTACAGTAAGAGCCTGATGTCAGGAACCATTTGCGCAAGCGGTTCGTTAGGTACCGCTATTCCTCCTTCTATCACTGTTGTGGTGCTGGGGCCCGTTGCCGGCGTATCGGTTGGATCGCTTTTCAGTGGTCTGTTAATACCAGGCTTTTTAATGGCCGTGATGTTTTTGGTGTACATCATCGGCGTTTCCTATTTCAGGCCGGAAATGGCTCCCCGCGTTGAGCAAGACGAGCCAGACATCAGTTGGCAAGAAAAAATGCGCATAACGTTGGTCGCTTTGCTGCCAACCATGCTGCTGATATTTACCGTCCTGGGTACGATTTTGATGGGGCTTGCCACACCGACTGAAGCCGCCGCCTGCGGTGCGCTAGGTTCGGTGATTTTGGCGATTGCCTACCGCAATTTGACCCGAGATGTTTTATGGCAGTCCGCCATTAAAACGATGAACATTTCGGCGATGATATTATTGATCGTCATGGGCGGCAGTATGTTCGCTGGCGTGTTTTTCGCCTCTGGCGGGATGGCAACCGTACAGTCTCTGTTGATGGACACAGGTTTAAACCCATGGATGATCCTGGGTCTTATTCTACTGATTGCTTTTATTGCCGGTTTTGTACTCGACTTGATTTCAGTCGTGCTTATCATCATTCCGGTGGCGATGCCCATTGTGCGGATGTTGGGTTTTGACGAAATTTGGTTTTGCGTTGCCTTCCTCGTGGTACTGCAAACCAGCTATCTGACGCCGCCTTTGGCACCCGCGATTTTCTATCTGCGAGCCATTACACCGCCCGAGGTCACGCTCAAACATATGTATAGAGGGGTTGTGCCTTTTATCATCGCGCAATTGGTTGTTCTAGCGTTAGTGCTTGCTTTCCCGGCTATAGCACTCTGGCTTCCCGAGGCGATGAGTGGTCCTTCCTGGTAAGTCAGTCACTTGTGTCATCATGCCGCCCTAGGGCGGCATTTTTGTTGGGGGGTATATAACAATATTGTTAGCGCGCTAACAAAATGATAAGCTAAGGCTGTCATTAACACGCTAATGAGTTCCACATGTCCCCCGAACAACGTTTTGCCCGCTGGGTAAAGGTGGCGGTTGCTGCCTTTATTCTTTTGTTTGTGTATTTTCTCATCGCCGATAGCTTTATGCCCATCACCCCGGAAGCGCGGGTGATGCGCCCTGTGACGCGTATTGCGCCTGAATTGAGTGCGCCCGTTAAAGAAGTGGCGGTTGATGACCACCAGCAGGTGGTCAAAGGTGATGTGCTTTTCCGCCTGGACCCGGCGCCGTTTCAGTTAGCGCTCGCCAAGGCTCGACTCAATCGAGAACAAGCCGAGCAAGAGAATGCCCGCTTGAAGGCCGAACTTGCTGCCGCCCGTGCCACGCTGGCATCGGCGGAAGCCACGGCCCAAGAACGTCGTGGCGAGCGCCGTCGTGGGCAAGCGTTGTTGGCAAAGCATAGCCTATCTCGTCAGCAGTACGACCAGCAGGTTGCCGCCGAGCAAACGGCGGCGTCTGCCGTCGCCTCTGCCCAGGCCGATATTGAAAGCCTTGAAGTGCAGCTAGGTGAGGAGGGCGAGAACAATTTGCGCTTGCGCCAGGCGGAAAACGCCCTGGAAAAAGCGCAGTTGGATATGGCGCATACCGACGTACGAGCTGCCGAAGCCGGCGAGGTAACCAACTTGCAGCTGCAGGCAGGCGACTACGTCCAGGCCGGACAGCCTGCGCTGGCGGTAGTAGCCAACGAGATGGATATCATTGCCGATTTTCGCGAGAAGAGCCTGCGTCATGTGAAGCTCGGCGATCAGGCAAAAGTCGTCTTCGACAGTTGGCCGGGGCAGGTGTTTGAAGGCAAGGTCAGCGCCTTTGATGCGGGGGTACGTGACGGCCAACTGGCTGCCGATGGTCAACTGGCCGATATCCCGACGACGGACCGCTGGGTGCGCGATGCCCAGCGGCTACGCCTCCACTTGACACTCGACGAGCCGCTTTCCACCTTACCTGCCAGCGGCGCTCGCGCCACTGTTCAACTGGTGCCGGGCGACCACCTGTTGGCCAAACCGTTCGCTGCGCTTCAGGCGCGTTTGATCAGCTGGCTTCACGCGGTGTATTGAGCATGGCAATCATACGGCTATTGAAGCCTAATCGCCCGGCGGCGGATAAGCGCCCAGTTGGACTAACGGAGAACGGACTGCGGCAATGCTTGCGGGTAGCAGGCGGCGGCCTGCTGGGGTTTGTGGTCAGCCAACTGATGGGCTGGAACTACGGGGTGTTTTTCACCGTTTTTCCAATGTTTTTGCTGGGTATGGTGCCCATCCTGAACGGCCATATCGTGCGCCAGTTTCTGGCCAACGTGTCGATCAATGTGCTCGAAGTCAGTTTCGTCGTCGGTCTGCTCAAGCATATGCCCGTAGTGATGACGCTGGTCGTGCTGGCGATCTTCTCGTTTCGCTTTTATCTCATGGCCAAAGGCCCGCTATTCTTGTTCGGGGCCAACGGCGTGCTGACGCTCAGCATTTTGCTGCACTTTGCCAGTTATCCAAGCGTTGATTTGAGCGACCTACTGGCCAGCAACATGGTGGCCAGTGGGCTTGCGGTGTTCATCGCCATGCTGATGTACACGCTATTCCCCGATGTTGAGCCGCGGCAACCGCCGCCTAAAGGGGCCAAGCCTGCTGCGCAAATTCGCCACGAAACCCTGATGGGCGGCATCACCGCGACACTATCGTTTGTGATGTTTCAAATATTTGATCTGCAGGGATCGCTTTCGGCTCAGATGGCGACCATTCTGGTGTTGTTCTCACTGGGCTATTACGGCGCCAAAGTGTCCGCGGGCAAGCGGGCCGTGGGCACGCTTCTGGGTTGCAACCTCGCGCTTGCCATGCAGCTGGTGCTGTATACCCAAAGCCACCATTTTATGCTGGTCATACTGCTCTACTGGCTGGGACTCATGCTGTTCGCAAGAGAGCACATTCTGGAAGGCGGCGGCTCCGGCATTGGATTTGGTGGAATGACAACGCTGGGTATTTTGTTTGGCCAATCGTTGGGGCCTGATCAGGACCTCGTTTACAGTGCGCTATACCGTTTTTCGTCGATGAGCGTGGCGCTGCTGGCAACGCTACTGGTAATGGCCTGTCTGCATGTCGCGTTGAATTGTTGGCCCCCCACACGCTTACCTGATACAGCGGGATAAAAATAATTGCGGTGATTTTTTCGCTAACGACTACGCTGATGACGGGGCCATTCGCGGAGTAAGTATTAACTCTTCGCGTGGCAATGTCCTCCACTAACGGACTAGAGGTGTTCATCATGGCGAGTGGTAAACAAGACAAGGCAAAAGGGGCTGCCAACCAGGCGGCCGGTAAACTAAAAGAAGCGGCGGGCAAGGCGACTGGAAGCGGTAAAACCGAAGCCAAAGGCAAGGCCCAGCAAGTAAAGGGCGGCATGCAAAAAGGCAAAGGTGACGCCAAGGAGAGCCACAAGAAACAACGCTAACCACATAATACTGACACTAACAGGGAGCTTCGGCTCCCTGTTGGCGTTTAAGAGCGGGAAGTTTGATCCAGCGCAATATGGCGCGTCGTCTTCTGTGCCGTAATGGTCAAGAGATTCGACTTTCCGACTGAGGAGACGTCCCATGCCGACCATGATGAAAGCGGCCATTTTTGTTGAACCCGGCCGTATCGAAATTGACGATAAACCCATCCCCGATATTGGCCCTAACGATGCCCTGATGCGCGTGACCACCACGACCATCTGCGGCACCGATGTGCATATCCTGAAAGGCGAGTACCCGGTGGAGCGCGGCCTGACGATTGGTCACGAACCCGTGGGCGTCATCGAAAAACTGGGGGCCAACGTTCAGGGGTGCCAGGAAGGCCAGCGGGTAATCGCCGGGGCGATCTGCCCGAGTTTCACTTCCTATGGTTGCCAGGATGGTTGCTCATCCCAGGATGGTGGCCACCACAGCCATGGCTACAAGCCCATGGGTGGTTGGCGCTTTGGCAACACCATCGACGGCGCCCAGGCGGAATACCTGCTGGTGCCGGATGCCCAGGCCAATCTTACGCCAGTGCCGGACGGCCTGACCGACGAGCAAGTATTAATGTGCCCCGACATCATGTCGACCGGGTTTGCCGGTGCCGAAGCCGGCGGCATCAAGATTGGCGACACGGTGGTGGTGTTTGCCCAGGGGCCGATTGGCCTTTGCGCGACGGCCGGTGCAAGGCTGCGTGGGGCAGGAATGATCATTGCGGTAGACGGTGTTGATGCACGCCTGGCCATGGCCAAGCAGATGGGCGCCGACGTGACGCTGGATTTTCGCAAGGTCGACGTGGTGGATGAAATTCTCAAACTCACCGGTGGGCGCGGGGTCGATTGCGCCATTGAAGCGCTCGGCCTGCAGCAGACGTTCGAATCTGCGTTGCGGGTGTTAAAACCCGGCGGAACGTTATCCAGCCTCGGCGTTTACTCCGAAGATCTGACGGTTCCGCTGGGCGCGTTTTGTGCGGGGCTTGGCGACCACAAGATCATTACCTCGCTGTGCCCCGGCGGCAAAGAGCGCATGCGCAGGTTAATGAGCATTATCGCCGCCGGTCGGTTGGACCTTGGCCCCATGGTCACCCATCGGTACGCGCTGGAAAACATCGTCGAGGCCTACGATCTGTTCTCTCACCAGCGCGATGGCGTATTGAAAGTGGCGCTTGAGGTTTCCTGAATTTCAGGCATCACATTAAACAACGAGGTATAAACGAAAAACCCGCTAACGGCCATCTGTACAGCCGTCAGCGGGTTTTTTTGTTGGCGGCAATAGCCGCCAGATCTTATTCCAGTTCCGCCGAAAAGCTCATTTCGACGCCTGCATCATCGACCCTGAGCCAGTACTCCATATTCTTGTAGATGTCAGCATACTGCCTGATGAGGTCAATATCAGACGCTGATATTTCGTCGGAAGGCACCTGCTCCATGACATCCGACAGTGACTGATAAAACTCACCTGTAAAGTGGCCGTGAAGCAGCAGGTCTTGCTCTGAAGCAGGGGCTTCCAGCGCTTCCTGCAGTGCCGCCGGGTTGCTGATGTCAGCACCCAGGGCAATGGCATTGTCAGACATGGCCGCATGGAGCGCCGGTGTCTCTGGCGGCAGCATCATGCTTTTAATTTGCTTGGCGTCTCCGCCTGGTTCAAGTTCAAGAGCGGCTAGTTCCGGCACGAAGGCGCCAGCAGTCGTCACCAGCCCCATCGGGTTTGGGGAGGCAAGGGTCAGGATGCCGCTGCCGCTGGGTTCGCCATCGGTCACTGTCAGACTGTCGATGCGAGCCCTCAAGCCGGATAGCGCTGATCCGATCATCATGGTGGCAGGGTTGTTCATCGCCATGTTGATCTCGGTCCAGGCGCTGTTCAGGTCCTGCAGCTCATCACAGCTGAAGGGGTTCTGACGTACTTGCTGAGCATATTGCTGAACCGTCTGAAGCAGTAAGGGTAAATTCAGGCCCACCCCGATGCTGGCGATGCCTTCAGTGCTGCCAAGACCTGGAACCTGAGTCGTCAGGGCGCGCAGGTCGCTGACAATCGCTTCATCGGTTTCCAGAATGACATTCATCTCCATGCGGTCTTGATTGTACTCGCGCATGCCCATAACAAGGCCAGGGAAGCGGCTGGTGAGGCGGTCAATATCGGCCTGGCAGGCAGACAGATCCAGCTGCTCTGCCTCAACGGCGTCCATCAATGCTTGTGTCCCCGCGTGGCTGGGGTTACTCAGCTCATTCAGCAGGCGTGAAAAGTCGACTTCCCCGGCACCGTAAGGGGTAAAGTCATGGCGCTGTTCAAGCTCTGCCAGCGCACCAGAATCATCCAAGCTGTTGGCAGGCAAATCGCTACCCAGTACCTGTGCCAGCAGCTCATCACTGGCATCCTGCGGCACGACAGACATCAGTAACTGCTGATCGATAATGGCCAGGATCGCCTTGACCGGCGCCTCGGGTGTCAGCACCCAGTAGTCGGTGCCGTTGGTAGTGGCCGTGCTTGGGTTGATCTCTGCCTTGGTCAGGACGCGCTGAAGCGTTTCGCGAAAGGCCTCTTCATCTTCCAGCTGCATGCGGAAAACAGGCAGGATGCCCAATCCGTAGAAAGCGGCTTGAGGGCTCACCTTCAGGCCCAGGGCATGCACATCGTCGAGTGATTCAATACCTTCCAGTTCTTCACCCATGGCGATTAACAGCGTCCCCAACGCATGCTGCACTTCATCGTCTTCTAGCTGGGGCATTGTATCGCGCAGTTCATCCAGATCAGACTCAAGGTTCGCCATGGGCTGCATGCGCTGAAAGAGATCAAAAGCCTCCTGTTCAGGCATTGGGTCACTTGAGGCCATGAAGTAGGGAGAATTAGCCGGGATATAACTCAGCGTCGATGTCTCTCCGGTTGACGCGTTGTCCTCGCTGCAGCCGCTGAGCAGGCCTGCGCTGACCAGGGCAAGGGTAACCGCCAGGGAAAGTTTGGTTTTCATCGGGTATTCGTTCCTTGAATAGTTTGTGTTTTAAATGGCTTGTTGGCTTGATTGTTCAGTAAATGGTAATTATACACAAAGTTTTCTTTGTTATCTTCTCCTTAAGTACAAACGTGACTCTCGGAGTTTTTAACCTCAAGAGCCACATTGCGTAGCTAAGCCGATCGGCAGGCCGTTAGGTTACACTTCCTGATACAGCTCGCTGCCTTTCTGGCGAAACTTCTCAGCCTGCTCTTCCATGCCTTTCATGACTGCTTCCTGGTCGCCGTTGAGGCCATGCTCATTGGCATAGTCGCGTACTTCCTGGCTGATCTTCATGGAGCAGAACTTCGGCCCGCACATGGAGCAGAAGTGCGCCACTTTGGCAGAGTCTTTGGGCAGGGTTTCGTCGTGGTATTCGCGGGCGGTGTCCGGATCCAGGCCCAGGTTGAGCTGGTCTTCCCAGCGGAACTCGAAGCGCGCCTTGGAGAGCGCGTTATCGCGCCGCTGTGCCGCCGGGTGGCCCTTGGCCAGGTCCGCCGCATGGGCGGCAATCTTGTAGGTGATGATGCCGGTTTTAACGTCGTCTTTATTGGGCAGGCCCAGGTGCTCTTTAGGGGTCACGTAGCAGAGCATCGCGCAGCCAAACCAACCAATCATCGCCGCCCCGATGCCGGAGGTAATGTGGTCGTAGCCGGGAGCGATGTCCGTGACCAGCGGGCCAAGGGTGTAGAAGGGCGCTTCGTCGCAGTACTCCAACTGCTTATCCATGTTTTCTTTCACCAGGTGCATGGGCACATGGCCGGGGCCTTCAATCATCACCTGCACATCGTGCTTCCAGGCGATATGGGTCAGCTCGCCGAGGGTTTTAAGCTCTGCCATTTGCGCTTCGTCGTTGGCATCCGCCACTGAACCGGGGCGCAGGCCGTCGCCGAGAGAGAACGCCACATCGTACTGCTTGCAGATTTCGCAGATATCCTCGAAGTGGGTATACAGGAAGCTCTCCTGGTGATGGAACAGGCACCACTTGGCCATGATGGAACCGCCGCGGCTAACAATGCCGGTCACCCGCTTGGCGGTGAGCGGCACATAACGGAGCAGTACGCCCGCGTGAATGGTGAAGTAGTCCACGCCCTGTTCGGCCTGCTCGATCAGCGTATCGCGGAAGACTTCCCAGGTGAGGTCTTCGGCGACGCCTTTGACTTTTTCCAGCGCCTGATAGATAGGCACCGTGCCAATCGGCACCGGCGAGTTGCGCAGAATCCACTCGCGAGTTTCATGGATGTTCTGCCCGGTGGAGAGATCCATAATGGTATCTGCACCCCAGCGGATGCCCCAGGTCATCTTATCCACCTCTTCCTCAATAGAAGACGTCACCGCCGAGTTGCCCAGGTTGCCGTTAATCTTGACCAGGAAGTTACGGCCAATAATCATCGGCTCGCTTTCCGGGTGGTTGATGTTATTGGGAATAATCGCCCGGCCACGGGCTACTTCGTCGCGCACAAACTCAGGCGTGATCTCTTCCGGCAGGCTGGCGCCAAAGCTCTGGCCAGGATGCTGGTGACCTAGAATGCGCTCCACTTCCGCAGTACCCAACGCCTGGCGGCGCTGGTTTTCGCGGATGGCAATAAACTCCATTTCCGGGGTAATAATGCCCTGGCGGGCGTAGTAGAGCTGGGTCACATTTTTACCCGGCTTGGCCCGGCGCGGAGTGCGGGTTAAATCAAAGCGCAGCTGGGCCAGGGTGGGGTCGTTGGCGCGGCGGTGGCCGTATTCCGACGTAGGGCCTGACAGGAACTCGGTGTCATCGCGCTCTTCAATCCAGGCCCGGCGCAGTTCCGGCAGGCCGCGGCGCAGGTCGTTGTTAGCGGCGGGGTCGCTGTAGGGGCCGGAGGTGTCGTAAACCAGCAGCGGCGGGTTCTCTTCATCAATGCCGGTGGTTTTGGTCGGCGATAGCGAAATTTCCCGGAACGGTACGCGGATATCCGGCCGCGAGCCTTCCACGTACACCTTGCGTGAGCCGGGCAATGGCGCAATGGCGGCGGCATCCACCTGGGCGGTTTCGGCTAAAAAATGGCTGGTTTTGCTCATCTCGGTCTCCTTCGATTGTGATTGTGGTACTGCTTAGTGGGTCAGGTCTGCATCTATCAGCGCTAACCCCATCTGCCAGAAGTCGATTTCCAGGCGGGTGGCGTCGCGGAAGATTTTGCTCAGTTCGGCAAAGCGGGCGGAGGACACATCGGCAAGGCGGGCATTTAGCCATTCAAGTTCCGCCTGCATGGCCGCCTGAAACTCCTCGCCTTCGTACATGGCTATCCAGGCGTCAAATGGGTTCTGCGCGCCGCGCACCGTAGTGGGCTGGGCGTTCAGCCAGTTGGCAATTTCGCCATAGCCCACCAGGCAGGGGGCCAGTGCCACGTGCAGGTCCAGCAGGTCGCCGCGGCTGCCGGTATCCAGCACATAGCGGGTGTAGGCAAGCGTCGCCCTGGCTTCGGGAAGCGCTTCCAGCTCCTGCTCGGAAATCCCCCACTCCTGACAAAAGCCCACGTGCAGACCCAGCTCCACATCCACAATGGCTTTTAGGCCTTCATGGGCTTGGCGTAAATCGGCGAGGGTGGGGCTTTTATAGGCAGCCAGTGCGTAGGCGCGGGCGAAGTGAATCAAAAACAGGTAATCCTGCTTTAAGTAGTGGCGAAACGACGCCTCAGGCAGCGTGGCGTTGCCCAACTGACGCACAAAATCGTGCTCGATATAGGCGCGCCAATCTTCCTGGCAGGCGGTGGTGAGATTAGTAAAGCGGTAGCCCATGATGCCTCCGGTAGTGATGATCCGGAGGGCAGGCGGGAGAGATCGAGGAAATGGCGCGGAAGGTGGCGTGCGATCGTGAGAGAGCTAGCCATGGCCATCGCTTGATCCCTACGCCGGTACCCGTGCTGCAGGTTGTTTAAGCAGCAGCACATTAGCCGGATCAGGTTCAGCGGGACCAGCGCTTGGCAGCAAAATTGCTCGCCCTGCGCCATCTCAGCCGGATTTCACCGGCACCCCGTCAAGCTGTTCGTTGGTGGATTGTAGGAGGTAGGTGGGGGGGATGCAAGGGGAAGGATATTGATGCCGAATTGGTTTTGCTTTAGAGATTGAATGTCAGGTAGAGTTAAGCATAGAAATAGAGTATCTCACTGAGAGTATGTAGTTATAAAGCTTCTATATCTTACTTGACTAAAATAATTTTTGAAGGTTATGAAAAATGAAAGCTAAAAAGCCCTTGTTGTATATTTTAATTTTTATTTTTTCAGGAAATGTACTAATTGCGGAATCGCAGCAGGAGGATATGTCAGGCGAGTATTTAGGTAAAGTTTGGAGTGGAGGTGAATTGCTCCCTATTAAAACTATTTTTAAAATAGGGACTCGAAATAATCTAAGTGGTACATACGAAATTGAAGAAAAAGAGCGCGTAATTAGTGGTGTTATTAGGGCATGTGAAGAAGTCAATCCCTCCCAGTTTAAATGTATTTGGCAAGACGAGTATGGATATGGTGATTTTAATTTTATAATTAATGGGTTAAATACTCAGTTTTATGGTTATTGGAATGAGATAGGAGATAAAGGGCAGTATATTTGGCATGGAGAGAAATAATGTTTTTTGATTAAATGCTATGATCTCATAGAGAGATATAATTTTTTATTTCATGTGAAAGTGTACGCATTAGATGCTAAATTGGAACTGATAATTTAATGAGTCCGGCATCTTGTTTAGACGTTGAGGTTTTAATAAAAAAACGCTGGGGCCTAATTTTTAGTATAAATAAGAAAGCGGCCGAAGAGTGTTCAGAATTCCTCGCTTTAAGACTTATAGCTATGATAGGCTATGGTGGTGATCAATTACCAAGATCAACTCCAGCCAGGCTCATTTGAACAACTGGGTTGAAACTCACCGAGTTGCTGAATGCCGATCTTAGTATGACTCAGCCAGATGACCGGCTGAGCCGATAAAGCAGGACGAAAGGCGATAGATGCGGCTCGAAAGCGGGTTTTTCTACAGCCTCATTATAACACATTAAAGTCCATTGAATAAAAAGGGAACAAAATGGAAGAGTACTGGAATCCAATAGTTCCTGAATGGTCAGTAACTAATTTTGAAAAATCGCTGAAATTTTATCAAGAGTTACTTGGTTTCAAAGTCAGGAATAAACGATCAAATCCAGACTTTGCTTATCTGGAGAATGAAAATGTTCAAATTATGCTTGAGCAAATTCACGATACAGGTTAGGTTACGGGGCCATTCGAGTATCCGCTCGGAAGAGGTGTCAATTTCCAAATAAAACTAACTGATATTTCTTCTATACTTGAGCGTCTCAAATCAGCAAGCGTTGCGCTTTATCGGGAACAGCAAGAAAGCTGGTACGACCAAGGCAATGTTCTTTCTGGGCAACTTGAGTTTTTAGTTCAAGATCCTGATGGTTATTTGTTACGTTTTACCGAGTACTTGGGTGAAAAAAGTAAGTAGGATATATTATAAAAAAGCGTTTAAGAGGGGGTAAAAGCGCGTGCTATGTTCGGTTTTCTCAAATTATGGAACGCGCTTTTCGCACCTTGACGCGGTGTTAATTATAAAAGGGAGGCTGCCCAATGGGACTGAAAGGAAGTTGTTTGTGCGGCGAGATAAGTTACGAGATAGACGCTGTGGACATGCCAATTGTGCATTGCCACTGTCAGACTTGTCGTAAAGCCCATGCGGCCCCATTTGCTTCAACTGCTGGCGTAAAGCGCGAGCATTTTCGCTGGCTCGAAGGTGAGAGTTCCATTTCGACGTTCGAATCATCGCCCGGAAAGCTGCGTCATTTTTGTAAACGCTGTGGCTCTCATTTGGTAGCAGAGAGGCCAACGCAGCCCCATGTCATTGTTCGGGTAGCAACGTTGGATGATGATCCTGAATTGAAGCCCGAGGCGCATATTTGGGTTTCACACGATTCGCCATGGCTTGAGTACGAGAAAGCCAGTAAGCACAGTGGTGAATGGCGGGTCGATATTTAACCAGTCAATCAAGTTCGTTCCCGGCCTGGCGGCCGTCCACCGGACGCCCCTGACGGGTCGCCGCTTTTCATTGGTGTTGTGCACAGGGAGGCGCTGGTGCAGATTTGTGAAACGGAGAGATTGATTTTAAGGCAGATGTCCCTCGAGGACGTTCCTGCATTGACAAAAATTCTCAGCGATCCTGAAGTGATGAAACACTCGGTTCGTGGCGTTTGTGATGAGGCCGCCACCCGGGAGTTTGTTGAGTGGTGTTTGTCCTGTTACGAGACCCATGGTGTGGGGCCATGGGCACTAATCGATAAGAAAGCTTCTGAACTCATAGGCTTCTGCAGTGCTGGGCCCGAAATGGTCGCTGATGTCGAGGAAATCAACCTCGGCTACCGGCTTGCCAGGCGCTATTGGAATAAAGGGCTGGCATCTGAAGCAGCTAGAGCGGTCCTTGATCATGTTTTTGGAGAGAGACTTTTCAATTCAGTGGTAGTGATCATAGAGCCAGAACATCTGGCGTCGCTAAAGGTCGCTGAGAAGGCGGGTTTTTCCAGCTTTGATGTGCTGGAATTTCATGGTCGCCCGGTGAGACTATACCGACTAACCTCGGCGCAATGGGAAACATTGCATAACAATGCCAGGCACACGCCAAGCCCATGATGGCTGATGCTGGGTGGATGTTTGATTAGAGGATTATATGTCTATAGATCCAATGGCGGTATGGGCGAATATGCAGTTGAAAATCTGGCCTGAACGGTACTGGATGCTGGATCTGGGCGATGCATCCGCCACTGATGCTGCTAGCGTATTTGTCGAAAGTGATGACCGTTACAGCTGTTTGATCCGCGACCAAGCGGGTTTGTCAGCCATTGTCGAAGAGACAGCATTTGAACGCTTAAGATCCGAAGTATCGGTTAGGAATTGCTACGGTCCGTTTCGAGTCGTGTCCACGGATGGAGATCTTCCATTTGACGTCATCGGATTCCTTCGTCCCGTTTTAGAATTGCTAAATAATGAAGGGATCAAAGCAGGCCCTCAGTGTGGTGCCGTGTTCGATCACCTGTTCATTTACGAAAAGGATATTGAGCGAGCAAATACTCTGCTAGAGGGTTTTATTAGTAAGGCTTGGGATAGTCAATGATCTTGCCCAAAATCCCCGTCACATGAGCGACCCTTACTCTGCTTCGCTTTATAAGTGCCACTGGTGCGCTCTGATGTTATGCATATGGAATCACTCATGAATTTGGAACTTCCCACGCCAGAATCACGAGATTCTGCATCATTGGTTGGTTGCATTGCGAATCGCCGCAGTTGTAGAGAATACTCTGAAGCTGCATTGTCGATTGACGTGCTTTCCCAGTTACTTTGGTCTGCCCAAGGAATAACCGGGTCGGATGGCAAAAGGGCGACCCCATCAGCCGGAGGGTTATACCCTCTATACCTGCGACTTGTGGTGCAACGTGTCGCGGACCTCGAACCTGGTATCTATGAGTACTTGCCTGATACCCATTCATTGAAGCGAGTTGGTGACCATATTCCGAAGGGGGCCGTTCATAAACTTGGTATTGGCGATCAACCCTGGCTGGAAGAGGCGGCTTTTGTCATTGGGGTTACTGCAAAACTGGGTGATACGGTTCGCCATTTTGAATCTCAACTACCTCAGGGAGAACGTGGTGCCCGATATGTTTATATGGAGACGGGTGCTTTAGCGCAAAATGTTCATCTCCAGTGCACAGACCTTGGCGTTGGTTGTGTTTTAGTGGCAGGGTTCGATGATCTAAAGACCAAAGAGACATTAGCATTGCGATCGGACTTGGAGCCCACTGCATTGCTATGTGTTGGGTCGAAGCGGAATGGCTAGCCCAAGCCAATTGGCTGAGCAAAAACTGGAAACTTTCGCTAGTAGGGGCTGGATCAAGGTGAATCGAGGGCTCCCAGGAAGCCGATGATCTGTTCTTCGTTGAAACGCTTCTTCATGTCCAATCTCCTTATCCATAGGATCGGACTCTAAAGTGTAGCGTTACTCAATCTGGGGTGACATCGCCGGTAGAGGCGCTTTTTTACAACAAAAACTTACCTACCGTAACCAAATCCTCCTTGTTATCGAACAGTGTTCTGCCTACTTTGATATGTGTGAATCAAACGACTGTCACATTACGTGAATCACGGCAGGATAGCCTTTCAATACCATGACGATTCATAGAGTCGTTCATAGCAAGTCGTCACAAGGAGAATACACGTGAAACTCAGAACCCTACTTACCGCCTCGTTTGCCTCTACCGCTCTGCTCGCCGCGGCACCGTCGGCATTCGCCGCACCCAATGCTGATGGGCTCTATCTGGGCATCGGTACCGGTTTCAGCTCGCTGGAGAACGACGACAACGATGTCGACAATTTCATCTCCAATGGCGCTGAAGATTTTGATCTGGATGATGACGAAGACAACGTCTTTAAAGGTTTCGTCGGCTACGAATTCAATCCTTACTTCGCTACCGAAATCTTCTATGCCGATCTGGGTCGTACGCGCCTGAAGGGTAACAGTGACGCCAATACCGATTTGGAATCCGACGCCTACGGGGCGAGTCTGGTCGGTCAATTGCCCATCACCTCCTGGTTTACCGCCTTCGCCAAGGCCGGTGTGGCCAAGTGGGAAACCGACGTCGACGGTAACCTTGGCGGTGCCAGCGTTGATCTTGAAGATCAGAACGGTACCGATCCGGTCTACGGTGTTGGCGCGCAGTTCAACTTCGACCCCTTCCTGGTCCGTGCCGAATACGAGCGCTACGACTTCGACAGCGACTATAAGATCGATACCTTTACCGCGTCAGCCGGTTTCCGCTTCTAACCGTCAATTTGCTTTGCCATGTGCGATATCAGTGCCGGGGCTCGCCCCGGCACTGTCGTTTTTTATTGCGCAAACCTCGCATACTTGCAGCTGATCGTGCTGTTATGAATGCCAACGTCTCTGGCGAATTGGCGCTGGCACATACAGTCAAAAAGGGAGCGCCTATGAACCTTCTATTCATCTGCAGCGAAAATAGGCTACGCAGCCCGACCGCTGAAAGGGTCTTTTCAGCTTATCCCGGTATTCAAGCAATCGGTGCTGGGACAGGGGTACATGCGCAAACGCCCGTTTCCCGGGGCTTGATTGAGTGGGCTGAAATCGTCCTGGTGATGGAAAAGAGTCACCGGGATGAAGTTGCCAAGACATACGAGGAGTTACTCAAGGGGAAGAGATTAGTCTGTCTGGATATTCCCGATCACTACGAATTCATGCAGCCCGAACTCATCAAAATGCTCAAGGAAAGGGTGCCAGAGTATGTGCGATTATCTTCCGTCGAAACATAGCCGGGGACTCGTCTAAGCGCGGCGACAATTACCTTTGCACCGAAGATATATGAAGTCAATTTATAGAAAATACACCCACCAAGACGCCCAAGCGCTGGTCCCGCTAATGGCGCAGCTTGGCTATGATCACTCTGAAGAATCACTTTCAGTCAATATAAGCGCCTTGCGAGCGCAGGGTGGGGAAGTGTTTGTCGCGGAGGTGGCGGGCAACGTTCTCGGCTGCGTGTCTGCCATTATTGATGTGCGCTTGGCCGAGGGCGTTAAGGGCGAGATCGTAAGCCTGGTGGTGAGCGAGGCAGCAAGAGGCCAAGGGCTGGGTAAAGGCTTGGTGCTCGAAGCGGAAAAATGGCTGTCTGGAAAGGTGAGTGCTATTCGAGTGCGCGCTAATGCGCTTAGGGAGCATTCCCACCTCTTCTATGAGTCCCTGGGCTACAGTAAGGATAAGACCCAGGCTGTTCTTCTGAAGAAGAGCCCCCAGAAATGATCACCGCTTCAGAACGGCTGGGGTTGCGCTACCACAAGCCCGAAGATATCGCGCCGATCTTTAATACCTATACTGGCGACCTGGGCTCAGCGAAGTACCTGGCTCGGCAGCCACACATTGATGTCGCGCAAACTGAACAAATGCTCAAAAAGCTCTCGACCCCTGAGAGCCTGGCATCCAATGGCATGTGCATCTGGGTCATAGAGGCAATTAGATACGGTACTGCTGCAGGGCTGATAACCGTTGCCAGGGATGATGCGTCAATGGCTGTGCACTTCGGCATCGGCATCCCGTACAGAGGTCGTGGGTACGCCGCAGAGGCTTTGGCTCTCACCGCACAATATTTACTCGCAACGGGTCAGATTGCAGACGTTACATCTTTCACAGAAGTAGAGAATGCTGCTGCTCAAACGGCGCTGGTCAAAGCGGGGTTCGTGCTCACGGGAAGAACCGAAAATTTTTACTGGGCTCCGCAACTGAGAGGGGAGTCTAGAGATGTGTTCCGCTATCAGTTTAGACCTTAACAAAGGCAAGCCCTCAAGCCTTTTTGCTCCATCTTCGTCCGGTGCGCCTGAACTGATTGCTATCGGCGCACAGGGAAACGCTGCATAATCATAATTAACACTCACAAGGCTTGTGGGTGCTTCAGTGCAACGGAAGGCAATATGGAAAACATCTCCAATAAAAAGAGGTTTGCTATGAAAAAGCTAGTCGCTGTCCTGTTCGCTTCAATGATGATTGTTGGCGTAGCCCATGGCCACTCTGGCGGAACGGATAAAAACGGTTGTCACGCCGGTTCGAAGCCTTATCACTGCCACTAAACCAGTCGTTAGCTGCACTGTGGGCGCGGTTTCACCCCAGTGCAGTGTTAGCCAGTCAATCGGTAACCCCCCCCGCATAACCAGGCCATGCAACAGAGGCCAAATCACCCGCTTTGCTCCGCTTTTGCTGCGACATTATCGCTTGGACGCGATGCTTTTCCAGATCAACCCCACCAGCGCGATTGCCAGTACGACGAACAACACGGTGCCGCCCGTTGAATCCAGCGCCTGCAAGGTCAGTCCTGAAACGACCAGCCAGAGCGCTGGGATGATGGCGGCGATCCAGAGCGCGAACCCCCGAAGCAGAATAAGCACCAGACCCAGCGTGGTCACCGCCGTGGGGTCGGCGTGTATGCCGAACACTTCTGCCTGGTACCAGGAACCGCCGCTCAGTGGCGCCGTCAGCGGCATTATGATCAGGCCGTAGAGGGCGATGGCGATGCCTATCGCAACCGGTGGATTTGTTGTGCGTGGCGCGTTACCCATTCCCCACCCCGTTAGCGCCATCACTAACAGCAGTGCGGCCTGGGCGATGAAGGCATAGCCAATATAACCCCCGGCCCAGTTGAGCTCTGCATAGCGCTGAAGGAAAAACGCCATGGCGACAAAGGCCCAGAGCGGGGCGGGTAGCAGGCAGGCGAGTCGCGTGCGATGTCTCAGCGCCAACGCAAGGGTCGCGGCGCCCAGGGCGAGGGTCAGCAGATGCAGCGGCCAGAAGGTTTCGCTCATGCGCTCAAGCAGGCGAAAGTAAACCTCCGCCGTGAAGGGAATAAAGTCCTGCAGCTGGTAGCCTGTCCACGCGTTCATAGCGACTCGATATAGGCGGCCATCCGTTGACGGGCGTCGGGCGAGGGCATGGGGGTGTGGCCGGCGCGCATGTTCTCGTGCATGTGCTCGACCTGGGTAGTGGCGGGTATCGCGCAGGTGATGGCCGGGTGGCTGACGATAAATTTCAGTAGAAAATCCGCCCAGGTGTCACAACCGCATTCTGCGTTTGCCCACTCGGGCAATGGCGCGTTACTGCGCTTGAGGTTCTTGATCAGGCTGCCGCCATCGTATGGCCGATTGGCGATCACGCCGATGCCACGTTCTTCTGCCAGAGGCAGTAGCCGGTTTTCCGCTTCGCGATGGGTGATGTTGTAGGTGAGCTGAACGAAGTCGATACCTTCTGACGACATGATCTGCTCGATCTCGCTGTGGCGGCGCCCGTGGGAGGTGGTGATACCGACATGGCGGATAAGGCCTTCGGTTTTCATTTCCTGCAGCGCGGCCAGGTGCTCGCGCCAGTCGGTCAGGTTATGTACCTGCACCAGGTCGAAGTGCTCCACCTTCCAGCGGTCTTTAAGCTCAGCCACCTGCTCGCGGGCTGAACCACCGGCGGGGCTCCAGACCTTCTCTGCGGAAAACAGGCTCTCGGGCGTGCCGAGCTGCTGCAAGGCATAGCCCATCACATCCGGCGCCGAGCCATACATGGGCGAAGAGTCGATCAGGCCGCCGCCATGCTCGAAAAAGGCCTTCACCACCTCGGTACGCGCATCGAGCAACTTCGGGTCACTGCCAACGTTGAACGTGCGCCAGGTGCCCATGCCAATCACGGGCAGCTTTTTGTCAGTCCCTGCAAAGGCCTTCTGGTGCATCCCGCTGGTGTTGGCAAGAAGCGGTACGCTTGGCAGCATCATGGCGGCGAGCGAGGCACCCATGAGCGTAAGGCTTTGTCTGCGCGTGATGCGATGCTTGATGCGATGCTTGATGTGATGTTTGATGGGACGGTTCATAGCGGTCGCTCCTCCAGGTTTTTTTGGATTGGCACCGTGGCTGCCAACACCAGCACAAAGCAGGTCAGTACAAACACCTTATTCACAAACCAGTTGGTACGCCAGATCGACCACTCGGGGTCATTGAGAAAGCGCACAAACAGGGTGCCGATGATGAGGATTTCAATGACGGACATGCCCACCGCCAATGCGCGCGTGTAGCGGGGCCGCTTAAGCATCGCCCAGCCTAGCCAGACGTGTGCCAGTGGCCATAGATCCCAATAGATATAGCGTGCCCAGGGCTCGCCGTATGCCAGCGCATAGCCAACGGGGAACAGGTATTTGATGAACAGCGTCCACGCCGCGAGGATAAACAGCAGGTGGGCGAGAAAGCGGATCCAGGCATTGGGTGGTGGGGCGGGCAGTGTCATGACAGCGCTCCTTTCCTGGGCCGTTGGGGCCTGAGATGTTTTACGCCGCTGATGGCTCGTCCTTACACCATCTGCAAAGAGTGCTTGCGCGTTGCTGGGGGATAGGCGGCGTCGATTTGTGCCAGATCATCGTCGTCGAGCCTGACGTTATCTGCATCAAAGTTCTGTTTAAGGTGATCCAGATTCACGGCTTTAGGAATAGCCATCACCCCGGGATGGCGCAGTGCCCAGGCGAGGGCGATTTGCGCGGTGGTGGCGCTGTGTTTGTCGGCTATACGTTGTAGGGTTGCGTCATACAGTAGCGCGCCGCCTTGACCGATCGGGCAATAGGCCATAAGCGGCATGTTTTGTTGTGCTTGCCAGGGCAGCAGGTCGTATTCAATGCCGCGTGCTTCGGGGTTGTAGAGCACCTGATTGGTGGCGCAGTCCGGCTCGCCAAGCTCTGCTAAGTCGTCAATATCAAAGTTCGAAACGCCCCAACGCAGGATTTTGCCCTGCTCGCGCAGCCGCTCAAACGCTGCCACTGTTTCGCTCAGCGGGTACTGGCCGCGCCAGTGCAGCAGGTAGAGATCGATAGTGTCGGTGCCCAATCGGCGTAGGCTGCGCTCGCAGGCGGCTTGAACACCCTCGGTGCTGGCGTTGTGCGGGTAGACCTTGCTGACCAGATACACCTCATCGCGCCGGTTGCGGATGGCTTGGCCAACGACTTCTTCAGCACCGCCCTCGGCATACATCTCTGCGGTATCGATCAGGGTTAAGCCCAGATCCAGACCTTCGCGCAGCGCCCTGATCTCAGCCTGCCGCTGCCCGGCATTCTCACCCATATGCCAGGTGCCCTGGCCTATACGGGCTACCTTTACGCCACCTAGCTCAATCGTCTGCATATCGCTATCTCCTAATCGAATTGCGTCTAGACTTCCCGAAAATTGGCATACCGGTTGAAATGGCACCAGTACCTGATTCCGTTCGCGACATGGTTTTTGGCAAGTACGTTATCCGTTATTCAGTACATGATAGTGCCATCATCATTCTTCGGGCATGGCAGGAATTTGAGGGTGAGCGGTAATAATTTAATCAGACGTGTTATCGGACAATTACGCCGTATGGCCGGCTTTCATCATGGCGGGTCGCCTGAGTATTTCAGGCGACCTTTTGGCATTAGCCGTGTGCGGCTTATGTCAGAGAGCGTGTTGAGACCGGCTACTTTTCAAAGATCAGCGCGTCCGGGTTGGCGCCCAATTCCTCAAGCGCCGCGATAATGCTCTCGTTGAACGGGTCCGGGCCGCATACGTAGAAGGCCTGGCTCATGTCCTTGATATGCGATGTCATGAAGGCTTTGTCTATGAAGCTGTGTTCGTCGGACGGTTTTTCGTCAGTGATGACATTGACGAATTGATCCCCTAGCATCGTCTCGAATTCGTCCTTGAGAATGATGTCCCGCTCGGTCTTGTTGGAGAAGATCAGCTGGTTGTTGCCGAGCTCGCCCTTGCGATGCAAGTCACGCAGAATGGCGATAAACGGCGTTACGCCTGCGCCGCCCGCTAGGAACACGCCTTCGGCCTTGTATTCAATGGTGCCCCAGGGCTCGCCGACGATCAGCGAATCCCCTTCGCTTAGCTGCCCGATCTGCTGGGTGACGCCTTCATGGTCTGGATAGATCTTGATGACGAATTCCAGCCACGGATCCGAAACCAGCGAAGAGAAGGTGAATGGCCGTTTCTCGTCGGTCCACCCTTCACGATTGACGGCTACCTCGGTTGCCTGGCCAGGCGTAAAGGTGTATCCCTCGGGCTTGGCAAGCCGTATTTGTTTGACATCGTGGGTAAGATTGCGGATTTCCTGGATTTCGAGTGTATGGTCCATACTTCGCCTTATGCCTCTCATCGTTAGGTTGCAATGTTTTAGTTTTATGTTGGCCGCAGGCGCGGCACGTTGCAAAGTCGGGCATTAAACGCAAGGAGGCACCATGGAGTGGTGACATTCGAGTGACCTCGCGGAAGTTGTGGTACAGCGTCGATCATTGAGTCACCTAAGGCTCAGGGTTGTTGCGCCAAAAAACGGCGCCGCTCAATTCAGTGTTAGCTACTCAGAGTAATGTCTATGATGAAAGGTTCAGGTTCAAACCATCGCCTTCAAAGCACGCTGGCGCTTCCTTGCGGTGCGATTCTAAAGAATCGACTGGTAAAGTCGGCAATGTCAGATTCGCTTGCGGACGGCGAGGGGAACCCGACCGAAGCGCAGATTCGGCTTTACGAAAGATGGGCGGAAGGTGGCGTCGCTGTGTCCTTCATTGGAGAAGTACAAGGGGATCCGCGCTTTCCGGAGAAGCCGGGCAATTTAATGCTGGGAGCACACTCCAATCAGCCTATGCTGAAGTCCTTAACGCGTCGTGCGGTGGTTAATGGTGCTCACTTGTGGGCGCAACTCGGCCATGCTGGTGCCCTCGCGCATTTGCCGATCAGTCAGCCAAAGGGGCCGTCGGCGCTGAACCTAGATGGCCTCCAATGTGCGGCGATGTCGATTGATGAAGTTCAAGCATTACCCGCCATGTATGCGAGAGCCGCGTTACACGCAAAGACAGTGGGCTTTAGCGGTGTGCATATTCACGCGGGGCATGGGTTTTTACTCAGTCAGTTCCTTTCCCCTTTGTTTAATCATCGAAGCGATGGTTACGGCGGATCAATCGAAGCACGGTGTCGCATCGTCATAGACGTAATACGAGAAGTAAGGCGGGCTGTTGGGCCGTTGTTTCCAGTAGGAATAAGGATTAATTCGACGGATCTACTGGAAGGGGGATTGACCGAGGCCGATGCTCTGGAGGTGGTGCGCCTTCTTGATCAAACCTCGATCGATCTGATTGATATCAGTGGAGGTACCTATTTTCCCGGGGCAAAATCCAGCTCCGATAGTTCGGGCGTAGGGCCATACTTTCTTGATTTTGCTCGACTCGCAAAAGGGGTAACGAATGTGCCTTTGATGCTAACGGGTGGATTCAAAAAGCGTGATCACGCAGAGAATGCAATCGCTGGTGGCGTGGTCGACATGGTGGGTGTGGCCCGCGCTATGGCGCTTAATCCTCAGCTTGCGAATACCTGGTTAAGCGAGGAAGGCGGCGACCCTGAATTTCCGAGGTTTGAATCTGCTCCGCCAGGGGGGATAACGGCTTGGTACACCATGCGACTTACCGCTTTGGGCGAAGATCGGGAGAAGGCGTTTAAAATGGATCTTCCAACGGCCATTAAAGAATACGAGGAGCGTGATGCGCAACGGTGTGTTAGCTGGAAAAAGACGTTTGCTGATTCGTATGAATCGAGCTGAAGATCGATTCGCAGAGTCCGCTGGCCCTCACATGCATTCGGGCCAACAGCCATTACGTGTTTTGTTGGCCTCTGAACGGCTTCGGGTTTATCCTTCAACCCGGTTGCGGCCTGCTTTTTTGGCGCGATAGAGCGCCTGGTCAGCCGCTTTCAACAGATATTCCCCTGCGTCTGTGCCAGCATCGTATACCTGGTCGCTGCCGGCTATCCCTATACTCACCGTCAACGGCACGGGCGTTTGACCGGATGTCAGTTGCAGCGTTTCCACTGCCTTGCGCATGCGTTCTGCTACGAGCATTGCCCCGGCTGACGGTGTGTCCCGCAGAATGATAGCGAACTCTTCACCGCCGTAGCGGCAGACAATATCGCTGTCCCGTGACATATTACCGAGCACTTCCGCAATGCGCTGTATCACCGCATCTCCGAAAGGATGGCCGTAAGTGTCGTTGATTGGCTTAAAGTGATCGATATCTACCATCGCGACGGCCACCGGGAGGCCTTTGCGCTCCAGCACTGACATCTCGACGGCCAACCGGTCATTGAGATAGCCGCGGTTCCAGAGGCCGGTGAGGGCATCAATCTGGGCCTTGGTGGTGAGAAGGTCGTGATAACGTTTGGTCCGCAAGGCTGACCGCACCCGAGCCTTGAGCTCCACAGCATCAAATGGTTTGGTGACATAATCTACTGCGCCCAGTTCGAAGGCCAGGACCTTGGTCTGCACATCCATCGTTCCGGTCAGGAAAATCACCGGTATGTCAGAAAGCTCGTGCTCGTCCTTGAGCTGGCGACAGAGCGTCATGCCGTCAACATCCGGCATGTCAAGATCCAGAAGGATCAGGTCGGGCTGCTCACTCCGGGCAAGCCGGAGCCCTTCGGCGGCATTATCAGCATGAAGGAGGGTCAATCGCTCAGAGCGAAGCCGAACGCCCACCAGTTGATGGATGTCCGGCGAGTCATCAACAATGAGAACGGACTGGTGAACCAGATCAGTCAAAACTTTTACCCTCCCTTCGGCGGGTCATGGCGGACGCGTGCACAGATGTCCTCAAGTCGGGCCACGGCGTCTTTCATCTCGCTTGTCTGGCCCTCTTCCCGGGCAGCCGCTTCCACGGCTGCGGCCTGCTCGCTCACGGGCATGAAGCCGAAACCACCGGCGGCTCCCTTGAGCTGGTGGGCGAGGCGCTTCAGCTTGGCGGCGTCACCTTCATCCGCAGCCAGGCGTATATCTGCCACCTGTGGTGGAAGACGCGCCACAAAGCCGGAAATCAGCTCGTCCATGTCCGGATCGTCGGCATAGATGCTGTAAAGCCCACCCTCGACGAGCCTGGAGTCGTATCCAGCTACCGGTTGTTCGGTTACCGGCGGTTCGCTCACTGCCGGCTCTGCCACGATGGATCCGGCACCGCCGCCCCGTACCCGGTTCAGGTGTGACGCCACCGCGGCAATCAGAACCGCGCGGGCGATCGGTTTGGTAAGGTAGTCATCGCAACCGGCCCTGATGCAGCGCTCTCTCTCACCGGTCATTGCATGGGCGGTCAAGGCAACGATCGGCCCGGTATAGCCCCGCCAGCGGAGCCTGGCGGTGGCGCCGTAACCGTCCAGCTTTGGCATCTGCATGTCCATCAGGATGAGGTCATAGGGCATGCTGTTTTCAAGGGCCTTCGTCCCCTCTTCTACGGCAATCTGGCCGTTTTCAGCCACATCCACTTCCAGGCCATGCTTCTGCAGGATGGTGGAAATCAGCAACTGGTTGTCATGCCCGTCTTCCGCCAGAAGTATGCGCCCGGCCAGCATCTGCTCAGGCATGGCTGCAGGCACATCCATCAACAGTTCTCCGGAGGCAAGGCCGTGCTCGGAGACCATCTGGGTGGTCTCGTCGATCGCCTGGTAGATCACGAATGTGAACGTACTACCCTGGCCTGCCTTACTACTTGCCCGGATCTCACCACCTAACGCCTCAGCAAGGGAGCGGCAGATAGCCAGGCCAAGGCCCGTGCCACCATATTCCCTTGTGGTCGCGGCGCTTGCCTGCTGGAAAGGCTGGAACAGGGTTTCAAGGTTCTCTTCACTCAGCCCTATGCCGGTATCGCTGACTGCCAGTTCCACCCGGGAAGCTTCAGTGCCCGGGTCAACACAACGGGCGGCCAGCCTGACCCGACCCTGGTGAGTAAACTTGATGGCATTACTGAGAAGATTGAGGAGCACCTGACGCACCCGCATGGCGTCGCTACGGATGTACACCGGAATGGGAGTTTCATACTCCACTTCGAAATCCAGGCCTTTTTCGTGGGCCCGTACCTGCATGATGGAGGCGGTCTCGTGCACCAGCTGGTGGAGAGAACAGCTCAGCTGTTCAACGTGCATTTTGTTGGCCTGGATCTTCGATATGTCCAGCACATCGTTGATAAGGGCAAGCAGGTGTTCGCCGTTTCGTCTGACCGCCTGGATATAATTGAGCCTGTCACTCTCCCCCAACTGCCTATCCATCAACAGATCCGCGAAACCCAGCACAGCCGTGAGCGGGGTACGGATTTCATGGCTCATGTTGGCGAGAAATTCACTTTTCGCCTGGGATGCGTCCTCTGCGGCCTTTCGGGCACGCTGCTGCTCCTGCTCGGCGATTCTGGAATCTGTTACGTCATGGAACACCGCCACGCCGCCCATCTGCTCGCCGTCGACATCGAACAGGGGCCTGGCGGTTGCATGTATGTATAAATCTGTGTCCCGGCCAGGTGTGCGGACAATCAGCTCCTCTCCGTCCACCAACTCTCCGTGCATCGCCCGGCTGAGCGGTAGCTTTTCAGTGGGACAGGGTGTTTTCCCATCGGGATAGAAAAAGCCGTAATTCTCACTCCAGTTATCGTCGTCGCCTTCTTCGGGGGCCCTGCCCAGCAGTTTCTGGGCAGCGGGATTGAAGACAAGGGGGCGGGCTTCCATGTCGGCGACTATTATGCCCTCGACCACGGACTCAAGAACCGTGCGGAACATGGACTGGTCTCTTAGGGCTTCGAACACATCTCGGGTGGATTCGCGGCCGGGAAACAGGGTGCGCATTTCCTCTTCCAATGCCCGAATGTCATCGTCCAACCCATCAATACTGCCATACGTTTCACTTTCAGTACCGACCGGCCCTTTACTCAACCAGCGCTGGAGACGACGCTGCATTTCCTCGATTCGTGCATCGGATGGCATTGTTCAGACCTTTAAGAATATCGGTTATTCAAACGTAAACCATTGAGCGGTACGCCTGTCAATTATTAAGCCGTGGAAATAAGTCACTGGGTGTTCCAACTATCAATACGGAGAAGTAAAGGCGTTATCGTGCTCTTAAGCGCTAGCGCTATTCAACAAAGGAGTCCGGCTCATGGGTGCTATCCTATTCGACTGCAAAGCGACCGATTCAAGGAGATACCATGGATGATGCAGTGTATTGGTACGCGATGGCGGCAGTGCTGCTGTTCATTAAAATGCTCGCCATTGCGGTGTACCAGGGCTTTCATCGCATTGGCAAGATGACTTTCAAGACCCCGGAAGATGCCGCTTTTGTGGGCAAGCAGGCCGCGCAAGAGGAGCTGCCGCAGGTGCAGCGCGCGGCCCGTGCCTGGTCCAACGACGTCGAAAACATTCCCATCTTTTTGGCGCTGGGCGTGGCTTACGTATGGGTCGGCGCAGCGCCTGGCCTGGCGGCCTGGCTATTCATGATCTTCACGGCCGCCCGTTATATGCACACCGCCTGCTATCTGGCAGCGCTCCAGCCCTGGCGAACGGTAGGGTACGCCATTGGCGTGGTGTGCATGCTGGTCATGTGCGTCCTGATTCTGGCGCAACTTTATTAGCTTATGCGCAAAAAATGGTCTCCCTGAGGCCATTAAATCCCCGCCAGCCATTCCCAGAGTTGATGATAGAGCGGAATACCGATCAGCACATTGAAGGGAAAGGTGAGTCCTAATGACGCCAGCATGGCAAGGCCAATGTTGGCGTCTGGAATCGCGGCACGAACGGCGACAGGGGCGGCAATGTAGGAGGCGCTGGCGGTAAGGCTTGCCAGAATAATTGCTGAGCCAGCGGGCAGTCCAAGCCAGTAGGCCATGAGTAGTCCAAAGCAGGAGAGCACAACGGGCGCTGCCAAGGCAAAGATGATCAGGCGGCTGTGCCCCCAGCGCAGGCTGCGCAGCGTCTCTGCCGCGACCAGGCCCATTTCCAACAGGAACAGTGCCAGAATGCCCTGGAAGGCATTGGTGTAAAGGCTGGTCACCGATTCGCCGGCATTCGGCCCGTATAGCCAGCCGATCAAAACGCCGCCGACCAGCAGGATGACGCCGCGATTGGTGAGTGTTTCGTGCCACAAACCCGTCATCGTAGTGGTTGAGCTTTCACGGCTAAACCGCCGATAGAGCAAAATCCCGAGCATAATCGCCGGCAGTTCAAGCAGCACCAGATAAAGCGTTACCTGCCCACCGGTCATCAGGCTGTGCGCTTCGGTATACGCCAGGGCGACGGCGAAGGTGCCGGCGCTAACCGAACCGTAGTGGGCAGCAAGGCTGGCGCTGTCTGCCAAAGTGAGCCGCACCAGGTAGCGAACAACGGGGAAGATGATCAGCGGGATTAAAATGCCCAGCAGGGTAACCCCGGCAAGCTCGATTAACAGAGCAGTATCCAGGCTCCCGTGCAAGGCCATGCCGCCTTTAAGGCCAATGGTCAGCATCAGCAGCAGGCTTAAGATGTCATAAGCGGCTTTGGGAATGCTGAGATCGGAGCGCACCACACCGGCAATCACACCTAATACAAAGAACATCACCACAATATCCGGCACGGTAAATCTCCTGAAAAGTTGGTTGGGCGAAAAGTTGGTCGGGCGGCTACTTTAGCGATCTCAAGAGATTGATGAAAACAAATAAACTTTATATAGTCATAGATAATTATCTATGGTGTAAGTAATGAAAGTACGACAACTGACCTTTCGTCTGCTGCAGGTTTATGCCGACGTGGTTCGCACAGGCTCGATTACCGCCACGGCCAATCGGCTCCATCTGACCCAGCCGACGGTGTCTCAGCAGTTGAAACGGCTGCGGGAAATTGTCGGCGAACCCATCGTGCGCCAGGAAGATAGCCGCGTAGTCCCCACAGAGGTCGGCCAGGCGCTCTATCAGCTAAGTCAGGATTTGCTCAGCCGCGCCGATGTGTTCAGCCAGTATCTGGAAGAATACAACCGCGGCGGCCGCGGCCATTTTAGTATTGGTTTAGTGAACACCGCCCAATACGTGCTGCCGCGGCTGTTGGGGCCCTTCAGTCAGGCTAATCCCCAGGTGGACGTCACGGTTGAGATCGGTAATCGTCAGCAGATGCTCAATCGCTTTGAGCGCCATGAAGACGATCTCTACGTATTTAGCCACCCGCCTTCGGACGACGCCGTAATGGCCGCGCCTTTTCTGAGCAATCCGCTGGTGGTGGTAGGGCCCGAAAATAACCGCTGGGCGAATGTAAAAGACCTCACCATGGAGGCCTTGAAAGAAGAGCGTTTTCTGCTGCGTGAACCGGGTTCGGCGACACGGCATACCTTTGATGCCTGGCTATACAGCGCGGGTATCGAGCTGCGCTCTACCCAGCAAATCGCCAGCAACGAGGCGATCCGGCTGGCGGTGGCTTCCGGGATGGGGCTGGCAGTGCTGTCCCGCCACGTGGTGGCGGATTCGCCCAAAGGTGTTCAAGAGCTGCCCTTGCAGGGTTTTCCGCTGAAAAGCCGCTGGCACTTCGTGGTGCGACGGGAGCGCCGTCTGCCGCCCGCCGCCTATCGTTTTTTGAGTTTTGTACAAGGTGTGCTGGCGCTCGAGTTTAATGAACCCGAAGGAGAACGTGCCGTGGCTGAGCTACTACGCACCCTGGACACCAAGCGACGCTAGCTTACTTATTCGTTCGACGCCTCACGTGCTGCCTGCAACAACCCAATGACCTCGTCATCGCTGGTTTGGGTAAAGTCCTGGTAGTGCTCGCCCACGGCGGTGAAGGGTTCGGGGGTTGCCAGGCAAATCACATCGTCAACGTCGCCAGCCAGTTCACCCAGTGTCGATGCCGGGGCGACGGGCACCGCCAGGGTGACTGTGGCGGCGCCAGCCTGCCGCATTGCCCTGGCGGCTGCCTTGGCCGTGCCGCCGGTGGCGATACCGTCATCCACCAGTATTACTCGGCGTCCGCTCACGTTGACCGGCGCTTGCTCGCCTCTGTAAGCGTGGCGACGGCGGGTAATCTCGCGCTTTTGTCGTTGTATTTCCTCTTCAATATAGCGCTCGGGTACCTGCAGCATCTTCACTGTTTGCGAGTTCATCACCACCTGCGGTGGATCGCCATCCACCACCGCGCCGATGCCGAACTCGGCATGCCCCGGTGCGCCCAGCTTGCGTACCACCAGAACATCCAGCGGGAGTTGAAGACGCATGGCCACTTCGTAGGCCACGGGGACACCGCCGCGCGGCAGGGAAAGAACGACGTCGTAGTGTTTGCCGGCTAGTGCGTTGGCGAGTTGACGTCCAGCGTCACGACGATTTTCGAAGCGCTCTTGACGGTTAGGCATGAGTAGCTCCTGAGCACCATGTCGGTTGGCACCCGCCACGCTATTGACGGGGCAGGGTGTCATCACACGATGGATTAACGCTTGTTAGACTATAGTAATAGGTAGTGGCTTATCCAAGCCTAAGTGGTTCTTCATTGACCACCATTGCGGGTAATCTTTTTCAAGGAGTCGTCATGCTGCTCAAAGGATCATGCCACTGCCAGGCAGTGACGTTCAGCGTAAAGTCACACCATCCCTATCCTTTTAACTGCTGTTACTGTTCGGTATGCCGCAAAACGGCGGGGGGAGGCGGCTATGCGATCAACCTTGGTGCCGATAGCAGTACGCTGAGGGTTAGCGGTGACGCGCATATCGCCATCTACCGAGCCGTGATCGACGGCGAGGAAAGCACCGCCGAGAGGCATTTTTGCCAGCATTGCGCGAGTGCCCTCTGGGTTTACGATCCCGAATGGCCTGAGCTGATTCACCCTTTCGCCTCGGCGATCGATACGCCGTTGCCTTCGCCGCCCAAGAAAACGCACATGATGCTGGGTAGCAAAGCGGAATGGGTCGAAGTCAACGCGCCGATTCAGGACAAGTGCTTTTATGCCTACCCGGACGAAAGCCTGGCCGAATGGCATCAACGCCTAGGGCTGGAGCAGTAACCCAGGCAGATAGGCGCTAGTGGGCGTGTGCTTGGCGGTATAGCCACCACGCATCTACCCCGAACGAATAGATTAAAGACAGCAGGGCGCTTAACGCCAGTATTTCCGCGGCCAGGCTGGAGGTCAGCGGTGTCAACGCCAGCAGGAGCGCCACCACTTGCCAGACGCATACGGTTTTGCGGCGCATGCTGGCAAACAGCGGTTTGGTCAGCCAGGCGAACCGCCAGCCAGCGGCCACGAACAGGTAGCGCATGCCGCCAATCAGCAACACCCACCCGCCCAACGATTCAAGCCACAAGCCTACGCAGAGCAGCATGATCAGCAGGGCATCCAGCTCCATATCAAAGCGCGCGCCAAACGATGAAGCGCTTTGCGTGCGACGCGCCACCCAGCCGTCGACGCCGTCCAGTACCAGGGCGAGCACGGCAATCGCCAGCCAGGACCATACCGCCGTCATGAACGCCTGGTTGGCCAATGCACCTGCCGCCAGCGCGACCAACACCGCGCGTGCCAGCGTCACCCGGTTCGCCCAGCCGAGCGGGCCATATGGCCAGTAAGTGATAACCAACCCACCCACCAACGCAAAGCACGAAAGGGCAAGGCCCCAGTTAAGCGGCCCGGACAATAAAGCAGGTAACCACCATCCAGAAAGGCCCAATGCGATGCCACTTAGGACGACTTCCATGGCCGTTTGCCAGCGCTTGGTGGCCGGAATGGTTGGTGTGTTGGTAAACAGAGACATGGCACTCCCGCCATCACAATCATTGCATCGATAAAATAATTCGATGCAAATATTTTTATATGTACCATTCTTGTAGAAGAAGGTAGGGTTGTCTAGTCTGCAATATCGAATATCCGTTTGTTTAACGCTACGCTAAAAGGGTGCTGCCAGTGAACACAATTCGACGCCAGTTCGGTCTGACTGGCCCGGCATTTCACATCGGTACACCCCAGGAACAGCGAGCGGCACAAGGAAGGAGTGCTGATGAGCAACACCAATAACGCCACGGCGTTTTGGGTCACCCACCCAGGCCGCGGTGAGCTCCGACAGGAAACATTGCCAGCGGCGGGTGAGGGCGACGTTCTTGTACGTACCCTTTATAGCGGGATTAGCCGTGGTACCGAATCGCTGGTATTCAATGCCCGCGTGCCGGAAAGCGAGTTTGCCCGCATGCGAGCCCCCTTCCAGGCGGGTGACTTCCCCGCGCCGGTTAAATACGGTTACGCCAATGTTGGGTATGTGCTGCAGGGCCCGCCTGAGTTGCTGAACCAGCGCGTGTTCTGCCTGTACCCCCATCAAGATCACTACGTGGTGCCCGAGTCGGCGGTGCTACCGATTCCCGATGCCTTGCCGTCTGAGCGCGCCGTGCTGGCTGCCAACATGGAGACCGCAATTAATGGTGTCTGGGATGCCGAACCCATGCTTGGCGAGCGGATCAGTGTTATCGGTGCTGGCGTCGTCGGCGCGCTGGTAGCCTATCTATGCGCCCAGATACCCGGCGTCGATGTACAGCTGGTGGATATCAACCCCGACCGCGAAGCGTTGGCGGAAACGCTTCGCGTGCCGTTTCACCTGCCCGAGGAGGCCAACGCCGAACAGGACTGCGTGATTCACGCCAGCGGCCACGCTGACGGCTTGCGACAAGCGCTCAGCCTGGTCGGCAACGAGGGGCGCATCATCGAAATGAGCTGGTTTGGCGAAGGCGAGGTGTCGGTGCCGCTTGGTGGCGCTTTCCATTCTCAGCGGCTTACCCTGCGCGCCAGCCAGGTGGGCCAGTTGCCAACTCGCTTGCAGCCACGCTGGGATTATCAGCGGCGGCTCCGTCTGGCACTGAATCTGCTGGTGGATAACCGCCTGGATGCCCTGATCAGCGGGGAGAGCGACTTTATCAGCATGCCCGATCTGGCCCCACGGTTGTTTTCATCTGGCAGTACCGAGCTGTGCCACCGGCTGCGCTATTCCCACTAACGATAATACGACAGGAGTGTCTATGTACCGCTTATGTGTCCGTGATCATTTTATGATTGCCCACAGCTTCAAGGGTGAGGTTTTTGGCCCGGCCCAGCGCACCCACGGCGCGACCTATGTGGTGGACGTTATTTTCCAACGGCCGGAACTGGATGATGACGGTCTGGTCATCGATATCGGTTTGGCTGGCGATACCCTCAAAGCGGTCCTGGCAGGCTACAACTACCAAAACCTGGATGAGGTGAACGAGCTGCAGGGCCACAACACCACCACTGAATTCATGGCCAAGGTGATTTACGACCAGCTTGCCGCCGCGATTAAGGCCGGCGAAATGGGCACGACGGCCCGTGGACTGACCCATCTGGAGGTCAAGCTGCATGAGTCGCATGTGGCGTGGGCGAGCTACGAAGGCGCGCTATGAGCCAGCGATTTAGCCTGATTGTCGCTGGCGACCCGGACCAGCGAACCGGCGGTTACCTTTACGATGCCCACATCGTGTCGGCGCTGCGGGCGCAGGGCTGGACGGTCGAGGTGATCGGTCTGCAAGGGAGGTTCCCGGATGCCGATGCCACCGCGACTCAGGCATTGGAGCACGCATTGTTGGCTCAGCCCGATGGTGCGACGGTCGTCATCGATGGGCTGGCCATGGGGGCATTGCCCGACGTGGTGACCCGCCACGTTGATCGCCTGGCCATTACGGCGCTGGTGCATCACCCGCTGGGCGATGAATTGGGCCTGGACGCGGATGATCAACAGCGGCTCCACCAAAGCGAGTTGCGCGCCCTGGCGGTTGTCCCACGGATTATCGTGACCAGCCACTTTACCGCCCGTCGATTGTCAGCATTGGCCGATGCGTATGCGATCCCACTCAAAGCGAGTACGACTGTTGTCGAACCTGGCGTTGAGCAGGCGCCGGTGAGCCCTGCCTGCGAGCCGGGTGAGCCACAGAACTTATTATGCGTGGCGACCTTGACGCCCCGCAAAGGCCAGGATGTGCTGATTGAAGCGCTGGCCGGGCTCACGGCGAGCCGCTGGCGCTGTGACTGCTTCGGCGGTGCGCGGGATGCCGAGTTTACCTTGCGGCTGCAGTATCTGATTGAATTTCACGGCCTTGAGGATCAGGTTACCCTGCATGGTGAGTGCGGCAGCGACACCCTCGAAGCCGCCTACCAGAATGCTCATGCCCTGGTATTGCCTTCTTGGTACGAAGGCTATGGCATGGTGGTGACCGAAGCGCTGGCCCACGGCCTGCCTGTCATCACCACGACCGGTGGCGCATTACGCGATACTTTGCCCGCCGGTGCCGGTTTAAGCGTTGAACCCGGCGACGTCGAAGCCTTGCAAAGCGCTATCGAACAGTTCTGTGACGATGCCGTCCTGCGGGCCTCATTGCGCCAGGGGGCCATCGCGGCTCGCCAAACGCTCAAGGATTGGCCCGCCGCGGCCGAGGCGTTTGCCGGTGCACTGGCTTCAAAAGACGCGCCTTTGGCGTCGGGTAGCGAATTTGCCGCCTCTTGGCTGGCGCTGCGTGAGCCGGTGGACCACGCCTCCCGGTCCCAGCGTCTGACGACACTTGCCGGCGAGTGGCTGTCTGCCTGCTCCACGCCTCATCGGCTGGTGGATCTGGGCTGTGGCCGGGGCAGCAATGTTCACTATCTGGCGCCCCGTCTACCTGGCCCACAGACCTGGACCCTGATCGACCACGATGCCACATTGCTTGGCGACGCCCGGGCGCGGGTAATGACCCTGCGCGACGCTCACGGGCAGTCGATCGCTGCCGACACTGAGACGGCCTCTTTCGCCCGTCTCGACACACCCGCATTGAACGGCGCGCATCTTATCACCGCCTCGGCACTGCTCGACTTGGTCTCGAAATCCTGGATTGATCAACTGGTGGCCCACTGCGCGGCGCAGCGTCAGGGGCTGCTTATGGCGCTCAGCGTTACCGGTGAGTGGTGGTTCACCGACCGTCATCAACGACCGGTTGTCGATGACGAAGATCAATGGGTGCTCGAATGCTTTCGTGCCCATCAGCAGCGCGATAAAGGCCTTGGCGATTCCCTCGGCGGTCGCGCGCATGCCACCCTTGCCGCTGCCTTTAAGGTCGCTAACTACCGTGTTGAAGAAGCTGATACGCCATGGCAGTTAGCGGCGGGTAACCCTGACCATCAGCCACTCATGGCGTCATTGATTGACGGCTGGGCGTCGGCGGCCACCGAGCACGCGCCTGATGCCGCTGGACGCATTGCTGACTGGGCCGCCCTGCGTCATCAGGCCGTCGCCAGCGGCGAACTGGGTATCTGGGTTAGCCACCGTGATCTACTGGCCGTGCCCAAGGAAGCGCAAGCCCAGGAAGCCCAAACCCAGGGGGAAGGGTAACACCATGGCAAAGGCGCAGTGGTGGCACGCCCCGTGGCTTCGCCGCGTGGTCGTCAGCGGTTTGCTGCTGGGGGCCGTTGCGCTGTGGGTCGACCCCCAGGCGATTGTCGCGCAGGTGCAGCGTTTTTCCCCTGGCTGGGTGCTGTTGGCGCTACTGATTAGCGTGGGTCAGGTCGTGCTTAGCGCCTGGCGGTGGCAGTTGACGGCCAGATTGATCGAGGTGCCCATACGCTTTGGCTACGCGCTGCGCGAGTATTACTTGGCTCTGCTAGTGAACCAGTTATTGCCGGGCGGCGTGCTGGGTGATGCGGGGCGTGCTCATCGGCATGCCAGCCAATCCGCCTCAAGGGGGCGGGCGTGGCGCGCGGTGATTATCGAGCGGGTGTCGGGTCAGGTGGCCTTGGGGCTGCTGACGCTAGTGGCGCTTGCGCTGTCGCCACTGTGGCACGCAGCACTCGGCTGGTCGGTGTGGTTATTCATCGGCATCGCAGGCGTACTGGCCGTGGGGTTCACTACGGTGGTTGTCGGACTGGCACGTAAAGGGTCGCTGAATCTGCCCCGCTGGTGCCTGGCCGTTGGCCGGGATATCCAGCGCGGCCTGTTAACCGCGGGTGTCTGGCCTCTGCAATTGCTGTCCTCGCTGACCATTGTGTTCAGCTATGGGCTGGTCATGGTTTGCGCAGCGCGGGCGATTGGCGTTGAACTGCCGGTATCGAGCCTGCTGGCCCTGGCCCCGGTGATGCTGCTTGCCATGCTGGTGCCTTTCTCGGTGGCCGGTTGGGGCGTGCGTGAAGGCGCCGCGGCAGGCATTTGGGTGTGGGTGGGCTTGCCCACCGCCCAGGGCGTAGCGGTGTCGCTGGCCTATGGGGTGGTCGTTCTGCTGGCCAGCTTGCCGGGCCTTTGGGTGGCCATCGGCCGACGCCATGCGGCGCTACCTCCCGAAAGCGGCCGGGCGCAGCAGGACGTCGAACAGGGTGTCTTCACCACAGCGGAAGGTTCGCAGCGCAGGGCGCAGCGCAGTGTCCAGCGTTTCAATGGGGGTCATCTGCAATCCGGGCCGCCCCGAGCCGATCAGCAGCGGCGCAACAAGCAAGTGCAGTCGGTCGACCACGCCTGCCTCGATAAACTGGGAGACCGTAATCCCGCCGCCTTCGACCAAGACTCGGCGCAATTGGTGGGCGTCGAGCAGTTCAATGACATCGCGGGGCTCAAACTGGCCTCGGCCATTCAGCGGCAGCACGCAACGCTCCACGGTGGCGGGCGGGTCGGGAAGCGAGGCGTCCGGCCCGATCACATGCAGCGTCGGCGCCACGTTGGTCTGAAACAGTTGCCGGTCCATCGGCACGCGGCCACGCGGGTCGAGTACAACGCGGGTGGGGTGAGCGCCGCTAACGTGGCGCACGGTCAACTGCGGATCATCCGCATCGGCGGTACCGGCACCGATGACCACCGCATCGGCAAGCCCCCTCAGTCGGTGCAGATGCGTAAGGCTTTCCCGACCGTTGATGTAGTGGGAGTGACCACTCTGGGTGGCGATCCGCCCATCCAGGCTTTGCCCCAGCTGGGCCACCACCCAAGACGCCGTCGTTGCCAGCGGGGCCAGACAGTTCGCCAACTCGCTGGCCTCAGCGGCCATCGGGTTGGCGTCATCCAGGGGTTGGCCTGCCAGCAGGCGCTGCCAGATAGCGTCCGGGATGACGTCAGTGTGGGGGCTCAATCGATTCGTACGTTCCATGGAGTCGGGCATGACGCCTCCGTTTGGGATCAACCGTTGCATCATGCGGTGCACGGCGACCCGGCGCAAGCGCCACTCGCCCGTCACGCCAGTCAGCCAGGAGGCTTCTATGTATCACATTGAACGCGCCATCTTTGATATTCGACGAGGGCTTCCCGTGGTGGTTAAGGCGGGAGAACAGCAACTGCTGGTTCAGGCCTTGGAGGGCGGCGAGTCGGTGAATGAGCTGACCCGGCTGTCAGGTTCGCGCCCTTCGCTGGTATTGACGCGCCACCGGTTGCAGGCCATGGGGGTGTCGATTACCGCTGATGCTGCCTACTTGCCCCTGGCAGCCCATATGGACGAACGCGCCCTGCATACGCTTGCCGTCGCGCAGGTCGCGACAGGCGACGCGCCGGCCCTGCTGAGTGGCTTGCAGCCAGCGGGTACTGGCGAGCGGGCTGCCCTGGCGCTGATGCGCAGAGCCTTGCTGATCCCGGCGGCATTGATTGCCGAGGTTAGCGACAAAGCGGCTGAAGAAATCGCTCAAAAGTTAGCCAAAGGCGAGCTGCTGGCGGTTGATGCAAGCGCCGCTGAGTCCTGCCTGAACGGGGCACCGGGCATGCTCAAGCGGGTCAGCGAAGCCCGTATTCCGTTAGAGGATGCCGCCGAGAGTCGGTTTGTGCTGTTTCGTGAGCCGGATGGCCTACGCGAGCATGTGGCCGTGGTGATTGGTCGACCCGAGACGCACACCGAGGCCGTGCCGCTGCGCATGCACTCGGCGTGCCTGACCGGTGACCTGTTTGGCAGCCTGCGCTGTGACTGTGGCGAGCAATTGCGAAATGCCGTCGCCGATATCGAGGCGATGGGTGGCGGGGTGCTGCTGTACCTGGCTCAGGAAGGGCGAGGCATCGGCCTGGCTAACAAGCTGCGCGCCTATACCCTGCAGGATGATGGTCTGGACACGGTCGATGCCGACCAGGTGCTGGGCTTTGGCGAAGACGAGCGCGATTACGCCGTCGCGGTCGACATGCTGCATGCGCTGGGTATTTCCCGCGTGCAGCTACTCACCAATAACCCATTGAAAATGCAGGCGCTTAGTGAAGGCGGGATTGAGGTGGTCGCTCGCCAGGCATTGTACGGCCGCTTGACCGACCAGAACCATCGTTACCTCAATGCCAAGGCCACCCGAGCCGGGCACTTTTTGGAAGAGGTGTTGAGTAGCAAGTAAGAGGTAAGAAGAAAGTAGTAAGTTGGAAGAAGTAAGTGGAAATAAGCAGGAAGCAGTCAGTGTTCAGTTTTTGTAAGTGGTGGCAGGTTGGCGGTTTCGGCCACGACCTTGGCGAGCTGGCTTGCATAGTGATGGACCAGTCGCGCGCCCAGTTCAGCGGTTGCCAGCCGGGCATCGCCTGCCACTCCCTGACGGCTTAGATCTTCCGCTAGCCAGGCGAAAGCGGCGGCACCCTCTGCCCCTACCAGGGCGTCATCTTGAACATCAGCCGGTGAAGGCGCTTGATAGCCCTCCAACTGAACCAGCGTGGGCGCTAAATGTAGCATCATGGCGGTTTCCAGTGCACCACCGTGTAAGCCTCGACGCAATTCCTCGGCGTCAATGGCGCCTTCGAGCGGCGGCAGCCGGGTGTAAGTCGCTTTCACCACGCGCATGCCGTGACGGCGTCGCAGCGTCAGCGCTGCCAGATCCATCACGGCCTTGTTGCCGCCGTGGCTGTTAATCAACACCAGGCGATGAATGCCCGCGCGGGCCAGGCTATCGCCATAGGCTTCGAGTGTGGCGATGGCCACTGGCGCGGGCAGGCTTAACGTACCGGGGTAGCTGGCATGCTCATCGCTTGCGCCAACCGCGATCGGCGGCAGGCAGATGACTTCCAGCGACGGCGATAGCTGCTCGAGCATCGCGCTTTGCAAACCTTCACCAATCATCAGGTCCGTGGCTAACGGAAGGTGGGTGCCGTGCTGCTCAACGGCGCCGAGCACCAATACGGCCACCGGGTCGCGTTGGGCCATCTCGGCTAACTGCGGTGCGGTAAGCTGCTGCCAGTGGTAAATCATTGCGTGAAGGGCCTATTGGGTAGTGAGAGACAGTACTAAGAAAAAGCATCAATCAATGAGACGCCAGCAGGTGCGGGTGGTCCCAGCGGCAGGCGTAAAGGTCGCCGGAGGGTAGGGCATCCGCCCCCTCGTTCAACCACTGGCGAATCGCTTCCGGTGTTTGCCATTCTTTCCAGCGAAAATGGCGCTGCTCGCCGGCGACGGCATTGTAGCGATAATCCCCCAGGCGGCTTAACTGGTCGACGCACTCGTGGCTTACCTTCAGGGCACCGGTCACAAATTCTACCGATAGCGCTGCGACGGGATAGCTTAGCCCGGCCAGTACCTCGGCTTCAAAGCCTTCCACATCAATCTTGATGAAACTGGGCTCACCGTAGTCGGTAATGAGTTGATCGAGCGTGGTGACGGGAACGCTCAGGCGTTGCTCCCAGCGCACCTGACTAAAGCCTGCATTGCGTTGGCCGATCTGCTCCCGCCATTCGCTGGCGAGCGTCGCGAGCGTAGGGTTGGCACTGCTAATGGCAATCTCGGCAACGCCTTCAGTGGGGCCGGCAGCCACTGGCAGCAAGGTGACGGGGGGCGTTTTTACCATGCGCTTGAACCACTTGGCGAGCACTGGCTGCGGCTCGAGGGCGATCACCTGGGCGCCTAGCGCATTAAAGGCGGCGCTTCGGTCACCTAGGTGGGCGCCAATATCAAAGGCGGGCTTGCCAGGCACAATGAACGGTCGGTAAAGCTGTTTAAGTCCCCGCTGACGACCTGGCCGCCAGTAGATGAACAGCGAGCGGGCGAGCCCACTCGCTTGACGTAGCCGTTGGCCATGCCCGAACTGCATTAGTGAGGCTCCTTGAAGGTGGCTGACGGAGCGGTAAGCGCCTGGCGATCAAAGTGTCTGAAGGACTGATCAGGCATCTCGCCACTGCGCTCAGCGGGTAACGGCGCCAGCGGGAAGGGCTGCTGGGTGGCGGGGTCCAGCGGATAAGGATCGCTATTGGCTACCCGACTTTCAAAGGCATCCAGCAACGGTGGTTTGAACGTGCTGCTGGGGGTTTTGAGTAAACCCAGTTGGCTGATAACACCGCCCCAGGTGGCGCTGCTGGAGTATTTGACCAATGGGGCAGCGCCTACCAGCCCAAGCCAGGCAGGTGTCAGCCAGCCAAATGCCGTGGGTGAAAAGGTCACCATGATACCTGCCCAGAGTAGCCCGGTAAGGGTCATCCAGCCGGTGTGCTGCCAGGTTTCCTGCCAACTGAGCGAGCGTTCGCCGCGTGGCTGGGTTTGCCATTCGATGGCGCGGCCCAATAATACGTTGATAATGAACAAGCTGTGCCAGGCCATCATCAGTGGTGCGATCAGGGCGGCGAACAGCATTTCAAGGCAGGTGCTTACAACTAAACGCAGCCGACCGCCAAAGGCATGGGGCGCTTGCCCAAAGGCCAACAGCAACCCGAGCAGTTTGGGGGCCAGCAGCATGCCCAGGGTAATTGACAGTAGCCCTATTGAAAGCGGCTGGGGTAGTGGCCTGCCCATCACATCGCCAAGTACGTGATAGGTCACCAATACGCTGGTACAGATCAGCAAACTCAGCCATACCAGGGAGGATAAGAAGGCAAAGGCGCCGTAGAAAAAATGCAGCCGGCTGAGCGGGTGCAGGCCTGATCCGCCGAGCAAGCGTAAGTGTTGAAGGTTGCCCTGCAGCCAGCGGCGGTCGCGTTTGGCAAAGTCGAGCAGATTACTCGGCATGGCTTCAAAGCTATTGTGGGAAGCGCTGACGTAGGGGTCGTGCCGCGAGACTGCTGTGGTAACGGTGGTATCCAGCAGCACCTGCCAACCGCCGCGTTTGAGCAGGGCGGCCTCGACAAAATCATGACTGAGTAACTCACCGCCCAGCGGCGGTTTGCCGGGGAGCGTGGGCAAGCCTGCATGGTTCATGAACGCTCTAGTGCGGATGATGGCGTTATGCCCCCAGTAGTTGGCCGTATCACCCTGCCAGAAGCTCTGACCGGCCGCGAGCATGGGGCTATACAAGGCTGAGGCAAACTGGGTGAAGCGACCGAATAGCGTCTTTTGGCCCACCGGCATGGGCACTGTTTGGATCAGGCCAATGCCTGGCTGACGCTGCATGCGTTGAACCATGCGTAACAGCGTCGCGCCGCTCATCAGGCTATCGGCATCCAGCACGACCATAAAATCGTAGTGCTTTCCCCAACGGCGGCAGAATTCGGCAATGTTGCCCGCTTTACGGCCGTGGTTGTTGGCGCGACGCCGGTAGTGGATGGCTAGCTCGCCAGCAAAACGGTGCTGCAACGCTGATACATGAGCTTCCTCTATCTGGGCTTGATCAGCGTCTTGGGTGTCGCTTAGAACAAAAATATCAAAATGCGCGCCAAGTGGGTTTGCCGCCTCATCCTCGTCTTTATCGTCAATGGAATGCTGCAAAAGTGAGCGGCAGGTGGCTTCCAGACCTGCAAAGGTAGGCACAGGCGGCTCGGCGTAAATCGGCATGACCACTGCCGTCCGGCTGACCAATAACCGTGCGTTGGGTATTTCGTGATTGAGCCTGCGCAGGCTGAGGGGGTCAAGTTTTAGCGCGCATACCACAAAGCCGCACAAGGCGTTCCAGAATGCCAGCGCGATCCAGGTAAACGTCAGCGCAAACAACACCAGCATCGATATCTGCCAGCCCAGTGCAAGGCTCGACGTGACCCGGTACATGGCAACACACCCAGCGACACTCGATGCCAGCACCGCGATGGTCAACAAGGCACGGCGTGTTCTCAGCCAGGGAATCGAGGGTGCCAAAGGATCTGTATCAATCATCGGGATACCATACGTAATTCCAGGTCTCGCTGACGGATTTGCCCTCAAGGATTAGCCGTAGGCGAATATCGCTGGGTTGGTCGCTTGCAGGCAGCCGGAAACTCGCCCGCCAGCCATCGTTGGGCAACGCGGTGACCTGAGGCAGTGTCTCCTCGCCTTGTTGGAGGCTGATGTCCAGCTCGACGGGCTGGTCGGCGGTGATGTCGTCAAGCGCGCCGCCCTGGAAATCCACCATGAACTGACGTTCGCCTGCGTTGGGTTCCTCCGTTTGACCTGGCACTTCGGCGCGGCCATGACGGGTGCGCACCACGCGGCCTAATGGGTGGCTTTCTGGCTGAGAATTGAGCGTATGGGTTAGATAATGCAGGTGGCGGGAATCCCCGGCTTCCAGTGGCTTCTCGGCGACCCAGTAGGCAACGATATTGTCGTTGGTTTCGTCCGGCGTGGGGATTTCTACCAGCTCAACGTGACCCTCACCCCAGTCCTCGAGCGGTGCGACCCATTGGCTGGGGCGACGGTGGTACTGCGCTTCGGTGTCCAGGTAGCGGCTAAAATCACGCTCTCGCTGCATGAGTCCAAACCCTTGGGGGTTGTCGTCGATAAAGGACGAAATACGCACGTTGCCCGGGTTGGTCAGCGGCCGCCAAATCCACTCGCCGGCGCCGGTTTGAATCAGCAGCCCATCGGAGTCGTGAACCTGGGGACGATAGTCATCCGGGCGTTCGCGGCTGGCTTCACCATAGGTGAACATGCTGGTCAGCGGGGCAACCCCTAGCTTGGCGATGTCGTCACGCGCGAACAGTTCTGCTTCAACCTCTACCTGGGTGTTTTTACCGGGTTGAATCACAAATCGGTAGGCGCCGCTAAGCGACGGGCTATCCATCAGCGCGAGCAATTCTACCTGATCGGCGTCTGCGTCGGGTTTGTGTAGCCAGAACTCTCGGAACGCTGGAAATTCCTCGCCGTCGCTGGAGGCGGTATCAATGGCTAATCCTCGAGTCGATAAACCGTAGACCTGGTCGCGCCCGACCAGCCGGAAATAGCTGGCGCCGAGAAACACGGCAAATTCATCGGCATAGTCATCGCTATTCAGGGGGTAGTGCAGACGAAACCCCGCATGGCCACTGCCGCTCAGGTCGTAATCAAGTAATGCACTCGCCTCGCCGTCGTAGGAAAAGTCGTCCGTTGAGAAGGGCAAAGGGGCAACGTTGTCACCTTCAATCACATTGATCTGAACAGGCGTCTCGAACAGGAAACCGCTGTGAAACAGCTGCACACTAAAAGGGCCGTCATCACGCCAGTAAGCGTTTGAGGGATCAAAGCGAATTTGCCGGTAGGTATCGTAGTCAATCTCGCGCAGGGCGTCGGGCAGGTCATCCTCTGACGATTCGTAAGGCGCGTCGGCCAGTTCTTTTGCCTGTTCAATCACGGCTTGGTAATGGCGGTCTTGATCGGCCATTACTGGTAGTGTGACCAGCGAGGCGATCATGACGAGCAACCTTCCTTTTTTGGCGTAGCGCATAACGGCGATGTCCTTTCAGCTGCGTGTGCTATTTGTCCTCTATTACGGCCTATCCTCTACCACTTCGTGCAATTTTTAAACAATAGTTATACATTTAGTCAGTAAAGTACATGTCGAGTTCGTTTTCCAGCATTGTCGTGATCGTGCGACGATACGGCACTCGACCCCTCCAATTGGCAACGGACGGCAAGCCGGCAATGCGTCGATTATGGATAGGAGCGTTAGCGCTCAATATAGGCTTGGTGGCCCCGCTATGGTGGCGCTTCGGTAATATTCCGATGAACCTGATCGCCTGGGAGGCCTGGGTGATCGTACCGTTGATGCTGCTAATGCCTAGAGGGAAAATCCGACTGGGGCTTGGCATTGCATTGGCAAGTTGGCTCATCCTGGCCACCATGATCAACCTTGGGGACGCGGCAACTTACACCGCCTTTGGTCGACCGTTAAACCTGTATCTCGACACGCCGCTGCTGGGCTCCGTTGTCGACTTGCTTGTTGGTAATGTAGGCCAACTTTGGGCATTTTGCGCAATAATGGTGGCGGCTGCATTGATTCTGCTACTGGCATTTGGCGTGTTTAGGCTGCTGTTGCCGGGCGAGGGTTACCCGCTAAAGGGAAGGGGGAGAGCCTGGGCACTGGTAGTGCTGGCGTTCTCGAGCCTGGGGGCGGGGCTGGCCCTTGGCGGCAAACCCATCATTGAGAGCGCCAGCTTGCCGGCGTTAAACGCCACCCATATTCAGTGGGGGCAACTGGTCACTACCCATCAGGCCAAACAGGCGTTTACGCAAACGCTTGAAGCAGCGCCTATCGAGCAGCGTGCGCTCAGCGGTTTGGCGGGGCGCCGGGTGCTGATGACGTTCATCGAGTCCTATGGTGTGACGGCGCTGGAAGACGAGCGCTATCGCCCGACATTGGCGCCGACGCTTGACGAGATTGAGCGTCGGCTCGCCGAGCGCGAGATTAGCGTGGTATCGGGGCTGCTCGAATCGCCGATCCGTGGTGGTCAATCCTGGCTGGCGCACGCCACCGCGTTAAGTGGTTACACCATCGATAACCAGCTGTGGTACCAGCTGTTGTTAGACAGTGATGCGACCACGCTGGTGGATGACTTTCGGGCTACCGGGCAGCGCACGTTGGTCGTGATGCCAGCGATTACTCAACCGTGGCCGGAAGGCGTGGCCTATGGTTTTGACGAGCTGGTGGCGGAGAAAGATATTGACTACCAGGGGCCGCCGCTGAACTGGGTGACGATGCCGGACCAGTTTACGCTGGACTATACCCAGCGCGAGTTGCTGGATGACTCGCCTGTTTTTGCGCAGTTGGCGCTGATTTCAAGCCACGCGCCATGGACGCCAATTTTGCCGGTGTTGGACGACTGGTCCAGCATTGGTGATGGCAGCATTTTTGCGCCTTGGGAAGAGGCGGGGGATCCCCCTGAAGTCTTATGGCAGGACATCGAGCGTATCCGCGAGCATTATGCCTGGTCGATTGACTACTCGGTTAAAACGGTAGGCCGCTGGGCCGAGCGCGTGGCGGATGAGGATACGTTGCTGATTGTGCTGGGTGACCACCAACCGGCTCCGTTGATTACCGGCGATGATGCCAGCGGCGCGGTGCCTGTCCACATCATCAGCGGCGACCCGGACTTGCTGGCGCCGTTTCAGGACCGGGGGTTTGTACTAGGTATGTGGCCGACGCCGGAAAGCCAGACGCCCGCGGCTGAACTGCGCCAGTTGCGCCGCTGGCTGCACGCTGATTTTACCGCTGACAATACCCGCTGACACCACGAACCAGCCAATGTTTCGGTATATGACCGCGAAAGCGGTGGAGCGCAAACAAAGCCTAGTAAATCCGGTAATCGCGGAAATTGGCCAGCTTCTGCTGCTCCTGCACGGTTTTGCGGTAACGCTTGTATTCCCACTGATACTGGGCCGGGGCGAGGGCAACGGCGTCTTCAACGCTGGCATTGACGCCGGAGGCTGACTGCACGTCGTCTGCGTCGTAGACGCGCTCGTCGGCATCGAGGAAGTGAATCTCAAACCCCTTACCAGGCAAGCGCAGGGCGACCCCCGTCACTACGCGGGCCTGGGTGCGCGCTACCAGTTTAGGCAGCAGCGTCGCGGTGTAGGCGTCGCGGCCAAAAAACGGCGCGAAGACACCACTGCCCCAGTCGGGGTCCTGGTCGGGCAGGATGCCGACAGTCTCGCTGCGTTTGAGCGCCTTGAGCAGCCCCGCGACCCCGCGAGGGTTGGTGGGAACCAACTGGGCGCCCATGCGCATGCGCCCCTGCCGGATGACGGGGTCAAGCGCGGCCATCTTGGGAGGCTCATACATGGCAGTGAACGGAAAATGGCTCGACAGCCAGAAACCCAGTACTTCCCAGTTGCCAAAATGCGGTGCCAGTATAATCACGCCGCGTCCTTCCGCCCTGGCATTGTCCAGTTTTTCGCGGCCATGCACCGCCAGGATACCCAATGCCACTCGCTCGGGTTCGGCCATCCACGCATGGCCAAGCTCCAGCATGGTGGCCGTGGAGTGACGTAAGCTGTCGTGGGCCAGTGCCTTGCGCTCGTGGCCTGATAGCTGTGGGTAAGCGACCTTGAGGTTTGCGTTGGTAATACGCCGTTCACGACGGCTCAGCCGGTAGACCTGGGGGCCGAGCCAGGCCGCAAAGCGCCAGAGCCTGCCCAACGGCCAGCGTGAAAGGTAGCGCCAAAACCAACGAATAGCGTTGGCTTGAGAAAAACGCTGGCTTGACGCCGCCAACCTCTGAGGCATTTTCAGATCAGCCAAGTGTTGACGTTAGAAGGTGCGCGTTGCTCCTGTAGTCCTTTAAAGCCCTTAACACAGCGCACAATGAGCCATACCGCAAGCGCCAGCATGAGTAGGAACCCAATGCCGATAATGGCCAAGACCAAACACAGGAACCCGTAAACCAGGCCTATCCAGAAAGTGCGAATCTGGTAACGGTAGTGTTCGTCCAGCCATTCAGGGCCTTTGCCTTTGTAGACGTAAGCGATGACGACACCGACAATCGACGTGAAGCCGAGGATAAAGCTGGCGAGATAGAGCGCATAGACCACCATCGCCATGGTGGTGTCGGGCTTGTGCTGGCCTTCAAACGCGCGCTCGGATTCTCCGTTGACGACCGTTCCTTCAGTCGGCGAGTCCTGGCTGCTGTCTTGCATAATAACGTTTCCTTTTGCGTATTTTTTGGAGTGACACTGTAACAACAAGGATTCTCTATCGTATTTCAGCGAACGCTATTGTAGCTTGCCTGATTAGCCTTGGCATTAGCGTGCCGCGGGGCGGCAAATCTCGAGCAGGTTGCCGTCCGGGTCGCGTAAATATATCGATTCGATGGGCCCATTGGCGCCCTGGCGTGCCACCGGGCCCAGCTCGATATCAATGCCCAGGACGTCCAGGTGCTGTTTGAATTCGTCCAGCGGTAGCTGGCAGCGCAGGCAGAGGTCCAGACTGCCGGGGGTGGGCGTTGCAGAAATTGGTGCGATATCAGTGTCGGTCTGATGCAGGCGCAGCGCGGTATCGCCAAGGAGTAAGTCGACCCGTTGAGCGTCTCGGTAGCGAACCTCCAGTCCCAGAACACGTGAGTAAAAATCCACCGCGCGACCCATGTCGGTGACGGTCACAACGAGATGGTCCAGACCTGAGAGCATGCCACTTTCCTTAATACAAAACAGTGAGCCAATGAAGACGACGACGCGACGTTGCCCGCTATGCGATGAGGACGATGCCGCCCTCTACCATCAAGATCGCCGCCGGGACTATTACCAGTGTGCCACGTGTGCGCTGGTCTTTGTGCCGCCGGAGCAGCATTTGAGCGCAGCCGCCGAAAAAGCGGAATACGATAAGCACCAAAACTCGCCGTATGATACGGGATATCGACGCTTTTTAGGGCGTTTATTTACCCCGCTGACGGCTAAACTGACCACTCAGGCCCGTGGACTTGATTTCGGCTCAGGCCCTGGGCCCACGCTGTCGGTGATGTTCGAAGAGCAGGGCTACCCCATGTCAATTTATGACCCCTTTTATGCGCCAGAACAGCGGGTGCTTACCCATGAGTACGATTTTATCACCGCGACAGAAGTGGTCGAGCATCTGGCGCGGCCTGGCCAGGTGCTGGCTCAATTGGCCGGGCTTCTCACGCCCGGTGGCTACCTTGGGTTGATGACCAAACGGGTCACGTCGCCCGAGGCGTTTGCTCGCTGGCACTATATAGGGGACCCCACACACGTCAGCTTTTTCAGCGAAGCAACCTTTTGCTGGTGGGCCGCTCAGCATCATTTTACAGTGGAATTTCCTGGCTCTGACACGGTTATTCTGCGTAAATCGCTGTCGTCGATAGCGACTGTGTCAGAAAAGCATTGACTTTACGCCCCCCAGGGCAATAATTGCGCGCCGTAATACTTCCTGACTAGATGTGCTAGGTAGGATGACGGTCCCTATCATTGCGTTTGCAATGCTGTTTTTCATCCTTCTGGTCACGGTGAGGTTTTCATGTCGCGGCAACTGCTGGCCATGGCGCTGGCGCCCCTTTTAGGGCTGTTTATTCTCGGCATCGGTAATGGTTTTCTCGCCACTCTGATCACCATCCGCCTGGATGCCGCGGGGGAGTCGGCCACGTTAATCGGTATCGTCTCCTCGGCCTACTTTATTGGCCTGGCGTTGGGTGCCATGGTTAATGATCGGCTGTTGCTGCGCATCGGCCATATTCGTGCCTACGGTAGTTTTGCCTCGCTGGTCGCCGTAACGGTACTGCTGCAGGGCCTGTTTTTTGACCCCTGGGCCTGGTTCGTGCTGCGTTTGATCGGTGGCTGGGCCACGGTGGGCGTATATCTGGTCATTGAAAGCTGGCTATTGACGTCTGGCGACCAGAAGGTGCGCGGTCGTCTGCTCGCGTTGTACATGATTTCGTTATACGCCGCTGGCGTGGTGGGTCAGTTACTGCTGGGCGTCACTGATGCCATGGGCATGACGGCACCGTTCATGGTGATCGGGCTTTTGGCGTCACTCTCGGTCCTGCCAATGGCGATGATTCCCCGCGTATCGCCGATTATCGAGCATGCCGAACCGCTTCCTCCTCTGCGCCTGATTACCATGACGCCTACCGGTGTCATGGGCAGTCTAGGGTCCGGCATGGTGGTCGCGGCGGCGTATACGCTGCTGCCGCTCTATTTACAGCGAATTGGCATGACGGTCAGTCAGGTCGGCCAGATGATGGCCGTGGTGATTATGGGCGCCATGCTACTGCAGTACCCCATTGGCCGCTGGTCGGATCGCCATGACCGCCAGATGGTGTTGATCGCGATCAGCGCTTTCTGCGTGTTGATCTCGGCGGCGATGCTGTGGCTACCGCTCTCTACGCCGATGCTGGCGGTGCTGCTGTTCCTGCTGGGTGGCGGTGTATTTGCGCTTTATCCAGTGGCAGTCAGTCATGCGGCTGACCGCGCCCCGGCCGGTGGCCTGGTGCGCATGAGCCAGGGACTGCTGTTGATCAACTCCATCGGCGCGACGATCAGCCCGTTGATGATCTCCCCTGTGATGACGGTGATGGGCGATGCCGGTCTGTTCTGGGCGTTTGGCTCGCTGAGTCTTTTCTTTTTGGTGTTTTTCAGTTGGCGTCGACGTGTCCGTCCCGCGCCTGTCCCGGTGGCACCGTTTACCGCTACGACGCCGATGAGCTCTGCGGGTGCCGAACTGGTGGTCACCGAAGAGCTGATGCAGGGTGCGCTGGAGCACGAGCATCTGGAGGATCTATCAGACCTGGTGCCCGATGTGGACGTGGCAGAACCTATTGTCGGGCCGCCGCCTGAAGACGAAAATCATATCGCCTATTACGATGATATCGAGCAGGTAAGCGAGCGGCATTGAAGGGCCGTCATTGCTTAGATGACGCTTTGTTGAGACCTTGGGCTAATGGTGTGTAGTGGCGAGGATTACTAGTATCCACTGTAGACTTTCAAACAATTGTTTAAATTCTCAGCCCGAGGTCTTGTTATGAACTATTACGCCGCGCCGGTACGCGATTTGCGCTTTGTGCTTGAAGAGCTGTTAGCGCATCGCTCGCTGAACCTGCCGGGCTTTGAAGAAGCCAGCCCTGATCTGGTCGAGGCAGTGCTTGAAGAAGCTGCCAAGCTGGCCGGTGATGTCTGGGGGCCGCTGAACGATGTCGGCGATAAGCAAGGGGCGAAGCGTCATGTGGATGGCAGCGTGACGACGCCGGAAGGCTTCGCGGCGGCTTATCAGGCGTATGTGGAAGGTGGCTGGAATGGCATTGGTGTCTCCGAGGCGTTAGGCGGACAAAATCTGCCGGAAGTGGTGGCAAGCGCCGTTCAGGAAATGCTCCACGGCGCCAATATGGCGTTGGGCCTGTGCCCGATGCTGACGGCCGGCGCCATCGAAGCCTTGGCCCATCATGGTAACGACGACCAAAAAGCGATCTATCTCCCCAAGCTGGTGGAAGGTACTTGGACCGGCACCATGAACCTGACAGAGCCCCAGGCCGGCTCGGATCTTTCGAAAGTCCGTACTAAAGCCATCCCCGAAGGCAGTCATTACCGTATCAGTGGCCAGAAAATCTACATCACCTGGGGTGAGCACGACGCCGCCGAGAACATCATCCACCTGGTACTGGCCCGCAAACCCGATGCGCCGGAAGGTAACAAAGGCATTTCGCTGTTTCTGGTGCCCAAATTCCTGGTTAACGACGACGGCTCGCTGGGCGAGCACAATGACGTCACCTGCGCCTCCATTGAGCACAAGCTGGGCATTCATGGCTCGCCCACCTGCACCCTGAGCTTTGGCGAAAACGGCGGCGCGGTTGGCTATCTGGTCGGCGAGGAAGGCCGTGGTCTGAACCATATGTTCACGATGATGAACGAGGCTCGCCACAAGGTTGGTATTCAGGGCATTGGCGTGGCCGAGCGCGCCTGCCAGCACGCCTTTGCCTACGCCTTGGAGCGCACCCAGGGCCGCTCTCCCAAAGCACGCGGCGGTAAGGATTGCCCCATCAGCGACCATTTGGACGTGCGCCGTATGCTGCTCTCCATGCGTTCACGCACCGATGCACTACGCGCGTTGGCACTGTACTGCGCCGCCGAGCTGGACACCGCCCGCCACGCGGAAAACGCCGATGCCCGCGAAACCGCCCAGGCCCGCGCCGATATTCTTATTCCAGTGATCAAAAGCTTCTCTACCGATCAGGCGGTGGATATCGCTTCGATGGGGATTCAGGTACACGGTGGCATGGGTTATGTGGAAGAGACCGGCGCCGCCCAACTGCTGCGCGATGCGCGTATTGCACCGATTTACGAAGGCACCAACGGTATCCAGGCGCTCGACCTGGCAGGGCGTAAGCTCCAGCGTGACAACGGCGAAGCGCTCACCGCGCTCTTGAAAGAGGTGGCCGCGACGGTGGAGCAGCTCAACGCCGATCCTGCCTTGGCAGCATTGGGTAGCGGTCTGGCCGCTGGGCTTGACGATTTAAAAGCCGCCCAAGCCATTGTACTGGCGGAGGGCAAAGACCCCGATAGCGGCGCAGACGCTGTTCAAGCTTACGCGACACCATTCCTGAATCTAGCGGGGCATGTGCTTTGCGCGTGGCAGATGGGCCAGTCGGCGTTGAGTGCAAAAGCCGCCATTGATAATGGCAGCGACGATCCCTTCTATACTGCCAAGATGCGCAGCGCTAAGTTTGCCATCACCCAGTGGCTGCCGGTAGGCCGGGCCCAGCGGGCGGTGATTGAAGCAGGTATACAGTGTTTAAGCGACTTTGAGGTCCATTGACGCTAATGGTTAGCTACTCGCCGCCGCCCACTGAGGCGGCGGTGTTGTTTCTAGTCGATCAAAACAACTATTTAAAACGAGCCTTTAAAACGCTTGCTTTTAATAACAATGATTTCAACAAAACGCTTAATAATAAGACCAGGAGCCAACCATGACCGCTATCTTTGAGCAAGGCTTGCCCAAGACCGTTGCCAACCACGTACCGCTTTCACCGCTGACCTTTATCGAGCGCTCGGCGTCGATCTATCCTGACTACCCTGCGATGGTACACGGCAGCACGAGGCGCACCTGGGGCGACACATGGGCTCGCTGTCGCCAGCTTGCCTCTGCCCTTCAGCAACGGGGCATTCAGCCGGGCCAAACCGTGGCGGCGATGCTGCCCAATGTGCCGGCGATGTTTGAAGCGCACTTCGGCGTGCCGCTGGCGGGGTGTGTCTTGAATACGCTCAATATTCGCCTGGATGCCGAGGCGATCAGCTATATGCTGGAGCACGGTGAGGCCAAAGCCATTCTGGTCGATCCTGAGTTTGCCGAGGTCATCCAGCAAGCGGTTGCCAAGCTTGAGCATAAGCCGCTGGTCATCGATGTGGCCGACGTGGAGTTTCTCGGTGACACCCAGAGCATTGGTGAGATCGAGTACGAGGTGCTGCTTCAAGAGGGCGACGCCGATTTCGCCTATAAGCTGCCCGCGGATGAGTGGGATGCGATCTCGCTCAACTACACCTCCGGTACCACCGGCAAACCCAAAGGCGTGGTTTATCACCACCGCGGCGCTTACCTTAACGCGGTGAGCAATATCATGGAGTGGGCGATGCCCCACCACCCGATCTATTTGTGGACACTGCCCATGTTCCACTGTAACGGCTGGTGTTTTCCGTGGACGATTGCCGCAAACGCCGGGGTGAACGTCTGCCTGCGTAAAGTCGATCCGCAGAAGATCATGCAACTGATTACCGCCGAGAAGGTCACTCACTTCAGCGGGGCGCCGATTATTCTCAATGGCCTGGTGAATCTACCGGCTGAAGACAAATGCGAGTTTGACCACCCTGTGAAAGTCACCACCGCCGGTGCAGCACCTCCCGCGTCCGTAATCGCCGGGGTCGAGAAGCTGGGTATTGAAGTCACCCACGTCTATGGTCTAACGGAAGTGTATGGGCCGGTGACTGTGTGTGCCTGGCGCGAGGCGTGGGATGAGCTGCCGCTTGACGCGCGGGCCAAGATCAAAGCCCGCCAGGGGGTGCGCTACCATATGCTCGAGGCGCTGTGTGTTGCCGACCCAGTGACCATGGAGCCGGTACCCAAGGATGGTCAGACTATCGGCGAGATTTTGATGCGTGGCAACAACGTTATGAAGGGCTATTTGAAGAATGCCGAAGCCACCGAGCAAGCGCTGGAGGGCGGCTGGTACCACACCGGCGATCTGGCCGTGTGGCACCCGGATGGCTATATCGAGATCAAGGACCGCTCCAAGGACATCATTATTTCCGGCGGTGAGAATATCTCCACGATTGAGGTGGAAGACGCTATTTACGGCCATCCCGCCGTGGAGGAGGCTGCGGTCGTGGCCAAACCCGATGAGAAATGGGGCGAAACACCCTGCGCCTTTGTGAAGCTTAAAGTGGGTTACGGCGAAGTCACCGACGCCGATATTATCGCCCACTGCCGTGAACACTTGGCGGGCTATAAAGTCCCTAAAACAGTTATCTTCAGCGAGCTGCCGAAAACCTCGACGGGCAAGATTCAGAAATTCGTATTGCGTGAAGAAGCCAAGCAGCATCAATAATCGCCAACAGCATTAGTCATCGACAGGGGAGAGAGCGCATGAGTGATCAGAATATCGGTGTAGTAGGCGCAGGCACCATGGGGCAGGGCATTGCCCAAGTGGCGGTTGCCAGTGGCTTTAACGTGCACCTTTACGATGTGGCCGAGGAGCAGCTTGACCGTGCCAAGGCGAATATCGATAAAGGCTTGAGCAAGCTGGTCACTAAAGAAAAAATCAGCGAGGCAGATAAAGACGCCGCGCTGGCGCGCCTTTCTACCACCACCGAGCTGGACGCGCTAAGCGACTGCGCGGTGATCATCGAAGCCGCCCCTGAACAGCCTGAGCTGAAAGAGAAGCTGTTCCGCGATCTAAGCCAGTTGAGCAGTACTGCGATACTGGCCTCCAACACCTCGTCGTTATCACTCACCCGCCTGGCAGCGGTGTGCGAGCGACCCGAGCGCGTTGTAGGCATGCACTTCTTCAACCCGGTACCGGTGCTCAAACTGGTGGAAGTGATTCGCGCCGAGCAGACCGCCGACGCGACCGTGGCTGAGATTGAAAAACTCGCTAAGGCGCTGGGTAAAACCGCCGTGCCGGTAGGCGATGCGCCTGGCTTCGCGGTCAATCGCTTGCTGGTACCGATGATCAACGAAGCGGCGTTTATCGTCCAGGAAGGCACCGCGACGCCGGAAGCGGTGGATGACGCCATGAAACTCGGCGCGGCTCACCCCATGGGGCCGCTGGCGCTGGCGGACCTGATTGGCCTGGATGTCTGCCTGGCGATTATGGATGTGCTCCAGGAGGGTTTTGGCGACCCCAAATATCGCCCCTGCCCGCTGCTCAAGCGTATGGTCGCGGCGGGCTATTTAGGCCGTAAGAGCGGACGTGGTTTTTATCATTACGAGTAGTTTAGAGAGTAGGTTGGTGGCTAGCGTTATCTAGGCAAGAGGACAGGTTGGAACGAGGGTTTTTCGCCAGGGCCGGAAAATGTTCCCGACAATTCCGGCATTTCCGCCATCCATGGCGGTCAGATGGCGAAAGTAGCGCCCAGGGACGGGTTCACAGCGCCCTCGTGGAAACCTGCCCTCGATGCTATGAGCTATATATTGCCAATTGTAAGAGCTGGGTGAAATAAGTCATTGCCACTCAACCAAGCGTTCGCTAGGGTTGAGCGGTGTTCATTTTAATGTTCAATAACAACTAAGGAGCCCGCCATGAGCGAAGCAGTGATCGAAAAGGTTGATAACGATGGGATGGTGCGCCTCACCATTAATCGTCCCAAAGCACTGAATGCATTGAATAGCGATGTACTGTTAGCGCTGGAAACGCACTTGGTGGAGCTTGAAACCCACCCGAATTTACGCGGCGTAATGATCACCGGTGCCGGTGAGAAAGCCTTCGTGGCCGGTGCTGATATCACCGAGATGCGTGATAAAACACCCGAAGAAGCGCGGGCCTTTGCCAGCCAGGCGCTGCGCACCATTAAACGCCTAGAGACGTTACCCGTGCCGGTGGTCGCGCTGGTGAACGGGTTTTGCCTTGGCGGTGGCTGCGAACTGGCGCTGGCCTGCGACTGGGCGGTAGCCAGCGACAATGCCGTCTTCGGCCAACCGGAAGTGCTGCTGGGGGTCATTCCTGGCTTTGGCGGCACTCAGCGACTGCCACGCCGCGTTGGCCCCGCCATGGCGATTGACCTGGTCACCACTGGTCGCAAAATCGATGCCCAAGAAGCGCTGCGTATCGGCCTGGTGAACCGGGTAATGCCTCAGGCCGAGCTTGAGAGCTACGTTGAAGAGCTCACCAAACAGCTGACAGGCAACGGCGCGCAGGCGGTGCGCGGTGCCAAGCAGGCGGTCCACGACGGGTTGGACCAAGACTTGGACAGCGCTCTGGCGTTGGAAACCAGCCTTTTCGCCTTCTGCTTTGCTGGCGACGAGCAAAAAGAAGGTATGTCTGCGTTTGTCGAAAAGCGCAAGCCTAACTTTTAAGCTTTTGCTCATTCAAGATTTGCTGATTTAGGGGGTGGCGCTTGCGTCACCCCCGTTTTATGCTCGATTAAACACGTCATTTGATTAACGTCGCTGCTATCGACACTGCAAGGAGCGCTGCATGTTTGATCTGTATATTGCCAACAAGAATTACTCATCCTGGTCATTGCGCCCTTGGGTGCTGATGAAAGCGCTGGAGATTCCGTTTAACGAACATCTCATGCCGTTTGAGGGTGGTTTTGGTGCCAGCCATGAGGCGTTTAAGCGGTTTTCACCTTCGGGGGCTGGTGCCATGTTTAGTCGACGGTGAAACGGCTGTTTGGGATTCATTGGCGATTGTCGAGTATCTTGCCGAGCAACACGCCAACGTTTGGCCGAGTGATAAGGGCGCACGCGCCTGGGCACGCTCAGCCAGCGCTGAGATGCATAGCGGCTTTGGTGCGCTACGCGATGACTGCTCGATGAATTGCGGTATGCGGGTGACGTTGAATAGCTTATCGGCCAAGCTCAACGCCGACATGGCTCGCCTGGATGCGTTGTGGCAGCAAGGGCTCGAGCGCTTTGGTGGGCCGTTCTTGGCAGGCAAGGACTTCACTGCGGTTGATGCATTTTATGCGCCCGTGGCGTTTCGCGCGCAGACGTTCAACTTACCGCTCAGCGGTGCTTCCCAGGCATATGTGGAACGCTTGCTAGCGCTGCCTGCCATGCAAGCCTGGTATCAAGCTGCCTTAGAAGAATCATGGCGTGAGCCTATGCACGAAGCCGAAACGCTGAAAAATGGCACTCTCAAGGCGGATTACCGACAGTCATAACCTGTCATACGCATCTATCAGGTACACTTGCGAAAATTTTCGTTTGGAAACTGTAATGGCTCTTAGCGCAACGCCCTACAAAGTGGATATTAATCTGACCGATCTGGATCGCGGAGTGTATGAGACGCTGCGCTTTACCGTGGCGCGCCATCCGTCAGAGACCGAAGAGCGCATGACTGCGCGCTTGCTTGCCTATGTGCTGTGGTATAGCGAAGCACTTGCCTTTGGGCGTGGCCTTTCTGATGTCGATGAACCCGCGTTGTGGGAAAAGAGCCTGGATGGCCGTGTGCTGCACTGGATCGAAGTCGGGCTGCCGGATGCCGAGCGTCTTACCTGGTGCTCTCGGCGGGCTGAACGTGTATCGCTGCTTGCCTACGGCCGCGTAGATATATGGGAAGGCAAAGTGTTGCCAAACGTGTCGTCACTAAAAAATGTGCATGTGGCGGTGCTGCCCCAGGAAGCGCTCGCGACTATCGCTAAAGACCTGCCAAGGGCTATTAACTGGGCTGTGATGATCAGCGAAGGATCGCTGTTTATTACCGATGAAAATGGCCAACACGAAATTACCCCACAATGGCTTTTGCGAGACCGCTAGGATTTCTCAGATCTTTGTCTATCTTAATAGGTTAGAAGACTAATACAGGGGTGGCCTACCGGTTACCCCTTTTTTAGCTATCTGTTTTTTCTGTCGTTGGCAAAAAAGTATGCTTGCTATCTTTCTGCATAATTACATACAATCAGGAATGTTTGTGGATTGTATATCCTACTGAACGGATGCTGACCCCCTACTCAAGGAATGAGCAATGAAAGAATCTTCCCTTTTGCGCTGGCAAATTGCCAGCTTGTTTGTCTGCGTTAGCCTGCTGCCGAGCTTAGCCAGCGCTGCTGACGATAATGTACTGTCGACGAAATTCGAAAACGACAGTCTGGCCAGCAGTGACGATGGCCACTTCACCAGCGGCTTTGAACTTAACTGGACGTTTGAACCTGGCGCGGACAGCTGGACCCAGCGTCTGGCCACCGGACTACCCGATAGTCTGATCGGTAGCGCTGATAAAGCCGCCTATCGGCTGGTGCATCTGATTTATACGCCAAATAACATCCAAAAAAGTGAACTGATTGAAGATGATCGCCCCTATGCGGGCCTTGTCTACGGCGGTATATCACTTTACGAAGATGTGCCAGTAGGCAACTGGCAGCAGGCGACTGACCTGCATCTGGATGTTGGCCTGGTAGGGCCGTCGTCGCTTGCCGATAGCATCCAACGCGAAGTGCACCGCGTTACCGACAGCGAACGCCCCAGCGGCTGGAGTAACCAGTTAGGCGATGAGGCCATTGTCAATGTCGCCATGCGGCGTCAGTGGTGGCACAGCACACCGCTAGGCGGTAAGCAATTTGCCCACGGCCCAAGCGTTAGCGGTGCTCTAGGTAACCTCTATACCTACGCCAGCGCCGGTTACAGCGTGCGCTGGGGCGATGAAGCCTCTGGCATTCCCACGCTGACCCCTAACCCTGGCAGCCGTCATCATATAACCGGTAACGATGGTTGGCAGTGGTACCTGTTTGCCAGTGTCGACGGTTATTACATGGCCCAAAACCTGACGCTGGATGGCAATAGCTTCCGTAATAGCCATTCTGTCGACCGCAAGGAATGGGTGGGCGATATCTCAGGTGGGCTTGCGCTCGCCTGGGAAGATTGGCAGGTAACCTATGCTGCCGTTGCGCGCTCGCGGGAATTTGATGGTCAGGAAGAGCAGGATAAATTCGGTGCGCTGACGCTTTCAAAGCGTTTCTAAAACGGGGTAGTGTGATTTGGGTTGGTGACCGACAAGGAGAGCGCTAATGGCAAAGAAGCAATACCCCCACACGCCGGATGGCCGCTATTTTGTAGCCAAAAACCGCCTTTGGCGCTGCACCGATCCACGCTTGAGTGAAGATGAAAAGCGCACGCATATCAAGGCGCTGATGAAAGCGCGCCGTGCGGTAAGAACCGCCCAGCAGCAAGGCGATGAAGACGCGCTGCGCAAGGCACGTGACGAAGTTCAAGCTGCCAAGGAAGCGCTGGGCGAACGCGGACCGGTCTGGTGGGAAGACGAGGCACCTGATGAAGGCGGCTTGGCTCCTCACAATAGCTCTTATGCCCGGTGGTGGGGGAGTTACGAGCGCTCAGTGGAAGAATAAGCTTTTTTGCCCTCTAAGGTCTTAATCCTGCGCCAGCAACGTCTATCAGGACGTTGCTGGCGCTTTTGTTTGGACGTATTGCCTTACCGCGTTGACAAGCAGCTTATCGGCCATTATCTTGTTCGCAAATAATAATCAATATCATTGTTATTAATATTTGCTCCGGGATCTTATCATCATGTACAACTCTGCCTTTCAAGCGCGTAAGCTATGCAGCGCAGTCGCGCTTGCGTCTATAATCGGTACGCCCACACTTGCCTTCGCCCAGCAAACCGACGCCGCCAGTGATGTCGAATTGGAGGCCATGCAGGTCGTCGGCACCGCCATGGATGCAATGGGTTATATCGAAGCCGAAAAACAGCCCACTGTGGGCAAGCTGGACGTACCGTTAAACGAGCAGCCATTCTCCATGTCGGTGGTGGACGAGCAGTTCATGCAGGATACCGGCAGTAAAACGATTCAGGATGCGCTGTTGTATACCCCGGGCGTTTACGCCGGTAACTTTGGGTTTGATACGCGCACCGACAGCGCCAAGGTGCGTGGCTTGGATGCTGGACGTTATCTGGATGGCTTGCGCCAGATTTACGGCTCTTACAATTCAGTGCGCACCAATCCTTACGCGCTTGAAAGCCTGGAAGTGCTGAAAGGGCCGTCTTCCATGTTGTACGGCCAGGCGGATTTGGGTGGCATTATTAATGGCGTTTCCAAGCTGCCAGAAGAGGAGCGTAGCGGCGAAGTGTGGGCGCAATATGGTTCCCATAACCGCAAGCAATTGGCAGTCGACGTAACGGGTGCCGCTGACGAGGATGGCAAACTACTCTACCGACTGGTGGCCTTGAAGCGGGATAGCGACACTCAGGTGGATTACGTCGAGGACGATGGCTACTTGGTCTCGCCCTCGCTGACCTGGCGGCCAAGTGACGACACTGAGATCACCCTGCTTGTTAATCGCCAAGAGAATAAAGGCCAGGTATCGGCGCAGTTCCTGCCTCAGGCGGGCACATTAGAACCTGGGTCTCAGGGCTTTATCGGCTCCGAGCGGTTTGTCGGCGAGCCAGGCTGGGATCGTTACGACCGCGAAAAAACCGAAACCACGCTGTTCTTTGACCATCAGATCAATCGTGACTGGGCCTTTTCTGCCACCGCGCGCTATACCGAATCAAGCACTGAAACCCGCGAGCACTGGGTGACTATCCCTAGCGTCCCGGATGCCAACGGCGAGGTCTCGCGAACGATTTTTACCGCAGATTCCTCCACGCAAATTTTCAACATCGACGCGCGCCTAGAAGGGGAGTTTGAACTGGGCGATACCCAGCATAGCTTGATTGCCGGTATTGATCGTCAGGATGCTCGTTGGGAGCAGGGTAATTACTATTATGGGTATGGTGAGGGCGGCACGATCGATGTCTACGACCCAGAATATGGTAATTTACAGCTGGGTTCGCTTGACCCCACAGACCAGCCGGACAACGACATCGAGCAGGTCGGCATTTACCTGGCTGATCATATTGAAGTTGGCCCCGTGGTGGCTTCTGCGGGTTTGCGTCATGACTGGGCAGAAAACCGCCGGTTGGCGGTGACAGGGTCGGATACGGTCAGCGATGAGGAAGCGACGACGGGCCGTTTGGGGCTAATGTACCAGTTTGATAACGGCGTATCGCCCTATATTAGCTATTCAGAAGCCTTCACAATGAACCTGGGAACCGATGGCACGGCAAATCCAAGTACCTTAAAACCCACTACCGGCGAGCAGGAAGAGGCAGGGGTTAAATATCTATCGCCGGATAAATCGCTGGCAATTAGCGCGGCATATTTTGACATTACCCAGCAAAACCGTGTTCAACAAGGTCAAACACCTGGCGGTGTTGAGCAGACCGGTGCAGTGATTGATGGTTGGGAGCTGCAGATCAACAAGCGCTGGCAGGACTTTGAAACCCAACTGGGTTACACCAGCATGAATGCCGATGACGCAAGCTCTGGCGAGCGGCTACCCTACGTGGCAGAAAAGCAGGCGTCCTGGTGGAACAAGCTTTATCTGGGCAATAACTGGCGGTTAGGCGCTGGGGTGCGTTATATCGGCGATAACGTAGGTCGTAGTGGCTCACCTAAGGTGCCATCAGAAACATTGTTTGACGCCATGGTTGGTTACACAGTGGGTCAGTGGGATTTAAGCTTGGATGCCAAAAACCTGACCGACGAAGAGTTTGTCTCTTGGTGCCGTGGTGAAGGCGAAGACTGCGGCTACGGTGAGCGGCGCAGCGTGACGGCCAATGTACGCTACCAGTTTTAATTCCTGACGTTTAGCGCATTGAAATGGCAAAAGGGGCGGCGTCAGCCGCCCCTTTTGCGTTAGCCATGAGGCTTTTTAACCAGAAAGGCCACCAGCCTGCGCACAATGGGTAACACCAGGTTAATAACCGGCAGTGCAACGACAAAGGCAAACAGCCAGGCTTTGAGCCAGATCATCACAATACCGTCGATGACGCCGACGTTGTAAAGCGTGATCACCAGCGACATAACGCATGACATGAACAGCGCCATCAAAAAGGTAAACAGCAGCTGGCTATATTTGGGGTCAATCATCGTGCGCCTCTTTACGCAGCGGATTAGATCAAGGGTTCAACCTAAAACGGCCCGCATGGGCCGTCTGCGTTAGCGATAAAAGGCTATTATTGCTTGTCCTGGGTACGCAGTTCAAAGTCACTGGCGTCGTGGCGCTCATGTAACTGCTCGTGGGGCTCACCCCAGGTGCGGTTGACCATACGACCGCGTTTAACGGCGGGGCGCTCATCAATTTCTTCCGTCCAGCGCAGCACGTTCTTGTAGGTGTGCGCTTCCAGGAATTCGGCCGCCTCGTAGACCCGGTTTTTAACCAACGCGCCATACCAGGGGTGAATCGCCATATCGGCTATCGTGTACTCATCCCCCGCCATGAAGCGGTTTTCCGCCAGGTGGCGGTCGAGCACATCAAGCTGGCGCTTTACTTCCATGGTGTAGCGATCGATCGGGTACTGGTAGCTTTCCGGTGCGTACGCGTAAAAATGGCCGAAACCGCCACCGAGTAGCGGCGCGCTGCCCATTTGCCAGAATAACCAGGACAAACACTCGGTGCGTTTAGCCGGGTCAGCGGGCAAGAAGGCGTTAAATTTCTCGGCCAGGTAAAGCAGGATGGCACCGGATTCAAACACACGCTGAGGCGGATTCGAGCTGTGATCCATTAGCGCGGGAATTTTCGAGTTGGGGTTCACCTCGACAAAACCGCTGCTAAATTGATCGCCTTCACCAATCTGGATCAGGTGGGCATCGTATTCAGCCCCCTCAATGCCTTTTTCCAGCAGCTCTTCGAGCATCACGGTGACTTTCACCCCGTTGGGGGTGGCCAGTGAATAAAGCTGTAGAGGGTGTTTACCAACCGGCAGCGGTTTGTCATGCGTTGCGCCCGCAACAGGGCGGTTAATGTTGGCAAATTTGCCGCCGTTGCCGGGTTCCCATTGCCATACGCGCGGTGGGGTGTAGGTGTCTTCGCTCATCGTGCCCTCCTGTTAAAGGAAGCCACCGCGTCATTTGACGCGGTGGCTGATGGTTCGCTGACTATCGACCTTATACCAGTGTGAGTGTGACGTCGATATTACCGCGTGTCGCGTTGGAGTAGGGACAGACAACATGGGCTTTATCAACCAGTTGTTGGGCGGTCTCTTTTTCAAGCCCTGGCAGGCTGATTTTTAGCTCCACTTCAATACCAAAACCGGTCGGAATAGCCCCAATGCCGACATGGCCGTCAATTTGGGTATCGTCTGGCAACTTAACTTTTTCTTGGCTGGCAACATGCTTTAGGGCACCTAAGAAGCAGGCCGAATAACCCGCCGCAAACAGCTGTTCGGGGTTGGTGCCGTCTCCGCCGGGGCCGCCCAGTTCTTTAGGTGTGCTGAGCTTGACGCTCAAGGCGCCGTCGGACGATTTGGCATGGCCCTCGCGGCCGCCAGTAGCAGTTGCGTGGGCACGGTAGGCAATCGTTTCAATCGACATTATCAATACTCCCTGATGGATTGGTAAATGCGTTGCATCGTTGTGTTACCCCAAGCGATGGTCAACGGGCACTGCTATTAAGTTAGTGCAGCTTTAGTTTGCGCGCAAGATAAATAATGAGGCGTTATGTATTCGGGCTGGCAAGGAGAGGGTTATTGGGTGTTTTGTAATTTATCGCGGAGTTTGACCAGGTCTTCTTTGAGTTGGGTCAGTGCCTCGATGGACTGGTCGCTGGCATTGACGACGCAGCTAGGGATATGACGCGCCTGTTCGCGCATCGACCGGCCACGCTGGGTCAGAAACAGCTCTACCACCCGCTCATCCTGGTGGCTACGCTTTCTGATCAACAGCTGGTCGGCTTCGAGACGTTTAAGCAGGGGAGTGACCGAGCCGGGGTCAGTGAGTAAGCGCTTGCTCAACGTACTGACGGTAATGCCGTCTTCCTGCCACAACACCAGCATTGCAAGATATTGAGGGTAAGTGAGCCCTAACTCTTTGAGTAGCGGTTTATAGACCTTGGTCATCATCAAGGATGTGGAATAGAGCGCGAAACAAAGCTGGTTATCAAGCTCCAGTTCACTGCAGGTCGGGGCGTCGGCCATGATGGCTCCCTCATGAAATACTTGTCCCTAATGTAGCGTGATCGGCCACTGGGTGGCTAGCGCCCTATACCTTGGTCGCAATTTGTCTGTTCCGCTTTGACGCCTGCCTGTAGGCAGCTAGCCTATAAAATCAGTAAGTTGCTGATAAAAATGGGTTATTGCTTAATTCTTTCTTATGAGTGTACATGCTAAAAATGCATAACGTGCCCAAGTATCATAAGGTGGTCGTCATGGGCGTTACCGGGAACGCATACGCCAAGCTGAGCCGAATGTCTTGTTTATCTACCTGGAAGGTGATTTCGCGACGATCAGGCAGCGTTTGGCGGGAAGAGAAGATCATTACTTCAAGGGCGATGATATGCTGCATAGCCAGTTCGCCCAACTGGAACCGCCTCGGTCCGATGAAGCGGTTCCAGTACCGATTGATCAACCGCCAGCAGATGTACTGCGTCAGTGCATGGACGCGCCCAATGGCCGACATGCGTCTTCAACCCATTGATACCTGAGCCGACTTGAAGAAAAAACGTCCCACCTTGCAAGATATCGCGGATCGCGTTGGTGCCACCAAGATGACGGTGAGCCGATGCCTACGCGACCCCAAAACGGTGTCGGAAGGCTTGCGCGAGCGCATCTTTTCGACGGCGGAAGAGGTCGGCTATATCCCCAATCGTGCGCCCGACTTGCTCTCCCGGGCGACCAGTCATTCGATAGGCGTGCTAGTGCCGTCACTCACTAACCAGGTGTTTGCCGACGTTATCGTCGGCATTGAAACCCTGACGGAGCCCGCCGGCTACCATCTGATGCTGTCTCACTATGGCTATAGCCCCGAGCTTGAAGAGCGCAGTCTGGCGTCGTTGCTTTCGTACAATGTCGACGGTGTGATTCTCTCTGACCGGGATCATACCGATCGAAGCCTACGGATGCTGGAAACCGCCGGAATACCGATTGTTGAAATCATGGATACCCACCGTACGCCACTTCAGCAGGCGGTGGGCTACGACAACGTCAACGCGGCTTTCGATATGGTCAGCGAAATGATACGGCGCGGTCGGCGGCAAATTATTTACCTGGCGGTGCGGCTTGACGAGCGTACCCGTCAACGTGAGCAGGGCTATCGTGATGCCATGCAGGCCCATGGCTTGGAGCCGGTCACGCTGTACAGTACTCAGCGCTCGTCCTATACCGTGGGGGCGGCACTGATGGAGCAGATCATGGCTGATTACCCCACCGCCGATGGGATCTTCTGTACCAACGATGACGTTGCGGTAGGGGCCTTTTTTGAATGCCAACGGCGTGGCATCAAGGTGCCCGAACAAATAGCGATTGCCGGTTTTCACGGCCACGACGTTGGCCAGGCGATGACCCCGAGACTCGCCAGTGTGATTACTCCCCGCCAAGCCATCGGTAAAGCGGCGGCTGAGGCGCTGTTAGCGCGTATCGAAGGAGCGCCGGTGAAACACGAGGTAGTTGACCTGGGGTACGCCATTGAAGCCGGCAATACTCTGTGAGTCTCTCACGCCTGGCGAAGCGGCAGACAACTGGCTAAAGTGGTTTTTTTTGCTTTGAGGCTTGCCACCATGAAGATTGTCCAGCTTAACGTTTACCCGGTTAAATCACTGCAGGGAATTACCCTGGAGCAAAGCCAGCTACATACGCATGGGTTGGCCTGGGATCGCCGCTGGATGTTGGTCGACGCCCGGCAACGGTTTGTGACCCAGCGTCAGTTGCCGGCCCTGGCGACGATTGGCGTTGCGCTGACCGACGAACACTTGGTGCTGTCGCATCCCGACGTCGAGCCGCTGAGTGTGCCGCTTGCAGAGCCTGAAGGCAATTTACGCCTGGTTAGCGTCTGGGATGACCACTGCAAAGCGCTTCCGGAAGGCCCAGAGGTAACACACTGGCTCGAGGCCGCGCTCGGCGAGAAGGCCCAAGGGATGAGTCTGGTTCGCTTTGCCACCGAGTTTACCCGTGCCGTTGAAGATGATTTTCTCGATGGTGGCGCGGCGCATACCTATTTTTCCGACGGCTACCCTTTTTTGTTGACCACTACCGGCTCGCTTGACGCCTTGAACGACGCCTTGACCGCGGGTGGCCACGCACCGGTACCGATGAGTCGCTTTCGTCCCAATGTGGTAATCGAGTGCGACACCCCTTGGGCGGAAGACCGCTGGGCCACGTTGAGTGATGTCACAGGGATATTTCAGTTTACGCTGCGTAAACCATGCCAGCGTTGCAAAATTACCACCATTGACCAGCAGACGGCGGTGATTCCTGAACCGGCCGAGCCGCTGAAAACGCTGTTGGCGCTGAATACTCAGCCCGCCTTAAAAGGCGCCCACTTCGGTCAGAATGCCACCTTGACCAGCGGCGAGGGTGCGATTATCCGGGTGGGGGCGGTGCTTGAGGCAAGCGAGCGCGACGCCTGATACGCAGCAGGCGTGTGGCAATCGCGGTGCCGAGTAGCGTGATCAGCATCCCCGCGATAATTTGCAGGCTGAGCGTCTCGCCCAGCAGCAGGTAGCCCCAAAGCAACGCGCTGACCGGCACCAGAAAGGTGACAGTGGACGTCGCGGTGGCACCGGCGCTGGCGAGCAAACCGAAGTAAAGCAAAAAAGCCAGCGTGGTACTGAGGACCGCCAGTGCCAGCGCGTTACCCCATGCCAGTGGAGAAATAGGCTCGCCAGGCCACAGCAGAATACCGGGTATCAACAGCACGGTGGCCGACATTGCACAGCTGCCAGCCGCCAACACACGGCTGGGCAGATGGCTCAAACGGGTTTTCGAATAGTTACCGGCAATGCCATAGCAGAATGTCGCTCCCAGTACCGCCAGGATAAACCAGCCGTCGCCGCCGACCGCGAAGTCGAGCCGGTTGGCTGACAGCACGTAAACGCCTGCCAGTGCGAGTGCCAATCCCAGGTATTGCTGGCGGATGATCGGCGTGGCGAAAAATAATGCCCCGATAAGGGCGGTAAAAATCGGCGTGGTGGCATTGATCAGCGAAGTGAACCCCGCTTCCAGGCGCGTAGTGGCCAAGGCCAGCAGCGAGAAAGGCAGGACGTGATTGATAATGCCGAGTAGCAGTAGCGGCCCCTTGTGCTGCCATATCAGGCGCAGATAGTGGACGCTGAGCAGAAACGGCAGTAACAGCAATGCGCCTATCACCATACGCACCAATATAAGCGGAATCGGACCAAACTCGGGCACCGCGACGCGCATAAAAATAAACGATAATCCCCACAGAGAGGAAAGCAGCACTAATTTCAGCGCATCTGCCGACGACATGGCGAATCCCTTGCTCAAAAAGGTTGGCATTGAGCTACCAGCTTACGACCGTCTTACCGGCAATGGAACCAGGGCTGTCGGCAGGGCGACAAAAATCAGCTACGCTGGTGAGGTAGCTGTCGTTATCGGCAGCTCCATCAATAACCTGACATTTGACGCGAAAGGAGCTATCCATGGATCGTAAAGCAAGCGCACGTTGGGAAGGTGGACTGAAAGACGGCCGTGGCCACGTTGCCACTGAAAGCGGCGTACTCGACGCCAGCTATTCATTCAAAAAACGCTTTGAAGACGAGAAAGGTACCAACCCTGAAGAACTGATCGGCGCCGCCCACGCCAGTTGTTTCTCCATGGCCCTGTCGATGGTGCTGGGTGAAAAAGACCTAACCGCCACCTCTATCGAGACCAGCGCCAATGTGACGCTCTCCCAGAGCGACGCCGGGTTCGATATTTCGAAAATTCATCTGGACGTTGAAGCTCAGGTGGACGGTGCCGACGATGCGACCTTTAAAGAAGCGGCAGAAACGGCCAAGGCCAATTGCCCGGTCTCCAAGGTGCTCAACGCCGAGATCAGCATGACGGCCAAGCTTAAGCACTGAGCCTTTACTGACTGAGTCTTTACTGACTCAGTCTGGATAGACAGTGCCTTGGCTAAGCTCATCGCTTAGCCAATGAAGACTGTCTCAGATATTAACGCCTTGGCATTTGCCAGGGCGTTTTTGACTTTATGCGGGGTTTATGGTTTAGCGCGCTGGGTCCAAAACGCCACCCAGCGACGCATTGCGCCGGAACCAGCCGGCGATACTGGCCCGTGGCTGTTGGGTGGGGAGCACTTCGTGGGGAATGGTGTCCGACATGAAGCACGCAAAGGTCCCTGCTTCCGGTACCACGCGGGCGACCTCCTGGTCGGGGGCGTCCGGGTTATACAGCACCATTTCGCCGCCGCCATTGGCGGGCCAGGCAGGGTTCAGGTAGCCAACCGTTGAGATCACGCGGTTGGCGCGCCCACGAAAACTGTCCAGATGGCGCTGGTAAAATGCGCCGGGCGGATAGTGGGCAAAATGGGCTTCGTACTCGAACAGCCCCAGGAACAGCGCCTGGTTGAGCACCTGCTGTAAATCCTCCATCGCCATTAAGTAGCGCCGCTGAGCCTCGCTTTCGCGGTCGAGCCAATGGATCGCATCGCCACGAACGTCTTTGCGCAGGTGATGCTGCTTTCCTCGGCCGATACCTGCTTCATCCAGTGCATTATGCGCGGCCATATGATGCAGCTCTTGATGAAGGGCATGGCACAGATCCAGGTCAATAACGCCTTGTCCGACATACCAGCCTTGTTCAACCAGGGCATCCACCAGCTCTGTCTGGGTAGCTGATGACAGAGCTGGTGGCGATAAATGCATGCTAGAGGTCATTCGTTAGGTCTCAGCTTTCTTGAAGGCGAAGTCGGCGTGGATGCGCTTTTACGTTCCGGGTAATGACGCAATGCGCCGACAGGACGCTGGTAAAGGTCTATCGGCATGTCAAAGCCTTCGGCCAGTAATTCCACCAGCATCATGGCGGACAGGCCCCAAATGACATGGCCGTCGACCTGGTAGCTGGGCACGTAGTGGGCGACGCCATCGACCGTAATGACATCGGTATGCGTACGCCGGTCGTCCAGAAAGTGGCTTAACGGCACCTCAAAGATAGCGTCCAACTCACCTGGGTCGGCCACCAGCGGCAGGTCGGGCGGAATAATGCCCACCCAGGGCGTTACCCGAATGCCATGCAGAGAGATCACGTCGGATAAGCGGCCCAGTGCCGTGACGTGCCCAGGGTCAAGGGCAACCTCTTCCTGGGCCTCACGCAGCGCCGTGGCGTAGAGGTCGTGGTCGTACGGCTCGCGCATACCGCCTGGGAAGGCCACCTGGCCACTGTGGGTGCTGAGGTGGCGGGCGCGCCGGGTAAACAGCAAGGTCGGGGCCGGGCGCTCGACAATAGGCAACAAAACAGCCGCCTCGGGCAAGCCAGCGTGGTCTAGCCGTTGAGGGGAGAGTTGTTGCAGCCGATTGCGAAGTGTCTCTAACATGTAGCATCCATAAGCGTTGTTATCTTTTCCCAGCAGCCGTAGAGAAATCGCGATGAATTTTTGCAGCCAGTGTGGCAATACCGTCCGTTTTGCCGTTCCTGAAGGCGATGACCGCCCGCGCTATCTATGCGATGCCTGCGGCACCATCCATTACCAAAACCCCCGCATTGTAGCGGGGACGTTACCGGTCAGCGGCACCAAGATACTGCTCTGCAAGCGCGCCATTTCCCCGCGGAGAGGGTACTGGACTCTGCCGGCCGGCTATATGGAAAACGCCGAAACCACCGAACAGGCCGCGACTCGCGAAACCCGCGAAGAAGCCTGCGCTGAGGTCGCCCTGGCCAATCTCTACACGTTGATTGATTTACCGCATATCAACCAAGTTTATATGATTTTTCGGGCGGAACTCACGGGTGGCTTCAACGCCGGGCCGGAAAGCCTCGAAGTGGCGCTATTCGAGGAACACGAAATCCCCTGGGATGAGCTCGCGTTCCCGACCATCGAGCAAACGCTCCGCCACTTCTATGCCGACCGGGTGCGTCACGAATATCCACTGCATATCAGTGCCATCAACCCCGAAGATCGTGAGCGCTACGCCGGTAGTGCCTGAGGTTTATAAGTCGGCCAGTGCCCAGACATCATAGGCGACTTCTTCATAGGGATGCGCCAGCCTCAATGCAGCGATGGCCGCCTGAATGTGGTCGTCGTCGCATACCAGTTCAACCTTCAGCTCGTCCACAAACTCAAGCTCGCCTACCTTGCCAATATGCGGGTCTGCCCCGTCAAGCGGACGGAACTGGACCGTGCCACGGGTCTGGAAACAGCAGGCTTCGTAGTCGCCAATACGCCCTGCGCCGGTTTCAAATACGGCTTCCTTAACGCTTTCCGCTTCTTCAGCGGGGACAAAAAATGCCAGCTTATACATAGGTTAACGCCTCCTGATTCCAGCATGGTGTAGGGTTGCGCAACATCATATTAGCGAATAGATGACTTCTGGTCGCCCCGTTCACTTTGTATGATGACGGTTTACTCATCTGGGTTGCGAGTCGGTGAATGGATAAATTCGAGGTCAAAATAGATCAGGCGGCCAGGGCCGCCTGGATGTCCTACGTCGGCGGTATGACGCAGGATGACATTGCCACCCAATTGGGCGTCTCAAGGCCGGGGGTGCAACGTCTGTTGGCCCTGGCTCGGCAGGAAGGCCTGGTAAAGGTGCATATCGACCATCCGATTTCCACCTGCATGGCACTGGGCAGTGCGCTGCGCGAGCGCTTTGGGTTGGCTTACTGCGATGTGGTGCCCGCCGACAGCCATGCCCCTGAAAGTGCTGCCTATTACCTGGCCGTGGCTGGCGCGGAGCGGCTTTCCCGGTTCGTTGAGCGTAGCGAACCGCTGACGTTGTCATTGGGCACAGGCCGCTCGGTGCGCGCGGCGGTAGAAGCGCTGAGCCGCGTTGAGCGCCCTCAGCACCGTTTCGTTTCACTAGTGGGCAACGTTGCCCGGGATGGCTCGGCGAACCGCTACGACGCGGTGATGGTGCTGGCGGATAAAACCGGCGGCGAACGCTTCTTGCTGCCTGCTCCGGTAGTGGCCGAGTCACTCGACGAGAAACAGGCCATGCTGTCGCAGCGCCTGTTCAAGGCGATTGCCGATGTGGCCAGAGAGTCCGAGGCGGCCTTTATTGGCGTAGGCCGCATCGATCGTCAGGCGACATTGTTCCAGGATCATTTCATCAGTGAAGATGAACTCGATGAGCTGCTTGGCTTAGAGGCTGTGGGCGAACTACTGGGCTGGCCGCTCAATCGCCAGGGTGACGTGATCGACTGCTCGATTACCCGCCGGGTCACGAGCCTGCCCCTTGAGCGCTTTGGCAAACATATGATGGTGGCCATGGCGGGCGGGCGTGATAAAGCCCCCGCCATTCATGCGGCATTAAAGGGTGGCTGGCTGAAGGGCTTGATTACCGATGAGATTGCTGCTCGGCACATCGTCAATACGGAAGAACTAGGCGCGCATTAGGGCTGGTGTTCGGCAGCGCAACATGCTGTTTTTCTGATTAATTAGCGTAAAGTCTAAGTGCCGGGGCTTTGCTTTTTTTTGGCTTTCGTACGATCATTTGTTCGATAGCTGATCAATAAGATCAAATCGAAAGAAGCATCCGGCGATAACAATGCCAATACAAGCCCACAGGAGTGCCTTATGCGACTCGCACGTCACCTACCCCTTACCAGTCTAGCGGCGGCCATCGCCTTCGCTGGTCAGGCCCAAGCAGAAACCGAACTGACCGTCGCGACGGTCAACAATAATGACATGGTCATCATGCAAAGCCTCACTGATGTCTTTGAGGAGGCGCATCCCGACATTACCCTGGACTGGGTGGTGTTAGAGGAAAATGTGCTGCGCCAGCGCATGACGACCGATATCGCCACCGGTGGTGGCCAGTTCGATGTGATGACCATTGGCACCTATGAAGTGCCGATCTGGGCTGAGCGTGGCTGGCTGTCACCGCTGGATAACCTGCCCGACGATTATAATGAAGACGATTTGCTGACTTCAGTCCGCGATGGCCTTAGTCACGAGGACACGCTCCACGCGCTACCGTTTTATGCCGAAAGCTCGATGATGTACTACCGCAAGGACCTGTTCGAAGAAGCGGGCATTGAGATGACCGATCAGCCCACCTGGGAAGAGGTGCGCGAATGGGCCGGTAAACTCGACGGTATGGAAGATGGCTTGGCCGGTATCTGCCTGCGTGGCAAACCAGGCTGGGGCGAAAACATGGCCTTTGTTTCCACGTTGGTCAACACCTTTGGCGGGCGTTGGTTTGACGAGGACTGGAACCCTGAGCTGAATTCCGACGCCTGGGTTGAGGCAGTTCAATTCTATGTTGACCTGCTCAACGATTACGGCCCACCGGGGGCAAGCTCCAACGGCTTTAATGAAAACCTGGCGCTGTTCTCGCGGGGTAACTGCGGCATGTGGGTCGATGCCACCTCCGCGGCTGGCAAACTCTACGACGGCGATGAGTCCGACGTGGCCGACAGCTTGGGTTTCGCACCTGCCCCGGTTGCCGAAACGCCGAAAGGCTCGCATTGGTTGTGGTCCTGGGCGCTAGCCATCCCGGCGTCTTCTGAAAACCAGGATGCCGCGCGTGAATTTATTACCTGGGCGACCTCGCAAGAGTACGTCGAGCTTGTCGGTGAAACCGAAGGCTGGACCAGCGTACCTCCCGGCACGCGTGAATCCACCTACGCAGACGAACGCTACATCGACGCGGCTCCGTTTGCCGACTTCGTGCTGAAGGCGATTCAAGATGCTGACCCCACCGACTCGACGCTCGAACCCAATCCCTACATTGGCGTGCAGTTCGTCGGCATTCCGGAGTTCCAGTCGATTGGTACTCGGGTTGGTCAGAATGTCGCTGCCGCGCTAACCGGTGATAGCTCAGTAGAAGAGGCGCTAGACGATGCTCAGCGTTCCACTGAACGCGCCATGCAACGGGCGGGTTACTTAGACTAATGCGGTCAACGCCCGAGCCTTGTGCTCGGGCGTTTTCCCTAGTGCATTCTGGTAGGTACTTCCATGAATAAGAAACGTGCTTCCGGCCGCACCGTCGGCGGGCTGAGAACGCTATCGCTTCAAGCACCCGCTGTCACGCTATTGCTGCTGTGGATGGTTGTGCCCTTGGGCATGACAATCTGGTTTTCGCTGCAGCGCTATAACCTGTTAATGCCGGAAATGACCGGCTTTGCCGGATTCGAGAACTATCAGTACCTGTTTACGGACCCAGCGCTATGGGCGGCCATGGGCAACACCCTGCTGCTGGTGGGATGGGTGCTGGTGATTACCGTGGTCGGCGGCACGCTGCTCGCGGTGCTGTTTCAGCAGGAGTTTGCCGGACGGGGCATTGCCCGTGTGCTGGCCATTTCCCCGTTTTTTGTGATGCCCACCGTCAGTGCACTGGTGTGGAAAAACATGATGATGCACCCGTCCAACGGAGTGCTGGCCTGGCTGGCCGAGTCGTTTGGCCTAACCGCGCTGGATTGGTTTTCATCGCTACCGCTGACCTCGATCGTGATTATCGTGGCCTGGCAGTGGACACCGTTCGCGCTGTTGATCCTGCTGACGGCGATGCAGTCGCTGGATGAAGATCAGGTCGAAGCCGCCCGCATGGATGGCGCGGGGCCGGTCGCCATTTTCTTCTTCATCACGCTGCCGCACCTCAAACGTGCCATCAGCGTCGTGATCATGATCGAGATGATTTTTCTGCTTACCATTTTTGCGGAAATTTTTGTCACCACCTCCGGCGGGCCAGGGCTTGCCACCACGAACCTGGCCTATCTGATCTATATCCGTGCGCTACTGGATTTCGATGTCGGCACTGCCTCCGCCGGTGGGGTGATCGCAATCATTCTCGCCAATATCGTCGCCATCTTCCTGGTCCGCATGGTCGCCAAAAACCTGGAAGAGTAACCGGCACGTAAGTGTCCTGGGAGTGTTGTGATGACAAGCTTACGTTCCACTAACAGCAAAAAACTGCTGCTGACGGTCTTTGGCTGGTCGGTGGCCTTGGTGATTTTCTTCCCTATTCTGTGGATGGTTCTGACTGGCTTTAAAACCGAGACGGCTGCGATTGCCGATCCGTCGTTTATTTTTTCGCCTACCCTGGAGAGCTATCAAGCGGTCCAGGAGCGTTCGGGCTATGCACGCTTCGCGCTTAACAGCGTTGCGGTGGCCTTTGGCTCGACGCTTCTGGCATTGCTGATTGCAATTCCTTCGGCATATTCGATGGCGTTTTTGCCGACCAAGCGGACTAAAGGCACTTTGCTTTGGATGCTATCCACCAAGATGCTGCCACCTGTCGGTGTGCTGGTGCCGATTTATCTGATTTTCCGCGATGTTGGGCTACTGGATACCCGCACCGGTCTGATCATCATCTATACGCTGATGAACCTGCCGATCGTGGTGTGGATGCTCTATACCTTCTTCAAAGACATGCCCAAAGACATTCTCGAAGCTGGCCGCATGGACGGCGCCACGACATTCCAGGAGGTGTTCTTTCTGCTTTTGCCGCTAACCCTGCCGGGCATCGCGTCGACGGGGTTGTTGTCGGTTATTTTGAGCTGGAATGAAGCGTTCTGGAGTCTCAATCTCACGTCGTCCAAAGCGGCGCCGTTAACCGCTTACATCGCCTCGTTTTCAAGCCCCGAAGGGCTGTTTTGGGCCAAGCTGTCGGCGGCCTCCACGATGGCGATTGCGCCCATTCTAATCCTCGGCTGGATGACCCAGAAGCAAATGGTGCGCGGCCTGACCTTTGGTGCCGTCAAGTAAAGGAGTTTTCCTATGGCAACCCTACAACTCAATAATATTACCAAGCAGTTTGGCGACACTGAGGTCATTAAAGGCATTGATCTTGACGTTGAAGATCGTGAATTTGTGGTCTTCGTTGGCCCTTCAGGCTGCGGCAAATCCACCCTGATGCGCATGATCGCCGGGCTGGAAAGCGCCACAGGCGGCGATATCCTGATTGACGGCCAGCGGATGAACGACGTGGGTCCCGCCGATCGCGGCCTCGCCATGGTCTTCCAAAGCTATGCGCTTTACCCGCATATGACGGTGGAAGGCAATATGGGCTTCAGCATGCGGTTGGCCGGTGTTTCCAAAGAGGAACGCCGGGCCAAGGTGCTGGAGGCGGCCAAGATTCTGCAGCTCGAACCGCTGCTGGATCGCAAACCCAAGGCGCTGTCCGGTGGTCAGCGACAACGCGTCGCCATTGGCCGCGCGATTGTCCGCAACCCGAGTATTTTCCTGTTCGATGAACCGCTCTCCAACCTGGATGCGGCGCTGCGTGTGCAGATGCGTATCGAGCTGGCGCGTCTGCACGATGAGCTCGACGCCACCATGATCTATGTCACCCACGACCAGATCGAAGCCATGACCATGGCGGATAAAATCGTCGTGCTGCGAGATGGGGTGGTCGAGCAGGTCGGCTCGCCGATGGCGCTTTATCATCATCCCCAAAACCGTTTTGTCGCCGGGTTTATAGGCTCGCCTAAGATGAATTTTTTCGACGTGACGCTGGTTGGCGTCAAGCCCGACGGGGTGGGTATTCGGATGCCAGGCGGCGGCGAGCGCCATGTGCCGGTAGACGGCCAGTATCTGGGGGACAACGCGACGCTGGAGCTGGGTATTCGGCCCGAACACCTGGTACTTGAAGAGCAAGGGCCCTTGGTCGGGAAAATACAGGTGCTGGAGCGCCTTGGCGGCCAAACCTCGCTCTATGTGCAGATGGCCGATCAGCTCGTCACCATCATGGCCGACGGCGATGTGGCCTACCGGGTTAACGATACGGTGCACTTTGGTTTTGCCCCCGAGCGGGCTCACCTGTTCGATGCCGACGGTCAGGCCTTGCCGAGTTTACAGCAGCACCCGCTGGCGGGGCTCACCCGCGGGGACAATCGCGCCAACGGGGACAATGCTGCTCCCGAGGCGTCGCTATGACGGCGCTTATTTTCGACTGTGACGGCGTTCTCGTCGATAGCGAAGCCCTGGCCGAAGGCACGCTGGCCGAACACCTTGGCCGCTGGTTGCCGGACATCGATATTGAACAATCGCTTGGACAGGCGTTAGGCATGACCACTGCCAACATTCTGCGTCACGCCGAGCAGTTAAGCATCTATCCGTTACCCGCGAATGCGGCGGAGCGGGTTGATACTGCCATCGAGGCGAGGTTGGCCCGCGAACTTGCCGCGATCGACGGGGTTGAGGCGGCTGTGCGAGCGGTGACGCTACCCAAGGCGGTGGTTTCCAACAGCCGTCGCTCTCGTGTTCTGGCATCGCTTGCGGGTACCGGGCTAGACGACGCCCTCGGCGATGTGCCGATTTTTACTGCGGAACAGGTCGACCAGCCCAAGCCAGACCCCGCGCTTTATCAACTGGCGGCTGCGACCCTGGGAGAAGCGCCCAGTGCTTGCCTGGTGGTGGAGGATAGTGTGGCCGGCGTCACGGCGGCCACCGCGGCAGGCATGTGGGTGATTGGCTTTGTGGGGGCCAGCCATGTGGATGACGGGCAGTCCGAGCGGCTTCGTCAGGCGGGTGCCTGGCGCATCTTGCCGCACATGCAGGGGTTAAATGACCTGGTCAGCGAGTGGCAGGGGCTTATCAGCAAGGGAGGTCGACATGAAGCTAACTAATAACGTGGCTGTAGTGACGGGTGGGGCGAAAGGCATCGGACTGGCGATCGCCGAGCGCTACCTCAGCGAAGGGGCCAGTGTGGTGGTCGCCGATATCGATACGGCGGCGATTGACGGCGCCGTCAATCGGCTGCGCCAGGAAGTGGGCGAGGAACGGGTGCTGGGTATTGAGCTGGATGTCTGCGATACAGCGTCCATCGACGCCATGGTGGCAGAGGTTCGCGAGCGCATGGGGCGTATCGATATTTTGGTCAATAATGCCGCGATATTTGACATGGCGCCGGTACTCGAGGTCACCGAGGCCAGTTTCGATAAGCAATTTGCCGTCAATACCAAAGGCATGTTCTTCACCCTTCAGGCGGTGGCCAACGCAATGGTCGACCAGGGGCAGGGCGGCAAGATCATCAATATGGCCTCCCAGGCGGGGCGGCGTGGCGAAGCACTGGTGAGTGTTTACTGCGCCAGCAAAGCCGCTGTGATCAGCCTGACCCAGTCCTGTGGGCTGGACTTGATCAAGCACGGCATCAACGTCAACGGTATTGCTCCCGGCGTAGTGGATACACCGATGTGGGAAACCGTGGATGCGCTGTTCGCCCGCTATGAAAACCGTCCATTGGGCGAGAAAAAACGCCTGGTCGGCGAGGCCGTGCCATTTGGCCGCATGGGGCTGCCGGAAGACCATACCGGTGCAGCGGTCTTCCTGGCCAGCCAGGACAGTGACTATGTGGTCGCCCAGACGCTCAACGTCGACGGCGGCAACTGGATGAGCTGACTTGCCATGACCCCGGAACTTGATCACATCAGCCGTCAGATCATCCAGGCGGCAAACGGCCTTCCCCGTTATATCGTCGCCCTGGCGGGTCCGCCTGGTGCCGGAAAGTCCTACCGTAGCGAGCAGCTTTGTGAGGCGATCAACAAGCAGTTGCCGGGTCAGGCCGGCGTGGTGCCGATGGATGGCTACCACTTCGATAACGCCGTGCTCGGCGAAGCGCAGCTGCCGCTCAAGGGCGCGCCGCACACCTTCGATGTGGGCGGTCTGCGCGTTGATCTGGAGCGCCTTCGGCGTGCCGACCAACCGGTTGCCGTTCCCGTGTTTGACCGTCCGCTGGATCTGGCCCGCGCCGGTGGGCGGCTAATTAGCCTTGAGCAGCGCATCGTGATTGTTGAAGGCAACTATTTGTTGCTCGACCGCCCCATATGGCGCGACCTGCGACCTTTGTTCGACTGGACGTTGATGCTTGAGGTCGACGATGACGTGTTGGCGCAGCGCCTGGTGACCCGCTGGTTAGCCATGGGCCAGGACCACGCAGGCGCCATGGAGCGCACACACCAAAAAGACATGCTCAATGCCCATCTGGTGAAAACAGGCAGTCTTTCACCCGATCAGTACTGGCGTTAGCACGTCATATCCAATGATTAAACTGGAGAGCGACAATGACCCAACTCAATAACCACAATGTGGGCAAACTAGGCTCCCCCATTGCCACGCCTGACTACGATCGCAGCACGATTACCCCAGGCATTGTCCATATTGGTGTGGGCGGCTTTCACCGCGCCCACCAGGCGATGTATCTGGATGGCCTGATGAACCGGGGCGAAGCGCTGGACTGGGGCATTGTCGGGGTGGGTGTGATGCCGGGTGATAAACGTATGCAACAGGCGTTGGTGGCGCAGGACTACCTCTACACCCTGGTGGTCAAGCATCCTGATGGCCGTTACGAGCCACGGGTGATCGGCAGCATGGTGGATTACCTCTTTGCACCGGAGGCGACTGAAGCGGTGATCGAACAGATGGCTGATCCACAGATTCGCATCGTGTCGTTGACGGTCACCGAAGGGGGTTACAACTTCCACCCGGTGACCGGCGAGTTCGATCTGGACAACCCACAGGTACGCGATGATCTGGCGAATCCTACCCAGCCCTCGTCCAGCTTTGGTCTGGTAGTGGAAGCGCTGGTACGCCGCCGGGAGCGCGGCATTGCACCGTTTACGGTGATGTCCTGCGATAACATACAAGGCAACGGCGATGTGGCGAAGCGCATGTTCAGCGCTTACGCCCGTGCCCGGGATAACGCGCTGGGGGAATGGGTGGCCGACCAAGTGGCGTTTCCCAATGCCATGGTGGACCGCATTACGCCGGTCACCTCGGAGGCGGATATCAGCGAGCTTTCGCAGCATTTTGAGATTGAAGATGCCTGGCCCGTGGTCTGTGAGCCCTTCACCCAGTGGGTGCTGGAGGATCATTTTCCGTTGGGACGTCCGGCGCTGGACAAGGTGGGGGTGCAGTTGGTCGATGACGTCGAACCTTACGAGCTGATGAAGCTGCGGCTGCTCAACGCGAGCCACCAGGCGCTGACTTACTTTGGCTATCTGGCGGGTTACCGCTATGCTCATGAGGTCTGCCAGGACACGCTATTTGTCGACTTCCTGCTCGGCTATATGCGTGAAGAGGGCTCGCCCACGCTGGCGCCGGTGCCAGGTGTCGACCTGGAAGCCTATCGGCTGACGCTTATCGAGCGCTTTGCCAATCCTCAAATCAAGGACACCCTGGCGCGCCTGTGTGCGGAAAGCTCTGACCGCATTCCCAAGTGGCTGGTGCCGGTGATTCGTCAGCAGTTGGCCGATGGCGGCGAGATCAAACGCAGCGCGGCGGTCGTGGCCAGCTGGGCGCGCTATGCTGAAGGGGTCGACGAGCAGGGTGAACCGATCGAGATCGTCGACCGTCTGAAAACGTCACTCATGCAAATTGCCGCCAATAACCGCACCCAACCAACGGCGTTTGTTGAAAACCGTGAGGTGTTTGGCGACCTGGCAGATCAGCCCCGTTTTCTGGCGGCCTACCTTGCGGCGCTAACATCGCTGCACGAACGCGGCGCACGCGCTACGCTTGAGGATCTGGTCTCGTCCAAAGGAATTCAGTAATGTACATCGGTGTCGATTGCGGAACGCAAAGTACCAAAGTGGTGGTCGTGGATGTTGAACAAGGCCTTATACGCGGCGAGGCAAGCCGCCCCCACCATTTGGACGAAGGTGAAAATGGCCGCCGTGAGCAGGCCCCCAGTGAGTGGCTGGCAGCGCTGAAAGGCGCCTTTTTTGAGGCCCTGGAACGAGCCGAGGTCGACGCCAGCCAAGTGCGCGGTATCGGTGTCTCCGGCCAACAGCATGGCATGGTGGCGCTGGACGGCGAGGGTGAGCCGGTGTATCCCGCCAAATTGTGGTGCGATACCGAAACCAGCACCCATAACAGCGACCTGATGGCGCGCCTTGGCGGCGAAGCGGGCTGCCTGGAAAAGCTCGGCCTGGTACTGCAAACCGGTTATACCGCCTCCAAGGTGGCGTGGCTGCGCGACCATCATCCTGACGCTTATCAGCGCATCGAAAGCCTGTTGTTGCCTCACGATTACCTGAACTTCTGGCTTACCGGCAACCGCGTGACCGAGGCGGGCGATGCCTCCGGCACCGGATATTTCGATACGCAAAGGCGGCGCTGGCGGCTGGATGTGTTTGCCGAGATAGCCCCTGAGCTGGATGCCCAGCGCGTGCTTCCCCGGTTGCTTGATGCTCATGAGCCTGCTGGCTTCGTGCAAAGCGCCGTGGCCGCCGAGCTTGGCTTGGCGGACGATGTCGTGGTGTCCTCCGGCGGTGGGGACAATATGCTTGGCGCGATTGGCACTGGCAATATAACCCCGGGGCTGATTACGTTAAGCTTGGGAACATCAGGAACGGTGTGTGCTTACTCACCGGCCCCCGTGGTCTGCGATAACGCCATGGTTGCCAATTTCTGTTCGAGCACCGGCGGTTGGTTGCCGCTGATCTGCACCATGAACGTGACCTCGGCCACTACCCGGGTACGCGAGCTGTTCGGTTTAGACTTGGCCGCGTTTGGCGAGCGGGTGGCCAGTGCCCCGGTTGGCGCTGAAGGAGTGACCGTATTGCCGTTTTTCAATGGTGAGCGGGTGCCAATGTTGCCGGAAGCGTCCGCGGACTTCCTGGGCTTGACCAGCCTGAATACCACCCAGGCCAACCTGTGCCGGGCGGTGATGGAAGGGGCGACCTTTGGGCTGCGCTATGGGTTGGAACTGCTCGGAGATCTAACCGCGGGGGCCAGCCAGATTCGCCTGATTGGCGGCGGCGCCAAGAGCCCGGTATGGCGGCAAATGGTAGCGGACATCACCAATACGCAGGTGATCTGCCCGGTAATCACCGACGCTGCGGCGCTGGGTGCGGCACTGCAGGCCGCGTGGTGTGATCAGCGGGAAGACGGGGTTACCTTGGAAGCGCTGTGTGAACGGCTGGTAACCCTGGATGCGGAATCGCAGGCGGACCCCGACCCGGTACAAGTGGCGGCTTACCAAACAGCCTATTCGCGTTATTGTCGTGCGCTCGAGCAACGCCACGGCATCACTCATTAATTTAAGGCACCCGGTCAATAAGGAGATTTTTTTATGGCGAATCAACGTACGTTGGATCAACTACAGCAATTAAAACAACACTCACTGGTGGTGGCCGATACCGGTGACCTGGAGGCGATTCGTCGCTACCAGCCGCAAGACGCGACTACCAATCCGTCGCTGTTGCTCAAAGCGTTTAGTTTGCCGGGCTACCAGGCGATGATCGATGAAGAGTTGAGCCAGGTTAAGGCATCCGGTGGTGCTCGTGAGCAGCAGGTCACCCACGCGGTGGACCGTTTGGCGGTTGCCGTTGGTAGTGAAGTCGCCGCGGTGGTACCGGGGCGTGTCTCCACCGAAGTGGCGGCCCGCCTGTCGTTTGACACCCAGGCGAGCATCGCCAAGGCTCACGAGCTGATCGAGCTTTATGAAGCCCGAGGCGTGAGCCGCGACCGCGTACTGATCAAGCTGGCCTCTACCTGGGAGGGGATTCGGGCCGCGGAGGTGCTGGAGCGGGAAGGCATTCAGTGCAACCTGACGCTTCTGTTCAGCGACGCCCAGGCCCAGGCCTGCTTCGATGCGGGCGTGTTTCTTATTTCCCCCTTCGTGGGTCGCGTGACCGACTGGTACAAGAACGCCACAGGCAATGACTACACACCGGAAAATGACCCGGGCGTCCTGTTCGTGCGTGGGGTTTGTGAACGTGCCAACCAGGGCGGCTACGACACCGTCGTGATGGGCGCCAGCTTCCGCACCACCGGCCAGGTGCTGGCGTTGGCGGGCTGCCCACGGCTGACCATCTCCCCGGCGTTGCTTGAAGAGTTGGCCTCGTCAGAAGGTGAAGTGACGTCTCAGATTGCGGCACATACCGGCAACGGTCAGCCGTTCCCTGCCTTGAGTGAAGCGGATTTCCGCTGGGGGCATAACCAGGATGCGATGGCCAACGACAAGCTGGCGGAAGGTATTCGTCGTTTCCACGATGACCAGCTTGAACTGGAAGCGCTCATTGATCAGCGGCTGGGATGAGTCGACGCCGCCCCAACGGGCAGTCACAATGGACTGACATTCAGCGCAAAGGAGCATGTAATGGACTCAGCCCTGGCCGCGTTACTGGAAACGCTCGACATTACCCCCAAGGGGGGCTTAACACCGCTTAGCGGCGGTGATATTGCCGCCGTCTACAAGCTTGATACCCAGCAGGGCAGCGTCGTCGTCAAGCATGATGACGCTGAACGACTGCGTGGCGAAGCTGAGGCGTTGCGAGCCTTGAAAGGTGCGTGTTCCGTATTGATTGTCCCGCAGGTGCTGGGCCTTTCCGAAGGCTGGCTGGTGATGGAAACGCTTGAAGCATCGGGCCGGCGGGATAATGCGGCGCTGGGTGAAGGCCTCAAAGAACTGCACGCGAGCGTCGGCGACCAGCATGGCTGGCATTGGGATAATGCCTGTGGCCGCACCCCTCAGCCGAATGCGCCGCTGGACGACGGGCGGGCGTTTCAGCGCGAGCGGCGGCTATTGCCCCTCAGCGACGCCTGCTATCAGCGCGGTTTGCTCGATAAAAAGCTCTATGAGCGCATTGCCCGCCAGGCGCACGAGTTGGAAGACTGGCTGCCCGATAGGCCTGCGAGCCTGGTGCACGGCGATCTGTGGTCGGGCAATGTGCTGTTCACGCCGCGCGGCCCCGCCATTATCGACCCGGCGATATATCGTCACTACCCGGAAGTCGATATTGCCATGTTGACGCTCTTTGGCTCGCTGGATGAGCGCTTTTTTGAGGCCTACTGGAACGGCGACGCCCCGGCCGATTGGCCGAGGCGTGAAGCGTTATTTCAGCTGTATCCGCTGCTGAACCATCTGCTGCTCTTTGGGGCGAGCTATCGCAGCGGCGTTGAACGCAGCGTTACCGCGCTTGAGGCTTACCAGGGTTAGGCGTTACCAGGACTTATAAGGCAGGAATTTGCCGTTCAGGGTAAGCAGAACGCGGTCGCCTTTGGGGTCTTCTACCTTATCGACCTCCATGGTGAAATCGATAGCGCTCATGATGCCGTCGCCAAACTGCTCCTGTACCACATCCTTGAGTGTCTCGCCGTACACGCCGACAACTTCATAGAGGCGATAAATGAAGGGGTCCTGTGGGATGGCTTCATCCCACACCTTGGTCGGGAAGGTCACCAGAGCATCGGCAACATCGCTCTCGACGTCCAGCGTGTTGCAGATCTTTTTGGCCACATCCGGGCTGGCGCTGTTCATGCCATAGCAAGCCGACGCTATCCACACCGGCGACATCCCCACGGCGCTGGCAATATCGTCCCAGCTCATTTTCTTGCGCGCTTTGGCGGCAAGCAGGGTGTGGCGCATTTCAAGTTTATCCATGAGAGTTCTCCAGTATGGTGAAGGGCGCGTGACGCCCTGTTTTTGTTAGCTGTTTTCGGTGATTAAATCTCGATCAAGACAGGTTTTTCTTGGGCTGGGTGCGGACGTGGGTGGTATACAGAACCAGACCGACCAGTGTCAGACCGCCGACCAGGTTACCCAGCACCGTGGGGATTTCGTTCCACATGATGTACTGATACAGCGTAAATTCAGCGCCCATCATCAGGCCGATCGGGAACAGGAACATGTTGACCACGGAATGCTCGAAGCCAAGATAGAAGAACACAATGATCGGCATCCACATGGCCATGATCTTGCCGGATACCGTTGTCGAGATAGCGGCACCTACGACCCCCATGGAGACCATCCAGTTACAGAACATGCCCCTGAGGAAGAGCACAATCCAACCGGCTAGCCCGGCATCCTGGTACCCCACGGTCCGGCTTTCACCGACTTGCATCATGGTTTGGCCGACGGCGTTGATTTCCTCAGTGCCACCCATGGTGAAGTTCATATAGCCAAAAATGGCAATAAACAGGGCGCCGCCAAGGTTACCGAGCCCTACCAGCCCCCAGCACTTGAGCATTCGTGGCAGGGTGACCCCAGGTCGTTTATCGAGCCAGGCGATCGGCACCAGCGTAAAAACCCCGGTGAGCAGGTCATAGCCCATCAAATAAAGCATCACAAAGCCCACGGGAAAGAGCAGCGCCCCGATCAAGAAATTGCCTGTTTGGGTGGCGATTGTGATGGCAAAAATAACCGCCAACGCCAGGGTGGCGCCCGCCATGAAGGCGCGAATAAGCGTATCCCGGGTGCCCATATAGACTTTAGCTTCACCCTGGTCTACCAGCTTCGTGACAAACTCACTGGGCATTAGATATGACATGAATAGGTTTTCCTGTGTCATTTCGGTTAATTAACGTCGCGCCTGCGCGTCCAGAATTAGTTCTTTGTGTTAGCTCTTTGGTTAGGTCTGGATATCGCAGACGCTTAGCTCGCTGACAGGATGTTGCATTTGGCATGCCAATTTATTCATTGGTGGGCTGAGAAAATCGTAAAATCGATTTATGTCATTGATTTATATTTTTTAACGTCAAATCTTGTATTGGCCAGCACTGTGGCGAGAATTTAACGTCGCAAGGCAGTTTGATGAGGGCTGCACCATTGAGAGGCGCCTCTGTAGACTGTGCACCGTATTGTTGCAAGAAGGCCGTTTTGCCGTTCAGGCGTTGATTGCCCTGGTGGTAGCGTTGACCCGGTGGCAAAAGGGAAATTGACGGAAATGAAGGCGAGTGCTAGCTTACATTCATAAATGTATGTTAGGCGTGATTTTTTTGCGTCATACTAGTTGTAGATTCAAGCGCAGTTGGCCATGCCAGCTGCGGTTTTGTCGTTGATTGCTTACGTCAAGGAAGACGGCCTGTGGTTGGTTAAGGCATTGCTTCCAAACCTCTATGACAACAGTGGGTTTTAACCATGAGATCAAGACTATCTGCTATGCCATATTTCGCGCTATCCACATTGCTGATGGTTGCATCGGGTAACGCTTTGGCGCAGTGGGAAGGTAGCGTTGGCGCCGGTGTGTTTAGCGTGCCCGAATATCTGGGTAGCGATGAAAATGAAACGCGTGGCTGGCCAAGCGCCAGTATTACGTATGGCGATACCTTTTACGCCAGCGTGCGTGATGGTATCGGCTGGAATTTGCTTCGCCAGGGAAACTGGAAGGTTTCACCGTTTATCACCTACCTGCCGGGTCGTGATAACGACGGCGAGCTAAGCGGTTTAGACAAGGTCGATGATGGTGCAGCTGCAGGCGTACGTGTCCGCTATTCAAACGGGCCCTGGGGGCTGGAAGCCGCTACCAAGGCTCCTATAGGCGGCGATGTAGACGGCTATGAAGCCGACCTGAAAGCCAGCTGGCGCACCATGCTGTCTCAGCAGATGGCGTTTTCGATTGGCCCTGAGTTGACCTACTCAAGCGACGACTGGACCCAAGATATGTTTGGCATTTCGCCTGCAGAAAGCGCGCGTTCAGGACTTTCCGTCTATCGCCCGAACGATGGTTATTTTCGCTATGGACTGAGCAGCAGCCTAAGCTATTACCTGACTCGTGACTGGTCTTTGACGGGGCTGCTCGGCGTTACGCGATTGACGGGCGACGCCGCCGACAGCCCGATCGTTGATGATGCGGGCGATGAGACTCAGGTGATGGGTGGTGCGCTGATTAACTATCACTTTTAATCGCGAGGGTGGATCAGCCGTTGCCACCAACGGCTGATCCGCTGCTCTGGGTTTGCTGCCTGGGAAGAGGCGATGTCACCGTAGTAGTTCAGAAAGCGCTTGAGGGGAGCCACTTGCTGGTCATTGTTGAGCATCGGGGCATGGCCACAGCCCGTCGCCTCAAGCGTTTCCATATGCGGCTGGTCGACCTGCATGCGTTTTACACTCTCGGCACGTAACAACGGGGAATGTTCACCCCGAATAACCATTAACGGGCAGCGGATTTGCTGCCAGTCGCGCCAGGTGTCGCGGGGCGTATCGTTTACAAACTGCTCGCTTATGCGGGGATCGTAATGAAAGCTCCAACTGCCATCGGGCAGTCGACGGCCACTGCTTAGTGTCATCTGCTGCCACTCAAAGCGGCTGAGTGCACCGAACCCCTGGTAATGCTGTTCAAGCGCCTGTTGTAGCTCGCTGAGCGTCGAGAAACGTTTGAGCACGCTAAAATAGGTTGCCATTTCTGCCAGCGCCTGGCTATCCAGCTCGGGGCCTACATCATTGAGAACCAAGCAGTGAATTCGCTGGGCGGTGTTTTCATCAGCGGCCAGCAGCATGCCAAGCAAACCGCCCATCGACGTGCCGACCCAGTTAGCGCTCTCGATGTGGAAATGGTCGAGTACGGCCAACGCGATCGTCACATAGTGGCTGTATAAGTAATCATTGGCAGGGTAAAGCGACCAACTGGAAAGTCCGCGTCCCGGTGTGTCGGGCGCAATGACTCGCCATTGGGGGCCGAGCTTCCGGGCAAGGGATTCAAAGTCGCCGCCGTGACGGGCCAGCCCATGCCAGGCGACCACGGTATTGGGGGCATCGGGATGCCAGATACGAACGGCGATTTCGAGCTGACGTACGCTAATATATTCAATGCGATCCATGACATGCCTCGAAGCGTTGTTTGTTGCTATGCAGCATAATGACGTACAGGATAGTCGAATAAAGCCAGTTTGTACGGTCTCGCGATATGGTCGCCATGTTGCAAAAGGCAATCGTTAAAGAAAAATGAAATATAAGCCGAATATTTGACCAAGGTCTGGTATCGCCAAAAAAACATGCGACAATGTATGTAAGCATTCAGACTGATATTAATGAGGAAAACGCTATGCTGCGACTCCCTTCTACGTTGGCTTTTAAGACCTCTCGCCCTCTTACGGCGCAGCGTATGCTGCTTCCCGCATTATTGCTATCGGTATGGTCGGTTCCTGCTTGGTCGGCCGACCTGCTTACGATTACCCGCGATGCGCTGGAAAATAACGCCGAGTTGAGTTCAGCGCGTTCCCAAACCCAGAGCGTCCAGGCAGGTCGCGACGTTGCCCGTGGCGACTTGCTGCCACAGGTGAATGCGTCGGGCGATGTGGCGCATAACCGGCAGTATGAAAGTCAAACCGGCGCCCAGGGTACACAGGTGAGGGGTGGAACCGGTAGCGACGATCCATTCAATAGCGTCAGTTTGACGCTGGAAGCCTCGCAAGCCCTTTTTGATCTACGCAACAGCCGTGAAGTTGAACAAGCCGAGCGTCAAATCGATCAGCAAATCTACTTGCTGGCCTCCACCGAGCAGCAAGTGCTGATCGACGTGGCAACGGCTTACTTTGACATTCTACGCGCCAACGACATTCTCGATGCCCGCCTAGCTCAGGAGCGCGCCATTGGCCGCCAGTTGGAGCAAGCTGAAGAGCAGTTTGAAGTTGGCCTGATCGCGATTACCGAGGTAGAGGAAGCGCAGGCGAGTTTCGATCAGTCTCGTGCCGAACGCATTGCTGCGCAGAGTGATTTGCAGGTTAGCTTTGAAGCTCTGGAGCGCCTGACTGGCCAGCGCTACGCTAACATTGATGCGCTGAGCGACGACTATCCCATTGATCAGCCGACGCCTAGCGACCGCGACCACTGGGTTGATCTCGCCGTTGAGAACAACCCCTTGGTTCTCGCCGAACAGGCGGGTGTTGAGGTGTCCCGCAGCGCTGTGGGGGTGGCTGAGGCGCAGCGTGCGCCAACCTTGCAGGCCTTTGCGAATTATCAGTATGCCGATAACGATATTGACCAATACCAGGGCCACGATACTTCAAGTCAGGTGGGGCTGAGCGCCAACTGGCCGCTATACACGGGCGGCAGCACCCAGGCCAGCATCCGTCAAAGCACTTACCAGTTGGAAGCCAGTCAGTTCGACTTTGAGGCCCAGCGCCGCGACACCGTTCAGCAGGTGCGCTCGCTGTATACCCAGGTCAGCAATGATGTCTCCACCGTGGATGCCCGCGAGCAGGCCATCGTTTCCAACCAGAGCGCGCTGGATGCCACGCGCGCAGGCTATGAAGTCGGTACCCGTAACATTGTCGACGTGTTGAATGCCGAGCAAAACCTTTACAACGCGATTTCCGACTATGCCCAGGCGCGTTACGACTATGTCGTCAATCTGCTATCGCTGCGCCAACAGTCCGGTCGTTTGGACGTTGAGGCCGTCGAAGATATCAATGCGTGGCTACAGGGCGAAGAGGTTACCTTTACATTGCCCGAAGACGCTGGTTCCAGCAGCGTGACGAACATCGGTGAGCGCCCGGTACTTGAGCAGTAACAACCTCTCTGGCGGCGCTAAAGGCCGCCAAATATTTACATTCATACATGTATGGTTGTAGTCTGTGTCGGTTTTATAGGCGCCTCAAGGGAAAAAGTAATGAAGAACATGTTTTACGGCGTTCGTAGCGCGCTGATGGTGATAGGCGCTAGCGCGCTGCTTGTTGCCTGTGGCCAGGAAGAGCAAGCCGAGCAAACAGAGGGACAGCAACAAGAACCGCCTCCGCATCCTGTTGAAGTGACCGAGGCGGCCCGACAAGACCTTCCGCTGGAAAAATCATACTCTTCGCTGCTGCGCAGCGACGATGAAGTTACCCTGGTCGCCCGCGTCACCGGCTATTTGCAGGAACGTCATTTCGAGCCCGGTGAGTTTGTCGAGGAAGACCAGCTTCTCTACTCCATCGAGCCTGATGTCTACCGCGCCACGGTGAACCAGCGCGAAGCCGATTTGCAAAGCGCCCGCGCGGAGTTTTCCCGTGCTCAGCGTGATGCAGAGCGCTTTGAGCGGTTGCTGAACCAGAACTCGGTGAGTCGTCAGGACTATGACCAGGCGCGTGCGGATCTAGGCGTCGCCCAGGCCAGTGTGGCCCAGGCCGAGGCAGCGCTGGAGAGCGCCCAGATCGACCTGAACTATGCCGAAGTGACCGCGCCCGTCGCCGGTATGATCAGCTTGAGCGAGATTAATGTGGGCAACCTGGTGCAGCCCGGCACTGAGCTTGCCACCGTCACGCCGCTCGATCCTTTGGAAGTTCGCTTCCAGATGCCGCAAAACGATGCCTTTGCACTGCGTCGACAGCTGCGTGAAGGAGAGTCGGTAGAGGATATTCGCGCCTCGTTGGCACTACCGGGTCGCGATGGCGGAGATGATCAGACGCTTGAAGGGCGTCTTGACTACCTGGGGTCGCGCGTCAGTGATCGTACCAGCACCGTGCAGGCCAGTGCCTCCTTTGAGAACCCAGACGGGGAAATCCTGCCTGGCCAGTTTGTCCGCGTCAGCATTGAAGGTTTGAAGCGCTATGGCGTATATGCAGTACCCGAAATCGCCGTCACTCAGGGGTTGATGGGGCCTCAAGTCTTCGTATTGGATGATGACAACCGCGCCCGCTCGCGAACCGTGAGCTTGGGTGAAGTCGCTGGACCCTGGCAAATTCTGCGCGATGGCCTGGAAGAGGGTGATCGTGTCGTGGTTGGCGACCCGACCGGCATCGAGCCAGGTATGGCCATTGATCCGCAACCGTTCGATGGTGATGCCGACCAAGTCGTCGAGAATGTCGAAGAAGAGCAGGCGGAGCAGGAAGAAGAGGCCGCCGAGCAGGCTCAACAGGCCCAGGGCGCTGGCGCTGAAAGCGAACAGGAAAACGATGAGGAAGGGGATTCCTCGCAATGAATTTCTCTAACTTCTTCATCAGTCGCCCCATCTTTGCGACGGTTCTGGCGATTATCCTGACCATTATCGGGGTCGTCAGCATGCGGGTGCTGCCGATTGAGCAGTACCCGAGTGTCGTACCGCCGACAGTCTCGGTGCAGGCGCAGTTTCCGGGGGCCGATGCGGAAACCGTCGCCCAGACCGTTGCCGCTCCGATAGCGGAAGCCATCAACGGCGTTGAGGACATGATCTACATGACCTCAAACAGCAGCGATAACGGCTCAATGTCGCTGAATGTCTCGTTTGATATTGGCACCGAAGGCGACATCAGCACCATCAACGTCAATAATCGTGTTCAGGGAGCGCTCTCTCAGCTCCCGGAAGCTGTTCAGGCTCAAGGCGTTACCGTTGAGCTGCGCTCAAGCTCGATCTTGATGTTCGTCGCGCTGACCTCGCCGGATGGCGACTACAACAATGTCTTCATGCAGAATTATGCCACGCTCAATATCATAGACGAGCTACGCCAGGTCCCGGGGGTGGGTGAAGCCTCGGTGCTCGGTGGTGGTGAGTTTGCCATGCGCATCTGGATGGACCCGGAAAAGCTGTCGCAGTACGACCTGACGCCAAACGAACTTGCCAGTGCCATCCGCGCGCAAAATACCGAGGTGCCCGCGGGCAGTCTGGCCGCTACGCCGCAGAGTGAACCGCGCGCCTATACCTATACCATTACGGCTGGCGGACGTTTAAACGACGTCGAAGATTTTCGCAATATCGCGCTTCGCACCAACCCGGACGGGTCAACATTACGCCTTGATGATGTTGCCCGTATTGAGTTGGGCGCCTCGTCTTACGGGGTGGATGCTCGCCTGAATGGCGAAGCCATGACGCCGATCATCATTAATCAGCAGCCGGGCGCCAACGCACTGGAAACCGCGCGGGCGGTGAATGCCACCATGGAAGAGCTGGGCGCTCGTTTCCCGCCGGGACTTGAATACGTGGTGCCTTATGACACCACGCTGTTTATCGATGCCTCGGTCAATACCGTGGTAAAAGTCTTTATCGAAGCCTTCCTGATTGTCGGCGTCATTCTATTCATCTTTCTGCAGAACTGGCGATTTACGGTCATTGCCATGTCGGTGGTGCCGGTCTCTGTGTTGGCGACCTTCGCTGGCTTTTACATGTTCGGGTTTTCAATCAACCTGCTGACTCTGTTCGCGTTGGTGCTGTCGATAGGGATAGTGGTGGACGACGCGATACTGGTGGTCGAAAACGTCGAGAGGGTGCTCAGCGAAGAAGACGACATTAGCGTGAAAGACGCCACGATTCGCGCCATGAAAGAAGTCGGTGGGCCGGTAATCGCGACGTCGCTGATCATGGCGGCGGTGTTTATTCCCGTTGCCTTCCTGGGCGGTTTTACGGGGCAAATCTATCAGCAGTTTGCCCTTACCGTGGCGATATCGGTCGCCTTCTCGGCACTGATGGCATTGACCTTCACGCCCGCGTTATCGGCAATTTTCATCAAGCATAAGCCCAAGCACAGCGAGTCGAAATTCATGCGCGCGGTGAATACGCCGCTGCGCCTGTTCGACCGGCTTTTTGCGGCCATTACCGCGACGTTCATGGTCGCGGTTAAGTTCCTGGTGCGTTTCTGGGTGGTGGCATTGATATTGACCGGTGTCGTGGTCGGCGGCTCGGGGTGGCTTTATCAAAACACGCCCTCGAGCCTGGTGCCTGAAACTGACCAGGGGGTGGTGCTTGCGAGTATACAGCTCCCTGATGCCGCGTCGCTGGAGCGCACGGAAGACTATATGGCGGCGCTAAGCGAGCGTGTTGAAGCCATTCCGGGGGTCAGTTACTCGTCGGCGATTGCGGGCTACGACATCCTGTCGAGCGCGGTGAATACGGCCAGAGGCGTGATGTTTATCAACCTTGCCCCGTGGGCAGAGCGTGATATTACCGCAAACGAGCTTGTCGGTCGGATCATGCAGATTGGCGCTGAAATCCCCGGTGGGTCAGCGATGGCGTTTAACGCGCCGCCGATCCAGGGCCTATCGACGACCGGCGGCTTTACCGGTTACTTGCAATCTTTCGCTGGGGCTAACTCACAGGAGCTTTACGAAGCCTCGCTGCAGGTCATGCAAAAGGCCAACCAGCATCCGGCGCTGGAACAGGTGTTCACAACCTTTAACGTCAACGTGCCTGGGTACCGTGCCGAGATTGATCAGCAAAAAGCACTGAGTTATGGCGTGTCGCTTGAAGCCTTACAGTCGACACTCTCCAACACCTTTGGGACGGGGTTTGTTAACTACTTCAGCTACCAGAACCGTAACTTCCAGGTGTATCTGCAAAATGAGGATGAATTCCGCCGCACGCCGGATGATATGAGCCATGTGTACGTGCGTGGCGGGGATGGCGAACGTATTCCGCTGTCCGAGTTCGTCACCCTGGAGCGAGAGGCCAAACCTGCCGTGGTATCACGCTTTGGCGTATATCTCGGGGCACAGTTCCAGGGCGGCCCGGCGGAAGGCTACAGTTCAGCGCAGGCGATCGAGGCGATGGATGAAATTGTCGCCGAGACGCTGGGTAGTAACTGGGGGATGGGCTGGACCGGTACCGCCTATCAGGAAGCTGAAATGGGCAATACGGCAGTGCTGGCGATTGTCTTCGGTATCCTGATGGTGTTTCTGATACTGGCTGCCCAGTATGAAAGCTGGTCGTTGCCGCTGGCGGTGCTGACCTCGACGCCGTTTGCCTTCCTGGGTGGCGTTGGCGGTATTGTGCTGCGCGGGCTGGATACCAGTATTTACGTGGAAATCGGCCTATTGGTGGTGGTGGGCCTGGCGGCCAAAAATGCCATCCTAATTGTCGAGTTTGCCGAACTGCAGCGTAAAGAGCAGGGCAAGAGCATTAAGGAGGCCGCGATTACGGCAGCCGAGCTGCGCTTCCGGCCGATCATCATGACATCGCTGGCGTTTATTTTCGGCACGCTGCCGCTGGCGCTGGCGACCGGTGCAAGTGATGTCAGCAGTCACCATATTGGCACCACCGTCGCGGTAGGGATGGCCACGGTGGCTATTCTGGGCAGCCTGTTTGTGCCTAGCTACTATGTCATGATCGCGCAAACGTCCAACTGGTTAGGGCGTAAGTTCCGGGGTAAGTCTCAGCAAACCGAGCAATCTGCCTAGGAGCCGCGAGGTCAATAGACATCGTTAACTGAAGCGTATATTGACGGGCATCATCGTTTGCGGTGATGCCCGTTTTTTATGCTGCGCTGCTACATGCTATTGGCAAGTCGGGGAGCTACGCTGATAAGACAAAGCTCAATAAAATGAGCAAAAGCGTAGGAGGGCACACTATGGATACCGCACGCCAGCTGTTTGTGAGTTTTCCGTTTATCCTGTTTAGCATATTGCTGCCGTTAGTTGGGCTTTATTGGCTATTGGTTCTACTGCGGTTAGCCCCTGTGGAGCTGTTCGAGCGAGACAGCCTGCGGGACGATCACCTGGCGAGCGCGCTGGTCGCCCTGGGGTTTGCCGGGGTGCCGACGACAGTCGCGCTGAGTTGGCTGATCGTTCTGGCTGCAGGCATTACATTAGCGGTAGAACTGTTGGTACTGCGGTGGCTATCGGTTGGACTGTTTATCGTACCGATCGGCGTGGTGCTGCTGTGGGCAAGCTTTGCCCTGGCATCGCCAATCGCGGAAAGTCTGTGTCGGCAGGTAGGGCCATGGTTCCATCGCCACCATGCCCGCCGCAGCTTGCTGGGCAAGTGTGTGCAAGTGACCCAGGCGAGCAGTAAAGAAAACCCGGGGCGCGCGATTCTCACCGACGACCCTTCCTGCGAGGTGCAGTTGCTGGGTAAGCATGAGCCGGCAGAAACCGCAGGGGAATACCGCGTTCTGGTCAAATACCTGCCTAAAGAGGATGCGTTTCGCAGCGTCGCGCAGGATGCGTTTCTCGAAACCCGCACGCGTTTGCGTCTGCTTAAAGGCAAGTCCGGGTCGGCTGGACCTTTAGCGCATCATTAGCGGTCAGTTTGCCCCGCTAGTGTCAGCTGAACAGCGCATCATGCTTATCAACTGGTTCACCAGCGGGGCTCCCCGGTCGTAGATTGAAAAACGCGAAGGGTCTCTGATCCATTCATGAAACAGGCCGGCGAGCGTTGCCTGGAGCAGGTTGGTGGCAACCTCGGGTGATAGGCCTTGAACGAGCATCTGTTGCTCTTTGGAAATCAACAGGTGCTGGTAAAGCGATTCACGGCATTCGTCGACGATTTCCTGCTGCATGGCGATAGGGTCGATGTCGCTAAAAAATTCACAGCGATGAATCAGTATCGCGTGCACTCGGCGCGAGCGGGGGTTCTGCTCAAAGCGCTCCAAACCTTGCAGGCAGGCGAGCCGAATGGCTTCCAGCGAGGATACGTCGTGCTCCAGAGCCTCGATCTCGTCCACTAGATCCTGAAACGGCATGTGCACGCGTTCAAGCATGGCGCGAAAAATATCGCCCTTATTTTTAAAATGCCAGTAAACCGCGCCTCGCGTCATGCCGGCGTGGCGGGCGATCTGCTCCAGTGAGGTGCGGGCGACGCCGTGTTCCATGAACATATCTTCCGCAGCATCAAGTAGTGCCTCGCGCGTGGCCGCTGCTTCAGCCTTTGTTTTTCTTGCCATGGAAACCCAACCTCGTCGACGTTATTTGTGCTCATATTTTATCTGATCCTGCAATTATTTTACATTCAATTGTGTATGGAAACGTCTCGGTAAGCGCTCACATGCCTTGGGGGCTGATATTTCAGGGCGACACGCGTATAAAGAATAATTGGAAACGCTGTTTTTAAACGTCGTGGCAGTGCAAGCTATACAACCCGCAAAGCGAGACAAACCCTAATGGCTCGAGCCTCTTTTCAACTAGCCGGGCACAGTATTCCGCCCGGTAAGCGTTTACAGATCGATGTGCCGGTTGCCCGGCTGTATACCCATACGCCTTTGCATATTCCCGTCGAGGTGGTACACGGACGACGCAGCGGCCCGGTAATGCTGGTGTGCGGCGGCATTCACGGCGATGAAATCAACGGTGTGGAAATCGTCCGCCGCGTATTACGCGCAAAAACCATCAATACCCTGAAAGGTACCTTGATTGCCGTACCGGTGGTCAATGTGTTCGCCTTCCTGCAGCAAACCCGCTATCTGCCCGATCGGCGGGATCTCAACCGCTGCTTTCCGGGCAGCGAATCCGGTTCCCTGGGTGGACGTGTGGCGGCGTTGTTCCGTGAAGAAATCGTCGATCACGCCACGCATATCATTGACCTGCATACCGGGGCGATTCACCGCACAAACCTGCCGCAAATTCGCGCTCAAATCAGCCCTGGCAGTGAAACCGAGCGCATGGCCGATGCCTTTGGCGCGCCGGTCGTGCTTAACGCCGAGCTGCGCGAGGGAAGTCTGCGCCACTACGCGCAAAGCCGTGGCACCCCCGTGCTGACCTACGAAGCCGGTGAAGCGCTGCGCTTTGATGAGTGGGCAATCGCCCCAGGAGTGCGCGGCGTGCTCCGGGTGATGCGTCGTTTAGGCATGCTGACCGGTGAGCAGCGTCGGCGTTCACCCGCCCCGGCGGAAATGGCCAATGGCTCGAGCTGGGCAAGGGCGCCGATAGACGGCATTCTGAGACCCAAGGTGCGCCTGGGCGCCCGCGTTGCCAAAGGCGAAGTGTTGGGCAAAGTGGCGGACCCGTTTGGCAACGATGAGGGTGACGTGCGCGCCATGGCCGACGGCATCGTGATTGGCATGAGCCGCTTACCGCTGGCCAACGAAGGCGAAGCGCTGTTTCACATCGCCCGTTTTGACGCCATCGAGGAAGCCGAAACGGCGATCGAAAGCTTCCAATCGAGCCTGACGCCTCCCCCTGATGCGATTTACTGATGCTAATAGAACACAACGCTAGCGCCATAGAGGGTAGGGAGTGCTTTGTTTAACTATAACGGTTCAGCTAACTGCTCGATCGAAGCCCGCCATCGTTAAGCGATGGCGGGCTGTTGTGCGTCGGTAGGCTGGGATGAAGGCTCACGGACTAGGCTTAGGGCTTCGTCAAATAGGCGTAACCCCGCGCCTTCTTTATGCGCGTGTTCCGACAGGTGACGGCGGAAGCGGCGCCCACCTGGGCAGCCTTGAAACAGACCCAGCAAATGGCGCGTGATGTGATTTAACTTGGCGCCTTCGTCCAGCCGCTGCTGTATATAGGGGCGAAACGCCCGTGCAGCATCCAGGCGGCTAACGGCTGGCCCGGCGGTACCATAGAGCTGCTCGTCGACGCTCGCCAACAGCCAGGGGTTTTGATAGGCCTCACGACCCACCATCACGCTGTCTACATGTTCAAGCTGCGCCTGGCATTCCTCGAGCGTTTTAATGCCGCCGTTAATCCCGATGTGCAGCTCGGGATGCTGCTGCTTCAAGCGATGCACACGCGGGTAATTCAGCGGAGGCACATCGCGGTTTTCCTTAGGCGATAGGCCTTGCAGCCACGCTTTACGCGCATGAACGGTAAACGTCTGGCAGCCCGCATCCGCCACGGTTTGAATAAAGCGAGCCAAGTCCGCATCTTCATCCTGATCGTCCACACCGATACGGCATTTCACTGTGACGGGGATCGACACTGAGGCTTGCATGGCCCGCACAGCAGCAGCGACTTTTTCCGGGTAACCCATCAGGCAGGCGCCAATCATATTGTTCTGCACCCGGTCGCTCGGGCAGCCGACGTTCAAGTTGACCTCGTCATAACCCCACGCCTCGGCAATCGCCGCGCACTCGGCAAGCTCAGCGGCGTCACTGCCGCCAAGCTGCAAGGCAATCGGGTGCTCAACGTCGTCAAAGCCCAAAAAACGCGCACGCGGCGAGCCGTGCAAAATAGCACCGGTGGTCACCATCTCGGTATACAGCAACGCACGCTTGGTCAAGGTGCGTGCAAAAGCTCGGTAGTCGCGGGTCGTCCAGTCCATCATGGGCGCAACCGAAAACCGGCGTGCGGCGTCTGCTGGGTTAACGTTTGTCATATCAATCACTTGCATACTCGGTATGCGGTATAAAGACACGCCCTGAAGAAACTGGTGGAAATGATACACCGTAGCGGACGCATAGAATTGGGTTAATTGGTGTGCGATTGTACGCAAAAAAGGCCATCCAGCCCAGAGCCTATATCGCCACTCAGCGCGGCTAACATCGCCTATGTTGCTGTCGTCAAGCCTCGAAGAGCGTTTATCAGACGTGGAGATAAATCGACTTCGGAATAATGGTGTTAGGTAAGGCTATGGGTTAGGCTTTTCGTCATAATTGAAGCAAGCGATAACGTGATAGCGGCTGGGTGCTGGTGGATCGCAATCGAAACAGGAAGACGTGGTTTTGCTGCTGGTCGTCAGCTGTGAGCGAAGAATCAAACGGGTGCAGCGCCTGGCAGGCGGCGCGCTGTTCCTGATCAGCGACAACGACCACTACCTACCCGAAATGATCAAGCCGCAGGATATGCATGATGTGGAGATTTTGGGGCGGTGTGAGATTCGGATTGGGCGGGTTGTGTGACTATTGGATATAAACAATACATTAGGGAGACTTATGTTTAGCTTAGAATATGCTGTTATTCATAGTTTTAGTAAAGAAGCTCAAAGTAGTGTCGTTGATAGTGTTACAAAAAAGCCTGATGTCCTCGACTCAACAATGGATTCGGTAATATCACTAGTCTCGTCATTGACAGGTCTTTTGGGGAAAAAAGGAAATAATGTAGTTTGGGGTAAGTTTGCAAATGATGGTAGACAAGGACATTTTCCCGAGGAAGTAGAAAGTGTTTCAGGAAATCTTGATAATTTAAGCGTAGAACAGTTTTTAAACCTTTCGCACTTAACAGTTGACGAGCTTGTTAGGCAAGCTAGAGAAGAACCACTATCTACCGGTGGGCATGTTCTTGTTTCTTTGTATCGTCAAAATGACATACCTTTTTTACTTGTAGCTAGTATTAAGCAAAGAGATGGACTTCGCCTAAATAGTGATTTAGTTCCAATCGGTGTCTCGGAAATTGATCTTTCAAAAATTCATCAAGCTGCAAATATTAATCTTCAGCGTTTTTTAGAAGCAAAACAGGCAGAAGTAGCTGAAGAGGAGGAAGAAGTAGAAGGCGTTGATAAGACATATCTTTGTTTTATCAGTAAAGGTGATAAGGCCGCGTCAGGTTATTTTGTAATAGCTTTGGGCTGTACAAAAGGTATAGCTTCAGCAAGAGCAACTCGCAATTCTATTGATTTAGTTTATAATTACTTTAAAGATAATGATGGAATGCGCGAATTTCGCCAGAGAGCAAAAGAAAATGTTATTTCATATCTTCAGAATCAACTTAGTATAGATGAACCTGCGAAGCTTCATGATATCTGTAATTGCGCAATTCAAGCACTACCTGCTGAGCGTGTTAATGATAATGAAGATGTCTATGAGGGCCTTAATAATTTTTTAAATGGTGATGTTAATCAAGTGCCAGATGAGTTTAAAGTTAATACTGCAGCTTTGAAAGATAGAGTGAGGATTAAAGGTAAGGCGCCAAGATGGGATGTTCAGTTTGATAAAAATGCTCTTGGTGGGCCTGGAGCTGACGTTTGGTTTGATGAAACGAATAGAAGGCTCGTGCTTTCTAATATGCCTGAACCTCTAGTTAGAAAAATTATGAAAGAAATTCGTGAAAGAGAATAATGGACATGTTTGATGCTGTAGTGAGCTTGTATAGAAAGCTTGATCGTCCAATCATTGAAGACGATGTTTTTGAGTACTCTGGTGAAATCAGCGAAACTATTAGCGCGTTGATCAAAGAAGTTCAAGAACTACCTGAAGCTTTTGGAAGGATAGAGATAAACAATAGAAGGGGGAGTTTCGTTGATTTAGAGTACTTTCTTCCTTCAGGTGGAGAAGCTGCTTTCTGTAATAGCTTTTCAGAATTAATTAATAGGTTCCCGTCGATAAGCAAAGGAGTTGTGCCTGAGAATTTTTATATTGTTGAAGAAGACTGGACTCCGTTTGATAGAGTAGAATTGATTAAATATGACAGGCTGAAGAATATTTGTTCTTTGATTAACTATTTATCTTTTCTAGCAGTTAGTGTGGATTCTACATCTTCTCCTTATTATAATAATTTATTTTTTGCAGCCTCTTCTGGTGAGGATGGAAAGCCGAAGACATTTGTTGTCAAAACAAAGTTGTTTGTTGAAATGCTTGATTTTGATATCAAGCATGTGAATGTTTTAAAGACTCTTGTTGATAAAAAGCATGAGGGCAAGCTTCATATTGAAGAAAGAAGAATGATATTTAAGTCCTCATTGGCCGATGTGCTGTCTCTAGAAAGTGTTGGTTCTGACACTTTTTTAAGCTTGATTGAAAGCTGGGATAATATGATCCATAGTTATTGGAAGAATTTACAATCTTATGTTTACGGGTTTTCATTCGATAAAATAAGAACTGAGATAGCAGGGGCTGAAATTGAATATTGTACCAGGTTAAGTTCTTCGCTAAGTGAGATTGCTGGAAAGTTATTAGCACTGCCTGTCTCACTGGCTGCCTTACCTTTTCTTTCGAAATCACAAGAAAAATTTGATTTTTTAATTATATCAATTGGCCTGACAATTGTTACTGTTGTTATTCTTTGCATGGTTCTCAATCAATGGTTTGTTGCGTCTCGCTTAAAATCTAGTTTTGACTTGGTGTTTGAGCAGTTTAGCTTCAAGTTGAGTGGCTATCCAAAGAGTATTCGAGGACTTTTAGATAAAACATTAAAGGTTGTTTACAGGCAAGGAATTTTGTTGAATGTAATCTTTTTTATCTTCCTTGTTTTGTCTTTTGTGCCCGTCGTAGGTGCGTTATATTTGGCAGAAGAAAAATTTGAATTTATCTCTAATGTTTATGACATGCTGCAAGCTACGGTGGTCAGTCTCATGATTTTTTTCCGAAGCTTCTTCTAGCCACACCCTCATCCGTATACGCCCCCATCAGCTCATCCCAGCGCATGGTATAGCGCGTGTTGCGGTGGGCGCAGCGTAGGTGCCAGGGGGCGTTCTTTTCCATTAGCCCCCCAGGCGTACCGTTCCCTTTCCCTTTTTTTGTTCAGCGCGTCCATGGTGGCCACGAGCTTATCGCTGCGCTGTCGTTATTCTTTGTTTTCGGTCCATCAGCCCGGTCATTTTGCCTCCCGCCTATTGTGTATAACTGTATAATTTATACAGTATTAGCTACAGGCAAACACTAATTTACGTCGCCAACAATTAAGTAAGCACAGGGGGAGCAAAGGCAAGTGACTTACTTGGGGCCAGCCGTGTTGGGCATTGATCATCCGGTGTAGCGGAGATGGACAGGCGACTCTGGTCCAGATCAGCGAGGAAGCGCCGTAGATGGAAGGTGACGTACTGGTGGTGGATGAAGCGCGCTCGCTTGGTCACGCTGACCTAGTGGTGGCTGAAGTAGAAGGCGAGTACCGACTGTTTAAGTACCATCACACAGGTGGCCGCTGACGATTATTGCTGCCCAACGGTGGGCAGGGCTATTTTGTGAACGCACAGCAGTTCAAGGGTTTGGTGGTCAGGCAGGCGCGGTGCTCGGAGGTGTAAAGCTAGAACAAAAGCAAATAACCCCCTAGCCAAAATTTTGATTAGGGGGTTGATCTAATTAGCTTTTTTTACCCTTACCTCTAGACGGCTTTGAAACTGTCTGCGTGAACGTAGTGTTGGGTTTCGACTTGACAGTTTTCTCGGATACAAATTTGCCAGTTACAGCGCTTTTATGAACCTTTGCCATGACCTGTCACCTCGCTGAGTAAGGTCTATGTGGTGTCTTATGTGAAAGACACTACTACATATAGTGCCTTATGGGTGTGTGGTCAAGGGATCTTTTTCAGAAACTACTGGATATAAAATGTAAGCGATTTCTTACACGCGATGTCGGCATTGGCTTACTCATCCCGAGAAAAATTTGCCACTCTGAGGGTGTCGCCTTGAAGCAAGCGGGGCGGATTCCGGCTCGTCAGAAGGATGCAGCATTAAAAATCCCCGGCCATGGAATGGCTGGGGATTTTGGATTATGAGTGGTCAATTGGTGACTTTTTTCTGCCGGCCTTTGAGTTTCTGGGATTTTACCCAGGTAAGGTCATAGTGCATGGGGCCTGGAGCCTGTAAAACTTCTCTTGATATGATCGGCCACCATTCGATTAACCGCAAAGCGGTTTCCCAGACCTTCTTCTTTTTCCAGTCAGTACCCAAATTGATCGTGGTGATCCCACAATTCTCAAACGCGTACATTTCAGGGTCGCCTTTTTGAAAGCGATCCTTGGAAAGGATGACCCAGGTTTCATCAGATTGCTGGAGACGTTCGAGCCATTCCTGATCAGGCACACCAAAGCCGCCGTTGACGTCTCTGGCATGCATGACAGTGTGATTTTCACTGCAGAGTTTGGCTAAGTGGTTGAGAGCATTGGCGATGTGAGGGCTGATATTTTCGTCAATGAAGAAGTGCACCCGATAAAATCCTTTTCTCGAATTTTACAGCATCTTCAACCTCTTCTTGTGTCACATCGTACGCACGAGCTGCATCTTCAGGGCTACCTTCTACCTCTACCGCTTGGGCTAACGTGGCGGTGGGCATATGGCTGGGCAGCACGATGGGCTTGCCAAAGGCGAAACGAGGGTCGACTACGATGTTGGGGTTTTCAGGATCTGGCTGCCAAAGAATTGGGTGCCCATCTGCATCAAACTTAATACCCGCTATTAGCGAAGGCACAATGACATCTTTGAAGACGTTCTGGCGTTTGACCAAGTCAATAACGGACGTTTCGCCACTCTCTTCCAGTGCCTTCAAGAACACCTGTTTGCCATCGGTGCTTAGCTGCGGGTTGATCAGGGGGTAATCACGCTTTAGGTACTCGCTAAGCGTATGTAGAGCCTCACGGATCACCGATAAACTGACATTGTGACGGCGGAATTCTGCCACAGCACGAAGCTCCAGCAGATCCTTAAAGCTGAGCGTGTCTTCAGCGCCTAGTGCGTGGGGTTCAGGTTCCCATAGTGGCCCTTTGGTCGACCGCTCAGGCATGAGCCAGCGGCGAATCTTCTCCGCTTCTACGCCAATCAGGCGCTCTGCTTGCTTGGGGCTGTAAAGCCCGATGTTAGTGAATGCGGTCATGGCTTACCCCCTAGCGTGTCGCTAGGTGCTGACAAAGGACTGACTGTTGGCGCAAAACTGCGATCTCAATAGATGCCTTTCAATGTGTTTTACTCTGTTGTACATGGCTATAGTCTGACACTTTGCGTGTACAGCGCAAGCGATATCCGCCACAAAATGTGACGTTCTGGCCTTTTTTAGAACGGGGCCAGCTCACAATATTCCTCTCGTTATCCCAGCAAAACGGGCTTTATGCCCCGCTCACCTCACACCTCACCTGCGTCCCAAAGCCCCCATCATTCAGGCTATGCTCCACCTCTGTCACCAGCCAGTCGGTGCCGTCGATCTGGGGCTTGTAGTCGCTGAGGGTAAGTGGTGTTTCCGGGAGTATGTCAGCCCGCCCCAAGGCGAGGGTTAGCTCAAACTCTGCCAGCCCACGCTGGATACGTTGCCATTCGGCGCGGGCGGCGGTCAGGGCGTCGTCGGTGGCGTAGGTGGGGCGCAGTTGCTTGGCGTTGTCGGCGGTGCCGGCGAGTACGGTTTTGCGTTCTGCGCCGCGTGTGTCGTTCCAGTAGGCTTTAACGCCGCTGTAGGCGTCGCGGTCGGTCACACTAAACCGGTGCTGGTCGCCGTCGCGGCGGGTGAGGGTGATGGGCGTCATGGCCTGGCCGCTGGCGGTGAGCCCTTCGCCTGCCACGGTGAGCAGCATGCGCCCGGCTTTGATGGCAGCAATGGCGTCAAAGCGCTCGCCAATGCGGGTGAGAAAATTAAGGTCGGATTCTTCCGTTTGGTCGATGTGGCCCAGGCGAATGCCTTTAAGGGTGGCGGCGACCACCGGCTCCAGGTCGTGGCGGCTGGCGATGGTGCTGACGATCTCGCCCAGGGTGAGTTCGTGCCAGCTTTGTGTGCGTTTGCCGGGCAGTTGGCCGCGCATATCCGCCGAGCTTGCACGAATTGTGAGTTGGTCCGGCGTGCCGCTGTGCTGGATCTCATCCACCGTAAAGCGGCCTTTATCCACCAGCCCTTCGTGTTGCCAACCAAAGGCGACGTGCAGCTCGGCGCCGCGTGGGGGAATGGCGAGATGGCCATCGTGGTCGGTCAGAGTGATATCCAGCTGGTCCGCTTCCAGGCCGCGCTGTTCGCGTAGCGTCAGGCTGATCAGCCGCCCATTGATGCGCGGGGTGATGTCGGTGCCGTCCAGCGTGATGCGGTAGCTGGGCTTGGGGTGGCTTTGCGTTTTGGTGCTCATACGTAACCACCGGCTAAGCGTGCCACGGCGGGAATCGCCAGGCGGCCGATCAGGTCGGTGCGTTCGTCGTCGACGTGCTCGAGCACCAGGGTGAATTCGATTTTCTCTGCGGCGCCGTCCTGAAAGAAAAAGCTGCTGGTTTCTTCCACGCGGGTAATCACCCACAGGCCGTATTGGCGGCCTGTGCCTTCGACCAGTGGCCAGGCGTTGCCTTGGTTGGCCATCTCGCGCACTTCATCCAGGCTGAAGCGCCCGCGGGTAAAGCTTGGCAGCAGGGTACCGGTCAGTGTGATGGTGACGGCCCCACAACGGACGTTTGGCTGAAGCGACTTTATTGGCAATTCAGCTTGAAGCTATGTAAGCGTCCGCCAATCACCGCTGGCGTGTGATCAGGCGGGTTTTTGCCAGTTTTGCGGTAGGAGTTCGTGGAGTTGGCTGGCCTTGTGGGTCGGCAGCCGCTCCAGAACGTCTCGGAGGTAGGCGTAAGGATCATGGCCATTGAGCTTGGCGCTCTGGATCAGGCTCATGATATTAGCCGCGCGCTGGCCGCTGCGCAGTGACCCGGCGAATAGCCAGTTGGAACGGCCGAGCGCCCAAGGGCGGATCAGGTTTTCCACCCGATTATTGTCAATGGGTAGCCCACCGTCGTCGAGGTAGCGCGTTAGCGCCCCCCAACGCCTCAAGCTGTAATCTAATGCCTTGGCCGTCGCCGAGCCGTTCGGGACCTTCTCGCGATGAGCCAACATCCAGCGGTACAGCGCGTCAGTAATGGGCCTGGCTCGCGTCTCCCGCAGTCGTTGACGCTCTTCCACGGTGAGTGATTGTGCCTCGCGCTCCACCTGGTAGAGCTGGCCGATTAGCGCGATGGCCTGCCCGGCGATTTGGCTCTTGTCGGCCACGTGCAAGTCGACGAACTTGCGTCGTGCGTGAGCCATGCAGCCGATCTCGGTCACGCCCTTGGCAAAGCTCTGCTTGTAGCCGCTATAGTCGTCGCAGATCAGCTTGCCTCGCCAGTCGCCAAGGAAGTCGCGAGCATGCTGACCGCCGCGCCCCTCGCTGAAGTCGTAGACGACCGCCTTCAACTCCGCATAGGGCGTGGTGGCATAGGCCCAGAGGTAGGCTCGGTGGGTTTTCTTCTTCCCCGGAGCCAACATCGGCACCGGGGTCTCGTCGGCATGCAGTACCGGCTCATTGAGCAGCAGGTCGCGTAAAGCATCGATCAGAGGCTGAAGCCGTACGCCGCAGATGCCGACCCACTCCGCCAGAGTGGAGCGCGGAATCGGTACGCCGGCGCGGCCAAAGATCTGCTCCTGGCGATAGAGCGGCAGATGATCGGCATATTTGGCGATCAGCACCTGAGCCAGCAGGCCGGCGGTGGGGATGCCCTTGTCGATGATCTGTGCTGGCATCGGCGCCTGGACCAGTGTTTCGCACTGGTCACAGACCCATTTGCTGCGGATATGGCGTTCGACGTGGAACACGCCCGGGGTGTAATCGAGTTTCTCGCTGACCTCCTCGCCAATCCGCCGCCGTTGACAGCCACAGTTACAGAGCTCGCTCTCCGGATCATGATGGATCTCGGTGCGCGGCAACTCAGGGGGCAAAGGGGCGCGCTTAGGCGTCTTCTTGGTCGCTGGCGGCGTGTCGGGGGTGGCCAGGTCTTCCAACTCGGTCTCGATGGCCGCGATGTCGGCATCCACCACCTCGTCCAGAAGACTGATTTGAAGGACGTTGAGCTGTTCGCTGCGTTTGCCGAAGGCATGACGCTTGAGCAGTGCCAGTTCATAGGCCAGCTTCTGGTTGACCTGCTCGGTGTGGTGCAGCGTTTTCTGGCTCTGCGCCAAAGCCTGTCCCTGCTGCTCGACCTGCGACATCAGCGATGCCGCCAGGTGGCGAAGCTGATCGGGGGAGAGCTGAGAGAGGTCGGATGGCGCGTTCATCGGGTAAGTATGCCAGCGGCCGGAGGAAAGGGGGATTGGCATATCATCGAATACCCCACCACGGTGTTTTGTGCCGTTCGTGGCAAGTGCGCCTTAGACCACCGAGATTACGCCGTCGGCCCCAATGCGTTGCCAGGGCAGACCTTGTACCAGCACGGTCAGCTGTTCGGGAGAGAGCTTGACGCTATTGCCGTGCCAGTTACCGGCCCAATGAAACTTGCCTTGGTTTAGACGCCGGGCGCACAGCCAGATGCCGAGGCCATCGTGGATCAACACTTTCATGCGGTTACCACGGCGATTGGCGAACAGGTAGGCGCAGTTCGGCCGCGCGGTGCCGAACACCTTCACTACCCTGGCCAGGGCCGTGTCGGGACCGGCGCGCATGTCCAGTGGCTCGGTGGCCAGCCAGATCTCGTCGATACGAATCATGACAGCAGATCCCGAAGTAGCGCCCGACACCCCTGCGCATCGGACAGCGGCCATTCGATGGTCACGGTGCCTTTGGGGCTAGGCAGTGAAAGGCGAATAGGCTCGGCTTCCTGATGCGGGGTCGACGTCAGTGTTGTGGTGCTTGTCATCGGCACCGGGACAAATGCCGGGGGGGCACTTACCGTCACCATGCGACGAGCCTCACGAATCCACTTGTGCACCAGATTGGCGTTCAAGGCATGCTCCAAAGCGATGCCGGCCACTGAGGCACCGGGTTGTTGGCACGCTTCGACGACGCTGGCCTTGAACTCGGCTGTAAATCGGCGACGCTTTCGAGGTGCTTCCAATACGCTTAACTCACTCATGATAGGTGTCCACTAAGGAATAGGTGGACACCACCGTCATCGAAGTCGGAGCTCAGCGGAAGATGTGTTCACCGGCCGGATACGAAGCTATTGCCGAAGAGCCCAATAGCTTTGAGCCTGACTTCGAAAACTAAATGATGAGCCCGCCAAAAATGGCGGGCTTATGGTGAAGCTATTATTTAGCTGCTCATACTTTGGATTCTGCCAGTTTGAAGTAAAGCGTGCGTACTACTCCAACTGCCATTCGGCAAGCGGCACTTCGTCTTGGCAACTGGTGTCTACTTGCGCGAGTGGGTCACCAAGAAATTCGTTAATAACGGTGGATCGACACTCATTGACCGGGCTATGCCCCAGCGCCTGCATCTCGATAGCCTGTAGATTGGGCATTGTGTCGGCAAGCTCTTCGCTCCAGCGAGTACCGCAACAAGGGTCCATCTGGCCATGGATCGCCAGGGCTGGGGTCTCTGTCGTTACAGTGTCGTTATGCTCGGGTGGTACGTCGCCATCTCCGCCCCACCAGGCGCAGAGCCAGATAGGTTCAAAGCCAATAATGGCCGGTTCGCGCTGTACCGCGGCCATCGAGTCTTCTGGCGTTGGGCGGTTGGTTCCCATGTCGTTGCAGGCCTGAGCCAGGAACGCGCCCATGGCGTAATTGGGTGCTTCGGTAACCGGGCTGTAATTGTCAATCATGAAGAAGTCATGAAGCGACGAATAGTCACCTTCAGGCACCTGGGAAACAATGCGAGGCAGTTCGGCATAATATTGCGGCAGCATCAGGTAGAGAGTGTCGAGAAAAGCGGCACCGTCAAAGTAGAGCGTTTTCTGCTCGCCGTCTGATTCAACCTGGGCAATATAGGGCTTGTCGTCCAGTGCGCGGCGCGCTCTATCAACTGCCAAGAACCATGCCGGAACCTGTTCTCGACAGGCTTCGCTGTCTTCAACGCACATGGCCAAAACGTCCGTGAATCGACGTTTTAATGAATAGAACTCATCTAACGGCGCTCTATTGCGAAGGCTGGTGTACCAGGGCCAGCCAAGAATGGCGGCTCTCACACTGTCAGGGTAATAGCGAACATAAGACAGCGCTGTGCCAGCCCCGGTAGAGGAGCCGAAAATATTCACGTTATCGTAATCAAGCAGGTTACGAATCTCTTCGAGATCGCGTGAGGTGGCGCTTTCTGTATATTGGGCAATCTCAACGCCCTCATCTTCAAGCTTTTGGTAGCAGTCGGCGACTTCGTCGGTGATGTGTTGCATCCGCTCCATGGGGTCGAGCGAAGCCGTTAGCGCCGGTGTGTGAATAATATTGTGGTAGGGGGACACGGCTGCGTAGCCCGGGCACTCTAATGAGGGAGTGGCATGCTTAAAACCGCGTGGATCAAACACCACTAACGAGCGGTTGCCGATATCCTTACGCAGTTGCTCGATGTAATCAGCATTACCGAGGATGGAGTATCCTGGGCCGCCGGGGAAAAATACCACGGGATCACTTTCCGCGTCGGCGTCAGTTTCAGTTTCTGGGTCGATGACGCCTACGGGGAGCTCAACCGTCTTGCCGTTTGGGGCGTTCCAGTTTTCTTGACCATAAAAGGTGTAGCAACTGGCATTGAGGTCTTTCAGCGCTTGAGTTGCACAGGCTGAACTTTCTAGCCGAGGGATAGCGCCCTCACTTTGTGCGTGGGCCATTCCAGTGCCTAGTGTAGCCATAAGGCATAGGCTACTGATGGCCATATGCTTTTTGGGGGACATGACATCTCTCCATTGCTCTCATTATGTTGGTGAGAAGGACGGCAAATGCTTTGCCGTGTCCCCAATATAGTTGAGTAAACCCTAAGTAACTGTGGTTGAGCATTTTCTATCGAATACTTTAGCCCGCTTATGAGCGGGCTTTGGTTCTGTATTTGTGCTATTGATCCTCCTGAAATGTACCCGCAATACCCATCGCATACAGCGCTTCGGCATCCTCGGCTGAGTCGATCTGTTTGCTGACTTGGCGGCTCGGCTTTGAAACAGCCCGACGCCTCTCCAGGTGCAAGTGAGCTCGCATGCAGTTAGAGCAGCTTGATACGAGCATAAGTGTCATTTTTTGCTACGCTTGCGGTGTTGCTTTGAAGTATGCGAAATGGTGACCCGCTCGCCAGAAGGATGCGGCAACGGCCCCCAATGCCGGGGTAATTTCATTGGATGAAAAGAGGTACAAAATGGCTAATTTCACGGAGACGAACCTGAGTCTCGATCACTACACCTGGGATGCACTGCCTGATGATGACCCTCATGTGACCGGCGAGCCCGATAGCACGCTCTTTAACCGTCAGCAGGGTTACGAGGTGCTTTACATGCTGAATACGGTGCTTTCTGCATCGGCGCCGATTACGGCGTTACACAAGGGCGAGGCATTGATTCGGGATGAGCTGCCAAGCGATACGCGCGAACAGCTGGACGTGAAGAAATGGCTTGATGAACGCCTGTAAAGCTCTGATAGCTTAAAAATGTTTTCCCTGGCCACCGGGTGGCTGGGGAAATCGGATGACATGATTATGTATCTCTTAAGATGACGACCCGCATTTCCTGCCTTTAGCTTCAACGATTACCTATTTGTCCTAATCTCCGTCATTCAACTTATACTTGCCCCGCATACGTTCTGCGATAGCAGCGGCTGTCTCTATGGTACGCCTTTGTATATTGTTAAGGGCGGCAAGCAGGGTGAGATTAATCCTTTCCTCAATCAGTGGCTTATTTCTCTGTGTATGTGGCAGGGGAGTGATAAGCTGGGAATTATGGTGGTCGAGGAGCGGATATGCATCAGATGAAAACAGGTTTCAGGCTAACGTTGGTTGGCATCATGTTATCCACCATGACACTGCTTGTTGGCTGTGGTGGCGGGGACGAGCAGGCCGCGGACGAACAAGCCCGCGAGACAGCAGAGGCGGCAGCACAAGAAGAAGTAGCGAGTCGCGAAGCCCAGGAGGAGCAGAGCGAGCCAGCCAAGGAAGTGGAGCCGTTGGATGTGCGGATCCTCGTTTCGGCTTCGATCGGTTCAGACCGCCGTTTGCTGGTCGAGGGTGAGACTAATCTTCCCGATGGCGCTCAGGTACAAGTGATTGTCGAGCGCGAACTGAGCCGCGTGCGCTGGCGCGAGCGGGTCGATGTTGAGCAAGGGCAGTTTATCGCGGGGCCGTTTGGGCCCGGTAGTGGTCTGCCGGACGGTGGCTATAGTGTCAAGGTAGAGCTGTCCGAAGCCACCGTTCAACCCAGAGCCGTACAGCAGCGCATCGGTGAAGAAGGCGAATATCTGACGGGTGAACTGATCACTCAATCCCGCCATGGCCTGGGCCAAATTGCCACTTACACTACACGCTTTATGGTTGGCAACCAGCCCAGAGAGTCACGGGGTAACGCTGAGTTACTCCAGACGCCATGAAATATGCGTCAGGCAGAGCGCCAGTGCGCTAACAGTACGGCCTGAATAGTGACGTCGCTGGCAGCTTTGCTCAACTGTTTAAGGTGAAGTTTGCCGTCCTCCTCCACCAGATATAAGCCGGTCTTGTGGAAGACATGGGTGGGGCCCAGCAGCAGCAAGTCGCCCGGCTTGGCGGGTGCAAAGTCGCTGCCCGGGCCTGGTGTCACCATGATGCAGGGGGCTTTCCAGTTGGCCTTGAGCGGTAAGTGATCAGGTACGGTCATTGCCGTTGACTGCACCTGCTCCCAGGGCAGCGGCCCTTCGTGGTTTAGCGTCAACAAGAGTGGGGCGCTGTCACCCTCAAGCAATGTGGCGAGCGAACAGTCCAGAGATTCGGCCAGCGCCACCAAGCGCTCATGGCCGATTTGCTTGATGGCCCCGGACTCCCAATAAGAAATGGTGACATCCGATACGCCAACTTTACGTGCAAGGGCAGCTTTGTTGAGCTTGGCCCGAAGTCGCAGTTGCTTGATACGTGAGCCTAGCGATTCCATTGCGTTTTCCTGTCGATGAGCGACGTTGCTCGTTTAAAAATGTCCATCAAAACGATGGCGTTAAAAAAGAGTCTCTGCTGAAAATGAGACCTGAATTCAGGTGGTCAGCGCCACGACATACTAAGCGATTGTGCAATAACGCGCATTTTTTTCCAGACAACGTTTATTTAACTCATCTGTGACGCTTTCTGGCGGAAGTCGTTCCCTACGCGATGGTGTTGGTTAAGCACAGGGTGCGTATAATATCGCCACGCATTATTGCCAAAAGGACGCTCCAATGACCGTACGTACCCGAATTGCGCCATCGCCGACGGGAGATCCCCATGTCGGTACGGCGTATATTGCGCTGTTTAACTTATGTTTCGCACGTCAGCACGGCGGCCAGTTTATCCTGCGTATCGAAGACACCGATCGGGTGCGCTCCACGCCAGAGTCGGAACAGATGATTCTTGATTCGCTGCGCTGGTTGGGCCTTGAGTGGGATGAAGGCCCGGATGTGGGTGGCCCGCACGGTCCGTACCGGCAAAGCGAGCGTGGCGATATTTACGCGCAATATGCAAAGCAACTGCTGGATGACGGGCACGCTTTCAAGTGTTATCGCACCAGCGAGGAGCTGGATGAGCTGCGCGAGGCACGTAAGGCCGCCGGCATGCAGCTGGCGTTAAAGCCGGCCGACCTGGCTTTGGATGAAGCCGAAGCTGAGCGTCGGGCGGCAGAAGGCTGGCCTTTTGTGGTGCGGATGAAGGTGCCAAACGATGGTGTGTGTGTGGTGAGCGACATGCTACGTGGCAGCATTGAAGTAGAGTGGGCGCAGGTAGACGCTCAGATTCTGCTGAAATCCGATGGCATGCCCACTTATCACCTGGCCAATGTAGTAGACGACCATTTGATGGGCATTACCCATGTGCTGCGGGGTGAGGAGTGGATCAATTCCGCCCCCAAACACCAGCTGCTTTACGAGTACTTCGGTTGGGAGATGCCGCAGCTTTGCCATATGCCGCTGTTGCGCAACCCGGATAAGTCGAAACTATCAAAGCGCAAGAATCCGACGTCGATTAATTACTACCGCCGCATGGGGTTCCTGCCCCAGGCGGTGACCAACTACCTGGGTCGAATGGGCTGGTCGATGCCCGACGAGCGTGAAAAATTTAGCCTCACAGAAATGATGGAAGCCTTCGATGTTCAGCGCGTCTCGTTAGGCGGGCCGGTGTTTGACCTGGAAAAGCTGACCTGGTTGAACGGGGTTTATATCCGCGAAGACCTTGACGACGACGGGCTACTGAAGGCACTGCGTGAGTGGGCCTTTAATGAGGACTACGTAAAGCAGATCCTGCCGCAGATTCGCCCCCGTATCGAAACCCTTGCCCAGGCGACACCGTTGGCGGGGCATTTCTTTTCCGGGTTGCCCGAGCTAAAAGAACAGGACTTCGACAACGTCAAGCTGGAAAAAGACGAGTTGGTCAAGCTGCTGCAATTCCTGGTCTGGCGTTTTGAAGGGGTGCCCGCGTGGCACAAAGAGGCACTGCTTGAGGAAGTGAAGACTCTAGCCGCGCACTTTGATTTGAAAATGAAGGCTTTCCTGGCACCTGTGTTCATCGCCATTACCGGTAGTAGCACCAGCACATCGGTCATGGATGCGATGGCGATTCTAGGCTCAGACGTCACGCGCGCACGGCTTCGCCATGCGATCGAGGTGCTGGGCGGCGTTTCCAAGAAGCAGGCCAAACGCCTCGAGAAAGAGTTTCGCGATCTATAAGAACCGCCCATTACAATAGCCATAACATTTTGGCATTTTCTTAGTTGACGAAGACGAGCGTAATCAGTAATATACGCCCGTCTTCGCGACACGTGGGGCCTTAGCTCAGCTGGGAGAGCGCAACACTGGCAGTGTTGAGGTCAGCGGTTCGATCCCGCTAGGCTCCACCAATTTTGACTCCGTCATACGCGAAGCGTGTTTGAAACGTCCCATTCGTCTAGTGGTCCAGGACACCGCCCTTTCACGGCGGTAACAGGGGTTCGAACCCCCTATGGGACGCCATCATTATTCTGCATTATCCCTTCCTTTTGGCAGCGCTATAAAGCTCATTTCATGTGCTTACCTATGCCTGTGCCTAGCCGTTTTACAACCCCCATTATGTGCTGAAAATCCGCTGATTTAGCATATTTTGTACTTGACTTGTCCACTTTTGCATTTTTTTAAAACAGGTTGTGCACAACCCCGCTATGCTAGTGCGCTAAATCATTGTTTTATGATTATTTGTTTAAAAACAGTGACTTGCATAAGGTTAAAAAATGACCAATTTAAGACGTCCCCGCTAATCATGGCGATTGTGGGACGTTTTCTAGTGGTTGTGAACAGGGTTATCCACAGATAGTGTGGAAAACCCTGATGGGGTTAATAGAGGCGTGAAAAGTCAAGCATCTATTGCGCTTTGCGTAGACGTTTTAGCAGCGATGAGGTGTCCCAGCGGCCACCGCCGAGTCGTTGTACATCGGCATAAAATTGATCGACCAGCGCAGTCACCGGCAAGGTGGCATCAAAGTGGCGCGCCTGGGATAAACAGATAGCAAGATCCTTGCGCATCCAGTCCACCGCGAAGCCATGTTGATGCTCGTCGGCAATCATCGTTTTGTGACGATTTTCCATTTGCCATGAACCCGCGGCGCCTTTGGATACCACATCGATGACCTGTTGCTGATCAAGCCCGGCCTGCTCTGCAAAATGCAAACCCTCTGCCAGGCCCTGGACCAGCCCCGCAATGCAGATCTGATTGACCATTTTGGTCAGTTGGCCGCTGCTGGCATTGCCCATTAGTGTCACGGCGCGGGCATAGTGATCAAGAAGGGGGGCTACCGTATCGAAGTGCGCTTGTTGGCCGCCACACATGATGGTCAGCGCACCATTTTCTGCACCCTGCTGGCCGCCTGATACGGGGGGCGTCAAGAAAGGCGATGCCCTGTTGGCGGCAGGCGGCATCAAGCTCCAAGGCCAGGTCTGCCGATGCGGTGGTGTGATCAACCAGAAAGCTGCCTTTCGCCATGCCTTGGAGCACGCCGTTTTCTCCGGTTGTCACTTGTCTTACGTCGTCATCATTGCCAACGCACACCAAGACAAGGTCAGCGCCTTTGGCGGCTTCGCGAGGCGTGGCGTGGGCGCTACCTCCGTATTCACTGACCCAGGCGTCAGCTTTGCTGCTGGTGCGGTTGTACACACGCGTGGTGAGCCCCTGTTGGGCAAGATGCCCCGCCATGGGATAGCCCATAACGCCTAGACCGATAAATGCGACTGTCTTGATCGTAGCCATAAATCACCTGATTGTTGGTGTGTTGTGAATTAGTGATGGCGGAAATGCAAAAGGCCACCCTAGGGCGGCCTTTGCATGCTCATTTCACTCTGAGTAATGCGGCTTACTTTTTAGGGTAATCGCGCTGGTCATGGCCAATGTAGAGCTGGCGAGGACGACCGATCTTGTAGCTTTCGCTGAGCATCTCGTTCCAATGCGAAATCCAGCCGATGGTGCGTGATACCGCAAAGATTACCGTGAACATGTTTCTCGGGATGCCCATGGCTTTCAGGATAATGCCCGAATAGAAATCGACGTTCGGATACAGTTTGCGCTCAATGAAGTATTCGTCTTCAAGGGCAATCTGCTCCAGGCGCTTGGCGATTTTAAGCTGCGGGTCGTCGGCCAGGCCGAGCTCGGCAAGCACTTCGTCGCAGGTCTCTTTCATCACCTTGGCGCGCGGGTCGAAGTTGCGATAAACGCGGTGGCCAAAGCCCATCAGTTTGAACGGGTCGTCTTTATCCTTGGCTTTATCAACGAAGTGCTGGATGTTCTCTTCGGAGTCTTCGCCAATTTCGTCGAGCATCGCAAGGACGGCTTCGTTGGCACCGCCGTGCGCCGGGCCCCATAGGGCGGCAATACCTGCGCTGATACAAGCGTAGGGGTTGGCGCCGGTCGAGCCCGCCAGGCGTACGGTCGAGGTGGACGCGTTTTGCTCGTGATCCGCATGCAGCATGAAGATGCGGTCCATGGCTTTAGCGTATACCGGGTTGATTTTGTACTCTTCGCACGGGTTGCTGAACATCATGTAGAGAAAGTTCTCTGCATAGTTCAGTTCATTGCGTGGGTAGTTGAACGGCTGGCCGATGTTGTACTTGTACGACATCGCGGCGATCGTCGGCATCTTGGCGATCAAGCGAATAGCGCTTATCTCGCGGTCTTCTTCTTTGGTGATGTCCATATGGTCGTGGTAGAAAGCGGCTAGACCGCCAACGACGCCACACAGGATCGACATCGGGTGCGCATCGCGACGAAACCCTTTGAAGAAGTTATTGATCTGATCGTGAACCATGGTGTGGTTACGAATGCGCGACTCAAAGGCTGCATACTGCTTGTCGTCAGGTAGATCACCGAACAGCAGGGTGTAGCACATTTCAACGAAATTGGACTCTTTCGCCAGTTGGTCAATGGGGTAGCCGCGGTGCAGCAGTACGCCCTTGCCACCATCGATATAGGTAATGGCAGACTGGCAGGAAGAGGTGGCCATGAAGCCGGGGTCGTAGGTGAACAGGCCCTCGGCACCCAGGGCGCGGACGTCGATAACGTCTGGGCCAAGTGAGCCGGAGTACATCGGTAGTTCGATCGTTTTATCTAGACCGTCTACCGTTAATGTTGCTTTCCTGTCAGCCATTCTGGCCTCCTTTCGAGTTCGGGTTGGGACGTAAAGTCGGTGCTGCGCATACCGCGCCGGCGAAAAGGCCTGCCCACTATAGAAGCGTGCGTCATTTTGTCAATTAGCCCTATCGCTAGGCATGATTGTACAATATATATTGTCCTGGTTAATGATTGTCCATGGTTGGTGCGACGTTTTAGGTTGGAAATGCTATCACAGGGATAATACGTTAACCTGCTTATTAACGAGCTTGCTTACCGACACTATAGCGATGCTGCGATGCAAAATCGACTCACAATATGGAGTTTTTTCTTGCACAATGGTCGAGTAAAGCTTTAGTTCGGTTTGTCAGCGGGGGCTAAGCTTCTTATAATCTCCGGCGCACGACCGGTAGGTTGGTGGTCGTGCCCGACTTGGCAACGGCCGAGCCCCTTCCAGTAATCACTGCCCGCTCGGGCTATGCCCGACCTGTCGCAGAGCGGGCCAATAAGAGTGTGTATAAGCCGTGAATAGCAAACGACCCGTAAATTTAGACCTGACGACGATACACTTCCCCCTTCCGGCATTGACGTCGATTGCACACCGCATCACCGGTGTCATCCTCTTTGTTGGCCTCATTTTCGCTTTCTGGGCACTTGGTAAATCGCTGTCTTCACCGGCAGGCTTTGATGCCGTTAGCAGTGCCTTGGCCAATAACTTTTTTGCCAAGCTAGTGGCTTGGGGCCTACTGTCGGCGCTGGCGTTTCATTTCGTCGCGGGCATTAAACACCTGCTGATGGATGCAAACATAGGCGTGACGCTCGAGGGCGGTGTGAAAAAAGCGCAAATCACCGTGGTGGTAAGCGCGATTCTGATTATTCTGGCAGGAGTCTGGGTATGGTAACCAACATCACAAGCTTTGGCCGTAGCGGCCTGTCCGACTGGCTTATGCAGCGTTTTTCAGCGGTGGTGCTGGCCATTTACACCGTTTTCATGGTGGCCTACCTGCTGTTTAACCCCGACCTGGATTACTACGCCTGGACCGCGCTGTTTGATCAGACCTGGATGCGGATTTTTTCCCTGCTGGCCTTTATCTCAGTGGCGGCGCACGCCTGGATCGGCCTGTGGACCGTGACGACCGACTATCTTAAATCCACCTTCGTTCGCGTAGGTGCCCAGTCTCTCATCATTCTGGCCATCTTTGTGTACCTGGTGTGGGGCATTCAAATTCTGTGGGGAGCTTGATACATGTCTAACCTACGTAGCCTGACCTTTGACGCCATTATCATCGGTGGCGGTGGCTCTGGCCTGCGCGCTGCTCTAGAACTTGCGAAATCCGGTAAGAAGACAGCCGTATTGTCGAAAGTGTTCCCAACGCGTTCCCACACTGTTTCTGCCCAGGGCGGGATTACCTGTGCCATCGCGTCTTCCGACCCGGATGACGATTGGCGCTGGCACATGTACGACACCGTCAAGGGCGGCGACTATATCGCTGACCAGGATGCGTCGGAGTACATGTGTTCTGAGGGCCCGAAAGCGGTCTTCGAGCTTGAGCACATGGGCCTGCCGTTCTCGCGCTTCGATAATGGCCGCATCTATCAACGCCCCTTCGGTGGTCAGTCGAAAAACTTCGGCGAAGGCGGCCAGGCAGCACGTACCTGTGCCGCGGCCGACCGTACCGGCCATGCGCTGCTGCATACGCTCTACCAGAACAACCTCAAGAACAATACAACGTTCTTGAATGAATGGTACGCGGTGGACCTGGTAAAAAATGCCGAGGGTGATGTAGTGGGCTGTATCGCCATGTGCATCGAGACCGGCGAAGTGGTTCACGTGAAATCGAAAGCCACGGTGCTGGCCACCGGCGGTGCAGGGCGCATCTACGCCTCGACCACCAACGCCCTGATCAACACCGGCGACGGTATCGGTATGGCGCTTCGCGCTGGCTTCCCGATGCAGGACATGGAAATGTGGCAGTTCCACCCCACCGGTATTTACGGCGCGGGTACGTTGGTCACCGAAGGCTGCCGGGGTGAAGGCGGTTACCTGATCAATAAAGATGGCGAGCGCTTCATGGAGCGTTACGCGCCCAACGCCAAAGACCTGGCGGGCCGCGACGTTGTCGCGCGTTCCATGGTCATGGAAATTCTGGAAGGTCGTGGCTGCGGCGAGAATGGCGATCACGTCTTCCTGAAGCTTGATCACCTGGGCGAAGAAGTTCTAGGCAAGCGCCTGCCGGGTATCGTTGAGCTGTCCAAGACGTTTGCCCACGTCGATCCGGCGAAAGACCCGATTCCGGTCGTGCCGACCTGCCACTATATGATGGGCGGTATTCCGACCAACATTCATGGTCAGGCGATCACGCAAGACGAAAGCGGCAAAGACCACATCGTGAACGGCTTGTACGCCTGCGGCGAAGCGGCGTGTGTATCAGTTCATGGGGCCAACCGTCTGGGCGGCAACTCGCTGCTCGACCTGGTCGTCTTTGGCCGTGCTGCGGGCATGTTCATCGAGGGTGCACTCAACGAAGGTATCGAGTACCTGGATGCCTCTGAGTCTGATATCGCCTCGGCCATGAAACGTATTACCCGCTGGAACGAGTCGGATGGTGGCGAAAGCATTCCCGCGCTGAAGGCCGAGCTTCAAGACATTATGCAGACGTCTTTCGGTGTTTTCCGCGAAGAGAAGAATATGCGTGAAGGCGTCAAGAAGCTAGATGAACTTCGCAGCCGTATTGCCAATGCCCACCTGCCTGATAAATCCAATGCGTTCAACACGGCGCGTGTGGAAGCCTTGGAACTCGATAACCTGATGGAAGTGGCCGAAGCGACGGCGATCGCTGCTTTAGAGCGTAATGAAAGCCGTGGTGCGCACTCGCGCTACGACTATCCTGACCGTGATGATGTCAACTGGCTGAAGCACTCGCTTTACTTCCCGACCACCAAAGAGTTGAAGAAGCGCGACGTCAACTTCAAGCCGAAAACCGTTGATACGTTCGAACCCAAGGTTCGTACCTACTAATTCTCTGTAATGAGAGGGAGTCACTATGTCCAATCTTCAGGTATCCATATACCGCTATAATCCGGAAACCGACTCCGCACCCTACATGCAGGAGTTTCAGGTCGATACCAAGGGTCGCGACGTGATGGTGCTGGATGTTCTTCATATGATGAAAGAGCAAGACAGCGGGCTGGCATTTCGCCGTAGCTGCCGCGAAGGGGTTTGCGGCTCAGACGGCATGAACATGAACGGCAAGAATGGTCTGGCCTGCATTACGCCGTTGTCAGACGTCGTGAAAGGTAACAAGCTGACCCTGCGTCCGCTGCCCGGCCTGCCGGTCATTCGCGATATGGTCGTTGATATGGGGCTGTTCTATAAGCAGTACGAGCGTATTCAGCCGTACCTGCAGAACGACACCCCCGCACCAGCGATCGAGCGCCTGCAGTCGCCGGAAGAGCGCGACAAGCTGGACGGCCTTTATGAGTGCATTCTGTGCGCTTGCTGTTCAACCTCGTGCCCGTCTTTCTGGTGGAACCCGGATAAGTTTGTTGGTCCGGCAGGCCTTTTGCAGTCGTATCGCTTCCTTGCGGATTCGCGCGACACGGCGACCAGCGAGCGCTTGACCGATCTGGAAGACCCGTTTTCCGTGTTCCGCTGCCGCGGCATCATGAACTGTGTGGCGGTGTGCCCGAAAGGGCTTAACCCCACGCGGGCGATTGGCAAGATTCGTGAGATGTTGCTGGCAGATGCCACGTAAAATAAGGGGCTTTTATGCATAAAAAGCGGATACCACCTAATTTGCGCACAAATGGCACTTAAATCGTGGCGCTTCGCTTGTTATCATAGTGCCCGTCATCCGGTGCGGCGACACGCCGCACCGGATGTCCAGTCAAGTTTAAAAGCCGGTGCCGTGAGTACCGGCTTTTGAGCATGAACTGATAAGAAATTGAGTTGAAAAGGGTTTCCGGCCTCTGGTCGGTGCCGCCGGCAAATGTCCCGCCCCGCCGGCAGGGCAATACCGATGTCGCCGCGGTGACGCGACGATGCCGATACCACCCCATCAGTGCAGGGTGACCGAGAAATGCAACAAGGCATAATGGAGTTGATGTGGCGTTCCTCTCACGTTAGTGGTGGCAATGCCCACTACGTGGAAGCGCTTTACGAGCAGTACCTCGCCGATTCTGAATCTGTCCCTGACGAGTGGCGCAACTATTTTGACCAGTTGCCTCGCCCGGAGGGCAGTGCCACCCACGATGTTCCACTAAGCCCTATTCGTGATCAGTTCTATCAGTTGGGCCGGGAAAATCGCCCTGCTCGAGTAGCCGCCGCTGAAAGTGGCGAGAACAAGAAGCAGGTGAAAGTCCTGCAGCTGATCAACGCTTACCGCTTTCGTGGCCATCAAAAGGCCAATATCGACCCGCTAGGGCTGCGCAATCCCACCCCCGTCCCCGATCTCGACCTCTCTTTCCACCAGCTTTCAAAAGCTGATCTGGACACCGAGTTTCAGACTGGTTCTTTCTTTCTAGGTATCGACAAGGCGCCGTTGCGCGACATTGTCGATGCGCTTGATCGTACCTACTGTCGCTCGATCGGTTGCGAGATCATGCACATCGTCGATACCGAAGAAAAACGCTGGCTGCAGCGGCGTTTTGAATCGGTACGCAGTGCACCCAAGTTCAGCGATGACGTGCGCAAGCACGTACTGGAGCGCTTGACGGCGGCCGAAGGCCTGGAAAACTACTTGGCCTCGAAGTATCCGGGTACCAAGCGTTTTGGCCTGGAAGGTGGCGAAGCCTTTGTACCCATGATGGACGAGCTGATCCAGCGTGCGGGCGGTTATGGCACCAAGGAAGTCGTGATTGGCATGGCCCACCGCGGGCGGCTTAACCTGCTGGTCAACATTCTGGGTAAAAACCCGGCTGACCTGATCGACGAGTTCGACGGCAAAAAAGTCATCGAGCGCGGTTCGGGCGACGTGAAGTACCACCAGGGCTTTAGCTCGAATGTCATGTCACCAGGCGGCGAAGTCCACCTGGCAATGTCGTTCAACCCGTCGCATCTGGAAATCGTCGCGCCCGTTGTCGAAGGCTCGGTTCGTGCACGCCAGGATCGTCGTAACGACGAAGAGGGCAGCAAAGTATTGCCCATCAATGTCCATGGCGATGCAGCATTTGCGGGCCAGGGTGTGGTCATGGAGACGTTCCAGATGTCTCAGACCCGTGCCTACAAAACCGGCGGCACGGTCCACATCGTGATCAACAACCAGGTGGGCTTTACCACCTCGCATCCGCTGGACTCGCGCTCCACTGAATACTGTACTGATATCGCCAAGATGGTTCAGGCGCCGATTTTCCACGTTAACGGCGACGATGCGGACGCGGTACTCCACGCCACCCAGGTAGCGTTGGACTACCGGCAGGAGTTCAAGAAAGACGTGGTCATCGATCTCGTCTGCTACCGTCGGCGCGGCCATAACGAAGCCGACGAGCCGTCCGGCACTCAGCCGATGATGTACTCGAAGATCAAGGACCATCCTTCTTCGCGTACGTTGTATGCCAAGCGTCTGGTCGAGCAGGGCGTTTTGTCTGAAGAAGACGCCAAGGCGATGATTGAAACCTACCGCGATGACCTGGTGGCCGGTAACCACGTGGCCAATGCGCTGGTTCAGGAGCCTAACAAGTCGTTGTTCGTCGACTGGACGCCTTACCTCGGCCATGAGTGGACCGGCAATGCCGATACCTCCTTCGATATGAAGCGGCTGCAGCAACTGGCGGCAAAAATGTGCGAGGTCCCGGACGGGGTCGATGTGCAGCGTCAGGTCGCCAAGATTTACGAAGATCGCCGCAAGATGCAGGCTGGTGGCATGGGGATTAACTGGGGGTTTGCCGAAACGCTGGCCTATGCCACCTTGATCGATCAGGGTCACCCGGTGCGTATTACCGGCCAGGACGTGGGTCGCGGCACCTTCTCCCACCGTCATGCGGTCGTGCATAACCAGAAAGATGGCAGCACCTTTGTGCCGTTGCAGAATCTGTCAGACGGTCAGCCGCGCTTCACCATCCACGACTCCATCCTGTCGGAAGAGGCTGTGTTGGCCTTTGAGTACGGTTATTCGACCACGGCTCCCAATGATCTGGTGATTTGGGAAGCCCAGTTCGGCGACTTCTTCAACGGTGCGCAAGTCGTGGTGGACCAGTTCATTTCCTCGGGTGAGACCAAATGGGGTCGCTTATGCGGCTTAACCATGCTCCTGCCCCACGGTTATGAAGGTCAGGGTCCCGAGCACTCCTCCGCACGTCTGGAGCGTTTCCTGCAGATGTGTGCTGAGCACAATATGCAGGTGTGTGTGCCGACCACCCCCGCGCAAATTTATCACTTGCTGCGCCGTCAGGTGATTCGCCCGTTGCGTAAGCCGCTGGTGGTGATGACACCTAAATCGCTTCTGCGTCACAAGCAAGCGGTTTCCAGCCTTGAAGACCTGGCCCATGGCAAGTTCCATATGGTACTGGCAGACCAGGCCGAGCTGACGGCTGAGAAGGTGAAACGCGTGATCCTGTGTGCGGGCAAGGTCTACTACGATCTTGTCAATTCGCGTGCTGAGAACGAGCGTCACGATACGGCTATTCTGCGCCTAGAGCAGCTCTATCCCTTCCCGAAAGAAGAGCTTCTTGAAGCCCTTCAGGCATATACCCAGTTGGAAGATATTGTCTGGTGCCAGGAAGAGCCGTTGAACCAGGGTGCCTGGTATTCCAGTCAGCACCATATGCGTTCTGTGGCCGACATGCTGAAAGATGGCCTGGGACGTGATTTGAAATTCGCAGGACGCCCGGCCTCTGCTGCTCCGGCAGCGGGCTATATGTCCGTCCATACTGAACAGCAGCGCCAGCTGGTGGAAGACGCGTTTAATCTTTAAGCGCCCACCGGATTTAGAGAACACATAAGGGAAACGACATGGCTACCGAGATCAAAGCGCCAACCTTTCCGGAGTCCGTTGCCGAAGGCACAGTCGCCGCTTGGCATAAGAAGCCGGGTGACAGCGTTGAGCGTGACGAGCTGATTGTTGAGATTGAAACCGACAAAGTGGTGCTCGAAGTCGTCGCACCGGAAGCGGGCACTCTAACCGACGTGATGGCCGATGAAGGCGATACTGTTGAGTCCGAGCAGGTGCTGGGCAAAATCGGCGAAGGCGAAGCCACTGGCGACAGCAGCAAGAAAGAAGCGAAATCGTCTGGCGATGACAGCGCTGAAAAATCGGCAGAGAAATCTGACGATAAGAAAGAAGCCAAGCAAGCCAGCGGCAACAGCGGTGGCGGTAAGCAGCATGAGGTGAAAGCCCCGAGCTTCCCGGAGTCGATCCAGGAAGGCACGGTTGCGACCTGGCACAAGAAAGTCGGCGAAGCCGTCAAGCGCGATGAAGTGCTGGCGGATATCGAAACCGACAAAGTTGTGCTCGAGGTGGTTGCTCCGGCCGATGGTGCGCTGGCCGAGATTAAGGCCGAAGAGGGCAGCCAGGTTGAATCAGAAGCTGTTCTGGCGACCTTTACCGAAGGTGCTGGTGGCGAGAGTGTCGGTGATGACGCCAAGCCAGCCAAGGACGAAAGCAGCGATGACGATGGCGCTGATGAAAAAGTCGGTGACAAGATCCTCGCACCTGCTGCCCGCAAGATGGTTGCGGAGCACGACCTGGACGTTGCCAAGATCGAAGGCACCGGCAAGGGCGGCCGCATTCTGAAAGAGGATGTGCAGAAAGCCGTGAAAGCAGGTTCGGCTAAGAAAGCGTCCGGTGGCGCTGCAGCGCCTAAAGGTGCTGCGGCAGCCGCTACTGCGCCTGCGGTAGAAGGTGAGCGTCCAGAGAAACGCGTGCCGATGAGCCGTCTGCGTCAAACCATCGCCAAGCGCCTGGTTGAGGCTCAGCAAACGGCTGCCATGCTGACCACTTATAACGAAGTGGACATGACGGCAGTGATGGAGTTGCGCGCGCAGTACAAGGACACCTTCCTGAAAGCGCACGATACCAAGCTTGGCTTCATGGGCTTTTTCGTCAAGGCGGCCTCCGAGGCGCTCAAGCGCTTCCCGGACGTCAACGCCTCTATCGACGGTACCGACATCGTCTATCATGGCTACCAGGATATCGGCGTTGCCGTGTCGACGCCTCGCGGCTTGGTCGTTCCGGTACTGCGCGATACGGATAGCATGAAAATCGCCGATGTCGAGAAGACAATCGTCGACTTCGGTAAGCGTGCCCGTGACGGTAAGCTCGGCATCGATGAAATGCAGGGCGGTACCTTTACGATCACCAACGGCGGTATCTTCGGCTCGCTGATGTCGACCCCGATTATCAATCCGCCGCAAACCGCCATCCTGGGGATGCACAAGATCCAGGAACGCCCCATGGCGGTCAATGGCAAGGTCGAGATTCGCCCCATGATGTACCTGGCGGTTTCCTATGATCACCGCATGATCGACGGCAAAGACGCCGTTCAATTCCTGGTGACCATGAAAGAGCTGCTGGAAGATCCCGCACGCCTGTTGCTGGACGTGTAAGAGTCACAACGACCTGTCACATACTCACGTTCAATTGCACTCTGCCTTCTGCCCCAAAAGGGAGAAGGCACCCAAACTAAAGGAGCCAACATGGCTGACAAGTTTGATGTGATCGTTATTGGTGCCGGCCCTGGTGGTTATGTCGCTGCCATCCGTGCGGCACAACTTGGCCTGAAAACCGCCTGTGTCGAAAAGTGGATCGGTAAGGAAGGCACCGTCGTTCATGGTGGTACCTGCCTGAACGTCGGCTGTATCCCGTCGAAAGCCTTGCTGGAAGCCTCGCACAAGTTCGTTGAAGCGAAGGATGATTTCGACGACCTGGGTATCCAGGCCGGTGACGTCACCATGGACGTCAAAAAGATGATGGCCCGCAAGGACAAGATTGTTAAAAATCTGACCGGCGGCATTTCGGGTCTATTCAAGGCCAATGGCGTCACGGCCATCGAAGGCACCGGTAAAGTGATTTCCGCCAAGCAGGTGGAAGTGACCGATAAGGATGGCAAAGCCACCACCTTTGACGCCGACAATATCGTTGTTGCGGCGGGCTCTGTACCGGTCGAAATTCCGCCGACCCCGCTGGTCGAAGGACTGGTTGTCGACTCCACCGGTGCGCTGGAATTCCAGGAAACACCCAAACGCCTCGGCGTGATTGGTGCCGGCATTATCGGTCTGGAACTGGGTAGCGTCTGGAACCGCCTGGGCTCCGAGGTCACGGTGCTCGAAGCCATGGATTCCTTCTTGCCCATGGTTGACGGTGCCATCGGTAAAGAAACGCACAAGCTGCTCAAGAAGCAGGGCCTGGACATCAAACTGGGCGCTCGCGTCACCGGTTCGGAAACCAATGGCGAAGAAGTGACCGTCAAGTACACCGACGCTGACGGCGAACAGGAAATGACCTTCGACAAGCTGATCGTCTGTGTCGGTCGTCGTCCTTATACCAAGGGCGTGATTGACGACAGCGTCAGCGTAGAGCTTGACGAGCGCGGCTTTATCTTTGTCGACGACCAGTGCCGTACCAATGTCCCGGGCGTTTACGCGATTGGCGACTGTGTGCGCGGCCCGATGCTGGCGCATAAGGCTTCGGAAGAAGGCATCATGGTGGCGGATATCATCGCGGGTCATAAGGCCGAGATGAATTACGACGCCATTCCCAACGTTATCTACACCTTCCCGGAAGTCGCGTGGGTGGGGATTACCGAGGAAGAAGCCAAGGCCAAAGGTATTGAAGTTAAGACCGGTAGCTTCCCGTTCGCGGCAAGCGGCCGCGCGATGGCCAACAATGCCACTGAAGGCAATGCCAAGATCATCGCTGATGCGGAAACCGACCGCATTCTGGGTATGCACATCGTTGGCCAGCACGCCGGTGAGATGATTGCCCAGGGCGTGATCGCCATGGAATTCGGCTCCAGTGCCGAAGACCTCGCGCTGACTTGCTATGCGCACCCGACCATGTCGGAAGCGGTGCATGAAGCGGCGCTCGCGGTTGAAGGCCACGCGATCCATATGGCCAACCGCAAAAAGCGTAAGTAAATTACGCCGTAACAAAAAAGCGCCACCCTAGGGTGGCGCAACGCTTTCGGCCATGTCTTTTCGACGCGGTTTGAAAAACAGAGATCGAAAGCACGGGGATGACAGTTCTTTCAAGGAAACTGATCATCGTTCGAGTCACATGCAACCAATGGCATGAATCGATGAACCTTCACGAGTATCAAGGCAAACAGCTGTTTGCCGATTATGGTCTACCCGTGTCCAAGAGCTTTGCTGTGGACACTCCCGAAGAAGCTGAAGACGCATGTAAAAAGATCGGCGGCGACATGTGGGTGGTTAAAGCCCAGGTGCACGCAGGTGGCCGCGGTAAAGCGGGCGGCGTAAAGCTGATTAAAGACCCGGCTGATGCCAAGGCGTTTGCCGAGCAGTGGCTGGGCAAAAACCTGGTGACCTTCCAGACCGACGAGCACGGCCAGCCGGTTTCCAAGATCCTGGTCGAGACCTGCACCGATATCGCCGATGAGCTGTATCTGGGTGCTGTTGTCGATCGTACGACCCGCCGTGTGGTCTTTATGGCCTCTACCGAAGGCGGCGTAGAGATCGAGAAAGTCGCCGAAGAAACGCCCGAAAAGATTCTCAGAGCCGAGATTGATCCGCTGGTCGGTGCACAGCCTTACCAGGCGCGTGAGCTGGCATTTGCGTTGGGCCTTTCCGGCGACCAGATCAAGCAGTTCACCAAGATCTTCCTGGGGCTGTCCAAGCTGTTCCATGAGAAAGACCTGGCGCTGCTTGAAATTAACCCGTTGGTCATTACCGACCAAGGCAACTTGCACTGCCTAGACGCCAAGCTTGGCCTCGACAGCAACGCGCTGTACCGTCACCCGGACCTTCAGGCGATGCGTGATCCGTCTCAGGAAGACGAGCGCGAAGCTGAAGCGGCTGCATGGGAACTCAACTATGTGGCGCTGGATGGCAACATCGGCTGCATGGTCAACGGCGCAGGCCTGGCCATGGGTACCATGGACATCGTCAACTTGAACGGCGGCAAGCCGGCCAACTTCCTCGATGTTGGCGGCGGTGCCACCAAAGAGCGCGTTGCTGAAGCCTTCAAACTGATTCTGTCTGACGACTCCGTCAAGGCCGTACTGGTGAACATCTTCGGCGGCATCGTGCGTTGCGACATGATCGCTGAAGGCATCATCGGTGCCGTTGAGCAGGTCGGTGTCAACGTCCCGGTTGTCGTACGTCTGGAAGGTAACAACGCCGAGCTAGGCACCGAGAAACTCGCGTCTAGCGGTCTCAATATTATCGCGGCTACCAGTCTGACCGACGCGGCTCAGCAGGTCGTTAAAGCGGCGGAGGGCAAGTAATGAGCATCCTGATCGATAAGAACACCAAGGTCATCTGCCAAGGCTTTACGGGTGGCCAGGGTACGTTCCACTCCGAGCAGGCGATTGCCTACGGTACGCAGATGGTCGGTGGTGTTACCCCCGGTAAAGGCGGCCAGGAGCACCTGGGTCTGCCTGTTTTCAACACCGTGAAAGAAGCGGTCGAGAAAATCGGCGCTGAAGCCAGCGTGATCTACGTTCCGGCACCGTTCTGCAAAGACTCAATCCTTGAAGCGGCCAACGCCGGTATCAAGCTGATTGTGTGCATCACCGAAGGCATTGCCACGCTCGATATGCTCGAAGCCAAGGTGAAGTGCGACGAGCTGGGTGTACGCCTGATCGGCCCGAACTGCCCGGGTGTTATCACACCGGGTGAATGCAAGATCGGCATCATGCCGGGCCACATCCACCAGCCGGGCCGTGTTGGCATCGTATCGCGTTCGGGTACCTTGACCTACGAAGCGGTCAAGCAGACCACTGATCATGGCTTTGGTCAGTCCAGCTGTGTTGGCATCGGCGGTGATCCGATCCCGGGTTCCAACTTTATCGACATCCTTGAGATGTTCGAGAAAGACCCGAAAACCGAAGCCATCGTCATGATCGGCGAAATCGGTGGCACGGCTGAAGAAGAAGCAGCGGCTTACATCAAAGCCAACGTTTCCAAGCCTGTTGTTGCCTACATTGCCGGTGTGACAGCACCTCCCGGCAAGCGTATGGGTCATGCGGGCGCGATCATCTCCGGCGGTAAAGGCACCGCTGACGAGAAGTTTTCTGCCCTTGAAGACGCCGGTGTTAAAACCGTGCGCTCTTTGGCTGAAATCGGCGACGCACTGAAAGCAGTGACTGGCTGGTAAGCGGTTACGTAGCCTGGCGTGTGCTATACGCGCCTGATACGAAAAGAGCACCTACGGGTGCTCTTTTTTTGTCTCTGGCGCATATCCACCGGTCGAGGGAATACCTTTGAACAAGCGAAATCCGTAGCTCAGGAAAAACGGCGCGCCAGCGGCCAGATAAAGGTGGTAGCTGATAAGGCGCCATATCAACACCGCAGCGGCGGCCTGCTCGGCGGCCATTAACGGCAGTAACAGCGAGCCAACCCCTACCTCAGCGGCCCCGGCGCCGCCGGGCAAAAAGCTCAACTGACTGGCGGCCATGGCCAGCATTTGGGTCAAGAAAGTCCACACCCAATCGATATCGCCCCCCACGCCGAGCACCGCCAGGTAGAGCAGGCTGTAGCGCATCAGCCAGTGGGCCGTGGTCAGCAGCAGCATTGCTACCAGCGTGGTGCGAGGCAGCGACAGCGTTACCTTCAAGGCCTGACGAAAGCCCAGAACGCCCCGGGCAAGGCGTCGGCGGCGGTAGCGGCTCAGCCAGGTAAGTCTGAAGCGCTTAGCCCGCAATAGGCGGGGTAACTGATAGACCAGCAGGCTAACGAGCGTGGCGCATACGACCAGGCCAGCCAAGGCGGACTGCACGAGCGCCTGGTGGGGCCAGTTAACATCGCTGACCAGTGACAGGATCACCAGTCCGCCGAGCATGCTGAGAAAGAACAGCATGTCGCAGCCCTGATCGATCAGAAATACAGCGCTACCTTTGGACGGAGGTAGGCCACGCTGCGCCAATAGTACGAGCAGCGTGGCGGGGCCGCCGCTACCGCCCGGCGTGGCACACAGGGCAAATTTCGATGCCAACTCAATACCCAGGGCACCGCGTTGCCCCAGTGGGCCTGCCCGCCCGCCCAGCATCAAGCGTAGCCGTGCAGCGTTCAGGTTCCAGCATAGGCAGGCGAGGAATAGCATCAGCAGCAGTAGGCCAAGCGGAAACTGGCGCACGCGCTGCCAGGCGTCACTGCCGCCGATCCAGGCGGTCAGCAACAGTGGTAATCCCAATGCCAGCACTATCATGGCGATCTGCAGCGGACGCCAGCGCCACCAGGTTTTGGGCTTAGTGTGGTTGATGGAGGGCATGGGGCATGGCGGTATCGGCTAAGGTTTCGTAGTGAGTCAGCAAAGAGTGCATCACGCTATCCCAATTAACGTGGCGCTCCACATGGCGGCGTGCATAGCGCCCGCTGGCGGCAATGTCATTGCTGAATAGCGCATCGCAGGCCTCGGCCATGGCGGCTGGGTCCAGCGGGCGGCATAAAATGCCGGCGCCGAGGGGAACGTTCTCAGCCAGTGCCCCGGCACGCGCGGCGACCACCGGGGTGCCGCAGGCCATGGCTTCCTGGGCGATCAGGCCAAAGGTTTCCCGGGTACCCGCATGCAGAAGGGCATCGCTGCTGGCGAGCGCTTTGGCTACCTCGTGGGCACCGCAACAGCGGTCGACCACGGTGACGTTGGCGGGTACCTGATGTGGCATCCCGGGGCCCATCAGCAAGAGATGGTAGTCGTCGCCAAGCGTGCGCATGGTGGCTAGCAGTACATCGATATTTTTTTCCCGGGAATAGCGGCCGACGAAAATCAACAGCTTTTTATGCGGGGGTATGCCCATGCTTGCGCGAAAGTCAGCGTCGTACTGGTCGGGGTGGAAGTGATGTACGTCTACCCCAAGGGGCTGCATTCGGACGTTTTCGACGCCCCATTCCCGTAGGCGGTCTGCCATGGTCTGACAGGGCGCCAGCACGCTATCAAACTGACGATAGAGGCTCGTCACGTAGCGGACCAAGCGCCGACTCACATGCCGCCCGAAGCGGTCGCCCATCAGGCGTGGCAAGTCCGAGTGATAAAACCCGACCACGGGAATGCCCAGCCGTTGGCCGGCCTCGAGCGCAGCCCAGGCCGTCACGTAGGGGTCGCCTGCCTCGATGAGGTCGGGTCGTAAGCCAATCAGCGCGTCGCGCCATGGAGCCGCGCGCAGAGGAAAGCGGTAACCTTGCCCAAGGGGTAAGCGAAAGGCCGGTAAGGTGTGCTGGTCGCCAAGACTGTCTCGCTCGGCACCGGGTACCAGCAAGCTGGTGCGCACGCCGGGGTAGCGGGAAAAGACACGATGCTTGGCCTGTAGATAGGTGCGCACGCCGCCGCTGGCGGGGGCATGGAACATGGTTACATCGGCGATGTGCAAGGTAACCTCCCGTTTTAAAAATATCCCTCCCCACCATAAGCGAGAAATACGTCAGTTCAGCGACACTTGAGCCGAGGCGTTGGTGTTGCTGCTTTCCTCGCGTGGCGATCCGCGTATGACGGCGCTTCCTTATGTTGACGCCTGGATTATTAATTGTGCGCTGGACTATTTCTGAGGCTGCGTTATTATAAAAAACATCCATATGGATGGTATATGGAATCTTTTAGATGGTGTAATGACAAATAGATGTTCGATGACTAGTACAGCGAGGCTTCATATATGAGCGTGCATGAACTGCGCCGCAAGGGCGGCGACTCCAGCGAAAAGATCACCATTAATTTAGGGGTTGTCGACCTGGGGCAGATCGATCTGCTGGTTCAGGAAGGTTTCTACTCCAATCGAACCGATCTGATTCGTACGGCTATTCGTAATCAGCTAGCAACCCATGCCGAGGTCGTAAGAGAGACAGTGACACGCAAGGCGTTTGTACTGGGGATTGAGCATTACAGCCGCGCGGATCTAGAGGCTCTGCAGTCAGCAGGGGAAATGCTGCAGGTTCAGGTGCTAGGTATGGCCAGCATTGCCGACGATGTAACGCCGGAGCTTGCCCTTGCCACTATTGAGTCCGTGGTGGTGTTAGGCGCCCTTAATGCCAGTAAGGCGGTTAAGGCCGCTCTGGCGGATAGAATCCACTGAATCACTCACTACGCAATCATTGAATAAGGCTATAGAAAATGATCGATGCCATTATGACGAAGCGAATGGAAGAAGCGACGCGCCTCACCCGCGCTGGAAAGCTGCAAGAGGCCATGTCTCTGATCCAAGGCAGCGTGCCCGAAGCAAAAGAGAATGAAACGCCGAATAAAGCTTATCAAGGCGGCAATACCTTTGATGGAACCTGCGAGGTCATGGACGAAGATGCCACCGTAACGAAGCCAACTCCTGCTGACTCGGCATCTGGCGCATTTTCAACCGGTGATATTAACGTACCTTCTGCATGGCGCGATAAGTGGATGAAGTATCGTGGCGCCGTCGCTCAGCCCGAGCAGGCCAAAGGCGCCACTGAGGAGCCGCGGCCTGGTGCGTTTACTGCCGGTCGTTTTACCAACCGAGTCGGGACGCGCGATTACAAGCTGTATGTTCCCAGCGGCTATCACGGTCAAGCACTACCGCTGGTGGTTATGTTGCATGGCTGTACGCAAAACCCTGATGATTTCGCCGCTGGAACTGACATGAACCGGCTGGCCGAAGAGCAGCTTTGCTGTGTGCTTTATCCTGCCCAGCCGATGAGTGCCAATAGCTCAAAGTGCTGGAACTGGTTTAAAGCTGAAGACCAGCATCGCGAAGGCGGTGAGCCAGCGATTATTGCCGGTATGACCCGTCAGGTTATCGCCACTCATGGGCTGGATGCCTCCCGGGTTTATGTGGCGGGCCTCTCCGCAGGCGCCGCCATGGCGACGACGCTGGCGATGACTTATCCAGATTTATTCGCCGCTGTGGGTGTGCACTCCGGGCTACCTCACGCGGTAGCCCAGAGTCTTCCTGATGCGCTGAGCGCGATGCAGGGCGGCACAGGGCCCCTCGGTGGCGGTAAAAAAGCGAAAGGCACCGGGTGGGCATCGGACGTCCCAGCCATTATCTTTCATGGTGATCGCGATACGACAGTGCACCCAAGCAATGGGGACCGTATTGCTGCCCAGTACAGCACGTCGCGCCAAGCTGGAGCGAAGGTAGAACAGGGCAAGGTGGTTAATGGTCATGCCTATACGCGTACTACACACAACGATGCGTCGGGCGTGACGCGCCTGGAGCAGTGGCAAATACACGGCGCCGGTCACGCCTGGTCAGGTGGGAGCAGTAAAGGCAGTTACACCGACCCGAAAGGGCCGGATGCCACGCAGGAAATGCTGCGCTTTTTCTTTGGCCACCAACAGGCTTGTACATAGCGGCGTGCAGCATGGGAAGCTTTTGTAGGTTGCCCGTGCGTTGATGAGGGCTGCCTAAAAGCCCAGACAACATAACCAACAACGGCGCCTCAGGGCGCCGTTGTTGGTTGGTCATGGCCTAGCCGATTATTGCTGATGAGTAGCCTAGGCGGCTGGCTTAGCCACCAGCGAGCGAGTCTCTTCGCGGGCTTCGGTGAGCACGACGCGAAGGCTGTCGCCCAGCTTGTAGCGTTCCTCGCCTTCGATCTGGATGCGGCCCTCTTTATCGTCAATCACCACCTTGCTGCGGTCGCTGTGCATCAAGGGAGCGGGCACGAAGGCCGTTGCACCGTTTTCAACCAGGCGAACGCGCATGCCGCCACGGTTGACTGCCATGATTTCAGCGTCAAAGGTGTCCTGGTTTTGCGCGGCTGGCGTCAGGTAGCGCACGTAGAGCCAGTCTTTGACGTCGCGCTCGGCCATGCGGTTCAGGCGGCGGCGCTCGGTCAGCTGTTCGGTGAGCTGTTGGCTGGCTTCCGCTGGAGCCTGTTCGCCCTTCAGCACGCGCTTGATCAAGCGGTGGTTGACCATATCGCCATACTTACGGATCGGCGACGTCCAGGTGGCGTAGGCGGCAAGGCCCAGGCCAAAGTGCGGGCCTGGTTGGGCCGACATGCTGGTGAAACCCTGGAAACGGCGCAGGCGGGCATCCAGCCAGGCATCGTCGCGGCTTTCCAGCGCGCGTTTGAGGTCTTTGTAGTGGGCAAGCTCGGTTAACGCCTGCTGGTCCACCTCAATTTCCTGGCCGGCCAGGAATTCCTGCGCGGCTTCGGCTTTTTCAGGCTCAAAGGCGCGGTGCACGTTGAAGATGCCGTGGCCGATGTGCTGGGCGAGGAAGTCGGCGCAACAGGCGTTGGCGGCAATCATCGACTCCTCGATCATGCGGTTGGCAATGCGGCGATCTTCGGTGCGAATACCCAGCACGTTGCCCGCATCGTCCAGGTCAAAGACGTAATCTGGACGGTCTTTGAAGACCAGGGCATGCTCGTTACGCCAGGCGGTACGCGCTTCGGTTAAGTCGCGCAGCGCCGTCAACTGCTCGGCGATGTTATCCGCCGGGGCCCACTCACCCTGACCGTCGATCCAGTCAGACACGTGGTCGTAAGCCAGTTTGGCGTGGGATTTGACGTTGGCGGCGAAGAAGCGGTAATCGCCCAGGCTGCCGTCGGCATTGATATCCAGTGTGCAGGCCAGTGCCGGGCGTTCTTGTCCTTCCCACAGCGAACACAAGTCGTCCGACAGCTTCTCGGGCAGCATGGTGACGTTCTGGCCGGGCAGGTACACCGTAAAGGCGCGGGTGCGCGCTTCAAGATCGGCGACGTGGCCTTCTTCCACGTAGGCGGTAGGGTCGGCGATGGCGACGCTCAACTGCCAGCCGCCTTCGGCGCGCGCCGTGACGTGCAGCGCGTCATCCATATCGCGGGTCTTTTCACCGTCGATGGTAAAGAAGGGCTGCGCGGTAAGGTCTTCGCGGACGAGGCCTTCGTCGTGCAGAGGCCAGTCGTCGCCCGCATTGGGAGATGCCTGCTCCAGCGCATGGCGGGCAAGCGTGACACGCCATGGCACGGCGGGGTCGTCGGATTTGGCCACCAGCTCGTCAATCTGGCTGAAAAAGCCGCGATCGTTTTCTTTCAGCGGGTGACGAACCAGACGGGCGACGACCCAATCGCCATCAGCAATGGTCGATTCATCCAGGCTGTTCTTGATGCGCGCTTTGAGCACGTTACGAATCGAAGGATGATCCGGTACGACGGCAAGGCGATCTTCGCGTTTTTGCACACGGGCAACAAAACGGTCGAGCCCCGCTTCAATCAACTTCTCGGGCTCAAGGGTTTTTTTATCGCCGTTCTCGTGAATCACGCCTTCGACACGGTCGCCATGCAGCACCTGCTTCATGGCGGGGGGCGGTACGAAGTAGGATTCACCGTCGTCGGTTTCAAGAAACCCGAAGCCTTTCTCGGTAGCTTTGATCACCCCTTCGGCACGCGGGGTGGTGTCACGAATCTGTTGCTTGAGCGAGGCAAGCACGGAATTGTTTTGCAGCATGAGGTCAATCAGTTGGCGAAGGATAGGGTGACACTATACGGATTACCGCGGGCCGCGCCAATTGTCGTTGCTGTTGGTCGATTTGGAGCACTACAAGTCAACTACTTACATGCGGTTTACCGAATCGGGTAAGCTATTGAGACATCTTTCGGGAGCGCGCTATGACACCTCGGCTAATTGTTTCGGACTTGGATGGCACCCTGCTGGGGATTGATCACCGGCTGCACGATGAGACGGTTGACGTACTTCGCCAGTTGCATCGCCAGGGGCATCACGTCGCACTGGCGTCGGGCCGTCATTATCACGATATGCGGGTGTTCCGTGATCAACTGGCTATTCCGGTGCACTTGATCAGTACCAACGGCGCTTATGTGCACGACCCGAAAGATATATTGCTCGCCGCCAACCATGTTGCGCCTGAGCATGCACAGACGTTGATCGATCTTCCCCGCCCGCCCCAGGTACGGCTTAATATTTACCGTGAAAGCGGCTGGCATATCGATGCAGAAGCCCCGCACTTACTGTCACTTCATGCCTCCACCGGCTTTCGCTATGACGTTGTACCACCTGCGCAGATGGACACTAACGGCGTAGGCAAAGTGCTTTATCTGGGTGATCCAGCGGCGCTTAAGCAACTGGAAGCCCAGGCGCAGGAAGCGCACGGCGCTGCGCTGCATATTACCTACTCGACGACCGATTCGCTGGAAATCATGGCCCGCGGCGTCAACAAGGGGGTCGCGCTATCATCACTGTTGGAGCGGTTGGGGTTAACGGCCGCCGACTGCCTGGCCTTTGGCGATAACCTCAACGATACCGAAATGCTGGATCTGGCAGGCGAAGCCCAGGTGATGGCCAACGCCCACCCGGCGTTGTTCAATCGCGTCACCGGCGCTGAACGCATTGGTCATCACGGTGAGGCGGCCGTTGCTGAGTGGCTGAGAGAGCGTTTTAGGCTGTAACAGGCTACCACCTTAGTCGAGGCTGCCTTGTCACCCGCGTTTGGCTCGCCCATGATCATCTTCCTTACATAACAATAGCGTGGGATCAGCCTGCCGCGATGACAACCGCCACCATGACAACGTCCACCCCGACCAAGCCTGCGACGCTGTTCGTGGTCGATGACGACCCGGAAATATGTGAGCTGCTGGCGGATTATCTGAGCCGCCATGGCTATCACGTGCTGACCGCTCAGGATGCCGACGCGCTGAGAGCCCTCATGCAGCAGACGTCGGCAGATCTGCTGATCGTCGATCTGATGCTGCCGGGGGACGACGGCTTTTCAATCTGTCGTGAGGTGCGCAAACAAAGCGACGTGCCGATCATCATGCTGACCGCCAGCGCCGATGAAACCGACCGCATTCTGGGCCTGGAGTTGGGCGCCGATGACTATTTGGGTAAGCCGTTCAACCCGCGCGAATTGCTGGCGCGCATCAAGGCGGTCATGCGTAGAACCCGGCCCGCTCAAGTCGCAACCAGCGCCGATCACGCGCGCTGCGTGAGCTTCGGTGGCTGGCAGTTGGATCGCATGACCCGCGAACTGATCGACCAACAGGGCGAACGTACGGCGCTGTCCGGGGCCGATTTCCAACTGCTTCAGGTCTTCCTTGAACGCCCCGCTACGGTACTTTCCCGCGACGATCTTTATGCACTTACCCGAGGCCGCGACGCACCGCCACTGGACCGCTCGATCGACGTTCACGTCTGTCGGCTGCGCCAGCGGCTGGGCGAGGATGCTCAACACTCGCAGCTGATTCGTACCGTCCGGGGAGCGGGTTACATATTAACCGCCCGGGTTGATGCGCTAACGTGAACCCGTTGCGCTGGCAAACCCTCAAGCGTCGTGGGGCGCGCTGGTTGCCGACCACGTTACGCGGTCGTTTCGTGATCATCATGTTGGCGGGGGTGTTGGTCGCTCAGGTGGCAAGCTACGCGATCTGGACGTCTCAAGTGCGTTCCAGTCAGCTACGACAGCTGGATGAGCTGTCGACCAACATGGCGTTCAGTATCGCGTCCACAATGCAGTATTTCCGTTCGCTGCCCTACGAATATCGCCATATCGTGCTCGACCAGTTGCGCAATATGGGCGGCACGCGCTTCTTTGTCAGTATCAACGAGCAGCGCTTAACCATCGAGGATATTGGTTCTGGCCCTGAAAAGCAGGTGGTGGTCGATAATGTCCGCACGGTCCTTACCGAGCAGCTCAATATCGACGACGTCGTCGTGGAGTTTTCCCGGCCCGAGACGCTTCGTGTTTTGAATAACGAAGTATTGCTCAGGGATCTGCCGCCGCGGTGGGGCCAGCACAGCCTGCTGATGGAGCCGCTTTCGCCCCCGATTCTGGTCGTCCAGTTGGAGCTGGCGCCGGACACCTGGCTTTACGTGGCCACGTTGCTGGGCGTGCCGGATATTTTCACGGGCTATCGCTGGCTTTCCGAAGAGCGGGTGCTGGTCGGGCTGCTGGTGCTGCTTAGCGTGATAGCCCTGTCGTTGCTGGGGATTCGCAGCGCGACCCGCCCGTTGGCGCGGCTCTCCAGGGCGGCACTGCAGCTTGGCGACGATTTGGATATGCCGCCACTCAAGGAGAGTGGGCCTAAAGAGGTCGCCGCCACAGCGGTAGCATTTAACCGGATGCAGCAGCGTATTCGCGAGCAGATCGAAGAACGCGAGCGGTTGTTTTCGGCGATCTCCCACGACCTGAAAACGCCGCTGACGCGCCTGCGCCTGCGGGCCGAAATGCTGGAGGATGAGGTTCAGCGGGAGCGTTTCTGCGCAGCCTTGGATGAACTCGATAGCCTGGTCAAGGGAGCGCTGGCGTCGGTAAAAGGCCTGGACCTGCACGAAGCCCCCAAGCCGGTGGACCTTGAAGCACTCATAGACGACATCGCCGAGGAGCTTCGACTCCAGGGCGGGCGCGTGACGGTGCAGGGCAAGGCCGCACCGCTCACGGTTAAGCCGATGGCCTTCAAGCGCTGTCTGGCAAACCTGCTGGAAAATGCCGTCTTCTATGGGCAGCACGCGGATGTATCGCTTGTGGATCAGGCAGGTTTTGTAACGATCAACATTCGCGACCACGGCCCTGGTATTCCGGATGATCAGCTTTCCCGCGTGTTCTCGCCGTTTGTACGTCTGGAGCCGTCGCGCAGCCGCCATACCGGGGGCAGTGGACTAGGCCTGGGCATTGCCCGCCATATCGCTCGCGCTCACGGCGGTGATATTGAACTGGCGAATCATCCAGAGGGTGGTTTGTGCGTCACCCTGACAGTGCCCCACCATGAAACTATTACCGATTTGTAATAAACCTTAAATACTATGCAGGAATCGGTAACGCCCATGTGTGCGTATTTACAGTACGCTGTTGGATGTCATTGACGATACACAACAACAACAGCAGGAGTTACCCATGCCCATGTTAGAAAAAACCTCGTTGAAGAAAACCTCCCTTGCCCTTGCCACGACGCTTGCCGGCCTCACCATGACCGGCCAGGCTCAGGCCAATGAGGTCGAAGTCCTGCACTGGTGGACCTCCGGTGGTGAAGCGCGGGCAGCGAACGTGCTTAAAGACCTGATGGAGGCTGAAGGTTACGGGTGGGAAGATTTTGCCGTCGCCGGCGGCGGGGGTGAAACCGCTATGACGGTGCTTAAGTCCCGTGCCATGTCGGGCAACCCTCCTTCAGCAGCACAAATCAAGGGGCCCGAGATTCAAGAGTGGGGCGAGCTTGGCTTGCTTGGCAGCCTGAATGATGTCGCTGAGGCTGAAGATTGGGATGCGTTATTGCCCGACGTGGTCGCCGATATCATGCAGTACGGCGGCGAGTACGTGGCAGTGCCGGCCAACGTTCACCGCGTCAACTGGCTGTGGGCCAACCCCGAGGTGCTGGACGACGCTGGCGTTGAAATGCCTACGACGCTTGATGAGCTGTTTGATGCAGGCGAGGCCATTCGTGCTGCGGGTTATATTCCGTTAGCCCATGGGGGGCAGGCGTGGCAAGACGCCACCATCTTTGAAAGCGTGGTTATCGGCAGTCAGGGCGGCGAATTTTACCAGCGCGCGTTTGTTGATCTTGATCCCGAGGCCTTGGGCGGTGAGCGTATGGTTGACGCTCTGGAGGACTTTAAGCGTTTACGCGAGCTGATGGATGACGGCATGTCAGGGCGCGACTGGAACATCGCTACGGGGATGGTGATTGACGGTGAAGCCGCCATGCAGATGATGGGCGACTGGGCCAAAGGCGAGTTTACCGCACGAGGCCTGACCGCAGGGGAAGACTATCTGTGCGCCCCGGCACCGGGTACCGAGGATGTTTTCGCCTTCAATATCGACAGCCTGGCGATGTTCCGGGTTAACGACGAGGAAGAGCTTGAAGCCCAGCAGGCGCTGGCCCGCCTGGTGCTTGAGCCCACCTTCCAGGAAGCCTTCAACCTGGCCAAAGGCTCGATCCCCGCGCGGCCCGACCTGGACATGAGCGAGTTTGACAGCTGTGCGCAGCAGTCGCTCAGCGATTTCCAGCGCACCGCTGAAGAGGGCGGACTGGTGCCGAGCATGGCCCACGGTATGGCCGTTCGCGCCGATATCCAAGGGGCTATCTTCGATGTGGTGACCAACTACTTCAACGATGACGACATGCAAGCCGAAGAAGCCGCTGAACGGCTGGTCAACGCGGCTGAAGCAGCTTCGTTCTAACGTTCATTCGCAACCTGTATAGGCGCTGACCGGCGTCGCCGCGCTGGCGGCGCCATCGCTTTCTGGCGAGGACGTTTCCCCATGAAAAACCCTTCTAAGGCGCGTGTCGGGCATCCTGCTCCGCGTGCCTCGACCTTGGGTGGCTTGCAGGCGTGGCTACCACGCCTGGTGCTGGCCCCCTCGGTGGCTATTTCGCTGTTCTTTGTTTACGGCTTCATGCTGTGGACCTTTATTCTGTCGCTGACCAGCTCGAGAATGCTGCCAAGCTATGACTTTGTCGGCTTTGGTCAGTACGCCCGGTTGATGCAAAACGACCGCTGGTGGGTGGCATCCACCAACCTGATGATCTTCGGTTCACTGTTCGTGGTGATTTGCCTGGTGATTGGTGTGCTGCTGGCGATGCTGCTTGACCAGAAAATCCGCCAGGAAGGCGCACTGCGCACGATTTACCTCTACCCCATGGCGCTATCGTTTATCGTCACCGGGGTCGTCTGGAAGTGGTTGCTGAATCCCAGCTTGGGGATTCAAGCCATGGTTCGCAGTTGGGGCTTTGAATCGTTTCGCTTTGACTGGCTGGTTGATTCGGACATGGTGATTTACACCCTGGTGATTGCCGCCGTATGGCAGGCGTCAGGGTTTGTCATGGCGCTGTTTTTAGCCGGATTGAGGGGCATTGACGACAGCATCATCAAGGCTGCCCAGTTGGACGGCGCCAGCCTGCCGCGCGTTTACTGGCGGGTGGTAATGCCTTGCCTGCGCCCTGTGGTGTTCAGCGCGGTGATGATCCTGGCGCACATTGCGATCAAGAGCTTCGACCTGGTGGTTGCCTTGACAGGCGGTGGCCCCGGCTACGCGTCAGACCTGCCCGCTACCTTCATGTACGCTCACGCGTTCAACCGCGCGCAGATTGGTCTGGGCTCGGCGAGTGCCATGTTAATGCTGGGCGGCGTGCTGGCCATTCTGATTCCGTATCTGTATTCCGAATTGAGGAGCCGTCGGCATGGCTAATGTGATTCGTCGTCAAACGCTAGCCGCGCGCGTCAGCCGACTGGCGGTATATAGTGTGCTGATCCTCGCGGCCCTGTTCTATCTCTTGCCGCTGGCGGTGATGCTGATGACCTCGGTGAAACCGCTCAGTGAAATCAGCGCAGGCACGCTGCTGACGCTGCCGCAAAACCCGACCTTGGCACCCTGGACAAAAGCCTGGGGCGAGGCCTGTACAGGTATGCGCTGCGATGGGGTTGGCGGCTACTTCTGGAACTCCTTTGCGATTGTGATTCCCGCGGTGCTGATTTCCACAACGATTGGTGCGCTGAACGGCTACGCGCTGACCAAATGGCGCTTTAAAGGCTCGGAACTGGTTTTCGCGCTGATGCTGTTTGGTTGTTTCATTCCGTTTCAGGTGGTGTTGCTACCCATGGCGCAAACCCTGGGCTGGCTGGGTATTTCAAGCTCCCGTGCGGGGTTGATCCTGGTTCACGTGGTGTTTGGGATTGCCTTTACGACGCTGTTTTTCCGAAATTTTTATGTCGGTATCCCCAATGAGCTGGTATCAGCGGCAAAGCTGGACGGCGCAGGGTTCTTCCGCATTTTCTGGCGAATTCTGCTGCCCGTCTCGACACCGATTATCGTGGTCTCGGTGATCTGGCAGTTTACCCAGATATGGAACGACTTTCTGTTCGGCGTGGCGTTTTCAGCCCATAACACCCAGCCGGTGACCGTGGCGCTCAACAATTTGGTCAATACCTCCACCGGCGTGCGCGAATACAACGTGGACATGGCCGCCGCGATGATTGCCGCGCTGCCCACATTGGTGGTTTACGTGCTTGCCGGTAAATACTTTGTACGTGGGCTGACGGCGGGCTCGGTTAAAGGCTAATAACAAATAGGATTTTCATTATGGCAGCGTTAGAAATCCACAACGTGCGCAAAGACTTTGGCGCAGAGCGGGTGCTTAAAGATGTCAGCATCTCGATTGATTCCGGCGAGTTTCTGATACTGGTGGGTCCATCGGGCTGTGGTAAGTCGACGTTGATGAACGCCATTGCTGGGCTAGAACCGGTTACCAGCGGCAATATTTATATCGATGGTGAAGACGTTACCTGGCGCCCACCGTCTGATCGAGATATCGCCATGGTGTTCCAGTCCTATGCTCTCTACCCGAGCATGACGGTGCGACAGAACATCAGCTTCGGGCTTGAAATGCGCAAGGTACCCAAGCCCGAGCGCGAGGCTGCCGTCGAGCGCGTCGCCGACCTGCTGCAGATATCGCCTCTGCTTGAGCGCAAGCCCGCGCAGCTGTCCGGCGGGCAGCGCCAGCGGGTGGCCATGGGGCGTGCGCTGGCGCGGGAGCCAAAGGTCTATCTGTTTGATGAGCCGCTGTCGAATCTGGATGCCAAGCTGCGTGTGGATATGCGCGGTGAGATCAAAAAGCTCCACCAGCGCCTGGGCACAACGATTGTGTACGTGACGCACGACCAGGTAGAGGCGATGACCCTGGCGGACTGTATCGCGGTGATGCGCGACGGCAGTATCTTGCAGCTCGGCAGCCCCGAGGAAGTTTATAACAATCCCGTGGATATGTTCGTGGCTGGCTTTATGGGCTCGCCATCGATGAACTTCATCAACGCAACGCTCGAGCGTGATGGTGAAGGCTACGCGGTACGTATCGCCACGCAGGGTGAAGAGTATTTATGCCTTCCCTGGCCGGCGGAGCGGGTCACGGACGCCATGACCGAGCAATTGGGCAAGCCGGTGATTCTGGGTCTGCGCCCAGAGCATTTCAGCGAGGAAGATGAGCGCCTGAGTGCCCAGGCGGAAGGCACTTTGATGCATTCAAGCGTCACCGTCGTTGAGCCAACCGGCGCCGATATGCTGCTGCGCCTGCCGCTGGGGGATCACGAGGTGACGGCGCGGGTAGGCCCCAAGTGTGCTGTCTCGCCTGGCGAACGCCTGGCACTTCGGGTTGATATGGCGCGGGCGATCCTGTTCAACGCCGAAACCGAGAAGCGGCTCGCGTAAGCGCACTAAGCTGCGTCCATAAAAAAGCCCTGCTAAATCCAGCAGGGCTTTTTCGTCTCCGTCTTCCTTCAGCTGCGTAAGTGCCGTAACTCGCCATTGAGCGCCTTGATGATCGAGTAGCACATCAATAGGAGCACGACAGAGAACGGAATCGCGGTGGCGGTTACGCCCGCCTGAAGCGCTGACAGGCCACCGCCGATAAGTAGCACGATCGCGATCAGACCCTCCACAATGGCCCAGAACATACGCTGGGGCCTTGGCGCATCGATCTTGCCGCCGGCGGTGATGGTATCGATCACCAGGGAACCGGAATCCGATGAGGTGACAAAGAAGATCAGCGCCAGGACGATACCCAGGGTCGACATTAGGCCGGTCAGCGGCAGTTCGTTGAGCATGCCGAAAAGCGAAAGCTCAGGTCTGTAGCTGTCGATCACATACTCCTTGACCAGGCTGGCGGCGGGGTTGGCGTAGAGCTGATCCAGCGCCGTGGCGCCGAAGACGCCCATCCAGATAAAGATGAACAGGCTGGGTACCAACAGCACGCAAAGCACGAATTCGCGCACCGTGCGGCCCCGTGACACCCGAGCGATGAACATGCCCACGAACGGTGCCCAACTGATCCACCACGCCCAGTAAAAGATGGTCCATGACTGACGGTAGGCATCGTCGTCACGGCCAAAGGGCGCTGATAAAGGCAGGAAGTCAGTCACATAGGTGACAAGCCCTGACCAGAACCCGCTTAGCGCAACCAGGGTTGGGCCGGCGAACAGCACGAAAAAGAAGAACAGGACAGCCAGGATCATGTTGATCTCGGAAAGTTTCTTCAAGCCGCCCTCAAGCCCGCGCCAAACCGATACCAGCGCCACTGCCGTTACCAGAATGATGACGATGACCTGGGTGAAAGTGCTCACCTCCAGGCCGAAGACGAAGTTCATCCCCGCATTGGCCTGCTGAGCCCCAAGCCCGAGCGAGGTCGCCAGACCAAAAAGGGTGGAAAACACCGCCAGAATATCGATGACGTGTCCCCACCAGCCCCAGACGCGCTCGCCGAGAATCGGAAAGAACGCCGAGCGGATGGAGAAAGGTAGCCCCTTGTTGTAGGTGAAGATGCCCAGTGCCAGTGCCATCACCACATACACCGCCCAGCCGTGGATACCCCAATGCAGATAGGTACCGGCAAGGCCCAGCGCGCTGGCGTCGGCAATGGCGTCAGGGTTCAACTCCCCATCGCCACCGAACGGCGAGGCGACCCCCAGAGGCAGGGAGACGTTGGCATGATAAACCGGCTCCAGCACCCCGAAGAACAGAAGGCCGATGCCGATCCCAGCGGTAAACAGCATCGCGAACCAGGAGAGGTAGCTATGCTCCGGTCGGGCATCAGGCCCGCCCAGCCTGACCGACCCGTGGGGCAGGACGACCAGCGCCAGGGAAAACAGAATAAAAAAGTCCACGATGATCATGAAGTACCAGTCCAGTGTCCCCGTGGAAAAGGCGACGATGGACTGGAAAGTGCTGCCTGCCCGCTCAGGAAACAGCAGCGTCAGTATAATGAAAATGGCGGACGCAATGGCTGATACCGCAAAGACCCGGTTGTGAATATCAAAACCAAAAGGGCCGAGGTTTCCCGAGATATTGTCTTGGCCAACGACATAGTCAGTCTGCATGTCATCTGCCAGGGGCGGGGATTTAGAATTGCTTGACTCTTTCATGAGAGACTTCTCCTCATTAAAAAAAGGCGAAACAAGCGACTATCATGGCGGCAATCAGCGTTGAAGCCTAACGAACTGTCAACGCAAGCCGCCTTTCAGGGTGTTTATTGCTGAGATGAGCGGTCTTGGGGGGTGGTTTCCTTGTCGAGGCGCTTGATCTGACGCCACAGGTCCTGGCGCAAGTTGCTGAGTTTGGGTTGCTCTTCGGCGGTAAACGCCACCGGGCGGCATAGCCGCTGCGCGCGAAGCCCAAGTCGCGCGCTGAGCAATCCGGTGGCAAGGCCCTGGCCAGCCCTTGCAGACAGGCGGCTGGCCAGATCCAGCGACAGCATATCCATGCTGGCATCGGTGGCGAGCTCGCTTGCCCCGGCAAACGCCATGTTATGCAATACATGGCGAAACAGCCGAAGGCGGCTGGCGTAGCCTAGCTCTAGCCCATAAAGTCGGCATAGCCGATCTACCATCGCCAGGCTGCGCCAGGCCACCAGCGCCATATCGACCAGCGTTAGCGGGCTTACCGCGACCATGATCGCGGTTTCACCGGACATCCGCGTAATCAAGCGCTGCGCTTCCCGGTCCCGGGGGGCGAGGAGGTGGTAGCGCAGCAATGTCTGGATCTCTTCGCCGCTATGGTGTGGCTGACAGGCGTGTTTGAACGTTTGCCAGTGCGGGTCGTCGTCGGCCAGCTTGAGCTGGCGTTTGAGCTGTTCGGCCATCTGCTGGGCTTGCTTGGCAGAGCGCTCAGGCAGCTCGGCCAAGTCGCTACGCAGCCGGTCGTGGCGCTTTAAACGTCGTAATCGGCCCAGTTCCTTGAGCAGCGATAAACCGCCCAGCCCGATCAACCCGATACCCAATGCCTGCCAGGCCATTGAAAGCCACTGGGATTGAGCCATCGCCTCGGGAATACCGGTTGCCAGTTCCAGGGTGCCCAAGGTGGCACCGCCGCCCAGCGCCAGCATCAGCCCCCAGCGGCGTTTGCGCGGCGCGCCTAACCGAGCCTCGGGGAGGGCCTTTTCCTCTGGGGATGGGGGTAGGGGCTGGTGGTGGTCGGTAGGCGCGAAGGTTTCACGCTGGCGCAGCTCGGCATCAGGGCCGTCGCGGGTTTCTATGGGTTCATCAAGGCTGAAATGCCGACGTGGCTGTGGGGTGGTCATATAAGTTTATCTCCAATCAGCCAATCGATAGCGGCGTCCATGCGAATGTGGCCAAGGGCTTCAGAGCGCGTATTCATGGGGCGAAAGCTGGGAAAGTCAAAGCCTTGCTGTTGCCAGAAGTCGTGCGTCGGCAAACGGGGCGGGACATCGCCGGGATAGACCAGCACGTCTTCGCCCTCAAGCGTTGTGCCCCGCAGAGCGGGCGAACGCTGACCGTTTTGTACCACTTCGCGCGCTTCGGTGGCACGAATCGCGGCCAGCGAAAGCGCTTTGACGGGCACATTGGCAAAGCGCAGATCCTTGAGGGGTTCAGCCAACAAGGCTTCAAGCAGTTGAACGACATGGCCGTGCTGGTCGGGCGTAACATGGTCCGCTTTGGTAGCGGCAATGGCTAGCCTATCGATCTTGGGGGCAAACAGCCGTGTCAGCAGGCTTCGTTGGCCATAATCAAAGCTGTGCATCAGTTGGCTGAGCGCCTGGGACAGGTCTTCGAATCGCTCAGGCCCGGCGTTGAGCGCGCCCAATACATCCACCAATACAATCTGGCGGTCAAAGCGGCGGAAATGGTCGCGGTAAAAGGGCCGCACGACCTGCTGCTGGTAATAGCGAAAGCGTGCGGCCAGGGTGGCATACAGGCTGTCAGAGGGAAGTGCCTCCAGTTCCTCTTTGGGCATAGTGAGCTTGGGCAGCGGGAAAAACTGCAACACCGGCGCTCCATCGAGCTCCCCCGGCAATAAAAAACGCCCCGGCTGGAGGTTGGAAAAGCCCGCCTGCTTGGCGCGTCGTAGGCCTTCTGCGTACGCCTCAGCGAGGCTTGCCAGCTGTGCTTCGTCGGCTTCGGCGGCGGGGTCGAGGGTTTCTGCTTCAGCCAGCCATTCGCTGAACATGGCGCGGCGCTGGTCGCCTGAGTGCAGCGGTTGTGCCTGGCACCAGCTGTAAAAATCGTGTTGCAGCAGTGGTAAATCGAGCAGCCACTCGCCGGGGTAGTCGAATAAATCAAGCGTAAGGTGGGCAATGTCGGGTGCCAGCCAACCCTGTTGAGCAGGGCGGTAGCGTAACTGCAGGCGCAGTTCGCTGATCCCCCGAGTGGGCTCAGGCCAACGGGGTGGCGTATCGCGCAGTGCGGCCATTCCCGGGTCGTAGGGAAACCGCGGCACGCCCAGGTCGGGCTGGTTAAGGCGCTGAGCACCGAGCAAGCGCCCCTCGCGGGCTGCCGGTAGCAGGTCTAGCTGTGCTTCAACGCCAGCATGGCGTAGCTGATTGACCAGGGAGGTCAGAAAGGCCGTTTTACCCGCCTGGGAGAGACCGGTGACCGCCAGCCGAAGTTGGCGGTCGCGGCCACGTTCTATCAGGTTACTCAGCTCGCGATGAAACGGCTGGCGCATGGCGCGTAGTCCTTTATCAAGGTTGGCAAAGCTTAGGTTCTGCTTAACGTGGTACCCAGTAGATGTTGGGCACCGGGAACCAGCCATACGGGATCCAGGCGGGTATTCGCGGCCTCGACACACACAAAGCGTTTGGCGGCCTCGACAGAGGTATCGGCGGGGGGCTGTTGGTCCGGTTGCCACACCACGGTGGAATCGCTGGACTGTTTGCCGATGCGCAGCGTGCGTGGGCCGTCGTGTAGCATCACGGCTTCATTGGTGTGATAGATACGGTCGACCGCACCGCGAATGGCCAGGATGCCTTGCTGCTCGCCTTCCGCAAAGTCGCGCAGCTTGTCGAGATAGCGTGCGCCGGTCAGTCCTTCCAGCCGGCACTGATGCGCATCATCGACGGCCAGATAGGAATGCAGCGCGCCACTGATCTTCACCGGGCTGTCACCCACGTTTTCAGTGATCAATTCCACCGCCAGTCGCTGGGCATTGGCCTGGATGACGGCGCGCACCGTCAGTTGGGAGTGCAACGGCTGCGTCGGCGAGAGGTGGAGCTCGATTCCATCGGCATGTTCATCGGCCGCTTCCAGCCGCCAGTCGGCATGTCGTGCCAGACCGTGGAAGGTGCCACTCCGGTCCGGCGTTTCGTCAGCATAGCGTTCATCGGCGAACCAGGGCCAGCAAAGCGGAATGCCGCCACGAATTGCACCAGGCATCGGCTGTGGGGTGGGGGTTACCCATAACCAGCCAAGATCATTGGGCGGTCGAAAGTGCAGCACCTGGGCGCCTTGCAGCGAGACAATCAGTTCCCCCCAGGGGGCGTTGAACAGTACAAGGTCGCGGCCTTGCCAGTGAGACGTCTGCTGGCCGTCTACACCATCAAGCAACTGCTGGAGGGTGTCGGGAATCATAGGCAATCCTTTTTCAGCGGGGCCATTATCAGTGAATATTAGCGCGGTACCTTAACGCCGTGTGCTATGTTAGAACACGAAAGAGAACAGGATAACATTAACCACAGGTACAGAAAGGAGGCGACATGGGTTTCATTGCTTGGTTAATTATTGGTGGTCTGGCTGGCTGGATTGCCGGCAACATCATGCGAGGCGGCGGATTTGGCGTGCTGGGTAATATCGGCGTCGGGATTGTGGGCGCCGTGTTAGGTGGCTTTTTGTTCAGCCTACTGGGCCTGCAGGCCGGTGGCTTTATTGGCTCACTGGTTACGGCCATCGTCGGGGCGGTGGTATTGCTGTGGATTATCAGCAAGGTGAAACAGGCCTAGCGCCTTAAACAACTGTTAACCGTCATGCTTTTGCCACGAACCCGCGACGTTAAGCGTCGCGGGTTCGTGTATTTTGGGCGTTACCAGCCGCCCTGGCCTTCAAGCAAACTGCGCGTATTGTTGTTCAATGCAAGCCTGAAGTCGGCACTGCCCAGAACCATGGCGTCGCTTGAACGCACCACGCGGGCACTGACGTAGACGTAATCCTGCCCTTGGGCATAGGTACCCATCAGGATGGAGCGTGCATCGTGCTGGGCGCTCAAACGCTGAACTTGCCGAGACAGGATCAGCTCGCCAACGCTTTCCTCGATAAACATACTGTCGCGCATCTTGACCTCGCGCACCTGCATGCCCTGGCGCCCCAGCGCCGATGCCATGAGTTCAGAGCTGATGCGCCCAAGCGTAGAGGATTGACTCAGGTTGTCGATGCTCACGAATGTCGCGGCAATCATGGGGCTATAGCGTGTTATGTCTGGGTTGCTTGCCACCATATGCTCAGCGGCTTTTTGCGCAAGCTCGGGTAGGTCTGGGTCGGGTTCCTGTTGTTGCGTATTACTGCCGCCAAGCGCGCTACAGCCCGTCAGGCTCAATACCAAAAGACCGGCCGTTAACCACCCGGCAACGGAAAAAGGACGCGTTAAGTGCATAACAGCAAATGACATCGCAGACATGGCATTACCACCTATCCGTAATTGAAACCGACGGCGTTGACGGCGCTGACGGGACACGGTCGGGCGCATAGTGACGCCGGTCGCCGCTGTTAATGTAATAAATGTTCGACGACGAATAGAGGATTTGCTCACCGTCGAGAATCTGGGTGGTGACGATGATCTCTTCGTTACCGGTGTATGTCCAGCTGCCGCTGGTGACGTCAGCGGCGACGGCGGCCGGGATAAGCCCCAAGGCGGGTTCTGCCCATTGGTTAATGGGTATCGTGGCCACCGCTATACCGCCTGCCAATGCAGTGAATGCCCCCACTGGCGGGCGAACAAAGTCTCGGTCTCGGTGCTCAACGACGTCAACGTCGATATGCACCTCGGCGCTGCTGGGCAGAGGCTGGGTGGTCAGGTTGGCCCCGCGCGAGACGAGTTCACTGGTGAGCAGCGTGCGAAAGCCGCGGCCAAATTCGCCACCGCTGTAGGCATGGGTCGCGTCTTGCGGGGCATCCGGGATGTGTAAGTCGCGGAAACGGACACGCTCGCGCTTCAGGATCTGCGTCGCCTCATGGCGAGCCAGCACATTCCAGTGATGAGCGGCCTGCATGCGCTGCTGCTCACTATAGGGATAAGTAGTGGCGATGGGCGCTTGCGAAGTATTGGCATAGAAGCAGCCACTGAACGTCAGACAGGCCATGCCGATGACGAGTGGGCGTAGCGCTGACGAGGATAATTCGATAATACGGGTGCGCACCGGGTGGTTCCTTCTCGCTACGAAACGGCTTTTTGATAGACTAGGCAGCGCTAATGACAACGCCACGCATTAATAATCGGCCAGGGAGCCAAAAACTTGAATGAGTAATCATACGGATGCTTGAAGATCACCGCAGCGGACCTCGCCACGACTCGCTTATGTCCACCTACCGTGAAGATGACAGCGGTAGCATCTGGATGGTGAGCTACATCGATATCATGACGCTACTGGTGGCGCTGTTTGTGATCATTATTGCGGCAGCCGGTGCCACAAGCCCGGCATGGATGGCGACAGAACCAACTCCTGAGCCGCTTTTTGATTCGCTGCCGCCGCTTGAGGTACCGCTGCCAGAGCCACTGGCCAATGTGCGTGACGAGCGAAGATACCCGACCAATTGGCTAGGTGGAGAGTTGCTGACAGGCACGATTACGGCTGCTCAGGGAGTGGCCGGGCGCCCCAGACAAACCAGGCGCGGTGTCCCCCCGCTGCTCGCCATGCCTGATCCGGCCGAGGAATCGACGGCCGCGTTGTCTGAACCCCGTTTGCCGATGCCCTTGGTGCCGGTTGAACAGCCACCGCTTCAATTTCCGCTGGCTAATTACATGGTCGTCCTCACGGACAATCCCCCAAGTAATGTCGAGACGCTCAGCGATAATGCCATCGAGGGCGCGTTGGCCCTGAGAGAGCAGATGGAGCGCTCCCCTTATCTACCTGATTTAGATGGTGTCGAAGTCTCACGGGTAGAAGAAGGCATCAGTTTGCGAGTGCAGGATAAGCTGCTGTTTCCCTCAGCGGAAGCGGGGTTAACCAATGATGGAAGCGAGTTGATCAGTTCGCTTCTTGACACCATCCAGCGTTATGACGGTGAAGTATGGGTTGAGGGCCACACTGATAGTCAGACTATTGATACACCGGAGTACTCGTCCAACTGGGCGCTATCCAGTGCCCGGGCGATCGCTATTGTGGAGGCTTTGGAAAGATCAGGCGTTGCTTCCGATCGCTTACGTGCGGTAGGGCTGTCGGCGACCCAAGCCTTGGCAGATAACGACACGGCAGAAGGGCGGGCACGTAACCGTCGAGTCGAAGTTGTCATCCACGTGGAATAAAAGCGCTATACAAAAAAAAGCCCGCCGGGGAAGGCGGGCATAAAGGGCTTGGCTCACTGCAGCCCACTGGCAGAGGGGGTGGGGTGTACAGGGTTGCCAGTGGGTACAAGTTGAGTATAGCTATTTATTAAGCCTTGCCAAGCTTTGTATTGGATTTTTTGTTATCAAATGTAAAGCTAGGCGGCACCATCCTGGCGCTGGTGTGTTGTACGTGCCCTCCCTGATCGCACCAAAAAAGTGCGTTATGATTTCTGCTTCGGGTAAAACCTTTATCGCCATCGGTTATTGCCGCCCGCTGACGTATGGATATCAAAGCGTTAAAAGCGTTGGCACGCATTGTGCTAGGCAATAAACACGCTGTCATCGCTATCTCCATCAAGCGGCGATTGAGCGCGTCCACCGCTTAGCAGTAGAGAGGCTGCGCCATGCTTGAACACGCCAGCGCTTCGGCGCCCCCCGACGACCGAGTGGACCCGCCGCGCCTGGTGGTCACCGACCTCGACGGTTCGCTGCTTGACCACCATAGCTATGACGCCTCACCGGCGAAGGCTTGGCTGGCCCGATTAAAGCAGGCGAAGGTACCGGTGATTCCCGTGACCAGTAAAACCCGTTCTGAGCTGCTCCCCCTGCGTGAAGCTCTGGGGCTGACGATGACCCCATTCGTGGCTGAAAATGGCGCGGTTATTGGTCTTCCACCGGGTTGGTGCCATGCGCGACTGGACCGGCCGGGCAACGGGCGCGACGGCATGGTGATCAAGCATCCAAGCGTTGATATCGGTTTTATTCGCGCCCGCCTTGACGTCTGGCGCAAGCGACTCAATGTGCGCTTTACCCCGATGAGCGAGCTTACCCCTGACGCCTTGACAGGGCTGACCGGACTCGACGCCACCCAGGCCAAACTAGCCCGCCAGCGCGAGGGTAGCGAGCCGTTGCTCTGGCACGACGATGACGCGTCGCTGGATACGTTTCGCCGCGCGCTGGAAGGTGACGGCCTGCAACTTACCCAGGGAGGCCGCTTTTACCATGTGATGGGTAGCGCATCCGACAAGGGCAGTGCGGTCACCTGGTTGGTCGGGCGATTCCGGGCGTTGCGCGGTCGTGAGCCGCTGTCGATTGGCTTGGGCGATGGCCCCAACGACGTGTCGATGTTAAACGCCGTCGATCAGGCGGTCGTGATCCGTGGCCACCATGATCTGACGGTCGAGCCTACTAATCCTCACCTTTATCGAACCCAAGCCACCGGCCCAGAGGGCTGGGTAGAAGGCATGTCTCATTGGTGGGGTGATGCGTTGCCCCCTACCAATCCGCGCGATGCAAAGGAGGCAAACGCATGAGTGATTTCCACCAAAACGGTGTGGTTACCGACTTTCATAACCTGACGCGTCGCCCTGTTGAGGCGCTGGAAAAAGAGCTATGCCAGTTTGCCCGGCGGCGCCCGATGGGGTTGATCCTGCCATCATTGTTTTCAGAGCTTGAGGGGCCGGCGCTGTCGGCCATTGTTGATGAACTGGTCAAGGTGCCCTATCTCGGCGAGATCGTGATTGGCCTGGACCGAGCCGATCGCGAGCAGTTTTTATATGCGCGGCAGTTCTTCTCACGTCTGCCGCAGCACACGCGTATCTTATGGAACGACGGGCCACGCCTGCGTGCCCTGGATACCGAACTCGAACACCACGGGCTGGGCGCACTTGAACCCGGAAAAGGGCGCAATGTCTGGTATTGCGCAGGTTATGTATTGGCGTCTGGGCGGTCATCGGTGGTGGGGCTGCACGACTGCGATATTCTGACTTACGACCGCGGTCTGCTGGCGCGATTGATGTATCCGGTTGCCCATCCGCGTTTTAACTACAGTTTCTGCAAAGGCTATTATCCGCGCATTGCCGAGGGAAAACTCAATGGGCGCGTGTCGCGCCTGATGGTGACACCGCTGCTAAGGGCGCTTAAAACCGTGTGCGGGCCGTTGCCTTACCTCGATTACCTGGACAGCTTTCGCTACCCGCTTTCGGGCGAGTTTGCCATGCTTAGCGACGTGCTGGAGGGGATCCGCATCCCGGCGGACTGGGGGCTTGAGATTGGCGTTCTCTCCGAGCTTCAGCGCAATTACTCGCCGCGTCAGCTTTGCCAGGTCGACATTGCCGATGCCTACGACCACAAGCACCAGCCGGTTAGCGAAGATAACCCCGATGCAGGGTTGAACCGCATGAGCCTGGATATCGCCAAAGCCCTTTACCGCAAGCTGGCCACCCAGGGGATTACGTTCAGCAGTGAAGATTTCCGCACCCTTAAAGCAACCTACTACCGGCTGGCGTTGGACTTGATCGAGGCTTATGACCACGATGCCACCATGAACGGTTTGAGTCTTGACCGTCACAGTGAAGAGCAGGCTGTTGAGCTGTTCGCCAGCAACCTGCTGGAAGCGGGCAACCTGTTTCTGGATAACCCCCGCGAACGACCCTTTATCCCCAGTTGGAACCGCGTGCAGGCAGCGGCGCCCGACCTACTCATGCGTATGCACGAAGCGGTAGAACTGGATAATCAGGGCGATGTATAAAATTGTCGATATAAGTATCCAGGGGCACAGAGAAAGCCGCCCCTGGATAGGTGGCGCTGCTGATTTGTATCGCTAAAAAGCGCGACGTCAGCCAGCACGAGCATGCGTTAGCGTGTCGAGTGCACTTCGCTTTATACAGGCGCTGGTTTGGCAGCTCAAACAGCGTAAGACAGCACTGTGCTCGCCAGTGCCTTCGAGGCGAAAGCGGGCCAGAAACGCTGAGGTGGGTGACTCAAAGTTACCGCAATGACGGCAAATGATGTCGATACCGCGGACTTTGTAGTTGATGATGATAGGTTGCACGCTGACCTCCTACCCGTGGGTGTCGTTGGGTCTAGCCGTGAATCACTCGTCACTCAACCGATAGTGGCAAGTGGTGGACTATTAACCATAGGCCATTGCGAGGAGTTCGGTGAGCAAAAAAAGCATTTTTTTCGGCTTTCATATCCTGAGTTAGATAAACCATTGGTCTCGAAGCGCATTGTGGGCACCTAGCGCAGAGGACGCGCACCAGGGAAGACCAAGCAGGACGCTTGATGGACTCAAGGATGCATGAACAGGACGTTCATGAAGAAGGATCAAGGAGGACCTGCTCAAACCCCAGCCCGCAATGGCTGGGGTTTTTTTGGTGCATGCCGTGATCAATCGGCTTTGTCAGTGCTTTTTTCGTCGTCGGGTTTGTCGCTGCCCTGGTGGCCAAGAGGGCTTGCCTGGTCAAGGCGCGGATGATTATCGAGGAATTCACGCTTCAGGTCAGGCACTTTATCCAACGCTTGCAGTGTGTGGGTCAGGGCATGAATAGCGGCCAACACGTCTTGGGTATTGCCGGTTTCCGAAATCGTGTGCATGTTGCGGATCGGAAAACCAATCGACGTGGCGGCACTGTCGACCGACGCCAACACACCGGCCATGCCGTCGGTGCCCGTATCAACGCCGACCATGTCACGCTGCATGGGAATCTCGTTCGCCTTGGCGGCTTCGGCAATCACGCGGTTGAGCTGTTCACTGGCAATCGAGCCCACCGCCATGGTGAAGCCTTTGCCCATTTCCAGCGGCTGCATGCGTTTGTCGCCGATACCGGGTGCGGCCACGTAGTCGTGGTTTACATCAACGCCAATTAGCGCATCAGGTTTCATTTCGCCCGCCATAACGCGGCTACCGAAGCGGCCAATCTCTTCGTAGCTGGCAATCGCGAACAATACACGTACCTGCTCGGTACCGCCTGCCTCGGCGATCAGCTTGGCCACTTCGGCGGCCACAAAACAACCCAGTCCGTTATCCAGATAAGCACCGTAGAAGGTATCGGGGCTAAAGCCAGAGCGAATAGGGCGGTCAAAAATAATCGAGTCGCCGGGGCGTACGCCCAGGTTCAATACCTGCTGCTTTTTGTTTTCGCCGTGAATCTGCAGGTCCAGATAGATCTGCTCTTTCTTCAGGCCTTTGCTGCCATCGCGCATGGCGGGTTCGGAAAAATGAATGGCGCCCAGGGCTTCTACCGTGCCGCCTTCAATGCAGCGGTAGCTGCCGGGTGCTTCCGGGTCTTCGCTAAATAGCTTCACTTCATGGCCGATCAGCACGGTGGGCAAGAAGGAGTCGGTGTTGATCCAGATCTTGCCGTCTTCACCGATAGAGCGCACCTGCATGCGGATCTTATCCGCATGGCCAATGATCATGACCTTGAACATGTCATCCCGACCGGGATGGGTGTCGAGCACGACGCCCGCATTGCCCTTGAACTGGTGAAGGTGCCAGTCGCTCGGGGCAAAACTTTCAAAGTAGGGCTTTAATACGCCGTAGGTCATGGCGGCTTCCAGCCCCACGGGGCTTGGCGCTGCCAGGATATCGCGCATCAGTTTGAACTGCGCGTCGGGCATCGGCTGTGTCCAGGGTTTTGCACTATCGCTCATTAAGCTTTCTCCAGTTGAGGGATAATCAAGGTGATCCAGTGTGACAGATTATGCCGCCGTTCGCGTCCTCGGTAGGCGACGTTTAGACGATGTCATGTTGGCGGGGTTCATCTTATGATGGGTTTAGTAAAGCCGCATATAACAACCCAGCGTTCACGACGAGGATGTCGATATGGCCACCGCTACCCTTCGCTCTCAGCGCTTCAAGGTGCTGCTGGCGGGTGTTTTCAGTCAGTTGCTGTGTATCGGGGTGGCCCGTTTTGCCTACACCCCGTTACTGCCGGTGATGCAGCAGCAAAGCTGGATTGGCGACGCCGATGGTGGTTGGCTGGCGGCGCTCAATTACGCAGGCTATATGCTGGGCGCCGTGCTGGCGGCGTCTGTCCGTCGTATCCATGTCAAAGATACCCTGTACCGTATCTGCTTGGTACTGGCCGTTCTCACGACGGCGGGTATGGCATTGACCGAGCATTTTTGGCTCTGGGCGGGGCTGCGCTTTGTGGCGGGGTTTTCGAGTAGCGGCGCGATGCTGCTGGCCTCGGGGCTGATTCTCCACTGGCTGATTCAGCATCACCAGCGCGGTGAGCTGGGCATTCATTTTGCCGGGCTTGGCCTTGGCATTGTCGTTGCGGCTGTCGCCGTTGAGCTGATGCTGGCGTTGTCGATGGACTGGCAGGCGCAGTGGTGGGGATTTAGCCTGCTTGGCGCTGTGTTGCTCGTGCCGGCCTGGCGCTGGCTTCCACGGCCATCGCCTGTCGTGCCTGGTGCCTCGGGGGACCAAACCGCCGCCGCCCAACCGCCCACCCGCACCTTTATGCGCTGGATGCTGGCCGCCTATTTCTGTGCGGGGTATGGCTATGTGATCAGCGCTACCTTCATCGTCACGATTGTGGAACGCGAGCCGTTGTTGGCCGGTGCTGGCAACTGGACTTTTGCGTTGGTGGGGCTGGCGGCGGCCCCGGCGGTCATCTTGTGGGACCTTGTGGCGCGTCGCATCGGCTATTTGGGCGCGCTGATACTGGCAATGTGCCTACAGGTTATCGGCATTGTCCTGCCCGCCATGACGACGAATCTGGCGGCGGTGCTGCTCAGCGCAGTGCTTTATGGCGGCACCTTTCTGGGTTGTGTCAGCCTGGTGCTGACCATGGCGGGGCGGCTATATCCCGCCAGCCCCGCACGGTTAATGGGGCAAATGACCCTGGCCTACGGCGCCGCGCAGATCATCGCGCCAGCGCTTACGGGCATGCTGGCGGAGGCCTCCGGCCACTATAACGTTGGTCTGTGGCTGGCTGGTGGCTTTGTGGCGCTGGGAGCCCTGTTGTTCGCCTGGTTGCGCCGTGTCGACCAAACCGCGCAGCGGTTGGACGCCGAGGCCAAAGCCGCCGTTTATGCACCGTAGTGACTTTTTGAATGTCGCCATGATGTGGTGAATGACAGCGAGCGTCAGGATTTTTTGGGCATTCGCGGCAAAATCCTCTAGGATAAGCGCTTTTTTCCAACAGGGTGGTAGATCATGGCGTCTTCTGGGCAACCGCGCATCCAATGGTTAGGCCGCTGGGGCTTTATGCTGGCGGCGACAGGCTCGGCCGTTGGGTTGGGCAATATTTGGAAGTTTCCCTATATTACCGGGGAATTTGGCGGTGGGGCCTTCGTGCTGGTCTATCTCGCCTGTATCTTGGCGGTGGGCGTGCCGGTCATGATGACCGAGATTGCCTTTGGACGGCGTGGTCTGGGTAGCCCGGTCGATGCCATTCGCCGGGTGGTCAACGAGTCCGGTCGCTCTTCAGCGTGGTCATTGATCGGCTGGATGGCGATGCTCTGCGGCTTCATGATTCTGTCGTTTTATGTCGTTGTGGCGGGCTGGTCGTTCTCTTACCTGTGGAAGATGCTGACCGGTGGTTTATCGGGTAGCAGCGTTGACGATATGGCCGCGGTGTTTGGGGCCAATAACGCCAACCCCTGGAATCTGGGGTTCTGGAGCACTCTGGTCACACTGCTGACCATGCTGATCGTCGGTAAAGGCGTGCAGGAGGGCATTGAAAAGAACGTCAGATGGATGATGCCCGGGTTGGTGTTGATGCTGGCGCTGTTGATTGTGTTTGGCGTTTTTTCGGGCGGCTTTGGTCAGGCGTTCAGTTTCCTGTTTTCTTTCAATGCGGGCAGCTTGTCCAGTGAAGGCATGCTGGCCGCGCTGGGGCACGCGTTTTTCACCCTATCGCTGGCCTCTGGGGCAATCCTGACTTACGGCAGCTACCTACCGAAAGGAACTTCCATCGGGCGTACCACGCTAAGCGTGGCAATCGCCGATACCGTGGTGGCGTTAATGGCCGGACTGGCGATTTTCCCGGTAATTTTTGCCAACGGGATGAACCCTGCCGAAGGCCCCGGGCTTATCTTCATGAGCTTGCCGCTAGCGTTTCAAGCGATGCCGCTGGGCACGCTATTTGGCATTCTGTTTTTCCTGATGCTGTCGATGGCCGCACTGACCTCGGCGATTTCGATGGTCGAGGCGACGGTCTCTTGGCTGTGCGATAACAAGGGCATTTCCCGGCGTTCCGCGTCGTGGGGCACCGGCATCGTGCTGTGGCTGATCAGCACCCTGGCGATGCTGTCGTTCAATCTGGGTGCCGAATGGACGCTGGCGGGTAAGAATTTCTTTGGCTGGCTGGATTACCTGACCTCGCGCTTCATGATGCCGCTGGGCGGCTTGGGCATGGTCGTGCTGGCAGGCTTCGTCTTGAAGAGCGAGACGTTCCGCGATGAGCTGGGGCTTGCACCGCTGCCCTATGCGCTGTGGCTGACCATGGTGCGCTACGTTAGCCCGCTCGGCATTGTGGTGATCTTTATCGACGCGCTGGGACTTTATCAGGTTTCGTTTATCGCGCACTGGCCGTGGTTACTGGTGATTCTGGTCGCCATGGCGGCGTTGGGCGAAATGCTCAGCCCGCGTTTGCGCCACGTGCTAAAGTCTTATTGAACGTTGCTGTTTCGGCTTCGGTTGTTGCCGTTTTGCCCTGGCGTCGGCAATCGCGCCGGGGTGAGTACCGACTTCCAGCAGCTCATCCCAGCGCGTGGTATAGCGATTCGAGCGATGGGCGCAGCGCAGCTGCCAGGGCGCCTCGTCATCGGTCATCCCAAAGCGGATCGTGTCTTGCCCCAACCGTTGGTTGATGGCGTCCACCGTGGCCATTAGCAGCGGATGGTGCCGAGCGGGAGCGTTGAGCAGCGATAGCTGATGCTGTTGGGCATCGACGATATCCAGCAGCATCACCCCGGCTTTCATGAACCGATAGCCGGGGCGGTATATCTGCTCAAGACCCTGGCGGACGGCGTCGAGAATAACGCGTGTATCGTCGCTAGGAGTGGGTAACGCGACCAGCGTGTGGGGGAAGTACTGTGGCTGGTCACGACGGTGGCGGTTGGTTTTCAAGAACAGCATCACCGAGCGCGCCAGGCTATGCTGCTCGCGAAGTTTTTCGGCACTACGCTGGGCATGGCGGCGCAGTGCCTCGTGCACCTGAGCTTTTATCCCGCTGGGTTGACCAAAAGAGCGCGACGTCATTATGCGCTGGCGAGGTTGATCCACCGCGTTCATTTCCAGGCAAGGTGTGCCACACAGCTCTAGGGCGGTGCGCGCCAGCACCACGGAAAAGCGTTTGCGCAGCTGTTTTTTATCGCACTCGCGTAAATCCCAGGCGCTATGAATGCCGCTAATGGCAAGCCGTTCGGCAAGCCGCCTGCCCACCCCCCATACTTCGCTGACCGGCGTTTGCTTAAGCAAGGCAGCGGTGCTGGCATCATTCCCGACGAGCAGACAAACGCCCTGGTAGTGTGACTGCTTCTTGGCCGCATGGTTGGCGAGTTTGGCGAGCGTGTGGGTCGGTGCCAGCCCGATACATACCGGTAACCCAATGCCGCGATGAATGTCCCGGCGTAAGCGATCACCCAGGGTTTGGCACTGGTGCTCGCTCATGCCCTCCAGGTAGATAAACATTTCGTCGATGGAGTAGGGGGCGATGTCAGGACAAGCATCCCGCAACAACTGGGCCAGCCGTGCCGACATGTCGCCATACAGCTCATAGTTGGACGACAGCAGATGAATCTCGCCACGCTGGCGTAGCCCTTCCAGTTTGAAGGCGGGAGTGCCCATGGGAATGTCCATTGCTTTCATTTCCGCCGAGCGGGCAATCACGCAGCCGTCGTTGTTGGACATCACGCCGACGGCTTTGCCCTCCAGGTGAGGCTGGAAAACGCGTTCGCAGCTGACGTAAAAATTATTGGCGTCGACAAGACCGATCATGACTGTCACATCATCGCAGGTATTCGTGAATGACCGCCCGGACCACACCCCATACCTGACAGTCGCTGCCTTGCAGGGGCAGCGGCGGGTAATGCGGGTGTGCGGAGCACAGATGCGGCGCGCCGCGATATAGCGCGTAACGCTTGATAAGCAGTTCGTCGTCGAACATGGCCACCAGAATGTGCCCCAGGCGGGCCGAGAGGCTGCGGTCAACGACCAGCAGGTCGCGATCGAAAATTCCCCAGCCCTCCATGCTGTCACCGGTGGCAGTCAGGTAAAACGTTTGGGTGGGGTTCTTGATCAGGCGCACGTTGAGGTCCAGCGTGCGCGGTTCGTAATCCTGCGCAGGGGAGGGAAAGCCGCTAAATCCGGCGCGGCCGTGTAGCGCAGGAAAGGGCAGCGACTGATGCGTTAACGGCACGGCTGGCGCGATAGGCGATAACGGCTGCGTCATGGTCAGCCTCCTCACTGGCAATATATGTATTTATATACAGTATTTGGCCGCGAGGAAAAAATTGCAAGGGCTGTCCGTCTTTAGGAACATTCGTGAAGGCTTATCTTGCCAGCCAGAGGCCCACCACAATGGCGCTGGTCACGGCGATAAAAAAGACCCAGTTGCGCGTTCGGGTATCACGGTGGGGTTTCATAAAAGCCTCGTTAGCAGGAAAAAGATGGACGTTGGTGAGCGTCAGTAATTTTGTACAGACATTGACGTTTGGCATGGTACCGTTTGTGCTTTATGCCGTCATCTTGCCGCCTAGGGCGGCTGGTTTTTTAGGATAGGTTAATCATGTCTCACCCCACTGCAACGCGTTATCCTCACTCCCTTTCCCTCGCCCAAGGTCGTCTGGCGGCGCTGAGCTGGGGGCGCGATGAGGCGCCCGCTTGGCTGGCGCTCCACGGCTGGCTCGATAATGCGGCGAGCTTTTCCCGGTTAGCGCCGTTGCTGGTGGAAGCACTGGATATCCGCATTGTAGCTATCGACTTTCGTGGTCATGGCTATTCGGCACATGCCCCGGCGGGTGAGGATTACGCGCTGTGGGATTATTGCCACGACGTGCTGGATACCATGGAAGACCTGGCCATTGAGCGAGTGGCGTTGCTCGCCCATTCCATGGGCGCCGCAGTGGCCTGCCTATTGGCTGCTGCCTTGCCGGAGCGCATTGAACAATTGACGCTGCTGGATGGCTTGGGTGCGCTCAATACGCCTTCTGGTGACACGGCAAGCCAACTGCGCAAGGGGTTAGTGGCGCATAGGCGGCCCATTTCCAGTGCGCCGCGTTATCCTGATCTGGCCACCGCGGTAGCGGCCCGTGTGGCCGGTGGTGTCACCCCACTAGACACCGTCACGGCCACGCCGCTGGTGGAGCGCAATGCCGATGTGGCGGCTGACGGGCACGTGCAGATGCGTACCGACAGCCGCTTGTTAAAGCCATCGCTAGTGCGTTTTACGCCTTCGCAAGTGTTAGCGCTACTGGCCGATATCCAGGCACCGGTGCTATTGGTAGAAGGTGAGAAGGGCATTTTAGGCGAGCGCGACTGGGCGGATAAAGCCCGCCAGACGGTGCCGCACCTAACACGCCATGTACTGGCAGGCGGCCATCACCTGCACCTTGAACCCCAGGTGGTGTCTCGCGTTGCCGGGGTGATTACGCAATCTATCAATGAAACGTCGAGATCCGTCGTAGGAAGCGAGCGATGAACGAACCGAGCCTGGCCGATGACCGTAGACCGAAAGGCAATAAAGTGGCATTGGTGCTGGGTAGCGGCGGTGCCCGGGGCTACGCGCACATCGGCGTGATTGAGGCGTTGGAAGCGCGGGGCTACGAAATCATCTCGATTGCCGGATGTTCCATGGGCGCGCTGATAGCCGGCATTTATGCGTCGGGTAAACTGCCTGAATATCGCGAATGGGTGTGTCATTTGGACTACCTGGATGTGCTCAAGCTGGTCGATGTGACCTGGAGCCCAATGGGGGCCATGCGGGCCGGCAAAGTCATGAGTAAGTTGGAAGGGCTGGTGGGCGATACATTGATGGAAGACCTGCCGATTCCGGTGACCACCGTGGCCACTGACCTGGTGCGCCAGCGCGAGGTATGGTTTCAAAACGGCCCGCTGCTGCGTGCGATACGAGCATCAATCGCCGTCCCCGGCGTGATTACCCCCGTGCATTTGGGTGATCAGGTGCTGGTCGACGGTGGTCTGCTGAATCCGCTGCCCATGATGCCCATACTCGCCGCCCACGAGGCTGACTTTGTGGTGGCGGTCAACGTGACCGCCCATAGCCCGCAGCCGGTGTCTTTGGAGGAAATGCTTCCCAAGGATGAGGATAATGACAGCCGCACGACCCAGGAACTCGACCGCGATGCCAATATTGGTGGCTGGATGGACGAGGTGCGAGCCACCACGCGGCGACTTTGGGGCGAGCTTGGCAGCAGTAGCGAAGAGGCTGAGGTGGATGAAACGGTGGACCTGCGCGGCAAGCGCGAGTGGGGCAAGCTGGATATGATCCTTGAATCGTTCGATATTACCCAGGCGGCGCTGGCGAAATATAAAATTGCCGGTTACCCGCCCGATATTCTCATCGAAGTTCCCAAAACGGTGTGCAGTGCTTACGAGTTTCATCGTGCCAAGGATCTGATCCGCCTGGGCCGTCACTTGGCCGATGAGGCTCTGGCACGGCGCATGCCCGGTATTGTCTCGGATGCGACAGAATAAGCGTCCTACTGACCGCGTTTACGCAGCAGGATATACACCGCGCCGGTGCCGCCGTCGATCTCGATGGCAGAACAGAAGGCCAGGACCCCGGGCCATTCGCGCAGCCAGGCATTGGTGTGGCTTTTGAGTACTGGAAAATCGGCGGTGGTGCCCCAGGCCTTGCCGTGGACAACCAGTACACAGCGAAGCCCTTGAGCGGTTGCGTCACGCAGAAAGCTTTCGAGCTCCAACCTGGCCTCTTCAAGGGTATAACCATGCAAGTCGAGGCCCGCCTGCCAGGCCGTCTGGCCACGCTTTAGCTGGCTGAATGTGCGCCAGGGCAAGTCGGCGACGCTGAATTCCAGGTACTCGGAAGGGCGCACCGCCTCGACCCGGCCATCGGAGGTACGGCCGCTGGTGGCGAAGGTGTTGCTTTCTACCGCCGCCTGCCGTCTGGCCTGCTGGGCATCATCTTTGCGCTTGGGTTTGCCGGGGTCGGCCTGGTTGGTGGCAATGCGACGCACGCCCGCGGCTTTCAGCGCTTGGCGGAAAGCACTGATGTCGTCGTCATCGGGCAGGTGGCGGCGTCGTGTCATGACAGGCTCAAATGGCAAATGGGCAAAACGGAAAACAAGCGCACAGTATAGCGAGATGCGTGCTGCTGTGAACCGGGCAGCGTCAAAGGTACAATCTTTCTTTTACCATGCCGTCTCCCGATGGGGATGGTAGCCTTTGTTGACCAGGAGCCGATGTGACCCAGCCTCTCAACGCCGAGACTTCGCCTTCCTCCCTCAGCCTGCCGGATACGGCGCTGGTGAGCGAGCTTATAACCTTACGCGACTACCTGCGCTGGGTATCCAGCGAGTTCTATTTGGCGGGGCTTTACTATGGCCACGGCACCGAATCGGCATGGGATGAAGCCGTCGCACTGTGTCTGGGGGCGCTGCATTTGCCCTGGAATGTCGACCCAGGCGTACAGGATGCGCGCTTGTTGCCGATGGAGCGCGAGCGCATCGTGGCCCTCACCCGTGAGCGAATCACCACGCGTCGACCGCTGCCTTACCTGTTGGGTGAGGCCTTCTTTGCCGGTTATCCATTCAACGTCGATGAACGCGTGCTGATCCCGCGCTCGCCGATGGCGGAGCTGATAGAGGATGGCTTCGCTGCCTGGTTCCCTGAAGAACCGCCCGAGCGGGTGCTGGATTTGTGCACCGGCTCGGGTTGTATCGGCATTGCCACCGCGCTTTATTTGCCCACTTGCGAGGTGACGCTGGCTGACATTAGCCAGGAGGCCCTTGCCGTGGCCAGACAAAATATCACCCGCCACGATGTCGGTGAGCGTGTTCGTGCAGTAGAAGCCGATGTGTTCAGCGGGCTGGAGGGGCAGCGTTTTGATGTCATTATTTCGAATCCGCCCTATGTCGATAAGCGTGACTTGGCCACCATGCCCGCCGAATTTCGCCACGAGCCTGCCCTGGCGCTGGGAGCGGGCAGCGACGGTCTGGATATCGTGCGGCGCATTCTGCGCGAGGCACGCGGGCACCTGACCGATGAAGGCTGGCTGATTGTAGAAGTTGGCAACTCAGACCGCCACGTGGAGGCTGCCTTTCCCGAGGTGGCGTTCATGTGGCTTGAATTCGAGCGTGGCGGCCAGGGTGTCTTTGCCCTGAGCGCCGCTGAACTCGACGCCCATGCGGCGTCTTTTGCGTGAGGAGCTAAGGCTCATGTCCGGCAATACATTTGGCAAACTATTTACTGTCACCACCTTCGGGGAAAGCCACGGCCCGGCGCTAGGCGCTATTGTCGATGGCTGCCCACCGGGGTTGCCTCTCAGCGAGGCGGATTTACAGCACGACCTGGACCGCCGCCGTCCCGGTAGCTCGCGGTATACCACCCAGCGCCAGGAAGCGGACCAGGTGAAAATCCTGTCGGGCGTCTTCGAAGGCAAAACGACCGGTACCTCGATTGGCCTGATCATCGAGAACACCGATCAACGCTCGAAAGACTATTCAAAAATCAAGGATCAGTTTCGCCCCGCCCACGCGGACTACACCTACCACCACAAGTATGGCCACCGTGACTATCGTGGCGGAGGGCGTTCAAGCGCGCGGGAGACCGCGGTACGTGTCGCTGCAGGCGCCATCGCCAAGCAGTACCTGGCCGCTCAGGGAGTGCAGGTGCGTGGTTACATGAGCCAGCTCGGCCCGATCAAGATCGATTTCAACTCCTGGGACGCCGTCGGTCAGAACGCGTTTTTCTGCCCCGACCCTGCCAAAGTGCCCGAGCTTGAAGACTACATGGATCAGCTGCGCCGCGATCAGGACTCCGTCGGCGCGGAGATCACCGTGGTGGCCGATGGCGTGCCGGTCGGGCTGGGTGAGCCGGTATTTGATCGCCTGGATGCTGATCTGGCGCATGGTTTGATGAGTATTAATGCGGTAAAAGGGATTGAGATTGGCGCCGGGTTTGGTTGCATTGATCAACGGGGCAGTGAGCATCGCGACGAGATGACGCCGGAAGGCTTTTTGTCTAACCACGCCGGTGGGGTGCTGGGGGGGATTTCCAGCGGCCAGCCCATTGTGGCCCGTCTGGCGCTCAAGCCGACGTCAAGCATCACCACGCCAGGGCGCTCAATCGACGTCAACGGTAACGCTGTCGAGGTGGTGACCAAAGGTCGTCATGACCCTTGCGTGGGTATTCGCGCAACGCCCATCGCGGAAGCGATGATGGCGATAACGCTGATGGATCACTGGCTGCGGCAGCGTGGGCAAAACGGTGCGGTAAGCGTTGATACGCCACGTTTAACCCAACGCTAACGGCAAGGTGTCCTTCGCATATCGCTGCTACACTCAAATAAAACAAGATTGGTTAATAAAGCAGGAGCCGCCAATGAAGATTAACGTTGAGTTCGATCTCACCCCCGATGAGTTTCGCCAAGCGCTGGGGTTGCCGGACGTTGAAGCGTTCCAGCAACATCTGCTTGAGAACATTCAACGGCAAATGGAGTCCGGCGTTGAGGGATATGATCCCATGAGCCTGATGCGGCCCTTCCTGCAACAGCCCATGATGCAGCAGGGTCTTTCACAGGGGTTGTCAAACTTCGGCACCTATCAGCAGATGATGCTGGATATGTTGAAGCAGGCAGGCAGCGCCAGTAGCAGCGACGCTTCCGAAGAGGAAAAGGCGCAAAGTGGCACGACAAGTACCAAGAGTGCTAATACCAACACCAACACCAATGCCAAGGGAACAGCATCTTCCCGGTCACGGGCCAAACGGAAAGCAGAGTAGTTTGTGAGGGTAATTTGTGAGAGCAATGTGGCCAGGGCACGACCAAAGCGGTAGAGGTCGTTGTCGTCAAGGTGGTTGCAACACACCCTGTCAATGATTACTCTTTTTGCAGTGCAGCAATTAGCGTTTGTGTGAGTCACTCACGGCTCATGCCAAGGAATGAAAATAGGAGTAGACACCATGCAAGATAAAATGATGGACGCCTTCAACGCCCAAACCCGCCAAATGTTTGAGCCGATGCGCAAGATTAACTCGCTGATGCTCAATAACATGGAAAAGATGACCCAGTATCAACTGGAAGCGATGAAGCGCTACAGCCAAATGGGCACCGAGCGCCTGCGTAGCGCAACCGATGTTCAGGATGCTGAAAGCCTGCGCGACTTCGGCACGCAGCAAGCGGCAATGATGAACGAGCTTTCGCAGCAAATGCAGGAAGACGCTCGCGTGATGAGCGAGATGAGCCTTGAGTTCAAGGCAGAGATGGAAAAACTGTTTGGTGAAGCAGGCAAGCAAATGGCCGACCAGGCCAGTGCCGCTGCCAAGGGTGAGCAGCCCGCGAAAGCGAGCAGCCAATCATCGCGTAAAAGCTGATTGACCCGATTGATCGCGGCGCCCAAGGGCGCCGCGCCTCTTTTGAGCCTTTGATTACCTGCCATCATACGGGCTGCGTATAGGTTGCCGCGCCGGTAGAGGAGAATGAAGATGTCAGCAGAGTGGGAATTACCGCCCCATGGCCTGTCTCAAGAAGAGCTGGAAGCGTGGAACGCCCAGCTAAAAGATATTGGTGAGCAGTATCAAGGTCTCATGCAGGATCTGTTATCGCGCATGGCGCCAAGCGAAGCGGCCGACTCCGTGTATAGCGACATGCGGGAAAGCTTTGAAGCCGGCGCGCAGTCGTTAATGCAGAACCCGACGCTATTATGGCAGACCCAGTCACGCCTGCTGCAGGATCAGTGGCTGCTATGGCAGCAGGGCATGCGGGCGATGGCTGGTGAAGAGGTATCGCCAGTGGTCATGCCGGAAAAAGGCGACCGCCGGTTCAAGGACGAGGCCTGGACCCAGGAACCCCACTTCATGGCCATCATGCAGCAATACCTGCTGTTTTCCCAGATGGTGGATGAGCTGGTGGATAGCTTAAGCGGAATGGACGAAACCCATAAGCGCAACCTGGCTTTTTACGCGCGTCAGATGGTCAATGCGATGTCGCCGACCAACTTTGTGTCGACGAACCCTGAGGTCATGCGCCGCACGTTGGAAACCAAAGGTCAGAATTTGGTCGAGGGCCTGGAGCGACTGCGCGAAGACCTGGCCAATTCTTCTGAAGGCATCAATGTGCGCATGACGGATCGCAGCGCCTTTGGCGTTGGCGAGAACATCGCGGTTACCCCAGGGTCTGTGGTGTATGAAAATGAGTTGATGCAGCTGATCCAGTACACGCCCACCACCGAAAAAACCTATAAAACACCGCTGCTGGTTGTGCCACCATGGATCAACAAGTACTACGTGCTTGACCTGCGTGAAGATAACTCAATGATGAAGTGGCTGGTCGACCAGGGGCATAGCGTGTTCCTGATCTCTTGGCGCAATCCGGGGCCGGAGCAGCACGACATCACCTGGGCGGATTACATGCAGCTGGGCCCGATTACCGCCATGGAAGCGATTGAAAAGGCCTGCGGGGAAAAGTCGGTCAATCTGTTGAGTTACTGCGTTGGCGGCACGCTGACGGCATCGACCGTGGCCTATCTCACCAGCACACGGCGTGGCCGCAAGGTCAAATCGGTCACCTACATGGCGACCTTGCAGGATTTCCGTGACCCCGGTGATATCGGCGTGTTCCTCAACGAACGCGTGTTAGAGGGCATTGAAGAAAGCATGCAGCTGAAAGGTTATCTAGACGGTCGCTCGATGGCCTATACCTTTAACCTGCTGCGTGAAAACGATCTTTTCTGGTCGTTCTACATCAATAATTATCTTAAAGGTGAAACCCCGGCCGCCTTCGACCTGCTTTACTGGAATACCGACGGCACCAACCTGCCTGCCGGAACCCATGCCTGGTACTTGCGGCACATGTACCTGCAGAACAAGCTGGTCGAGCCGGGTGGTATCGAACTTGATGGGGTGAAGATCGATCTCAGGAAAATATCGACGCCCAGCTATTTTGTGTCGGCCAAGGAAGATCATATCGCCAAGTGGAACAGCTCCTATTACGGCGCGCTGTTGCCTAAAGGGCCATCAACCTTTGTGCTGGGTGGCTCGGGGCATATTGCTGGCATCGTCAACCCGCCGCATAAGCAGAAATATGGCTACTGGACGAACGATCAGCTGCCAGAAAGCCACGACGCCTGGTTTGAGGGGGCGACCTTCAATGAAGGGTCTTGGTGGCCCCATTGGCAGGCTTGGATCACCGAAAATGGCTATGCGGATCCAGATCCGAAAAAAATGGTTGCCGCGCGTCAGCCAGGTGAAGGCGAGTTGAGTGTGATCGAGCCCGCCCCCGGGCGCTATGTAAAAACCACGATTCCTGAAGTGTTGGGTGAAATACCCGAATAGGTGATCAAGCACGCGTTGCAAGATAAAGCCCTGCCTAAAAGGCAGGGCTTTTTCGTATCACCAGATAATCCAGCGCCGCTGACATAATGTCGCATCGGGGTTGCGGAAACCTGGAATCTGGCTATGGTGACGGTACTTTTGAAAGGCTCGCTCAGCACGTCAGCATGTCAGCACGTCAGCACGCAAAGCGTTTAGCGTGCGGTGCTGGTAAAATAGCGCCGAATATCTCAGTCCTTCCCTAAGTGGAGAAATAATATGGTCAGGCACCTATTCAATACCCCTCGGCTGTTGGCCGGTGGCATGCTGCTGATGTTGGTAATCGCCGGGCATGCCAGTGGGCAGGATGTGCAGGTCAGCGATGCGCGATTGAGTTTGTTGCCCGGTGAGCAGCCGGGAGCGGGGTATTTTCAGCTGCATAATACCGGCGACGAGACGGCTGTTTTAGTCGGCGCGCAAAGCGAGGCCTTTGAAGACGTCGAGATTCATGTGAGCAGCGAAGAAAACGGCATGGCGCACATGCATGCCATGGAGCAAGTGGAAATCGAGGCGGGGGAACGTTTCGAGTTTGCCCCCAAAGGCCATCACTTGATGTTTATCGGGCGTAAGGAAACGTTTTCTGAAGGTGATGATGTCGAGGTGCTGCTGGAGTTTGACGACGCCCAGCAACTGCCGGTCACGTTCGATGTGGTATCCCCCGCATCGCTTTAATACGCTGTCAAGCAGGACGAGTTAATGATCAAGCGGTTGTTAGTTTTACTGGTTTCACTGTGGCTTGTCGGCTGTAGTGAGCGCAATTGGCGCACGGCAGAGACCTTTGAAATCATGCCGCCGCTGGATTTTTCGCTGATTGATGAAAACGGTCAGGCCGTCGAGGCTGAAGATTATCAGGGTAAGGTCACACTGGTTTACTTTGGGTATACCTATTGCCCGGATGTGTGCCCGATTACGTTAGCCAGACTGGCAGGCACCTTAAACCGTCTGGACGATGATGTCCGTGACGACATTCAGGTGCTGTTTATCTCCGTCGACCCGAAGCGTGATACCCCCGAGGTCGTAAAGCGCTACACCAATGCCTTCGGCTCTGAGTTTATTGGTATTACGGGTGACCTGGCGGAAATAGACGCCCTGACCAACCGCATGCGGGTCACGTATGACTACGAAGAACCTAACCAGCGCGGTGACTATATTGTGACGCACACAAGCGCGGTTTTTGCCTTTGATCGGGAAGGGAAGGCGCAATTCCTGATACGCGACTCGCACCCCATCTCTGACGCGGTAGCAGATATTAATCAGTTGGTGAGCGACGGTGCCTGAATTACTGGCAGGCAACCGATAGGCTACAGCGCGACTTATAGCGACTCGACTTGATATCCAGCTCTACGCTGTCGTGTTGCGTATCGTAAAGAAACGACGCATAACCCCTCTCTGATGAGGCCGTGCGATACAGGCCGCAAATGGTATAGCCGTACTGCACTTTCTGCAGCTTTGAAAGCTCGATGCCACTTGCTTCCTGGTTAATCTCTTGCGCCAGGGCTTGCTGGATATCCTCATCCATATTGCTGTCGGACAGCGCCTGACCACCAAAGAGAACGCCACCCAAGAGCAATGCAATAAACAGTGGAAGAATCACCAGTAACAGAAAAGGGCGAGATTTCAACGAGGCTGCCTCCTAAGTGGCACGGTTGAATAGAATGCGGGATCAAGTGATCTCACACTAACCCGGCAGCAACTGGCGTCGCTTACCGGGCTAATAGTTTATCAAGTTAATAGTTTACCGGCGGTGCGTTCGAGACACACCCACAAGGGTCATCAGTGCGGCTAAAAACCACACCGGCCAGCTACCCATGCGGGTAAACGGTGTTAACCCTTGAGTAGCGTAGAACTCGCCGGTAAGCGATGTGGTCTCGAACTGGGGCGCACGCTCGACGATGCGGCCCTGTGCATCGATGATGGCGGTAATGCCATTGCTGGTAGCCCGCAGCACGTAGCGGCCATTTTCCAGCGCCCTGAGGCGCGCCATCTGCAAGTGTTGGTGCGGGCCGATCGAGGCACCAAACCAGGTATCGTTGGACAGCGTCATCAATACATCGCTGTTCTTGGCGCGGCTGGCCACCAACTGCGGGTAAATGATTTCATAGCAGATGGCATTGCCGATGCTGACCCCCGCTGCCTGCATTGGCGCCTGATCGGAATCGCCTTTGGTAAAGCTCGACATGGGCAGGTTGAAAAAGTCGATGGCGCCGCGTAGCAGGCTTTCCAGTGGTAGATATTCGCCGAAGGGCACCAGGTGTTCTTTTTGATAGCTGCCCTCGACATCGCCAATACCGACGACGCCATTGAACAAGCGTTCCTCGATATCGCGCTGGACGATACCGGTCATCAATGCCGTGTCGGCGGGCAGGTTGCTTTGTACCCGCTCAAGCACCGGGCGTGCCTGGGTTTCCATCATGGGCAGGGCCGTTTCCGGCCACACAATCAGGTCAACGTCGTCGCCGACCTCGCGAGTCAAGTCGCTATAAATATTGGCGGCGTTGCGCTGGCCTTCGGGGGTCCATTTTTCCAGTTGGGGAAGATTACCCTGTAGCAGTGCGACCCGTGTCGGTGTTTCGGCGGGCGTGGTCCATTGCGCTGGCAACGCGAGGGGGGTTAGCCAGATAGCCGCCAGCGGCACGAGCGTCCACCATTGGCGGCGCAGCAGTAGCGCCGCGCCGAGTGCGCCGCTAAGGGCAACCAGCAGCGAGAGCAGATAAACGCCGCCTATAGGCGCCCAGGCCGCCAGTGGGGAATCCACATACCCTGACCCCAGCAATAGCCATGGAAAACCGGTAAATAGATAGGTGCGCAGGACTTCTCCCAGCACCCAGATGCCGGCAAAGCTCACAAGCTCCAGCCGAGGGCCGGTAAAGCGGCGGTAGAGCCAAAGCGTGGCGGCGTAAAACAGTGCCAGCACGCAGACAAACAGGGCGGTGAGAAACAGCGCAAGCGGTACGCCGGTATAGCCGTAGTCGTGAATCGATACGTAGACCCAGGAAGCACCGCTGCCAAACAGCGCCACGCCGTACAGCCATCCCTTGAGGGCCGCCTGGGCGGCGGTTAGCTGATGAGTCCCTGCATACATTAAGCCTGCCGCCACCGGGCCTAGCCACCACAATTCGAAGGGCGATGCTGTCAGTGTGGTTAAACCGCCAGCCAGAAGCGCAACAATGAGCTGTCGATAGACAGCGGGAATACGACCCATAACGAGATGTCCTTATGTCCTGAACGTAAAAAGCGTGAAAGCTAGGTGTCTTCCTGCTCGTCGTCGCTGGTATCAGGGCGTTGTTCCCGGTAGGCCTCTAGTAGGCGGATACGGCGATTGTCTGCGTTGAGGACTTCGAAGCGCCAGCCGCCCAGGTGAGTATATTCGCCGCGTTGGGGCAGGTGGCCGAACTGCTGCATGACCAGTCCGCCGATGGTGTCAAACTCATCGTCGGAGAACTGGGTATCGAAGTGCTCATTGAAGTCGTCGATGGTCGTGAGGGCGCGGATGGCATAGCGCTTGTCTTCCAGCTCGCGGATATCTTCTTCCTCGTCAGCGTCATGCTCGTCTTCGATATTGCCGACAATCTGCTCAAGGATATCCTCGATGGTAATAATGCCCGCTGTACCGCCGTATTCGTCGACCACGACGGCCATGTGGTTGTGGGTATCACGAAACTCTTTCAGCAGGCTGTTGAGCCGTTTGGATTCAGGAATGAACATCGCCGAACGGACGATATCATCCAACTGAAACGCATCTCGCTCCGCTTGAGTCTGCGACAGGAGCGGCAATAGATCCTTGACCAGCAAAATACCTTTTACATCGTCAAGGTTTTCGCCAATCACCGGGTAGCGCGAGTGGCCAGTCTCTTGAATAAGCGCCAGGTACTCTTCGCTGGTCTGATCAAGGGTGATCGCCGAGATTTGCGAGCGGGGGATGAGGATTTCGCGAACCTGTTGATCGCTGATTTCCAGTGCGCCTTCAATGATCATGATGGCGTCCTGGTCAAGCTTTAAACGCCCCGCCGCGTGGCGTAAAAATTCCAGTAACTCATCGCGGGAGCTGGGTTCGTCGTTGTCGCCGGAAAGGGCGCTAAAGAGTTTCTCGAGCCAGGATCGTTGATTGGCGTTGCTCGATCGGTCTTCGCTCATGCAGGTAATCTCTTGTTGACGGACTCAGGTGGAGTGATTCGAAAGGACGTTTTATCACTGACCAGGGGCGCGGTACCAGTTCAATGTATGGGCCTTAAGTCTCATATGTCGCCAATATAAGGGTCGGTAATGCCCAGGGCGGCAAGCAGCTCGCGCTCACATTGCTCCATCACCTCGGCATCTTCTTCTTCCATGTGATCATAGCCCAATAAGTGCAAAGTGCCGTGAATCACCATATGGGCGTAATGATGCTCGAGGGCTTTGTGCTGCTCTTCAGCCTCTTTGACAACGACGGCATGGCAAATCACCAGATCGCCGAGTAATGGCAGCGTTATGCCCGGTGGGTTCTCAAACGGGAATGACAGCACGTTGGTGGGCTTATCCTTGCCCCGATAATCATGATTGAGTGATTGGCTTTCAGCGAGATCGACAAAACGCACGGTCAGTTCCTGTCGTGGCTCGTCGGGGTGCCGGGCAAGCACATCGCCCACCCAACGGGTGAGCTGTGCCTGAGTCGGTAGCTGCTGATCGTCGATGGCGGCCTGACGGTCGATCACGATGTCATTCATCGCGAGGTATCCCCCGAGCTTTCGCGGCCCTGCAGACGGGCTTCCCGCTCTTGCTGGCGCGCTTCCCGACGGGCGCGCTCCTCAGCTTCCTGCTGGGACTCGAAGGCGTCGTAGGCTTCGATGATGCGCTGCACCAGCGGGTGGCGAACCACATCTTTGGCGGCAAAGTGGGTGACGCCAATTCCGGCGGTGTCCTTTAGCACGTCGAGTACCTGGATCAGGCCCGAGCGCTGGCCTTTGGGCAGGTCAACCTGGGTGACGTCACCGGTGATTACCGCGGTGGAGCCGAAGCCAATACGCGTCAGAAACATTTTCATTTGTTCGGGCGTGGTGTTCTGGCTCTCATCCAGGATGATATAGGCATTGTTGAGCGTTCTGCCGCGCATATAAGCCAGCGGGGCAATTTCGATCACCTGGCGCTCGATCAGCTTGGCGACCTGCTCAAAGCCGATCATTTCGTAAAGCGCATCGTAGAGCGGGCGCAGGTAAGGGTCGATTTTCTGGGCGAGATCGCCGGGCAGAAAGCCGAGCTTCTCACCGGCTTCCACCGCCGGGCGGACGAGTAGAATACGACGTACTTCCTGCTGGTTAAGCGCTTCCACGGCGGCCGCGACGGCAAGGTAGGTTTTACCGGTACCCGCGGGACCAATGCCGAAGTTGATGTCGTGTTCGCGAATACTGGTGACGTAGCGCTGCTGATTGAGGCCACGGGGCTTGATCATGGTGCGCGGTGTGCGCATGATCACTTCACCGCTATCGCCTTCTGTATCGTCTTCTTCCTCCAGCGCTTCCAGGCCGGATTCTTGAAGAAACAGGTGGACGGTGTCGGCCGATACTTCTTCCGCCGCGGTTTCGCGGTAGAGGTGTTCCAGCACGTTGGCAGCGGCTTTAATGCGATTGGCAGGCCCAGCCAACTGGAACACATTGCCCCGGTTGCGCAGTGTTACGTCCAGGCGGCTTTCGATCAACTTCAGGTGCTCATCCTGCTGACCACACAGGCTGGCAAGGCGCTGTGGGTCATTGGGTTCAAGGCTTAACGTGGTAATGCGATTGGCCTGAGGCGATGGCTGGCTCAAGAGAGAAAAACCTGTCGGTTGATGGGTGTCAATGTCAGCTTACTGCCCCAAGCGGTGTTGGGGCAATTAACTAAGATAAGCGATGTTCAATAACGCTCGGGTGAGGCGAGTTCACCGCGCAGCGAATTGGGCAGGGCTTCAGTAATTTCCACGTCCACGAAGTAGCCGATCAGCTCGGTAGGGTTGGCGGCGCGGAAGTTGACCACCCGGTTATTTTCCGTGCGTCCGGACAGCTGGCCGGGGTCTTTCGGCGAAAAGCCGGTTACCAGAATGCGCTGGGTGGTGCCCACCATGCGGCGGCTGATCTGGCCGGCCTGCTGGAGAATACGCGCCTGCAAGATCGCCAGACGTTCTTTCTTGACGCTTTCCGGTGTTTCATCTTCGAGCGCGGCGGCGGGTGTGCCGGGGCGTGCCGAGAAAACAAAGCTGAACGAATGGTCGAAACCTATGCGATGAATCAGATCCATCGTCGCTTCAAAGTCTTCTTCCGTCTCGCCGGGGAAACCAATAATGAAGTCGGAAGAGAAGCTGATGTCCGGGCGGTTGGCGCGAATCCGCTCCATCTTTTCGATATAGGCTTCTGCCGTGTGGCCACGCTTCATCGCGCTCAAGATGCGGTCCGAGCCGGATTGCACCGGCAGGTGCAGGTGGCTGACCAGTTCGGGGATATCGGCATAGGCATCCACCAGGCTGTCAGTGAACTCAACCGGGTGCGAGGTGGTGAAGCGAATACGATCGATCCCCTCGACCGCCGCAACACAGGCGATCAGTTCGGCAAGATCGATCTCATCGCCCAACTGGTTTTCGCCCCGGTAGGCGTTGACGTTCTGGCCGAGAAGGTTGACTTCGCGCACGCCCTGGTCGGCCAGGTGAATGACTTCATCCATCACCGCTTCAAACGGCCGCGAGACTTCTTCGCCACGGGTGTAGGGCACCACACAGAAGGTGCAGTACTTCGAGCAGCCTTCCATGATCGACACAAAGGCAGTGGCGCCGTCTGAGGTGGGTTTAGGCAGATGGTCGAACTTCTCGATTTCCGGGAAGGTCACATCCACCGCGGCAATCTGATTGTCGCGGCGTGCATCCAGCATGGACGGCACCCGGTGCAGTGTCTGCGGCCCGAATACCATGTCCACATGGGGGGCACGCTTGCGCAATGCTTCGCCTTCCTGGCTTGCAACGCAGCCGCCAACGCCAATGACCAGATCAGGGTTGGCGTCCTTGAGTTTTTTCCAGCGTCCCAGCTGATGGAACACCTTCTCCTGCGCTTTTTCACGAATGGAGCAGGTGTTGAGAAGAATGACATCGGCTTCGCGCTCGTTATCGGTCAGTTCGAGCTGATGAGAAACGCCGAGCATATCCGCCATGCGGGAGGAGTCATACTCGTTCATTTGGCAGCCGTGCGTTTTGATGAAGAGCTTCTTCGCCATCGGTACCTGTCATCTATGGGTCGTCGGAAGGACGAGGAATGAATGAAGTGTCGTTGCGCCTGGGCGCTAATGATTGTGCGCATTATACGGACACAACCAACAGGCGGCTAGCGTTGACGCGGAATCGGTGCTTGACCGTTACGTTTCTATCAGTATACTACGCACCGTGTTTGAGCAGTTCCCCGATAGCTCAGTTGGTAGAGCAAATGACTGTTAATCATTGGGTCGCAGGTTCGAGTCCTGCTCGGGGAGCCAATACACTGATCTCAAATACGGCAATATCAGATTGTTCCTCGATAGCTCAGTTGGTAGAGCAAATGACTGTTAATCATTGGGTCGCAGGTTCGAGTCCTGCTCGAGGAGCCAAATTGCCCCGCAACACCGTTTGTACCTACCGTTTACGGTAGTCCTATTGTTCCCCGATAGCTCAGTTGGTAGAGCAAATGACTGTTAATCATTGGGTCGCAGGTTCGAGTCCTGCTCGGGGAGCCATCTAGCGTCTGTTTTCCTTCCTTCTGTGACGCCAGCCGTTTATCGATTTCGATCTTCCTTCCTTTGATTCTTTTGACAGTTCTCTTGACGCGAACATTGAGCGCCTGGGGCTTTGCCGATACAAACGCCAGTGACGTAAACTATCAGCATTATTGACCAGGTAGGGATAATCGTCTTGGGAAAATCCACTCCGTTGAATGCACTGCAGGTATTCAAGTGCTTAAGCGATGAAACGCGGTTGATGCTGGTGCTGTTGATTGCCCATGAGCAGTCGCTGTGCGTGTGTGAAATGACCTATGTGCTTGAAGAGTCCCAGCCCAAGGTGTCGCGTCATCTGGCGCAGCTTCGCCAATGCGGGCTGCTGGTGGACCAGCGGGACGGGCAGTGGGTTTATTACCAGCTATCGCCGCAGCTGCCGACATGGGCGCGGCATATTATTGAGTCGGCACGGCAGGGTTGTACGGCCCAACTGGCCCGTTTGACGCAGCGTTTGGCCGTCATGGGCGACCGGCCAACACGGCGAGCCGTACTCTGCTAGTTGGCAAAAAAAACAGCGCCGATGCCAGTGGCATCGGCGCTGTTGAGGCCCTCGTTTATGCTGCTACTTCGCTTACCGGTTGACGAAGCGCGCGGCGCTTTCTAGCTTCGCATAGTCGAGCAGAACTTCGGCGGCTTCCAGCACATGAGCACGCTCTACCGGCATGTCTTCCTCGTCTTCTTCATCGCTATTGCCGTTTTCACTGTCGTTATCGCTCAGCGAGGTCTCGTCGCGAGCGTCGGTCCATTCCTCCAGCTCTTCAAGCCCCAGGGCGCGACGCCGCTGGTTTTCCAGCGCCAGCTGCTCGGATTCCTGAGCCTGGGTTTCACGCTCGCGCTGCTCACGATTCAGGCTGACGCTGGTGTTCTGCTCGCGAAGTTCCCGGGACAGCGCCGATTGCCGCTCCAAATAGCGGAAGTTGGGGTTTTCCTCCGCGCGTTCCTGATGGGCTGACAACAGAGCGTCAAGGTAGCGTTCGGGTTCTCCGTACTGCCGGTACTGGACGTCCTGAACCGTGTCCCATTCCAAGGCGTGATCCAGGCTGCTTTCGCCGATACGTTCCGGGTCGATCAGGCTAGGGAAGTCAATATCGGGTTCGACACCGCGGTTCTGGGTGCTCTCGCCGGAAATGCGATAGAACTTAGCGCGGGTGAGCTTGATCTCGCCATGGCTCAAATCGCTCAGCGTCTGCACTGTGCCTTTACCAAAGGTCTGGCTACCCATCACGATACCGCGACCATAGTCCTGGATGGCCCCAGCGAGAATTTCTGACGCCGAGGCGGATAGACGGTTCACCAGCACGCCCAGTGGGCCGTCGTAAAGCGTGCCTGCTTCACTGTCGCCGTAGAGGTTGATACGCCCGTCAGCGTCGCGAACCTGAACGGTGGGGCCGCGATCGATAAATAGGCCGATCAGCGAGTTGGCTTCCTGAAGGGCGCCACCACCATTGTTGCGCAGGTCGAGCACGATGCCTTCAACATCCTGGCGTTTTAACTGCTCAATTTCCTTGGCGACATCGCGGGTGGTGCTGCGGTAGTCATCCTCTCCTGCCTGCCAGGCGTCGAAGTCGACATAAAAGGTGGGGATTTCGATCACCCCGAGGCGGTGAGTGGCGCCATCACGCTCGACGTCAATCACTTCGCTCTGGGCGGCCTGATCTTCCAGGTCGACCGTATCCCGGGTGATCTCAACGGTTTGTGAGCGGGTCATGTCGACCGCCTGGGCGGGTACTACATCCAGCTTCACCACGGAGCCTTTCGGGCCGCGAATCAGGTCGACCACGTTATCCAGACGCATGCCAACCACGTTGACCATCTCGCCGTCTTCCTGACCGACGCCAATAATCCGGTCCGCGGGCTCCAGAACGCCAGCTCGTTCAGCCGGGCCGCCTGCCACCAGGCTGGAGACTTTGACGTATTCACCGTCGGATTGAAGGAGTGCGCCTATGCCTTCCAGCGAGAGGCTCATTTGAATGTCAAACGATTCGCCCTGGCGCGGTGATAGATAGCTGGTGTGGGGATCAATGGTGCTGGTCACCGCGGCCATGATCAAGCCAAAGACGTCTTCCGATTCGGTTTGTTCCAGGCGGGAAAGCTGCCCCTCGTAACGCTGGCGAAGATTCTCGACAATCTGTTCGTCGTCCTGATCGCTCAAGGCAAGCGTCAGGGCATCATTTTTCAGCCGTTTTTGCCACAATGCATCCAGCTCGCGCTGGCTCTCGGCCCAGTTGGCGTCCTCGCGTTCAAGCTCAAGGCGTTCGTTGCCGTCGAAGTTGAACGTCGTGTCGTCATCGAGGTGTTCGAGCAGCCATTCAACTCGAGCGGTATGGCGCTCGTTGAGACGGTTGTAAAGGGCAAACGCTTCATCCAGGTCGCCGTCGAAAAGGGTGTCGGCCAGATCGGTTTCCAGGTGACGATAGGGCTCAATGTCGCTGCTTAGCAGGTAGGCCCGCTGGCCATCCAGAATATCCAAGTAGCGATCAAAGGCTTCTTGTGACCAGGCTTCGTCAAAGCTGACATCGGCGTAGTGGCCATAGCGGAGCGAATCGGCAATTTCGACCGCCGCCTGGCGCTGTTCTTCGGTCGGCTCAAGTTGCGCTAATGCCATCGGGCTGGTGACGACCAGCATGATGGTTAGGGCGATTGAACGCGAAAGCGTTGCAAACAAGCTCATCAGTCAAGCTCTCCCGGATTTGTGTACACTCATGCTTTCCTAGACCCGCATCTGACCAATGAGTTGCGAAGGCCGAAGGAGCATTGTAGCAGGTCACCTGCTTTGCTGAGACTCAAACATGTAGGTAATGAGGATTTCCATGTCCGAAATATTCAACGCTGATCGCGTCGCCCGGTTATGCGAGTTCTTGCGCCAGTCTCCCACCCCCTGGCACGCCACCCATGCCATGGCGGGGCGTCTGGAACAAGCGGGTTTCGAGCGCCTGGAAGAGACGGCCAACTGGCAGCTGTCGCCCGGTCAGCGCTACTACGTGACACGCAACGATTCATCATTGATTGCCTTTCAACTGCCCAAAGGGCCACTGCACAGCATGCGCATGCTGGGCGCCCACACCGATAGCCCGGGGCTGCGTTTAAAGCCCAATGCCACCCAGCATGCTGCCGGTTGGCTTCAGTTGGGGGTGCAGGTGTATGGCGGTGCCTTGCTTGCGCCGTGGTTTGACCGCGATCTGGGTATCGCTGGGCGAGTGCATATCCGTCACGCCGATGGGCAACTGGAAAGTGTGCTGCTTAACGTTGATCGGCCGGTGGCGATGATTCCGAGTCTGGCGATACACCTTGACCGGGACGTCAATGCTGGGCGTAGCATCAACCCGCAAACCCAGATGGCGCCCGTGCTGATGCAAAGCGAATCCGGCAAGCTTGAAGATCTGCTGGCGCGCTGGTTGGAAGCTGAGCATGGCTTGCGGGCGGTCGACGTGGTGGATTTTGAATTGGGCTTTTACGACGTTCAACCGCCTTCTTTGGTGGGCGTCAATCAGGAGCTTATCGCGAGCGCACGGCTGGATAACCTGTTGTCGTGCTTTGTGGGTCTGGAAGCGTTGCTCGACTGCGATGGTCAGCAGGGCGCGCTGCTGGTCGCCAATGATCACGAAGAAGTCGGCAGTTCCAGCGCCTGCGGCGCCCAGGGGCCATTTCTGGGTGATGTGCTGAAGCGTATCAATGCTCAAATAGGCAGGGGAAGTGAAAAGGGCAGCGAAGAATCGCTGATTCAACTGATCCAGTCATCGCTGATGATCTCTTGCGATAACGCCCACGGGCTGCATCCCAACTTTGCCGATATGCACGATGAGCAGCACGGACCGTTGCTGAATGCTGGACCGGTGATCAAGATCAATGCCAGCCAGCGTTACGCGACCAATAGCGTGACAGGCGCGTTGTTTCGGGATGTCTGCCGCACAGCCGACGTGCCGGTGCAGTCGTTTGTGACGCGGTCTGACATGGGCTGTGGGAGCACTATCGGGCCGATCACCGCCACTGAGGTCGGCGTGCCCACCATCGATGTGGGGCTGCCCCAGTGGGCCATGCATTCAGTGCGCGAAACGGCGGGCACCCATGACGTCGAACACCTTACCCGGGCACTGGTCGGCTTTTTAAACCGCAAGATGCTAATTTGAACCAAAAGGGAAACATTTTAAGACCAGAATTAACCCTCGGCAGGGGGGGGCGCCATGGATGGGTTTACAGCGCCCCCGCATAGGGTTAATTCTGGTCGTTCGTGTTGATTAGCCAGCACAAAAAAGCCCGCCGACAGAGTCAGCGGGCTTTCAATGTTCGCATGGTGGCTACGCCCTGATTTGAACAGGGGACCCCATCATTATGAGTGATGTGCTCTAACCAGCTGAGCTACGTAGCCATTCAACGGAAGCGCATAATACGCATCTGCCTTGGCCGCGTCAAGCCCGCCATGCTCGGCGTTATTGCTCGTCGGTCGATAGCGGTAACCATTGCATTGCAGGCTCGATCACGTCCTGGTAGTTGCGGATTCGTTGCACATAGTGCACTGGCTCATAGCCCCGGGCGTAACCATAGCGGGTCTGCGGGTAGTAACGTTTGTCGGCCTTGAGCGGCAGGACCTCCTTCATGTCTTCCCAGGAATTCGGGTCTTTGCCCAGCTCCCGGGCCAGCTTTCGGGCATCCAGCACGTGGCCGCGGCCAATGTTGTAGCTTGCCAGGGCCAGGTAAGTACGATCCGGCTCCGGGAGAGTGTCGGGAAGGCGCTGATGGCGGTCGGCAAGATAGCGGGCGCCACCATCGATGGACGCTGCCGGGTTCAGGCGATTGTCGACGCCAAGAGATTGGGCGGTGTTCTGCGTCAGCATCATGATGCCACGCACACCGGTAGGGGAGACCGCTTGCGGGTCCCAGTGCGATTCCTGGTAAGCCAGCGCGGCAAGCAGGTCGGCGGGCATGCCGGTCTCGTCCTGAGCCTCCAGGAAAAGGTCAAGGTAGTCAGGCAGGCGTTCGTCGATGCGCCGGTTGAGCGCGCGCAGGTCAACGAAGTCGAACTCGCTGATATAAGCGTAGTAGCGCTGCTGCACCTCGTTGATGCTTTCCTGGCCCTCGGGGCTTGCCATCCATTGGTCGGCCATATCGGCCAGTGCCTGTTGGTCGGCAGGCAGGTACCAGCCCAGCCGGTCACCGCTGGTGAGGTTGATGGCCACTTCCAGGTGCGGAAAGTGGCGGCGAACCAACTGCACGATATTGGAGTCGCCAACGGTGCAGTCGATACGCTTTTCGGCCACTTCGGTCAGTAGTATTTCAGTGGTACGCGGATCTTCCTCGAAGTCGATGCCCGTATGCTGGTTGACCAGGCTCTGCAGCTTTTCAGCGTAGCTGGAATCTGCCGTGACGCGGATATCGATCCCCGCCATTTCCTCTACTTGGCGCGGCATGGGGCGCATGTCGCGGTGACAGACCAGTTGCTCGACGATATCGGTGTGAGTAGGGCCCCGGCGGAAGTGTTCATCCCGGGACGGTAGGTGCGTCAGTCCAGCGGCGGCGAGCCGTTGCTCATCGTCTTGCAAAGACTGGAGTACCCCGGATGTGGACTCGGCAAGCGTCCATTCAACCTCCCAGTCGTTGGCCTCGGCGAACGCTTCGACGAGGTCGTGCTCGGGGCCAGCCGACATTCCTTCACGGTCAATGAAGTAAGTGGTGGCGCTGTTGCGGGTAACGACGTTGAGTGTCCCGCCCGGTTCGGGCGGGTCGACCTGTGTAACCGTCGACTCGCTCTGGCCGCAGCCTGAAAGCATTGCCAGCGGTAGCAGCAAGCTGAAAATTAACAGGCCGGATCGGGGTGCATGACCGATAGTCCGATCATCTGGGTAGGAAGAGTAAGGCATTCATTAACCCTAGCAGGCTTCAGCGCTGCCAGGAAGGCAGCGCTTAAACGCTAGGTTATCGGTCGCGAAGGTTCACCGCTGCGCTTAAGCAGTGACTGCGTTGCGGACTATACATTGAAACGGAAATGCACCACGTCGCCATCCTTGACGATGTATTCCTTGCCTTCCAGTCGCCATTTGCCCGCGTCTTTGGCGCCTTGCTCGCCGCCCAGTGAGACAAAGTCGTCGTAGGCGACCACTTCGGCGCGGATAAAGCCTTTCTGAAAATCGGTATGGATGGCGCCGGCGGCTTCCGGTGCAGTGGCCCCTTGCTTGACGGTCCAGGCGCGCACTTCCTTGACGCCCGCAGTGAAGTAGGTTTGCAAGCCGAGCAACGCATAACCGGCGCGAATCACGCGATCCAGGCCGGGTTCTTCCATCCCCATCTCGCTTAAAAACATCTCGCGTTCTTCGTCGTCCAGCTCGGCGATTTCGGCTTCGATCTGGTTGCAGACCGGCACCACGACAGCGCCTTCCTCGGCAGCGATTTCGTTGACGATATCGAGATAAGGGTTATTGTCGAACCCGTCTTCATTGACGTTGGCAATGTACATGGTGGGCTTGAGCGTCAAAAAGCCAAAGCTTTTAACCTGGAGCTGTTCTTCTTCGCTCAAGCCAAAGCTGCGTAGCGGCTGCCCCTCGGCGAGGTGTGGGTGAATTTTGTCCAACACGGCTTTGGTGGCGATGGCGTCTTTATCGCCACCTTTGACAACGCGCACCAGGCGCTGACTGGCCTTTTCGACGGTATCCAAGTCGGCAAGCGCCAATTCAAGGTTGATGGTTTCGATATCAATGCGCGGGTCGACCTGATTGGAGACGTGGATCACGTTGTCGTTATCGAAACAGCGCACTACGTGGGCGATGGCCTGAGTTTCGCGGATATTGGCCAGAAACTTGTTGCCCAGTCCTTCGCCTTTTGAGGCGCCTGCCACCAGGCCAGCAATGTCGACAAACTCCATGGTAGTCGGCAGCACTTTTTGCGGTTTGACGATCTCGGCCAACGCATTAAGGCGCGGGTCGGGCATGGGGACGATCCCGACGTTGGGTTCGATGGTGCAGAAGGGGAAGTTTTCTGCATCAATACCCGACTTGGTAAGCGCATTGAAGAGTGTTGACTTGCCGACGTTGGGCAGGCCGACGATGCCGCAGTTAAAACCCATAAAGTGTTCCTGAAATAAAATGGTAGGCGAGAAATCAATGGCTATTCTACGAGATCAGCCCGCTGCCAGCTACGGGGGTAACGCTACAGCTTGAGACTGTGCAACTGGTTCATAGCTTTGGCCCAGTCACCGGCCAGTGCCGAGGGTAATGTCGCTTGGCATTCTTCGATCGCGCGTTCAATCGCCGCTTGTTCATCCTTGCCAGCGCGGCCTAGCACGTAGTTGGTCACCTGGCGTGCGTCGCCTGGGTGACCGACGCCAATCCGCACGCGGTGAAACTGCTTTTGGTCGCCCAATGCGCTGGCGATATCGCGTAGCCCATTGTGGCCGCCATGGCCGCCACCGCTTTTATAACGCGCCTGACCAGGAGGCAGGTCGAGTTCGTCGTGGGCCACCAGCAGATTTTCGGGGGCAAGTTTGAAAAACTGGCTCAATGCCGCGACAGCAGCGCCGCTGCGATTCATATAGGTAGCGGGCTTGAGAAGATGAACGTCCTGGTCGCCGATGCGCACCTTGGCATAGTGCCCGAGGAACTTCTTTTCTGGACGCAGTTCGTCATGCGCGCTGCGTGCAATGGCATCGACCAGCCAAAAGCCGGCGTTATGGCGCGTTGTCGCATACTCCGGCCCGGGGTTGCCGAGTCCAATGATGGCCGTTACCTGGCTCATTTCCCACCTCCAAAAAATTTCCGGGAGAAATTTTTGACGCCGCGCCAGCCGCGGCCCGAAGAGCGCCAGCCACGGATGGCGGGCTGCAAAAAAAATCAAGCGCCGAAGCGCTTGATTTTAACATTGCTTGGGCCGTGCGGGCACGGCCCACGTTGACAGCTTACTCGGCGCTGTTGTCTTCTTCGCCTTCACTGTCGCTTTCGCTTTCACCGCCTTCTTCTTCGTCTTCGTCAGTAGCACGAACCTTCATCTTGGTGACGCTGAGAATCGCGTTGTCGTGATCTTCACCGTGAGAAAGGTCAACTGAAGTGACGCCTGCCGGCAGGGTCAGGTCTGACAGGTGCAGCGTCGTGCCGACTTCGGCATTGCTGATGTCAATTTCCAGATAGTCAGGAAGATCTTTCGGCAAGCAGCTGATCGCCACTTCGTTAGCAAGAACGTGCAGTTCGCCGTCTTGGTCCTTGATGCCGACACACGCTTCTTCGCCAGTCACGTGCAGCGGCACGTTCATGGTGATTTCGTGGGTGGCGTCAACACGCAGGAAGTCGGCATGGGTCAGCAGCGGCTTGTAGGGGTGACGCTGAAGGTCACGTACCACAACCTGCTCGTTTTTGCCGTCAATCACTAGCGTGATGACCGAGGAGAAGAACGATTCGTCTTCAATCGCCTTGTAAAAGGCGGTTTTTTCGACGGCGATCGACTGTGCGTCTTTGTTACCGCCGTAAACAACGGCCGGTACCTGTTCGTTCGCACGACGCAGGCGGCGGCTCGCACCTTTCCCCAGGTCGTTACGAACACTGGCTTTCAAACTAAAATCAGACATGGAATTGCCTCTTGGTTTAAGTAAGGAAACGCCGCCGCCCGCGACCAGACGACGACGTTCCCAGGAGCCCGTAAGTGGGCTGTGATGTCAGGCGATTAGTGGAACATCGCGCTGACAGATTCTTCATTGCTGACGCGGCGGATGGCTTCCGCGATCAGGCCAGCAACGCTCAACTGACGAATTTTACCGCTCCGCCGAGCTGCGTCGGAAAGCGGTATGGTGTCGGTCACCACGACTTCGTCAAGTTCTGAGTTGGTGATATTGTCGACGGCAGGGCCGGATAATATCGGGTGCGTGGCGTAGGCGACGACGCGCTTGGCACCGTGATCTTTCAGTGCTTCACCGGCTTTGCACAGCGTACCCGCTGTGTCGATCATATCATCGACGACCACACAGGTACGGCCTTCGATTTCACCGATGATGTGCATCACTTGGGCTTGGTTAGCCTGAGGGCGGCGCTTGTCGATGATGGCCAGGTCGGCATTGAGCTGTTTGGCAATGGCGCGAGCGCGGACAACGCCGCCAACATCGGGGGACACCACCACCAGATCGCTGTAGTTCTGACGTTCGATGTCGTCGAGCAGAATCGGCGACCCGTAGACGTTATCGACCGGTACGTCGAAGAAGCCTTGAATCTGGTCGGCGTGCAGGTCCATGGTCATGACGCGGTCAACCCCGGCCTTGACCATCATGTCGGCGACCACTTTGGCCGAGATGGGCACCCGTGCCGAACGCACTCGGCGATCCTGGCGGGCATAGCCAAAGTAGGGCAGTACGGCCGTGATGCGAGTGGCTGAGGCGCGCCGCAGGGCGTCGACCATCAGGATCATCTCCATCAAGTTGTCGTTAGTCGGCGCGCAGGTGGACTGCAGGATGAAGACATCCTTACCGCGCACGTTCTCATTGATCTCGACCGCGATTTCACCGTCGCTGAATTGACCCACCGTGGCGTTACCCATACGGCTGTCCAAGCTCTCGGCAATTTTTTGAGCGAGTTCGGGATTGGCATTCCCGGCGAAAACCATCAATTTTGACACGCGCAGCCACCTTTGCAGTGTTGGGGTTCAGGGAGAAAAACGCTGGTCAGCGTCAGGTTGGCTGGGGTACCAGGATTCGAACCTGGGAATGCCGATACCAAAAACCGGTGCCTTACCACTTGGCTATACCCCAGTAATGACCTGATGCGATGACCGGGCGATTCAGCAGCCCAAAGCATCATGTAGAGGAGAGGTGTTGAGTCCGCGAGCTACCCAGGCAGGTCCGTGATGGCCCGCCGCCTCGGCTACTGCGTATGCGGTCTGCGCATCATCGAATGCCGCAAACACACAGGCACCTGTGCCGGTTAACCGGCTTGGTGCATGCTGTGATAGCCAGTCTAGCGCTTGTGCAATGGCTGGATAGTGCTGTTTGACCACCGCTTCACAGTCATTGCTCCACTCTGACGCTCCCCCCTGCAGTGCGCGCGCCATAGTAATGGGGCGGCTGTCGCGTGTCAATTGCGGGTCCTGGAATACCGCCTTTGTCGAGACGTTAACACCGGGATGAATGATTACAAACCAGGGGGTGTCGAGGCTCACCGGCGTGAGCTGTTCGCCGACGCCCTCGGCCCAGGCGCTGTGACCATGAACAAAGACCGGGACATCGGCACCTAGCTTTAGCCCAAGTGTTGCGAGTTCGTCGAGCGAGAACCCAAGCTGCCAGAGTGTGTTGAGGCCCACGAGTGTCGTGGCGGCGTCGGAGCTGCCGCCTCCCAGGCCACCGCCCATCGGCAGTTTTTTGTCCAGAGCCAGCGTGGCACCCAGGCGAGTGCCGCTCTCCTGTTGTAACAGCTTGGCAGCCCTTACGATCAGGTTATCGCTGTCGGCGACGCCGGGCACGCGGTTTACCAGCTTTATCATCCCGTCATCGCTAGCGCTAAGCGTTAGCTGATCGCATAGGTCGATAATCTGAAACAGCGTTTGCAGACAATGGTAGCCGTCTTCACGGCGGCCGGTAATATGCAAAAGCCGATTCAGCTTGGCGGGCGCGGGAAGCGTCAGGGTTGTCATGATGCTTGGCTTACTGACCTTCTTCGTCCGTGGAACGCCATTCGTTGACGACCAGGGTGATGCGAATCTCGTCGTAATTCATCACCAGGCGACGTGGCAGCCACATGCCTTCGAATTGTTCCCAATCACGATAGTCGATTTCCCAGCCGTCCTGGGATAAATGACTGGGGAAGCCGAATTCGTCGGTTTCCATCTGGTAGTTGTCATTGTTGCCTGGCAGGCCGCGCACCCAGTCGGGCATGGCGCTGACGGGCAGCGCCCAGCCGAGTTGCTCTTCCATCAGGGCTTCGGGGGTTTCGGCCTCGAAACGGCCTTCACTATTGGACAGCGAAAAGCGCCCCTCGCGTCCTTCCAGCACGTTGCGTCCACCGCCAAAAGGACCGCTTATCAGCATGCGGAAATAGTGCGGGTGCTGATTCCAGTCGAGGTTGGCGCTGGTGTTTTCGTCAGGGGTGCGCAACCCGGCCTTACCCACCAGGGTCCAGGTGTCAAAGTCGTTTACCCGGTCTTCCTGGGCGTCCCAGTCACCGGCTTGACGGCCGCTGTCGTCCTGCGGGGCTTGAGTGGCGCACCCGGCGAGTAATAATGCCGCCGCGCAGGCCACAAGCCTTGATGCCCGACGCAAGGGGTGGGGCAGTATATAAGTGGAAGCAATAGTGGGCATGTCGGACTCCTTGTCAATTCATCGGTCAACGGCTATCACGCGGCCGGAGACGTTTTAGAGGTGGTTTGCTGGGTCGAGTTCGGGATAGCGCTGTATTAATCCATCAATCGTCGGATGGTCCTGGGTGCGCTGTTGTACGTCATGGATGATTTGGCGTGCTTCGTCGCTGCGCCCCAGGGCATGCAGCACCTCGGCAAGATGGCCAGCAATTTCCTGGTCGGGCATGCGGGCATAGGCTTTTTCGAGCCAGGGGAGGGCTTTCTCAGCATCGCCCAGGCGGTAATACACCCAGCCAAGGCTGTCGAGGACCGCGGGGTTGTCACCATCCAGCGCATAGGCGCGCTCAATCAGCTCGCGGGCTTCGTCAAGGCGGTCAGGAAGATCGAGATCCGCCAGGGTGTACCCCAGCGCATTGAGCGCCACGGCATTGTCGGGTTCGATGCGTAGCACATGGCGCAGGTCTTCCTCCATCTGTTCAATATCGCCCATTTCCCAGGCGCGCATCGCGCGGAAGTATAGTAGGTCGGTGTCGTCTGGGGTGCGTGTTAGCTCACGGGTAAGAAGGGCATTGGCCTCATCGGTCCGGCCCAGTTCGTCGAGTAGTTGTACTTCCAGTTTGACCAGATCGCTGAAGTAATCGTCGTGACGCATGCGCTCGACACGCAAAAAGGCACGTGCGTCGATGAGACGATCGTCATCAATGAGCATTTGCGCCGCCGTGGCGCGAGCGGGCAGGAATTCCTCACCGCTGTCGACCTGCCGATAGTAAAGCAGTGCGTTGTCGGTGTCGCCTTTCGACTGTGCAATCACACCGAGCAAATAGTAGGCCAGGTTGGGCGTATCATCCCGGCCCATCAGCGGCTGTAGAAGCCGCTGTGCGGGGTCGGGGTGGCCCTCATCCAGATACAGTTGGGCAAGGGCGACCCTTAATGCATCGCTGCCTGTGTGTCGGTCGAGCAGGGCGTCAGTTTGCTGTTGGGCAGCATCAAGATTGTCGAGTCGAATCTCGGCCTGAGCCAGCAGTAATAAAAAGCGCACGTCATCGGGGTTGTCCTGCAGGCCTTGCTGGGCCGCTTGGCGAGCCTTGCCGGGGTTGCCGGTTTCAAATGCCAGTTGGCCTTCTACCAGCAGTAAGGAGGGACGCTCGCTCAAGCCTGAGGCTTGGTCGAGATAGCCGCGGGCTCGTTCAGTGCGCCCGAGCGCCGCTTCCCAGAGCGCCGCCGCTAGCAGGGCATCGGCTTGTTGTGCCGGCTCGCTGGACGATGTCTGGTTCAAATGTGCGACAAGGCGGCTCAGCAGTCGGTTGAGCGGGCCCTGTTCGGCGATGGCGGTTTCGGCGAAACCGGTGAGTTCGCCATCCTGATTGGCTTCACTCAAGGCCAGGCGGCGCTCCAGGCTTTCCATCCAATCGCCCTGTTGCAGCGAAAGAGCGGCGAGAAGCCGATTGGGGGTGTCGGCCCCGGGGTTCAGTTTTTTCCAGCTCTGTGCCGCCTCTTCGATCAGGCTTTCGTCGTTGCTGAAGCGCGCGGCAAAAGTGGCGCGCTCAGCCAGTGCCTCGGCGCCGTAGCGTCTAGCGGCTTCAAGGTAGCCTTGGCTGGCCCGCTTGAAGTCGCCGCGCTGCCCGGCAAACTCTGCTTGCAACAGCGTGCTTAAGCCAGCAGCGTCCAGCCCCTGCGTAACGGGCGGGGCGTTATCCATGGGGTCAGCAGTTAGCGAAAGCCGCTCGTCGTTGGCATTGGGCGACAGCTGGCAGCCACTCACTGATAACGTGATAGTGGCCAGGGAAAATAGTAGCAGACGTGGTGGCATGCGGGTCTCAATCAGTTGGCCGAGTGCTCAGCATAGCGGCTTGCCTGCCTGCGGCAAAGTGGTGTGCGCCAGATCATTCTGTGCTGTGATAAGATAGTGCACTTTATCGTGCGGCGTTTAGCCCTCATATTCTCTGTCCAGACTTGCCCGAGCAAGCCCAAATTGACGTGAAGACCGACACACTAGCGAAGACGCCTAACCCATGACGCTCCTTGCCCTGGGAATTAATCATCGCACCGCCAGCATCGCCGTGCGCGAACAGGTTGCCTTTACACCGGCGCAGCTCGACCACGCGCTGATGGAACTGCGTGCGCTACCGCAAATCAGTGAGGCAGCGGTACTGTCGACCTGTAACCGGACAGAACTGTATTGCGTGACTGACGCAGCAGGCGAAAAAGTCGTCCTCGACTGGCTGAGCCGCTTTCATCGGTTACAGGTCGATGAGCTGACCCACTGTGCCTACCACTACCTGGATAATGAGGCGGTTCGCCACCTGATGCGCGTTGCCGTGGGGCTCGATTCCATGGTGCTGGGCGAGCCGCAAATTCTTGGTCAACTCAAAGAAGCCTACCAGCAGGCCCGTGAAGCCCAAGGCCTGGGCAGCGAGCTCGAACGGTTATTCCAGCATACCTTTGCCGTGGCCAAGCAGGTGCGCACGGAAACCGGTATCGGCAAAAACCCGGTGTCCGTGGCTTACGCCGCGGTCAGTATGGCCAGCCGGATTTTTGATGATTTTGGTCGTTCAAAAGCGTTGTTGATCGGGGCAGGTGAAACCATCGAGCTGGTCGCCCGGCACCTCCATGAAGCTGGGGTGCGAAAGCTGACGGTGGCCAACCGGACCCGTGAGCGCGCCGAGAAGGTATCAGCGCCGCTCGGCGGCACGGCGATTACCCTGCCGGAGATTCCGGCCGCACTGGAAGAAGCGGATATCGTTATTTCCTCCACGGCGGCGCCGTTGCCTATTCTAGGCAAGGGCATGGTCGAGCGCGCCCTTAAAAAACGTCGTCATCGCCCGGTGTTCATGGTCGATATTGCCGTGCCACGTGATATCGAGCCCGAAGTGGGAGATCTCGCCGATGTGTTCCTGTATACCGTTGATGACCTTGAAGAGGTTATTCAGGAAAACCGTCGTCATCGTCAGGTGGCCGCTGATCAGGCAGAGTCACTGATTGAGCATGGCGTCAGCGGCTGGCAGCATGAACGGCGCATTCGTCACGGTGGTGAGCTTATTCGCGGTTATCGCCGCCACGGGGAGTCGCTGCGGGATACAGCGCGAGACCAGGCGCTCGAGCGGCTGGCGCGTGGCGAGGACCCGACAAAGGTTGTCGAGCGTCTGGCCCATCAACTTGCCAACCGGCTGATGCACCAGCCGACACAAACGCTGCGCGATGCGGCGTCTCAGGAAGATCACGCGCTATTGGAAGCAGCGCCGCGCCTGTTAATGCCGCCCAAGCCTGCCTTTGAGAAACCCTCGACATCGACGGCCAATCGCCAGAAGGATGATACGCCCGCATGAAAGAAACACTGCGCCAACGTTTAGATAGCTTTGCCGACCGATTCGAAGAGCTGTCAATGCTGTTGTCTGACCCCGAGGTGATTCAAGATCAGCAGCGTTTTCGCGATTACTCCCGTGAATACGCCGAGCTCGACGACCTAGTAGGGGCTTGGCAGCGCTATCGCCGCATCGAAAACGATATTGACGCAGCGCAGCAGCTTAGCCAGGACAGCGACCCCGAGATACGCGAACTCGCTGAGATGGAGATCGACGACGGGCGCGAGCAGTTGGACGCGTTAGATGTAGAACTCAAACGACTGCTGGTACCCAAAGACCCTGATGACGGTCGTAGCGTTTACCTGGAAATCCGTGCGGGTACGGGCGGCGATGAAGCCTCATTGTTTGCCGGTGACCTGTTTCGCATGTATTCCCGGTATGCTGAAAAGCGCGGCTGGCGGGTGGAAGTCGTTAGTGCCAGCCACGGCGAGCAAGGCGGCTACAAAGAAATTATCTCGCGGGTGAAAGGCGACAGCGTCTATGCCCGGCTGAAGTTTGAGTCGGGGGCGCACCGTGTCCAGCGCGTCCCCGCCACCGAATCCCAGGGGCGGATCCACACGTCGGCGTGTACCGTGGCCGTGATGCCCGAAGTCGACGACGTGGGCGATGTGGACATCAATACATCTGACTTGCGCGTCGATACCTTTCGCTCCAGCGGCGCGGGCGGCCAGCACGTCAACACCACCGACTCGGCGATTCGCATTACCCACCTGCCATCAGGGGTGGTCGTTGAGTGCCAGGAAGAGCGCAGCCAGCATAAAAACCGTGCCAAGGCGATGTCGCTGCTGGCGGCCAAATTGAAGCAAAGCGCCCAGGACGCGCAGCGCCAGAACCAGGCCGATACCCGCCGCTCGCTGGTCGGCTCGGGCGATCGCAGTGAGCGAGTTCGCACCTATAACTTTCCCCAGGGGCGGATTACCGATCATCGCATCAACCTGACACTGTACAAATTAACCGAAGTGGTGACCGGCGAGCAGCTCGATGACGTGATCGACCCGCTGGTGCACGAGTATCAGGCGGAGCAGTTATCCGCCTTGCAGGGCGCTTGATGACCCTGGATGCGCTGCTCAAACAGGCAACTGAGAGGCTTGCAAACGCAGGCTCGCCCAGCGCGCGGCTGGATGCCGAGGTGTTGCTCGGGCATGTCATCGAGCGTAACCGTACCTGGCTGTATACCTGGGGCGATAAAGCCTGTTCAACGTGGCAACAGGCGCGATTCGATGCGCTTGTGGCTGCCCGCGCCCAGGGCTATCCCGTGGCCTACTTGACCGGGGAGCGCGAATTTTGGGGCCTGCGCCTCATGACGTCGCCGGATACGCTTATTCCCAGGCCCGATACCGAAACACTGGTGGCGTTGGCGTTAAGCCGTGCGGCGCAACCGCATGGCCGTTTGCTGGATATCGGGACGGGAACGGGGGCGATTGCCCTGGCGTTTGCCAGCGAACGGCCCGGTTGGCAGGTGACCGGCGTGGACCTGCTCCCCGCCGCCGTCGCGCTGGCGCAAACAAATGCCAAAAAGCTGGGCCTTGGCAATGCCTGTTTCCAGCAAAGTGACTGGTTTAGTGCCTTTTCTGCGCCCCCTGAAGCGGCGGCGTTCGATATGATCGTCGCCAATCCGCCGTATATAGCGGCGGATGATCCGCATTTGAAACGCGGAGACGTGCGTTTTGAACCAGCGTCTGCCCTGGTGGCCGACGCCGATGGCATGGCTGATTTGCTGCATCTTATCGTCACGGCAAAGGCTTACCTGTCCGATTCCGGTTGGCTGATGCTTGAACACGGTTATGGCCAAGCCGCCGAACTTCGCGAGGCCATGCAGGTAGCGGGCTATCAAAACGTTGAAACGGTTCGCGACCTGGGAGGCCATGAACGCGTTACGCTAGGCTTTTTAACTACCGCCTGATTCTTCAGTAATGGATCCTGCCATGAAAGCAAAAAACAAAACGCTGGACCGCATCGATTTAAAAATCCTGCGCTGTCTGCAGGAAAATGCGCGAATTTCGTACGTCGACCTGGCCACCGAGGTGGGGCTTTCGACCACCCCTTGCCTGGAGCGGGTCAAGCGTCTTGAAAAAGCCGGTATTATTCGCGGCTATCAAGCGATTCTCGACCCCCAGGCGCTCAAGGCGAATTTACTGGTGTTTGTGGAGATAAGCCTGGAAACCCAGTCGCCCGCCGTTTTCGATGAGTTTCGACGCGCCGTCGAAAAACTGCCGCAGATTCAGGAGTGCCACCTGGTTTCCGGGCAGTTTGATTACATTTTAAAGTGCCGTATTCCTGAAATGTCGGCGTACCGCCAGTTGCTCGGTGATGTCGTCTTGACCCTGCCGGGCGTCAAGGAGTCGAAGAGTTACGTGGTCATGGAGGAGGTGAAAGAAAGCTTCAGCCTGCATGTGCCTGAGTTTGAGGAATTCGAGGAAAAGTAGCTGATGATGGATGATCCTGCACTGCTGCGCTATAGCCGCCAGATTATGCTGCCAGAGGTGGATATCGACGGTCAGGAGCGGCTGATCGATAGCCATGCGCTGATTGTCGGGGCCGGTGGCTTAGGGTCGCCGGCGGCCCTGTATCTGGCGGCGGCGGGGGTTGGGCATATCACGCTGGTCGATGCGGATAGCGTCGAGCTTTCCAATCTGCAGCGTCAAATTGCCCACCAGCAGGCGAGTATCGGCCACAACAAGGCCGATTCTGCCAAGGCCAGTATGCAGGCGCTCAACCCCGAGTGCAGTGTCAGTACTGTCGTGGAGCACGCCCAGGGTGAACGGCTCGAGCGGCTTGTCGCTACCGCCGATGTGGTGCTCGACTGCACGGATCGCTTTTCCAGCCGTTATGCCATCAATGCGGCCTCGCAAAAAGCCAGGGTGCCGCTGGTCTCCGGGGCCGCGATTCGCTTTTCCGGTCAACTGGCAGTGTTTGACCCGCGCCAGCCCGATGCGCCCTGTTACGCCTGCTTGTACCCACCCGACGGGCAAGGCGACGATGCGTTGAGCTGTGCAGAAAGCGGCGTGATGGCACCCTTGGTCGGCGTGATTGGCTGTTTTCAGGCCGTTGAGGCGTTCAAGCTGCTAAGTGGTGCAGGCAAGGCCCACCAGGGGCTTTCGCTGTTCGATGCGCTAAGCGGGCACTGGCGGCACTTTAACTTACCCAAAGATCCGGCCTGCCCGGTGTGCGGGCCCGCCCATTAAAGGGTGTCGGTTTCTTCATTCTTGGCGGGGCCGTCAGCCGGGAGGCTGACTTTCTGCGGGTCCTGTGGCTTTAACGACTCGTTTTTACCCTTGCTGTTGACGCCCTTTGACGGTTGCGATGAAAAGACGCTGGTGAAAACGTCGTTATCGGGGTTCATGTCGATGCTGCCATGAAAGACGCTGCCGTCCTCCAGAACGAGGCAGGGAGTGGTGAGGGTGCCGGTCACCTGCGCTCCGTCATGTACCGTTATCTTATGCAGGGCAATCAGGTTGCCGTCTACGCTACCCGAAACACGCAAGGTATGCGCGTAGGCATCGCCACTGAGGCTGCCATTTTTGCCAAGTGTCACGGTGTGTTGTTTGCAGGTCACGACGCCAGTGATCTGGCCTTCGATGGTAATGTCTTCGTCGCTATTGATATCGCCATGAACCTGCGTATTGCTGCCAATGACCGAGGTGCTTTGCCGTGCCGTCGTGGGCAGACTGACGGTCTCCTCGGTATGCGGCATTTTTTGTTGAGTGTCAGTCGTGCTGTGTGGCGCGGTAGGCGGTTTGGTTTTACTGAACATGCAATATACCTGTCGGGGTTGAGGGCGGTTGCCATGGCGTCAATAGAATGATGATGGCTGCGTTTCATGAGTTATTATTAATTTACGCTGAACATTGTTAAGTCAAAGCGCAAAGATAACGCGCAACTCGCCTTGTATTCTTGACGTCAGCCTATCAGCTTGGGTCTATAACATTGAGGCTGAATGAAAAGCGGGGGCATCGTATCTCATGGGTATTGAATCATGGCTGATTTTGCTTGGCGTTGCGGTAATGACGTTGATTATTGTGGATGGTAGACGTAAAAAACTGAAAAAAAGGGCGGCGAGCAACCCTAGCGCGTTAAACGTAAACGCTCGAACCGATGACGCAGCGACCGTTGATAATGTGCTGACCCTGCCTGCTTTGTCTGATGCGTTCACGCCGCCTGACGCATCGCCCCTTCGCGACGGTTGTGTATCGCTTGAGCCCCCCCGCAGAGAGGGAAGTTATCTGGGGGTCGCGACGCAGATAGCAGGCAAGATCATTGCCAATGAAAGTGTGTCGATTAAAGGGCGCTTCGTGGGAGCTGTAATTGCAAAGCATCAACTGATTCAGTTGAGCGCCAGTAGTGTGGTCAGCGCTGACCTGGAGGGAGGTCACGTTTGTATCGATGGCCATCTGGACGGTGATGTCCATGCCAGTGACAGATTGACACTGATGCCGAGTGCCAACGTGCGTGGTGCGATGTTAACGAACCGCTTTGAATGCCATTCAGGTGCAAACGTCACAGGTACCGTCGCAGCTTGTCAGCCTACGAGTCGGTGACACAAAAAAGCCCGCTAGGCAGCGGGCGCGACGTCAGCGTGATCAACGTCAAAGGGAACCTATCCATCAACGTAGTTAGCGACTACTTGTGGATCGGTCAGGGGACTTTGGGGTAGGCGCCTAGAGGCGTATCAGATAGTCAAAGGCGCCCAGCGAGGCCTTGGCACCTTCGCCCATGGCAATGACGATCTGTTTGTAAGGCACGGTGGTGACGTCACCGGCGGCAAAAATACCCGGTACCGATGTCATGCCGTGTGCATCGACAATGATTTCGCCGTGCGGGCTCATCTCGATGGGCGAACCTTTTAGCCACTCGGTATTGGGTACCAGGCCAATCTGCACAAAAATACCTTCGAGCGCGACGTGTTTGATCTCATCGTTGGTGCGGTCTTTGTAGGTCAAACCATTCACCCGGCTGCCGTCGCCGTTCACTTCGGTGGTCTGGGCGTTGAGGATAATATCCACGTTGGGCAGGCTTTTGAGCTTTTTCTGCAGGATGGCGTCGGCGCGCATTTCCCCCATGAACTCGATCAGGGTTACGTGCCCGACAATGCCTGCCAGGTCGATCGCGGCCTCTACGCCGGAATTGCCGCCGCCAATCACGGCGACATGTTTGCCCTTGAAAAGCGGACCATCGCAGTGCGGGCAATACGCCACGCCTTTGTTACGGTAGGTCTGCTCACCAGGCACGTTCATTTCACGCCAGCGCGCGCCAGTGGCCAGCACCAGGGTCTTGCTTTTAAGCGTGGCGCCGGACTCCAATGTCACTTCGTGCAGGCCGCCTTCGGTATCGGCAGTTTTGAGCGAAGTGGCGCGCTGAAGGTTCATCACGTCCACTTCGTAATCCTTGACGTGTTCTTCAAGCGCGCTGACCAGCTTGGGCCCTTCGGTGTGCGATACCGAGATGAAGTTTTCAATGCCCATGGTGTCGGCCACCTGACCGCCAAACCGCTCGGCAGCAATACCTGTAGTGATGCCTTTGCGCGCCGAGTAGATAGCGGCAGCGGCGCCGGCGGGCCCGCCGCCAATCACTAGGGTGTCAAAGGCGGCTTTTTCGCTAAGCTTTTTGGCTTCGCGCTCGACGGCACCGGTATCCACTTTGGCAAGAATTTGCTCAAGGGTCATGCGGCCTTGATCAAAGGGTTTGCCATTAAGGTAGATGCTGGGCACCGACATGATCTCGCGGTCTTCTACCTCGTCTTGGAACAGCGCGCCGTCGATGGCAACGTGGCGAATATTGGGGTTGAAAATCGCCATCAGGTTGAGTACCTGGACGACATCGGGGCAGTTCTGGCAAGACAGGGAATAGTAGGTTTCGAAGATCAGTTCCTGATCAAGCGCGCGGATCTGGTCGAGGACATCATCACTGGTCTTGGGCGGGTGCCCGCCCACCTGCAGCAGCGCCAAGACGAGCGAGGTGAACTCGTGGCCCATGGGAATGCCCGCAAACACGACACCAGTGTCTTCGCCGGGCCGGGTAATGGCGAAAGAAGGTGTACGAGGATTGTTGCCTTCCGTCGACAGAGTGATCTTGTCGCTCAAGCCGCTGATGTCTTGTAGCAGGCCGAGTAATTCCTTCGATTTATCACCGTCATCCAGCGAGGCGACAAGCTCAAGCGGATGCGTTACTTTTTCCAAATACGCTTTTAGCTGATCTTTTAAATTGGCGTCGAGCATGATCGAAACAACCTCTTGGCTTGCAAAGGTGTATGACGGCAACTGGGTCGTCGTTTCAGGGGTATCAGACAACGGCACCCGGGTGATGCCCGGGTGCCTGTCGAAAAACTAACGCGTTGCGGCGCAGTTAAATAGCGTTAGATCTTGCCGACCAGATCCAGCGATGGTGCGAGGGTCTCTTCGCCTTCTTCCCACTTGGCAGGGCAGACTTCGTTCGGGTTGGCGCGTACGTATTGAGCGGCTTTCACCTTGCGCAGCAGCTCTTCGGCGTTGCGGCCAATGTTACCAGCGTTGATTTCAACGATCTGAATCTTGCCGTCGGGATCGACAACGAAGGTGCCGCGCTCGGCGAGACCCGCGTCTTCAATCAGGACTTCAAAGTTGCGTGAAATGCGCAGCGTCGGGTCGGCAATCATGGGGAATTGCAGCTTGCCGATAGTTTCAGAGCTGTCGTGCCATGCCTTGTGCGTGAAGTGCGTATCGGTGGAGACGCTGTAGATTTCGACGCCGAGCTTCTTGAACTCGTCATAGTGATCTGCCAGATCGCCAAGCTCAGTGGGGCAGACAAAGGTGAAGTCGGCTGGGTAGAAGAAGAAGATGCTCCACTGACCCTGTAGATCGGCATCAGAAACGTCAACGAACTCTCCGTTAAAATAAGCGGTAGCGTTGAACGGTTTAACTTCAGAATTGATCAAAGACATTCAGAACATCTCCATTGGTAGCGAATGACAGTAAAAAGTATTGACCATTAGACTAAGGGCTAAGCCGTATCTAATGAAATTGGAAAAAAACATCGAATAGATAGGGAGAGGCTATTGATAGAGCTCGCGTACGTCAATTTGGCGTATTGCGCTACGCCGGGGGGTGGCACTGGCTGGCTTCAAGCATAATACTTTTTTGTGCATTGTCTTGCGATAGCGGGCCCCGCGCCGCAAAATTCGCACGGTCGACCGCCCAATGGTGAACGGGCAGGGTAAACAAAGCCTTACTTGGTTTTATCGTTAGTTTCACTAAAAGGAGCAGGTAAATGGGGAACATACACAAACTTTCCGGGGCCGTTGCGGCCATTTCACTTGCCGCAGCGGCAACCACCGTTAATGCTGATGAAGTCCGGGTATACAACTGGTCCGACTATATTGCGCCCGATACGTTGGAAAAGTTCACGGAACGCACTGGTATCGACGTCACTTATGACGTGTTCGACAGCAACGAAATACTGGATGCGGCGTTACTTTCAGGCCGGTCCGGCTATGATGTGGTGGTGCCGTCCACCTACTACCTCACTCGGCAAATGAAAGCCGACGTCTACCAGCCGCTGGACCACGATAAAATCCCTAACTTAAAGCATTTGAACCCGGCACTGATGGAAAACCTGGAACAGGTTGATCCAGGCAGCGAGTACTCGGTGCCTTATATGTGGGGAACCAACGGTATTGGTTACAACGTCGATCGCGTCGAAGAAATTCTGGGTGAAGACGCTCCCGTCGATAGTTGGGCATTGCTTTTTGACCCTGAGATTACCGGACAACTCAGCGAGGCCGGTTGCGGGCTGTCGATGCTGGATTCCGGCGATGAAATGCTCTCACCCGCAATGGTTTATCTGGGCTTGGACCCGACAAATGAAAGCCGTGAAGACCTGGAAGCGGCAGGTGAGTTACTCGCTAAAGTGCGTGATGACATCACCTACTTCCACTCGTCTCGCTATGTGTCCGACCTGGCCAACGGCGATATTTGTGTCGCGGCGGGTTACTCAGGGGATATTTTCCAGGCGGCCGACCGGGCTGAAGAAGCCGGGCGTGACTTTGAGATTGCTTACAGCATCCCCAAAGAAGGCGCGGCACTGTGGTTTGACATGATGGCGATTCCCGCCGATGCACCCAATCCTGATAACGCCCATGCCTTCATCAACTTTATTCTTGACCCGCAAATCGCCGCCGAAATAACCGAGTACGTGCGGTATGCCAACCCCAACGCTGCGGCGGATGAATATCTTTCTGATGAGATTCTCAACGATCCTGCCATCTACCCTGATACCGATGTGATGGATAACCTCTACGTGCAGGTTGAAAAGCCCCAGGACATCCAGCGCGCTCGCACTCGTATCTGGAACCGCGTAAAATCTGGCCGCTAAGATACGTTCATCCGACGGCGAGCCCAGGCACCTTTAAGATTGGCCTGGGCTCGCTGTTCGTTTTTTGATTGCCCGTTTTCTGCGGGCTTTTGATGGGAGTGGCGAATGGTGACTACGCCCCTATCGAACGACGCGTCATCCAATCCTCCTACCAATACGGCTGCAATGCGCGCCCTGGGCAAAGCCCCTCGGTTCGCGGACGACATCGTGTTGGAGGTGAAGCGGCTAAGCAAACGCTTCGATGACGCCTTGGCGGTAGATGACGTCAATCTGCAGGTAAAGCGCGGTGAGATTTTTGCCCTGCTGGGTGGCTCTGGCTCTGGCAAGTCGACGCTGCTGCGTATGTTGGCGGGCTTTGAAACGCCCAGTGAGGGGCGTATCTTGCTGGGTGGCGACGATATTACCGCCATGCCGCCGCACAAGCGGCCCATCAACATGATGTTTCAGTCCTATGCGCTGTTTCCGCATTTAACCGTGGCTCAGAACATCGCGTTTGGGCTCAAGCAGGACAAACTGCCCAAGGCGGATATCGAGGCGCGGGTCGCACACATGCTCAAGCTGGTGCATATGGAACGGTTTGCCAAGCGCAAGCCGCACCAGCTTTCCGGCGGCCAGCGCCAGCGTGTGGCACTGGCCCGCTCGCTGGCCAAACGCCCCAAACTGCTGCTGCTTGATGAGCCGATGGGGGCGCTGGACAAGAAACTGCGTACCGAAATGCAGCTGGAAGTCGTTGAGATCATTGAGCAAGTTGGGGTGACGTGCATTATGGTCACCCACGACCAGGAAGAAGCCATGACGATGGCCGACCGTGTGGCGATCATGGCCGATGGCTGGATCGAACAGGTCGGGTCGCCCATTGATATCTACGAAAGCCCGGTCAGCCGCATGGTGGCCGAGTTTGTGGGCACCGTAAACTTGTTCGAGGGCGAGATCGTCGAGGACGCTGCCGACCACTGCAAGATTGTGTCGCCAGTGCTTGAACGACCGATTTATATCGACCACGGGATTACCACTCAGGCCGCGGACCGTCGCGTATGGGCTGCGCTAAGGCCCGAGAAGATCTGGCTGACCCGCGAGTGCCCATCCACTGCCCATAACTGGAGCGAAGGCACTGTGGAAGATATCGCCTATCTGGGCGGTTTTTCGCTTTATTACGTGCGCACCCCCAGCGGTCAGCTGATTAAGGTCAGCATGGCCAACACTGAGCGTCGCGGCGACAGGCCCACCTGGGAAGACCATGTGTACGTGTACTGGGAGGATCATAGCGCCATGGTGCTGAACCGTTAGCATGGGCACCTTACTCGTCTATGAAAAGCGCCTTTCGCGGTGGGTGCTCAGGAGATCGCCTAAATGATGCCTTCTCGCTTTTCCGCCACGCTGAAACGCTTGCAGTTGGGGCGGCGTGCGGTTATTGCGTTGCCACTACTGTGGCTGACGCTATTCTTTCTGCTGCCCTTTGCGCTGGTGCTGAAAATCAGTTTCTCCGAGGCTGCCATCTCGGTGCCGCCGTACGGGCCCTTGGTTGAGGTTGTCGATCAAACCCTTAATATTGCGCTCAACCTGGGTAATTACCTGTTTCTGGCATCGGATTCGCTGTATGTGGCGGCGTATTGGGGGTCGCTGAAAACCGCCTTTATCTCGACCCTGGCCTGCCTGCTGATGGGTTACCCCATGGCCTACGCAATGGCGCGGACCAGTGCACGCTGGCAGATGATCTTGTTGTTATTGGTGATGCTGCCATCCTGGACGTCGTTTCTGATCCGGATCTATGCCTGGATGGGTATCCTCAGCAACAGCGGCTTACTGAATAACCTGCTGATAGGCACCGGGCTGATCGATTCCCCTTTGCGCATGATGAATACCCAGTTCGCGGTGATTATCGGGATTGTCTATGCCTACCTGCCCTTTATGGTGCTACCGCTCTACGCTCACTTGACGCGGCTGGACAATGCGTTGCTCGAGGCAGCCTCAGACCTGGGGTCGCGTAAGCTGAATACCTTCATCAAAATCACGTTGCCGCTGTCGATGGGGGGCATTATTGCCGGCTCCATGCTGGTGTTCATTCCCGCTGTCGGCGAGTTTGTGATCCCTGAACTGTTGGGTGGGCCGGATACATTGATGATCGGCAAGGTGCTGTGGCAGGAATTCTTCAACAATCGCGATTGGCCGGTGGCCTCGGCGCTTGCAATGGTCATGTTGCTGCTGTTGTTGATCCCGATCGTCTGGTTTCACCGTCATCAGTCACGGGAGTTGAACGAATGAGCCTTGCCAAGCCGCACTTTCGTTTTACCAGCATCATGCTGGTTCTTGGGCTGCTCTTCCTGTACGTGCCGATGCTGGTGCTGGTGGTCTACTCGTTTAACGCCTCCCAGCTGGTGACGGTATGGGCGGGATTCTCCACCCAATGGTACGGGGAGCTGTTTCGCGATGAGCAGATTCTTTCGGCGATATGGATGAGCCTGCGCATTGCTTTTTTCTCCGCCAGCATGGCGGTATGCCTGGGGACCATCGCGGCGTTTGTGATGACCCGCTATGGGCAATTTCGCGGCAAAACGGCGCTTTCCACCATGATTACCGCCCCCTTGGTAATGCCGGAGGTGATCACCGGGCTGTCGTTATTGCTGCTGTTCGTGCAAATGGCCCAAATCACCGGTTGGCCCGCCGACCGGGGGATGGCGACCATCTGGATCGCGCATACCACCTTTTGCAGTGCTTACGTGGCCGTGGTGGTGGCAGCCCGCCTGCGTGAGATTGACCGGTCTATCGAAGAGGCCGCGATGGACCTGGGGTCGCCGCCGATGAAAACCTTCTTCTGCGTTACCTTGCCGGTTATCGCCCCGGCCTTGGTAGCCGGTTGGCTATTGGCGTTTACGCTGTCGTTGGATGACCTGGTGATTGCCAGCTTTGTATCGGGGCCAGGGGCCAATACGTTGCCAATGGTGGTGTTTTCATCGGTGCGGATGGGCGTGTCACCCAAGATCAATGCGCTGGCGACGCTGATCATTTTAGCGGTATCGCTGGCAACGCTGCTGGCGTGGTACATCATGCGTCGCAACGAAGCCAAGCGCCAGCAGGTGTTGAAAGCGTCGAATTAAAGCACATCGTCATCGCTACCCAGACTCACGCTTTCCAGCTCGCCGGTGACCAGCGATACCTCGATCGCCAACTGGATGGGCGCGCAGCACTGGTGGCAATCCTCCCAGGTAACGTGACTGCCCTGTGAGGCATCAATCAATAGTGTTAACAAGGTATCGCAGTAGGGGCAGTAGGCTTCATACTCTACTAAGGTGTCTTCTTGCATGGCGCGATCCTTTCGTAAGTGACATTTTAGTGTAGCAGCCGTGTCATCGAGAGGCATTGCCGTATGCAATGAGTTAGGCTAAACGCCGTTTTATAACGCAATGGAGAGCAGCGATGAAGTTACGACAGGTGGCCTTAGCGGCCTTAATGGCCTTGCCGGTAGCCGCATGGGCGGAAACACCCAACATAACGCCTGGGTCATGGGAATTTGTCAGCACCACGACCGTGAGCGGGGACATGCCGATTCCGGACCAGACCGACACCGAGCAGCAGTGCATCACCCAGCAAGATCTGGACGATGCCGATCTGGGCTTTATTGAAGAAGAGGAAGGCTGCGAGCTGCTGAACCAGGACACCAGTGCGGACGGTCTTTCCTACAGCATGGTTTGCCGGGCTGACGGCGGCGAAGCCAACATTGATGGTGATATGCAGTTCATGGGTGAGCGCATCGAAGGCTCCGTTGATATCATGACCCAGTCGCCAATGGGTGAGCTGAACATGCAGACCCAGATTGACGGTCAGCGCCTAGGCGATTGTTAAGCTTAGCCAGACGCGAAACGCAAAATGAGGGCGCTCCATCAGGTGCGCCCTTTTGTTTGATTGGCTAGCGTTCCGGTGGCGACTGGGCGATTTCATGCTCCAGGCGACGTTTGACGGCGCCTGGCGAGCCACTGTGCCGAGACAGTAAATCGTAGGCGACGGGCACCACGAACAGCGTGAACAGCGTGGCAGCCCCCACCCCGGCCATGATGACAATACCAATCACATAGCGCGACTCGGCACCCGGCCCGCTCGATACGATCAGCGGAATCGCCCCCGCCATGGTGGTGATGGCGGTCATTAAAATCGGCCGCAGACGAGTGACCGAGGCTTCTATGAGGGCGTCACGGAATGCCTTGCCTTCATCGCGCAGCTGATTGGCGAACTCGACGATCAGGATGCCGTTTTTAGCGGCGAGGCCAATCAGCAGTACCAGCCCCACCTGGCTATAAATATTCAGCGATTGACCGGTTAACCACAGCGCCAACAACGCGCCGCTCATGGCCAGCGGCACCGTGAGCATGATGACCAAGGGGTGAATGAAGCTTTCAAACTGGGCGGCCAATACCAGAAATACCACCAGTCCGCCCAGAACCAGCAGGAAGGTGGTGGCACCGCTGGCGTTCTGGAAATCCCGTGATGCCCCGGCGACATTGGTCTGCGCTTCTTCAGGCAGCAGCGAATCCGCGCTTTGTTCAAGGTAGGTGAGGGCTTCTCCCAGTGGGTAGCCATCCGCCAGGTTGGCTTCGATGGTGATCGAGCGCACGCGGTCGAAACGGTTAAGCGTACTCGCCCCTGCGGCGTCGCTTAATGTCACAAGACTCGCCAGAGGAATAAGCTCACCCGAGCGCAGCGAGCGGACCTGAATGTTATCCAGTGAGCGGGGACTGTTCTGGCTGGCGCGATCGCCTTCAACGATGACATCGTATTCTTCACCGTTATCGACATAGCGGGTGACGTTGCGCCCACCCAGCAGCACTTCCAGCGTGCGGCCAATCTCGCTCACCGTGACCCCCAGAGCGGCGGCGCGCTGCTCGTCTATCTCTACATTGAGCTGCGGCTGCGTCTCGTCGTAGTTGCTTTCGATGGCGCGAATGCGTGGGTTATCGTCGCGGATATGATTAATCAGTCGGTCGCGCCATTCGGCCAATTCTTCGTAGGTCCCTCCACCGAGCACAAACTGCACGGGCTTTTGGGTGCGTTGTCCGAAGCCCTGGCGCATGACCGGGAATGCCTGGACGCCGGGCAGGGTGTTCAAGGAAGCGCGAACATCGTCCATGATCGCCCAGGCGCTCCGGCGACTGCCCCAGTCAGCCATGTTGACGATGATGAAACCGCTGTTGAAGTTTTCAATATTGCCGTAGCCGCGTGGCGCGCGCACGACAACCCGCTCCAGCTCGCCGCTGTCGACCATCGGCGTCAAACGGGCTTCCACTTCATCCATGTAATCCATCATGTAGTCGAAGGTGGCGCCTTCCGGTCCATTGACCAGCACAATAAAGTTACCCCGGTCTTCCTGAGGGGTGTACTCGTTGGGCAGTAGCTGGCTTAACCAGGCGGTCAGTGCAATCAGCAGTCCAAAGACGGCGACTACCCAGCTGCGCCGCGCGAGCAGAACTTCGAGTAACGAGCGATAACAACGCTGGGTGCTGCGCATGATGCGTTGCACGTGTTTGGAAAGACGGCTGTCGTGCATGCGCGGCGAGAGTATTTTAGACGCCATCATCGGTGTCAATGTCAGCGCCAGCAAAGTGGAGATGGCGACCGCTGCGGCCATGGTAAGGGCAAACTCGGAAAATAACCGCCCAATATCGCCCTGCAGCATGCTGAGCGGCACAAATACGGCGATCAACACCAAGGTGGTGGCAATCACCGCAAAGGCGATCTGGCGGGTGCCCCGAAACGCGGCTACCAGCGGTGTTTCGCCTTCGTCGTGCATGCGTCGGTTGATATTTTCCAGGACGACAATGGCGTCATCGACGATCAATCCGATCGCCAGTACCAGTGCCAGCAGGGTCAGCAGGTTGATGGAAAAGTTCATGACCGCGAGCGCGGTAAAGGCGCCGATGATGGCGATTGGCACGGTAACCGCCGGAACCAGGGTGGTGCGCAGGTTGCCCAAAAACAAGAACATGACCACGATAACCAGCACCATTGAGATCAATAACGTCAATACAACCTGCTTGATGGCTCCCGAGACGAATACCGACGCGTCGTAGTTCAAGCTGAGTGACATCCCGTCGGGAAGCGTCGATTGCAGGCGCTCAAGTTCTTGGCGTACTGCGCCTGAGAGCTCGACGACGTTGGCAGTCGATTGCATGATCATGCCGAGACCGACCATGGGAACGCCGTTGGCACGGAAGACCGTGCGGTCCTCTACGGAGCCAACCTCGACGCGGGCAACGTCTCCTAGGCGCACCAGGTAGCCATCGTTGCCTTCTACAAGCGGGAGTGACTGAAAGTCATCGGCGGTTTCAAAAGTGCGCGGTAGGCGAACGATGAATTGGCGATCCTCGGATTCGATGGCACCCGCTGGGAGTTCGACGTTTTCGGCCCGAAGTGAATCTTCAATATCGCCAACGGTTAAATTCCGTGCCGCCATGGCGTTGCGGTCAATCCATACGCGCATGGCATAGTCGCTGCCACCGCCCACGCGCACCCTAGCCACTCCTGGTTGCACCGAGAGGCTATCCACCAGAAAGCGGTTGGCATAGTCGGTCAGTTCGGTTATCGAGTAGCCATCCCCCGAAAGGCTTAACCACACGACGACTTCCTCGCTGCTGTCGGCTTTGCTTACCTCAGGGTTCTCGGCATCGTCGGGCAGGTTGCGCAACGCGCCGCCGATCCGGTCGCGCACGTCGTTGGCTGCCGCGTCGATGTCCATGGTCAGGGCAAATTCGATATCGATGCGTGAGCGGCCGTCCTCGCTTTCAGAGGTGATAAGGTCGATTCCTTCCACCCCGGCAATGCGGTCTTCGAGCACCTGAGTAATGCGTGTTTCAACGACGCTTGCCGACGCGCCGGGGTAGCGGGTATCAATACTCACGACCGGCGGGTCGACGGTGGGGTATTCCTGAAGGGGTAAGCGGTCAAGCGCCAGCAAGCCAAAGGCAATGATCAAAGCGGCCATCACCACCGCCAGGACAGGGCGCTGAACCGAGATATCCGATAAGCGCATCAGCGATCTGCCTTGAGTAAGTCACGCACGCTGGTATCTTCGTCCAGGAGGCCAATCAGTCTTACCGCTTGACCATCGCGGGCTCGCTGCAGGCCATGCACCACGACGATATCATTGGCCGCTAACCCTTGGTTAATTTCCACTTCGCCTGAACGCCGCTCGCCTAGTTCGACGCTTTGCTGGCGCAGCCGAGGGGCGCTTTCGTGGTCGTCGATCAGCATTACGAAGTGGCGATTGCCATTGGGTTGGACGGCGGCTTCAGGCACGACCACGCTTTGCCGGGGCTGCTGGCGAACCACGACTTCCATCAGCATACCAGGGCGCAGCTGGTCATCGGCGTTATCGATTTCAGCGCGAACGCCAATGCTACGGGTCACCGGGTCAACACGCGTCCCCAGACTGGCAATTTCACCGTTAAAGACCTCGTCTGGATAGGCGGCGGTGGTGGCGCTGAGCGATAACCCAGGCGCAAGTCGGTTGAGATAGGTTTCCGGTACGCTGAAATCCAGCTTCATGACGTCCAGTTTATCCAACGTGATCAGCGCCATGCCCGGCGTCACCAATGCGCCAGGACTGACGTTGCGGGTGCCGACCCGGCCGCTGAACGGAGCGGTCAATCGGTAATCCTCAAGACGTGCGCGTAAGGCGGCAATTTCAGCCTCGGCCTGGTCGACGCGCGACTGGTTATCTTCGACATCGGCCCGCGCCGCCAGATTGCGGTTCTGTAACTCAGAAGCGCGTCCCAGGGCGTTACGCCGCTCGTCTAGGAGCGCTTGGGCGGCTCTTAAACGTGCCTGCTCTTCAGCGTCCTGCAGGTGAATGAGCGTATCGCCCTCGGTCACGCGCTGGCCGTCCTGAAAATTGATCTTGGCGATGGTGTCGGTGACGGTGGCCGATAGCGTCACGCTTTCATCGGCGCGCAACGTTCCCAATGCTTCAATGGGGTCGGACCAGGCGTCAAGCGAGGCACGAACACCAATCACGCTGGGCTCGGATTGAGCCAGGCTGACAATGGGGAGCGTGATGAGCAGCAGCGCGGCAATCAGGCGGCGACACAATAAAGGCATAGGTCTCTCTGCAATACGTGAACCGCGCGGGCAATAGCCTGTCGTCAAGCAGCGGTTAATTTTATCGATGTCGATAGGTGGCTAGCTTTATACAAAAGCTATATTTATTATTTGAATGATACAATAAAAATACCCTTAGAGGCTGTTAAAATGCCGCCTTTTGCCAAGCCTGGAGCGCTAACGAATGACCTATGATGTCGTGATCATTGGGGCTGGCGCGGCAGGCCTGATGTGTGCCGCCCAAGCGGGCTATGCCGGAAAGCGTGTGTTGGCTATTGATCATGCTAAAAAAGCTGGCAAAAAAATCCTCATGTCAGGCGGGGGGCGCTGCAACTTTACCAATCTTGGTACCACGCCACAGCACTTTTACTCGTCAAACCCATACTTTTGTATTTCGGCGTTAAAACGCTATCGGCCCGAGCACTTTGTCGAGCTGGTAGAGCGTCATGGGATTGACTACGTAGAAAAAACGCCCGGCCAGCTATTTTGTGCGACCTCGGCCAAGGAGATCGTCCGCATGCTGCTTACCGAGTGTGAGTGGGCGGGCGCTGACATACAACTCAATACACAAATTACCCGCGTCGAGGAGCAGGGCAGTGCCATGCGGCTAACGACCTCGATGGGTAAGATCGATGCGGGGGTTGTGGTCGTGGCAAGCGGTGGGCTGTCGATTCCGACCATGGGGGCGAGTGGCTTCGGTTACGACCTTGCCCGTCAGTTCGGTCTTGCCGTGCAGCCGACGACGCCGGGTCTTGTACCGTTTACCCTCAGCGATCAATGGAAAGCCAGGGCCAGCGATCTATCGGGCGTCAGCTTGCCAGTGACGGTGCGTGCTGGCTCGCAGCGTTTTAACGAACCCATGCTGTTTACCCATCGGGGATTATCCGGCCCCGGCATGCTGCAAGCGTCCAGCGTCTGGAAACCCGGCGAGGCAATTGAAATTGATTTATTGCCGCAGCAGGATGCCAGAGCGTTGCTGCACCATGCCCGCGAGCACACGCCTAAACGCCAGTTGGCCACGTGGCTGATGGATTACTTGCCCAAGCGGGTGGCGCAATCGCTTTGTGATTGGTATCCAGAAGGCCACGATAAGCAACCGCTGGCGCAATACAGCAATACACAGCTTGAGCATTGGGCGGCGCGGCTAAATCGTTGGCAGTTGAAACCTGCGGGGACTGAAGGGTGGCGAACGGCGGAGGTGACCATGGGCGGCGTGGATACCCAGGCAATTTCATCCAAGACCTTTGAGGTTAGCGGATTACCTCAGCTACGTTTCATTGGTGAAGTACTGGATGTGACCGGTGAGCTTGGGGGGTATAACTTCCAGTGGGCCTGGGCCAGCGGGGTCGCCTGCGGGCAGGCCTGCTGACCCAGGCAGTCAGTAGCGGGTACTTAAGTGGCCACTTTAGCAAGCAATTTGAGCTTGCGGAAAAGCATGTATCCCGCCAGAACTTTACGGCCACCTGCCAGCGCCCCTCGCGGATGGCGAGCCAAGCGTAAGGCAACGATACCGCCAACGACGTAAGCCGGTATTTTAAAGCGTTGCCAATTGGAATCGAGAGGAGAAGCCGCGCGCAACAGTTGATCACTGTCGACCAGAATGTCCACACGCTGCTGCTCCAATTCGGCTAACAGGCTCGCCTTGCGCTCCGCTCGGGAAGGCGGCTTGGTGTCGGCGCCTGGCGGCTTAGCGGGGGCGTTGGTCTGGCTCATTTTTTGCCTCCAGCAAGGCGCGGTCGGCGGCTAATTGGTTTAGCGTTTCTTTCAGCAAGGTGTGCTGTTTCGCTTGGCGAAGCGCAATCATGGCCAGTATAAAGCTGGCCATAATCAATACCAGGGCGCTTCCGCCAATAGCGGCAAGCCGGTAGGTATCCCAGAACAGTACTACGACCAGTGCGACCAGCGTGGCGACGCCGAGCAGCAGCAAAAGCAGACTGGCGCCAGCTAACAGCAGCAGCACAAGCAGTCGTGAGCGTTCTTCTTCCAGCTCTACCACCGCCAAACGCAAACGCGTTTCACCGTTGGCGATCAGCGAGTTGAGTAAGCGTTTAGCGGCTGAAAAAACGCGTTGGGTAGGCCCCAAAGCCATTAGCGACGACCGATAAGCATACCGATGATAACGCCAGCCGCTGCACCGATCCCGATGCTGGTCCAGGGATTTTCGTGGACATAGCGGTCGCAGGCATCAGCCTGGTGCGTCAGGGAATCGCGGGTGTCTTCATAAATACGCTCGCCACGCGCTTCGAGGCGCTGGCGGGTATCCTTGAGACGCTGTTCGGCACGTGTGCGCAGGTCACGCATTTCGCCGCTGGCATCTTTTGAGGTGGCATTGACCAGTTCTTCGACGGTCTCGCTCAGATGGCGCAGATCTTCTTTTAGTTGATCGGCCTGAGCAGTGCTTTCGTTTTGACGTTTAGCCATGATGTCTTCCTTTGACGGTTAATGAATAGCTATCAGCATAGCAGTCGCATAGTCACTGACAAGTGAATTGCCTATCGGTTCAGGCCGCTGGCGCTGAACAACGGGTTTAAACTGAACCCGATGCTCAAGCGATGGACACGGTGATCATAGTCGATCAGGCTCTCGCCGTAACCATAGTAGTACTGTACATGGGCACGTAGCGAGTTGAAGGCCGGCCAGCTGTAGTCGATTTGCGTCCCCATGTTGCCAGCGCTTGGGTTGCCGCGCAGCTGGCCACTAACCTCGTGGTTGTCATCGAGTCGCTTGGCGACACGGATGTCGCCGTAGCCCATAAAGCGTTCAATATCCGGGTTGTCGTCATCTTCTTCGGATTCGGGAACCCGCCAGTGGGGCGCAAAGGTGACAGCCCAGTCGCCACTTTGAAAGATACTTTCGAGATAGACACGGTTCCAGCTGCGCGAGAACGGATCCGAACGGCCGTTGGACTGATGATTGATGGCCACACGGTTGCGTGTATTGACCCATCCCAACGCTTCCCATGGCGTATCAATATCGATAAACACTTCGGGCTCGTAGTTGGTCTCGCGGAACGGCGACGAATCATCGGTATTGTAGGCTTGCCACCAGCTGCGTTGGGTATAGCCAAAATACACGTCACCGTAGTCACCCCATAGCACATCCTCTGCCAGATTGACCTTGGCACTGAACTGGAATTTCAGCTCGTTGCTGTCAGACTGAGAATCGGAGGATGTGTTGCTGGCGTTGATCTGGTTCTGTTTGTCGTTGTAGCTGATAGGTAAAAGGTAGTTGGTTCGGTGTGTGGTAATCGAAAATGGATTACGACTGGATTCCTGTTCCAACTGGCGTCGCTCGTTCAGATCCTCGATCGCGACCGCCTCAGGTGGCTGAATGACGCTCTCACCAACTTCACCATTTTCTTCAAGCGCTTCGGCTTGCTCCAACTGCTGGTGAAGCTGAGAGAGTTCGTTATTCAGCTCGCTAATACGCGCCTCGATATCCTCGCGGGTATTAGCCTGAGTGAGTGCGCTGACGGCAGTCAGGCCGCATAGCACAATGAAACGCGTTAAACGTCGGTGTCTAATGACCATCGATAACTCACATGAATAGGGTGGGGCACATTCCTGTGCCTTAGCTGTTCTATCACGCTGACGGCGTAAGTCAACTGTTATGATTGCGCAGTGGCTGCCAACCCCCGACAATAGCCAAGCTCAATATTGAAGCGTCAGCGAGGCATAGCGCTGTGGTGAAATTCGCCTTCCCTTTGGCAATGAAAGGGTTAGTGGTCCTGATGCTACTGTTGTGTAGCGTAGCCTTGAAGGCAGCAACGTTGGACGATGTGCCCGACGAAGCCTCGCTTCAGGAACGGCTTGCTCAGCTTGAGTCTCAAGAAACCTTAAACGCTCAGCAGGTGCTGGATCAACAAGCGTTGACCGCCGCACTGGAGGCTTACGAGCGACTGGATGCTATTGAACAGCAACTTGATGAATTAGAGGAGCGGATCAGCCAGGCACCCGATGCGCTGATTGCCGTTGAGCGTGAGCTCGCGGAGGCTGAAGATGGCGATGACATGCCATCAATTGATGAGCTCAGCAACTTACCCTTGGCCGCACTGGAATCCGAGCAGGCAGAGGCGCTGACCCAACTCCAACAGCTTCAGAGCCAGCTTGCGGAAGTCAATTCGCAATTTCTGACTGCTCAAACGTTGCCCGAACGCGCCCAGCAATCCATGGCCGTCACGCTTGAGCGAATGGAATCGCTGCGCCGTGACGCCGCTGAACGTGAAGCGCTGCTGGGGGATCGTCAGCTGTCCGCCCTGAATGATGCCCGCATGATTCAATTGCGCCTTGAGCGAACCGTCGCCGACCGCGAAGTGGCGCTTTATCAGCGCCAATTGAGCGCCAATGGCCGGTTGCGCGATCTCGCCCAGCAGCGCCGCGACCTGTTAATGCTGCAAATTGATCAACAGGAGCAGCGGCTTAATTTGCTGCAAAACGTTATAGACCGGGAACGACGGCTGGCATCGGAACAGGCGATTGCTGATGCCGCCCAGAGAGATCCCTTGGTTGCCGCTGGACATCCTGTCGTAGTGCAGGCCCAGCAGCGCAACCAATCGCTTAGTCTGGCGTTATTGCAGGCTGGCGAGCGCGATAACAGCCTGGTGCGCGACAACATCGATGCCCAGCGCCAGCTAGAGCACGTGCGCCAGCTACAGCGCAGCTTGAATGAGCAGATAGAGGCCATTCGTGGCAGCCAGTTGCTGTCACGGATACTACGTGAACAGCGTCAGTCACTGCCTAACGTCCAACCCCGCCGCGATTTGCAGGATGAAATAGCCGACTTGCGTCTCAAGCAGTTTGACCTGGTTCGCCAGCGCGACCAGCTACGCCAGGCTGAGCAGTTGGCCAGGCAACGCCTCAAGGATGCCAATGTCGAGCCGACCCCCGCACTGATCAATACGCTCTCAAGGCTCTACCAGTCGCGTCGCGAACTGGTCGATGAGCTTGAAGCCGTCTATGGCCGGTTGTTAAGCGCTGCCGTCGAGCTACAACTTAATCAACAGCAATTGCTGGCCACCACTCAAGCATTGCGCAGTACCATTGATGAGCAGTTGTTCTGGGTGGCCAACAGCCGACCGTTGGACGTTAACTGGCTCCGGCAGTTACCTCAAAATCTACGCATAGAGTGGCAGGAAGGCGAGTGGCGCGCTGCTTTGCCGAATCGCTGGCCGTCACTGGATTGGGAAATGTTAAGTGGCGTTCCCTTTTTTGCCATCGGACTTTTGCTGTCCGTTCTACGTCGCCGGATCAAAGAGCGCCTGGCGACGCTCCATGGTCAGATCGGACGCCTAAAAAGCGACACTCAACTGCACACGCCCAGGGCCGTTTTTCTGAACGCCTTGCTGGCGGTACCGGGGCCGTTGGCGCTGGCGGGAATGGGGGTGGCCCTGGGTGCAACCGAGAGCCTGCTGGCGTCGAATCTGGCCCCTGCCCTGGTGCAGTTGGCGTTGAGCTGGGCATTCGTTGCCTGGGCTCGACGGCTGCTGGTGGCTGATGGCGTGGCTGAGCAACACTTTACCTGGTCGCCTGCTTATAACGCCCGGCTGCGGCGGTTACTGGCCGGGCTTGGGGTGGCGCTGGTGCCGGTGATTGCCATTTCGACACTGGCCGACAGTCTGCAGACGCCGCTCGCCCAGCGGCCGGTTGCCATGGGGTTATTAACCTTGGGGTTGCTGTCGATGAGCGTATGTTTGGCCCGGCTGATTCTCGCCCACGTGCCTATTTTTGGCGTACGACTTTTCCGCCTGCTGCTCGGTTTGGCCATGTCGGCAGTGCCTATCGTCTTGCTGGGGCTGGTGGTGTGGGGATATGAATACACGGCGTTGAGGCTGGTGGCGCGCTTTGTTGCCACGCTCTACCTGCTGGGCCTGTGGGTGGTGGTAGAAGCCACGGTGGTGCGTAGTTTGGCCGTGGCGGCAAGGCGCTTGGCTTACCGGCGTGCGTTGGCAAGGCGACGCGCCCATGTTCAGGAAGGTGCCGAAGGAGGCTTGGAAGTCGTAGAAGAGCCGCCGCTGGACATGGAGCAGATCAATACCCAGTCGCTGCGCCTTTCCAAACTGATTTTGCTGATTGCCTTCAGTGGCTTGCTGTATCTGGTATGGGCAGATCTGCTTGCGGTGATGAGCTATCTGGAGCAAGTGTCGCTATGGGAGAACACCGACGGCGAATTGGTCGACAGTGCATTGTCGATTTCCGATCTGTTTGGTGCGCTGCTGGTGGTCGCATTGACGTTTATCCTGGCGCGCAATTTACCAGGGCTGCTGGAAGTCATGGTGCTTTCCCGCCTGACGTTAAAGCAGGGCAGTGCCTATGCGATCAGTTCCTTGTTGTCCTACACCATTGTCGGTACCGGTATCGTGTCGGCCTTGGGCACGTTAGGCGTGTCCTGGGACAAACTACAATGGCTGGTAGCGGCCTTGAGTGTGGGGCTGGGGTTTGGCCTGCAGGAGATTTTTGCCAATTTTATCTCCGGTCTGATTATCCTGTTCGAACGCCCCATCCGGATTGGCGACACCATTACCCTGGGCAACTTGCACGGCACGGTGAGCCGAATCCGAATACGTGCGACGACCGTGACCGATTTTGATCGTAAAGAAATCATCATTCCCAATAAAACCTTCGTGACCGATCAATTGATCAACTGGTCGCTCTCCGACAACGTTACCCGCGTGGTGCTGACCTATGGCGTGGCCCACGGCTCGGATCTAGCGACAGTACACCGCTTGTTACGGCAAGCGGCGGATGAAAACGCCCGTGTGCTTACCGATCCCGAGCCGCAGGTATTTTGTATGAGCTATGGGCCGCATAGCCTCAACTTCGAACTGCGTATTTTCGTCAACGATCTGATGGATCGACTGTTTGCCGCCGATGAGGTCAACTGCCGGGTGGATGCGCTATTCCGCGAAGCGGACGTGCGCGTTGCCTTTGAGCAAATGGATGTCTGGCTGCACCGGGCGTCGGGGGAGTCGGTAAAAGTAGAATCACTTAAGCCGCCCCCGGGTCCGTCTACCGACTAGTAGGCTTTTTGCGCATACAGTAGAAACTCGCGGTTACCGTCTCCGCCGGTGATTGGGCTGATTTGCCAGTGTTGGACGGTGAATCCCAGTGACTGACATGCTCCCCGCAAGCGTTCCTCAACCTGTTGATAATACGCGGTCTCACGCACCACGCCGCGTTTGTCCAGTGCTTTCGACGTCAGCTCAAACTGGGGTTTTACCAAGGAGATAAGCCGCCCATGCCGGGGCAGTAAGGCGGCTATTTCAGGCAGGATCAAGGTTTGCGAGATAAACGATACGTCCATGACCGCTAAGTCGACGGGGTGCTCGGCGAGCGCCTTTTGCAGGGCCTTTTCCTCGCGCATGGCGCGGGCATTGATGCCTTCCAGGCAGATGACTCGTGGGTCGTTTCTAAGGCGCGCATCTAACTGGTCATGGCCCACTTCGACACCAATCACGTGACGCGCTCCAGCTTGCAAAGCGCAGTCGCTGAACCCTCCGGTTGACTGGCCAACGTCGAGAACACCAAGTCCATCGAGTCGGAGTTCAAGTGCGTCAAGCATGGCTTCCAGCTTGAGGCCGGCGCGTGATACGAAGCGCTCCTCAGGGTCCGGGGCAACGCACAGACGGGTGTCTTCGGGCCACTTTTCGCTGGGTTTGGTCAGTGCCTGCGTCGTCTCGTTGAGAGAAACACGGCCGTTGCGGATAAGGCGCTGCGCGCGGGTGCGCGAGCTCGTCAGCCCCTGGCTGACGAGCAGTTGGTCAAGTCGCATCATGGGTCGTTGGGCGGGGTTTGATGAGGACCTTCGTTGGCTTGCAACTCTGAGGCGGGTAGCCGTTCGGCGCCCCAACTTTGCTCCAGGTAACGTTTTACCGTATCGAGTTCGTCTTCGGTGACCGTTGCCAGTTCACCACGCTCAAGCGGGTCGAAGTGATAAATATACAGCCGCGAAACAAATTGCGAAAACGGCAGCGACGCTTCGCCGAAGCGTTCGCCGTGGCCCGCAGTGCTGACTTTTACGCCATTGCCCCAATCCTGACCGCTGTCGTTATTGGGATTGTAAAAATAAATGCGCATTACGTCGTTAGGGTCGAGCGAGGCGCGCAGGATGGTAATGGCGTGCCAGCCAATAAAACGGGCGGCGCTGTCGGTGACGGCGATGCCAGCAGGCTGCGGGTGGATCAGCGGCTGGTTGCCATTGTAGTAAGGGTGGTAGCAGGCGTAGAAATGACGAATAAAATCATTCACGTCGGTTAACTTGCCGGTAGCCACATCGACATTGATACGAAAGCCACGGCCTGACCACCAGCCGTGAAATTCCGGATTCACCCAGCGGTGGGGGTCGCCTTCACGGCTAACGCAGCGTCGACCCATTTCGGCATAGATACGGTCCAGGTGGGGCACCACAATCAATGAAACGGGATCAAGGTCCATGGGCAGCTCGGTGGCCACGCCCGATAGGCTCGCCATTGACGAGATGGCCTGTCCTTCGAAGTGCATAATGATTTCATCATCCCGTGCGGCCCAAGCGACCATTTGCAATAAATAGTCTGGGTCATTGTAAGCCCACATCGACAACGCCCGGGCCGACTGACAAGTGGGGTTATTGCCCTGGCCAACACCTAACGGCAAGCCCAGCATGCACAGTACACCTTCCAGCAGGCGAGCCCTTGGCGACGCTACCTCTCCATAGGCAATATTCAGCCGTGCCTGGGACCATTCGGAAAGCGGCAGGTTGAGCTGGCGCCACATGGCTGGTGCCACCGGGGGCTGGTAAAGGATCCCTCGCTCGAGCATCAGGGCCAGACCATAGACTGCCTGTGCCGTGGCTGGGTAAACGCTGCCGCGAATCAGCGCATGGACCAGCTCGCGGTAACACAGCAGGCAATCACGGCCAGTTGACGAGAGCCCGAAGGCTTCAGACACCAGATGATCACCCTCTTCGAGCAAGTGACGCAGCAGGACCGCGTGGTAGGGTGATACAAGCCCGGTGTCATGCATGGCGCGGGCGAACCCGGTGGCCTCAGCCTGTAGAGCTGATTGGTCCATGCCATCCAGCCGCTCGCGATAGATATCAATACCTGGGTCTTCGCGACACGCCTGGGTGGGCCCGAATAACGAGCTTACCAGCCTGTCGGCACCCTGGCCGCTAGATCCCAAGTCGATCTCGGGGTTTGCCTGGCACAGGGAGATTTGGGTAATCATCTGTTTGATGGAATCGACCTGAATGGGGCGCTGCTTGAGAATACGCCAGATTTCATCAATTAACTGGTCGATGATGTGTTCGTAACCAATCCGCTCAGCTAAATACTGGAAGAGGTGGCGTGGAATGACCGCCAGGCGGCCCTGCTGTTCGCGTTCAGCTTCGCTGGGCGCGGTAAACAGTAGCCATAGATTGATGGCGATGACCTGGGTCAGGTAATGATGGGAAAACTCTTCCGATACCAGTGGGTGCGCATAACCACCTGTTGCCACAGCAAGCAAACGAATCTCGCTGAGTGTCTCGATGACCACGACGTTAGGATCGGTGCTTTTGAGCGCAAACGTGGTCAGGGTTGGCACCAGATACTGAGGGGTTTCCCAGTCGGAACCCAAGAAGACCCCCGCCGCTTCATAAGCTTGCGCACGGTTCTCGAGTGCTTGGGCGCCGCCGTCCAGCATTAAAAGTTGGTGTGCTGTATCCAAGACGCGCGGAAGCTTGGCAGGTTTCAAGAGCGGAGATGCCTGCGAAAGCAGGTTCACGGCGTCGTCAAATTGGGTCAGCAGCCCGTTTAACTTATCGTCTTGCGTTGCTGGCTGTTGATCGGTGGTCACGATGACTCCTTGTCCCGGGTAAGCGGGGGATTATACATAGAAGTCGAGATCTTCTTGATGTTTTAGTAGATCGCGAAGCGTATGTGCATCCTTACCCTTAAAGTAGACCAGTCACCAATGGCTACCAAATGCGGTAAGTTGGGTGACGGTTTCTTCGGCCATTTCCATCGAGCGGTCATCCGCTCGATGGAATTTCCTGAGGACACACAGGATGAGTGGCACTGAGGCGCCAGCCAGGAAGAGCGATACAACGCTTATTTGGACCCTTTCGCATAGGTAAATCCTTCGGATCGAGGGAGAAGACAAATCCAATCCGATTTCAATACCATACACACAAGCGGTGGTCTCGGCCATGTGGCGGTTGTCCGAACAGCAAACGCTTGCACGTCGGAATATGTTAAGCTGTGCCGTTAAATAAACGTTCCAGCGGCAAGAGGAAAAGGCCAAGATGGCGGCCAAGCCAATTTACCGAGTGGTGGTACACCAACAGGGTGAAATTTGGGATTTATACGTGCGCGAGATATTCCAAAGCGAACTCTGGGGCTTTATTGAAGTCGAGGAGTTTGTCTTTGAAGATGCCTCAAGGGTGGTAATTGACCCAGCGAGCGAAAAATTGCAGCGCACCTTCGAAGGCGTCAAGCGAAGCTACCTCCCGCTCAACGCGATCGTGCGCATTGATGAAGTGGAGCGCGAGGGACCTTTGAAAGCCGTTAAAAGCGACGCGCAGGTGGCGGAGTTTCCTCGTCCGTTTTCACTCCCACCGCGCGGAGATTAGACACGTTAGCGCTGTCCAGCGGGCAGTGGCTTAATCAGGACATTACGTCATGCAGATAGCTCAATTTTGTCATCGTTACCGGGCGGTTGCCGCCGGTGTATTAGTCAGTGTGTGGTGTGCCAATGGCGTTGCCCAATCGGATAACAGCGCCTGGGTAACCGACGAACTTTCAACCTACGTGCGCAGTGGCCCTACTGATGGCTACCGCATCGTGGGGACGCTCAGCGCCGGCGAGCAGGTTGAAGTGCTTGAAACCAGCGGCGACTATACCCGCGTGCGCGGCGATGGCGGCGATACCGTATGGATTTTGAGCGATGAGCTCCAGCAAACGCCCAGTGCCACCGAGCAGTTGCCCGAGCTGGAAGCGCAGGTGGAATCGCTGACAGACGAGTTAGACGGTATCAACGACGAGTGGGAGCAGCGCGTGGCAACCATGCGCGAATCGCTGGAAGCTCGTCAGCAACGTATTGACGAGCTGGAAACCCGTAACGATCAGTTGAGCAGTAACGTCGATGAGTCGAGCGAGCAGGTGCGCGCTCTGCAAGCACGGCTTGATACCCAGGAAGAAGACCTGCTGATGCGCTACTTCATGTACGGTGGGGGCGTAGCCGGTGCGGGCTTGGTTGTTGGACTTATCGTGCCTCACCTGCCGCGTCGGCGTAAAAAACGCGATCGCTGGTTTTAACTGGCGTATGAGCAACCAAAAATGACTGATCTCTGGCGAGCTCGGTGGCAGGAGGGGCGTATTGGCTTTCATTTGCCCCAACCACACCCAGCGCTGACTCATTACTGGCCATCGCTAGGCGTGCCTGTCCGCGCCAAGGTGCTTGTCCCTTTGTGCGGTAAAACGCTGGATATGCGTTGGCTTGCTGAAGCGGGGCATCCAGTGCTTGGTGTTGAGCTGGCGCCCGAGGCAATCGAGCAGTTTCTCGCTCAGTCGCCGACCCCGGTATCGCGTTATCAGCAGGCGGGTTTCAATATCAGCCGCCAAGGTAATATTGAGTTGTGGTGCGGCGATTTTTTTCACTTGCACATCCAGCAGGCAAGCGAAATCGGCGCGTTTTACGACCGCGCCGCGCTGATCGCCCTGCCCGAAGCGACGCGCCAGCGTTATGCGTTTCATCTTGCCCAACTGACGCCGCCGGGGGCCAAGGGGCTGCTGGTGAGTGTGGCCCACGAGGGAGAGGGCGGCGGCCCTCCCTATAGCGTCCCGAATCAGGAAGTCGAAACGCTGTTGACGCCCAACTTCCGGGTGTCGCTGTTGGAAGAGACCGAGCCGGATGAGCGCGGGTTAACGGAAACCGTTTGGCATTTAGTGCGTCGTGGGCCGTTGGAGCCATAAACATCTGACGCACTAAATATCGGTTAAGGGGTTAGCGGGCCAGCAATTGGCCGAGGTCTTGATCACTGAAGGCGCGATTCAGCGCATCGCTTAGTAGATCGTTGACCATGCGCGTGTTGGTATCCTTGTCGGGCTTGACCGCGTATTCCTGATTGCGCCGGGATGTGTAGGTACCTGTATAGGTGGTGCCGTCATTACGCGCGATGGCGCGCAGCACGCCCTCAATCCGAGCCTCGTCGATCAATGGCTGGTCGCTGTTGCCCTGTGCGTAGGTAAGGCTTGCCAACTCCAGCGTCAGGCTGGGGCGTCCGTCGGCGGTTTGCCGGGTGGGCGTGAAGCCCATGTCGGCGACTGCTCGCTCGGCTTCCTGCTGCAAGCGCGGAATGATTTCATGACTGTTGACGGTGATTTGCGCGGTGGACATGCCGCCGCCGGCACGGTTGCCAATCACCTCGCTGTCACGGCCATCCTGCGCCAGAACAGTTACTTCCTGCCCTTGACCGACAGAGGGGACGTTGGCGGTACGTTCGGGGGAAAGCTGCAGGTAGTGGGGACTTGCACAGCCTGCAAGCCACACCGTGGCCAGCAAAGTGGCAGATAAAGAGAGCAAATGACGCCGTAGCATGGGGTTCTCCGCTGTCGTTGAAACTGTCATCAAAACGCCAGTATAACGCTGGTAGTGCGTCAGCGGTATGACCAGGCGATGCGGGTTTGCAAAGTTGTTTTTAACTGCTGGCTGTGAGCCACTCTTTGCAGCGCAAAGCGGGCTTCGCTCCGTGGACACCAACCAGGCATTGTGATGGCGTATACCGATCTATTCGAAAACGATGAGATGAAGTTGATTAACCTGCTGCCGCATGACGGGGAAGCCTATTACCACGGACAAATTCTGGACGTTGGTACAGCTGATCGTTACCTGGCGCAATGCATCAGTCAGCTAAGCTGGGCGCATGATCGTGCGTTCATGTTTGGCAAAGAGATCGTGACCCAGAGGAAAATGGCCTGGTACGCGGATGAGCCCGTCTCCTATACGTACTCTGGATATACCAAGACGGCATTGGTGTGGCCTGATTTTTTGTGCGAGATTAAACAGCAAGTGGAGAGCAGCAGCGGTGATACCTTCAATTCGTGCCTGTGTAATTTTTACAGCTCAGGCGATGAAGGCATGGGGTGGCACAGCGATGGCGAAAAAGAGCTGGTGGAAGACGGGGTGATCGGGTCGTTGACGCTAGGCAGCGCGAGAAAATTTTCCTTCAAACATAAAGTCACCGGCGAGCGGTTGTCACTGAGTCTTGAGCACGGCAGCTTGTTGATAATGAAAGGCAGTACTCAGAAAAACTGGCTACATAGCCTGCCCAAAACCAAGAAAGTATCTGATCCACGGGTTAATTTGACCTTCAGGCAGATGCGTTTCTGAGGCCTGGGTTTAGCAACATAGCCCTATTATCGACGTCGGCTGCCGGCAGCCGACGTACTATTCGACGTACTATGCGACGTGGGTTTGCGCCATTGCGTTTTCAGTCGCTTCGGGGAAGCGTCGCCAATGGCGCGGGTGGGCGTAAAGCCGTTTGCCGCGGCGCAATGTCAGGTTTTCAAAGTCGGTGTGGCGGACCGTTGCCAGCCAGGGCTTTGCCAGCCAGTCGGCTTCCAGCTCCACGCGGACTTCAGCGCCCACGGGGGAAATCGCGGTGATCGTCACTGGCAGGTGGCTTTCCGGGGTAGGCTGCTCGGCCAGGCGGATTTCATGGGGCCGCAGCAACAATTCTGCGTCGCCGTCCGGTAAATCCACCGCCAGGTGCGCGTCGCCGCAGGTGAGCGTGCCGTTGTGTACCTTGCCTTCCAGGTAATTGACGTCGCCGAGAAACTCAAACACAAAGCGGTTTTTGGGCGCCCGGTAGAGGGTTTCCGGCGTGTCGATCTGCTCGATACGCCCATTGCTCATTACGACGACGCGGTCCGAGAGCTCAAGGGCTTCTTCCTGGTCGTGGGTAACAAACACGCTGGTGAAGTTGAACTCTTCGTGCAGATGACGCAGCCAGCGGCGCAGTTCCTGGCGCACTTTGGCATCAAGCGCGCCAAACGGCTCGTCGAGCAGCAGCACATCTGGCTCGACGGCCAGCGCACGGGCCAGTGACACGCGCTGTTGCTGGCCACCTGAGAGCTGCGCCGGGTAGCGGTCGGCAAAGGCTTCGAGTTTGACCATTTCAAGCAGACGATACACCCGGGCGCGAATGTCCTGGGCCGAGGGACGCTTGGCACGCGGCATGACGGTCAAGCCAAACGCGACGTTGTCGTAGACGCTCATATGGCGGAACAAGGCGTAATGCTGAAATACGAAGCCAATCCGCCGGTCGCGGACATGCACCTGGGTGACATCGCGCTCGCCGAATAAAATCTTGCCCGGAGTGGGCGTTTGGTCGGCGTTTTCGAGCCCGGCAATGATGCGTAGCAGGGTGGTTTTACCCGAGCCGGAGGGACCCAGCAGGCCAACCAGCTCGCCTTCCTGGATATCCAGGTTGATCGGTTCCAGCGCTTGAGTCGTCCCAAAATGCTTGGCGATATTGTGTAAGCGAATGCTCATGCAAATGCCTCCCGGCGCGACGCGCGCCATTCCAGCCCCGCCTTGGCGGCGAGCGTCAGTAGGGCAATCAATGCGAGTAGGGCAGCGCAGGCAAAGGCCCCTACGGCGTTGTAATCTTGATAAAGCTGCTCAAGGTGCAGGGGCAGCGTGTTGGTTTGGCCACGAATCGCCCCCGATACCACTGATACAGCGCCAAACTCACCCACCGCGCGGGCGTTGGTGAGAATAATGCCGTAAAGCAGTGCCCAGCGGATATTGGGCAGGGTGACACGCCGAAACGTCGTCCATCCCGACGCGCCGAGCGTCACGGCGGCCTCTTCTTCACGCGAGCCCTGGGCCTGCATCAAGGGGATCAGTTCCCGGGCAACGAAGGGGCAGGTGACAAATATGGTCACCATCAAAATCCCCGGCCAGGCGAACATCAGTTGAATATCGTAGCTATCCAGCCAGCCACCGATCCAGCCGTTGCGCCCGTAGAGCAGCAGGTAGATAAGCCCTGCGACAACGGGAGATACCGCGAAGGGAATATCAATCAGCGTTTGTAGCAGCCGCCTGCCAGGAAAGCTGAAGCGCGTTACCAGCCAGGCCAGCGCAACCCCGAACACCAGACAAACCGGAATCGTCAGTAGGGCAATACCCAGCGTCAGGCCGATGGCGTGCAGGGTGTAAAAGTCACTGACGTTTGACCAGAACACGCTAACACCCTGCGAGAAAGCCTGAGCGAAAATGGCGACCAACGGCAGCAGTAGAAAAAGCCCCGAAAGGCCCACCGCCGCTGCAATCAGCAGGCGGCGGATAAGGGGGGCATCACCGATCCGACGCATTACCCTTTACCTCCATGCAAGCGGCGAATAAACCGCCCCTGCCAGACATTGATCGCAAGCAACAGGGTGAGCGAGACAAACAGCACCACCGAGGCGATTGCAGAGGCCCCGGCGTAGTCGTACTCCTGCAGCTTGACGAAGATCATCAACGCGGTGATCTCGGTTTCATAAGGCATATTGCCAGCGATGAAGATAATGGCCCCGAACTCGCCGAGTGAGCGCACAAATGCAAGCCCCGTGCCGGTCACCAGCGCGGGCCATAGGTGTGGCATGATGACTCGACGAAACGCGACACCGTCAGTCGCGCCCAGTGACATCGCCGCCTCATCGACTTCAGCGGGCATGTCTTCCAGTACGGGCTGTACGGTGCGAACCACAAACGGGATGCTGGTGAACGCCATGGCCAGAGCAATACCGACCCAGGTGTAGGCAACCTGAAAGCCCATTGACTCCAGCCAACCGCCCATCCAGCCGCTGCTCGCGTAAAGCGTTGCCAAGGTAATACCGGCCACTGCTGTGGGTAATGCGAAGGGCAAATCCATCAGCGCGTCGAGCAGCCGCTTGCCGGTGAAGTCATAACGGACCAACACCCAGGCCAGCAGCAGGCCAAAAACGGCATTGACCAATGCCGCGACGGCGGCCGCTCCGATGGTGACCATATAACTGGCGACGACGCGACCTTCGGTAATGATCGCCCAGTATTCGGCGAGACTAAGTCCGGCGAGTTGGCCGAAGAGCCCGGTAATGGGCAGCAGCAGTACCAGCGAGATAAACAGTACGCTGATACCCATGGAAAGGCCAAAACCCGGCAGCACGCGCGCGCTGCCGGAGTGTCGAAGGGCGAAGTGGCTCATAGCTCAGTCCGGCGAATTAACGATTAACGGCGCTGAAGCTGGTCAAGCATGCCGCCGCCTTCGAAGTGCGTTTCCATCGCTTCTGGCCAGCTACCGAAAACGTCTTCAACTTTCAGCAGGTCGGTTTCGGGGAACTGATCAGCAAATTCCTCGACGACGGCTTCATGGTGAACACGGTAGTTAAAGCCAGCCAGCAGCCGCTGGGTGTCCTCACGGTAGAGGTATTCCAGGTAGCTTTGCGCCAAGTCGCTGTTACCGTTGCGCTCAGCGTTTTCGCCAACGACGGCAACCGGGAACTCCGCAAGGATGCTGGTGGGCGGTACGATCACTTCGTAATCATCGCTGCCATATTCCTTGCGAATGTTATTCACCTCGGACTCGAAGCTGATCAGCACATCGCCAATCTCACGTTCGATAAAGCTAGTGGTGGCACCACGGCCGCCAGTGTCGAACACCTCGACGTTAGCCAGGAAGGTGCGCATGAAGTCCTGAATTTGCTCTTCGTCGCCGTCAAACTGATCGTCGGCAAAGCCCCACGCGGCCAAGTAGGTATAGCGGCCGTTGCCCGACGTTTTCGGGTTGGGGAAAACGATCTCGACGTCTTCGTTAACCAGATCGTCCCAGTTTTCGATGTCCTTGGGGTTATCCTTGCGCACCAAAAACGCCGTGGTTGAGTAATAGGGCGAGGCGTTGTTATCCAGCGCCTGCTGCCAGTCTTCGTCAACCAGGCCCGCTTCAGCGAGGACGTTAACGTCGGTTACCTGGTTAAACGTCACGACATCAGCACGCAGCCCCTGCATGATGGCGCGTGCCTGGGCAGATGAACCGCCGTGGGATTGACTGACCGCGATTTCCTCGTCGTGTTCTTCTTCCCACCAGGCTTCAAACTTGGGGTTGATCTCGGCAAACAGCTCCCTGGCAATATCGTAGGAGGAGTTCAGCAGCTCGCGCTCCTGGGCAACGGCCGGGGTTGAAAGCGTGGCGCCGATGGCCAGCGCCAAGACGCTACGACGGAAAAGGACAAATGACATCATAAGCTCCTTAATAACTAAGCCAGTGTTGGCAATTTGGTATTGATAAGATAGTTAGCAAGCTTAAACCTGTGATTGTGGAATTACAATTCAGTTTTATATTCTTTTTTAGAATATGAGTTGAAGAGAAGGTCTGACACCCCCGTCCTGGGACGCTTCTGGTAACATGCAGCCTCTTGAACGCGGTAATGGCCGTTGTTTACTCACTTTGGCAAAGCAGGAATGTTGATATGACCGCTGTGCGTGATTGTTTAATTGCCCCCTCGATTCTTTCCGCCAACTTTGCCCGCCTTGGCGAAGAGGTGGACAACGTGCTCGCGTCGGGGGCGGATATCGTCCACTTCGATGTCATGGATAACCACTACGTGCCCAATCTCACCATTGGCCCGATGGTGTGTAAGGCATTACGCCAACACGGCGTGACAGCGCCCATTGATGTGCATCTGATGGTCAAGCCGGTGGACCGCATGATCGGTGATTTTATCGAGGCGGGGGCCAGCTATGTCACCTTTCATCCGGAAGCCTCCGAGCACATTGACCGTTCGCTGCAGCTGATACGCGACAGCGGCTGCAAAGCCGGGCTGGTGTTCAACCCCGCAACGCCGCTGTCCTATCTCGATTACGTGATGGATAAGATCGATATGGTGCTACTGATGAGCGTCAACCCCGGTTTTGGCGGGCAGTCGTTCATTCCCGGTACGTTGGATAAGCTGCGCGATGCGCGCGCGCGGATTGATGCATCAGGGCGCGCGATTCGCCTGGAGGTCGACGGTGGCGTCAAGGCTGACAATATCGCCGACATCGCCGCTGCCGGGGCGGATACCTTTGTCGCCGGGTCGGCGATCTTTAATGCACATAAGCAAAGTGATCCCCACGGCTATGATTCCGTGATCCGGCAGTTGCGCGAAGCGATTTCAGGCACTTGATACCAGTACTTAATGCAGCTTCATGCGCGGTTTTAGGTAGCGATTGAGCTTATCGACCAGCCAGGCGAGACCGGTCTTGGGCGCGCCATGAATCGATAGCTGGTGCATCCGGTAGAGCGACGCGTAGGCACGGCGTGCCAGCCAGCCTTCCAGGAATAGCCCGCGTGATGCAGAGCTGCGCATCAGGCTGCCGACGGCATCGTAACGGGCAAGCGATACCAGCGAGCCGCGATCCCGATAGCGAAACTCGTTGAGCGGCTTGCCTTCCAACTGGTTGATCAGGTTCTTGGCCAAGTGCTTGGCCTGTTGGTGAGCGGCTTGGGCACGCGGTGGTACGGCGCTGTCATCCCCCTGGGGGCAGTCGGCGCAGTCGCCAAGGGCAAAAATTGCCGGATCATCGACGCTTTGCAGTGTTTTAGCCACCTTGATCTGATTTTTTTTATTGGTCGAAAGCCCCTGCTCTGCGAGAAACGGCGGTGCCTTAATGCCCGCCGCCCAGACGTTGAGGTCGGTCTTGATCACGTCGCCATCGCCAGTGACAAGACAGTTAGCCTGTGCCTCCTTGACCGCGGTATCCACATGGATTGTCACGCCCATTTTCTCCAGGTCTTGCTGGACGGTTTGACTGATGCGCTCGGAGAGCCCGGGAAGTAGGCGAGGGGCTGCTTCTAGCAGGTGGACGCTGATCTGCTGATGGTCGATGGCGGTCACCCCGTAGGCGTTGAGCATTCTTGAGGCGTCAAACAGTTCGGCGGCCAATTCCACCCCGGTGGCGCCACCGCCCACGATGCCGATTGTCAGTTGGGTGTGCTGGCGCAGCGACGGGTCGGTGTAGCGCAGGAAGGTATTGATCATATCGCGCTGAAACGCCTTGGCTTGCTGGGGCGAATCGATAAAATGGCAGTGCTCGGCAACCCCGGGGGTGCCAAAGTCGTTGGATACGCTGCCAAGCGCCATGATCAGGTAGTCGTAGCCAAGTTGCCTCGCTGGCAGAACCTCTTCGCCTTCTTCATCCACAATAGGCGCTAGATGCAGTTGCTTGGCCTGGCGATCAATGCCGGATAGCGAGCCACGCTGGTAGCGGTAATGGTGCGCCGATGAATGACCGCGGTAATCCACCTCATCCATGCTGGAGTTCAGCACCCCGGTGGCTAATTCGTGCAATAGCGGTTTCCAGACGTGGGTCGTATTACGATCCAGCAGGACGACATTGGCGCGTTCAGACTTGCCAAGCTTATGTCCCAGTTGAGTCGCCAGCGCCAGGCCGCCAGCGCCGCCGCCAACGATCACAATGGTGGGAAGGCTCATGTCTTACTCCTTGACTAAATGATACTCAGCATAGAGGTTTCTCGCGGTAGTGACGAATGTAAGCCGCGGTTCATATAGCAAAGCCGATTCTCAGGGGCCGCCTCTGAAGCGAGCTTTAGGTGACGTTTTTACGCAAAAAGGATGGCCACTTGCACCCACTTCTTCACGGCAAGCGTCTGATTGCCTTTGACCTCGATGGCACGCTCATCGATTCGGTTCCCGATCTAACGGTCGCGGTTGCCCATGCGCTGGCCGACCAGAGATTGACAATGCCAACGGCAGATAAAGTTCGCGACTGGGTGGGAAACGGCGCGGCCGTGCTGGTTGAGCGCGCATTAACCTGGGCGCTGGGCACACCACCTGATGCCACGCTTTTTGATCGAGCTTACGCAGGGTTTTTACACCATTACGCGGAGGCCCCTAATCAGCTGACCGTCTTATACCCCGGCGCTGAGCAGGCACTGACGACGCTTCGCGAAGCAGGCTATATTCTGGTGCTGATCACCAATAAGCCAGAGCGCTTTATTGCGCCTATTTTAGACCACTTCAACCTGAACGCCTGCTTTGCCCTGTGCTTGGGCGGTGATTCGCTGGCTGAGAAGAAGCCTTCCCCGTTGCCGCTGTTGTACGCCGCAAAAGCCTACGGTGTGGCGCCCACAGAGTGCCTCATGGTGGGCGATTCACGCCACGATATCGCAGCGGGTAAAGCCGCCGGTTTTACAACCCTGGCGTTGCCCTATGGCTATAATCACGGTGAACCGATCAGCCACAGCGGCCCTGATGCAGTACTGACGTCACTCGCCGAGCTGATTGCCTGATGAGCATCTGCCAAACGGCTTAGTCTTCTTCTCTGGCACCGCCCAGGGTGGCGTGCAGTTGTTCGGCATTGTGGCGCAGCATATCGGCATAGCTGGATGCTGGGCCGTCACCGCCGCTGAGAGCGTCCACGTAGAGCGGCCCTGCTAGTGGAAGGTCGACGTAACGCGCCTGGGCGTCCATGTGAATCTTCGGCGTGGTGCTCTCAAAAAACAGGCCGGGCGGTCGCTTCTCGGCCAGCTTTGCCTGCAGGCGGGCCATTGCGGCCGGAGTCCCCATGGTTTCATGGTTAACGCCCCATAAGGCGTCGTAATCGAACTTGTAGGCGTCAGCGAAGTAGGCAAGGCCTGCTTCACTGGTTACCAGCGTTCGGTTGGTCTGGGGAATACCGCCCAGGCGTTCTTCAATCTCGGCATTCAGTTCATTCAGTGTCTGCTTGAGATCAGCGGCGCGTTGATCGAACGCCTCGGCGTGGTCCGGTGCATGTTTTGCCAGGGTATCGGCGATCACGTCCACATAAGCGGCAGCGCCTTCGGGGGCCATCCACATGTGCGGGTTTGCGTAGCCTTGATAATGGCCAGAGGTAAGCGGCAGCGCGGGGTAGTCTGCATTCTCGGCCAAGGCCACCATGGGCAGATCATTTTCCACAATGGCTTTTACGTCGCGCAGCCAGGGTTCTAATTCCAGGCCGTTGTAAAACACGATATCGGTTTCTTCCAGTGCCAGCACATTGGGTGGGGTAAGCTCCCAGCGGTGGACGTCTTCGTCGGCTGGAACGATCACATCCACGCTTACAGCGTCGCCCGCCACGCGCTTGACCAGATCAGCGATCACCGAAAATGACACCACCACCCGAAGCGAGGTTTGCGCCGTTGCCGAGGGGCTGGCGATCATCAATGCCAGCAAGAGCAGCCCCCATTTCATGACGTTGTTACGCATCCCACGCTCCTGACTCTCTTGAAAAGCGACTGATAATAAAGATTGTTATGCCGCGATACTAGCTCCCGTTAGCTGGGAGGCGTACCGCAAACGCTAGGTTATCACTATGCTGGCAACACATATTTTAACAGCATAGCGTGTTCCCGTGGGTGGCCCGGCGTCAACGTCTCCTCGTCGCCTTCTTAACCCCTGCAACGACGCACCGGGTTGGGGTATCATCGTGGTAAAGCAGTTGTTGATGATCGTTTTACCTAAAGGGGCGATAGCCAATGGTAAAGGTGGAGGTCGCCAAGCGCGTCCTTATGCTGGACAATTACGATAGCTTCACGTTTAACATCGTCCAGTACCTGGTTGAGCTAGGCGCTGAGGTCGTGACTCATCGTAATGACGAGATCACCATCGAGCAGATGGCTGCACTCGCGCCGACCCATTTGGTCATATCGCCAGGCCCCTGTACGCCCAACGAGGCGGGGATTTCCCTGACGGCCATTGAGCATTTTGCTGGCACACTGCCGGTATTGGGAGTGTGTCTGGGGCATCAAGCTATTGGCCAGGTCTACGGCGGCCATGTGGTGCGCGCCCCAGAGGTCATGCATGGTAAAACCTCGGCGGTGGAGCATGATAATCATGGGGTGTTTTCCGGCTTGGATAATCCGCTGGAAGTGACCCGTTACCATTCTTTAGTGGTAGATAAACAACGCTTGCCCGACTGCCTGGAGATAACCGCCTTGACCGCTGATGACGATGTTACGCCAGGGGTTATCATGGGCTTGCGTCACCGGGAACTCGATGTTGAAGGCGTTCAGTTTCATCCTGAATCCATCCTTACCCGTCAAGGCCATGCGCTACTGGCCAACTTTTTACAACGCGGCTAATCGCCGGTTATACAGCTTTAGGGGCTTTCCTGTTCATGCAAATGCGAGACGCAATTAACGCGGTGATGCGCCGCGAAGACCTCTCTTTCGAAGCCATGCACGCGCTGATGCGCCAGATCATGACCGGTGAAGCGTCTGATGCCCAGATTGGCGGTTTGCTGGTGGGGCTTGCCATGAAAGGCGAGAGCGCTGTCGAAATTAGCGCTGCCGCCCAGGTGATGCGCGACTTGATGAAGCGGGTTGAGCTGGATGCCGATAATATCGTGGATATCGTCGGTACAGGCGGTGATGGCGCCAACCTGTTTAACGTGTCCACCGCCGCCAGCTTTGTCGCGGCCGCCGCTGGCGCTCACGTGGCCAAGCACGGCAACCGCAGCGTGTCATCGTCGTCTGGCAGTGCCGATCTCTTCGACGTGGCGGACATTTATCTCGATCTAAAGCCTGAGCAGGTTGCCCGCTGTATCGAGCAAGTAGGTGTTGGGTTCATGTTTGCCCCCAACCACCACCCGGCGATGCGCCATGCCATCGGCCCGCGGCGTGAAATGGGTGTGCGCACGCTGTTTAATATCCTGGGTCCGCTGACCAACCCGGCCAGTGCGCCCAATCAGGTGTTGGGCGTCTATGCGCCGTCGCTGGTGCCGCTGATGGCGGAAGTGCTGAAGAAACTCGGCAGCCGCCACGTGCTGGTGGTGCATTCCGAAGACGGCCTGGATGAAATTTCGCTGGCCGCCCCGACCCAGGTGGCGGAGCTTAAAGACGGCGAGATTACCCAATACACCATTGCCCCGGAAGAATTGGGCATAGAGCGCCAGAGCCTCGCCACGCTGAAAGCCACCAGTGCGGAAGACAGCCTGCGGCTAGTGAAGGCAGCGCTGAGCGGCGAGGGTGCAGCGGCGGATATGGTCGCGCTGAATGCGGGCGCGGCGCTGTATTGCGCGGGCGTGGCGGATAGCTTGAAAGAGGGCGTGATGTTGGCCCAGGATGCCCAGGCCTCCAAATTACCGCTTGAAAAGCTTAAAGAGCTTTCGCACTTTACCAGCGTTTTCAAGCCGTAGGCGCTTAAACAAGCCAAGTTTTTAAAAAATTAGTTTTAAATAATATTAGTTTGAAAAATTTAGTTTTAAACAAGAAGAGATCACCATGACTCAACAGGCAACGCCGACTATTTTAACGCGCATTCTGGACCGCAAGGACCAGGAAGTGGCCGAGCGCCGCCAGGCCGTTTCGGAAGCTGACCTGCTGGCGCTGGCTGAAAAGCAGAGCGCTCCCCGGGGCTTTATTGATGCGCTTAACCGACGCATCGCCGCTGGAGACCCGGCCATCATCGCCGAAATCAAAAAGGCCTCGCCTTCCAGGGGCGTGATTCGCGAGGAGTTTCATCCGTCGGATATCGCCAAAAGCTACGCCCAGGGCGGTGCAGCGTGCCTATCGGTTCTCACCGATGCCGATTTTTTCCAGGGCCATGAAGATTACTTGATCGCCGCGCGCGATGCCTGTTCGCTGCCGGTGATTCGCAAGGATTTCATTACCCACGGCTACCAGGTCAGCGAGGCGCGCGCCATCGGTGCGGACTGCATTCTATTGATCGTGGCCGCCCTTGACGATGCCCAGCTACGCGACCTGAACCAGCAAGCCATCGCCCTGGGCATGGACGTGCTGGTAGAGGTCCACGATGCCGATGAAATGGCACGTGCCATGGCGCTGGATCTCAAGCTGGTCGGCATCAACAACCGTAACCTGCACACCTTCGAGACTAACCTGAATACCACGCTGGAACTGCTGCCAAGCATTCCAGAGGGTGTCACGGTGATTACCGAATCGGGAATCCACACCCGCGACGATGTCGAGCTGATGCGCGACCACGAAATCAACGGCTTCCTGGTGGGTGAGGTTTTCATGCGTGAAGCCGACCCGGGTGAAGCCCTCAAACAGCTGTTTTTCTAACCCGGCTGTCGCTTCGTCCGCCAGCTCAGCACCGCCACGGTCAGCGCGGGCAGGAAGGTCACGGTGACGATGGCCGTGCCGAGCAGCCCGAACAGCACAATGGCACCGACGCCGCGGTAAAGCTCGGTGCCTTCGCCGGGTAAAAATACCAGCGGCGAGAGCCCGCACAGTGTGGTGAGCGTGGTCATCGCAATGGGGCGCAAACGGCTTTCCACCGCATTGAAGACTGCATCGCGCACGCCCATCGATGTGTCGCGCAGGTTTTCACGGGCCTTGTGAACCACCAGGATTGGGTTGTTGACCACGGTGCCCATCAGTATCAGAAAGCCCAGCATGGTGATCATGTCAAACGGCTGGCTGATGGCGTTCAGGCCAAAGCGCGGCAGCACCGCGCCGACGTTATTCATCAGCCAAAGCCCGACGATGCCACCGGCCGCGCCAAGGGGAATGGTCGCCAGAATCAATAGCGGGTAGCCCCAGTGGCTGAAAATCGCCACCAGCAACAGATACACAATCGCAAGCGCAATCAACCCATTGCCGGTTAACGCCTGGCGGGTGGCGTCCAGTTGATCCCCCGCGCCCGTCACCGTCACGTCAATATCGCCGGGTAGCTCGCCTGCGTCGCGCATTGGCGCGATCACCTCTCGCTGCATCCGTTCAATACCCGCTTCGAGCGCCACGCTGCGCGGTGGAATCACGTCCAGGGTCACGCTGCGTCGACCGTCGACCCGGCGGATGGTGGCGGTGCCCACGGTTTCTTCAATAGCGGTCACGTCACTGAGCGGCACGTTAAACCCGGCCGGGGTATGAAGCGGCAGGCTGGCCAGTTGGTCGAGTTCAATATCACCTGCATCCGGGCCATAGCCGTAAAGGTCGATTTTCTCATCGTCGAGATAGAAATCATCCAGATATGCGCCGTTGGTCAGCACGGCGATGGCGGTGCCCAGGGCATCGGTGTCGAAGCCCAGCTCAGCAGCGCGTGCCCAGTCGGGGTAGATCTCGATCAGCGGCTGACCAAGGTCGAGGGCAGAGGGGCGCGATTGAATGCGCGGGTTGTCGAAGGTCGATTCCGCGCGCTCGTAAATGCGGTTGGCCGTGGCGTAAAGCGTTTCCAGATCATTGCCGGCAATATCCAGCGTGATGCTGCGCGTGCCGCCGTCGTTGCTGGAAATGATCGAGCCGCGAGCGGCAAAGGCGCGCATGTCCGGGTAGGCTTCAAAGCGCTCGGTAAGCGCGTCCATCAGCGCTTCGATATGATTGGGGTCGATGGTCTCGGCAATAATGCGCAAGCTCTGGGCTTCGGCCTGAATGCCCATGGTGCGGATCGGCGGAACGTCGGTGTCGCCGCGCTCAAAGGCTGCCGGGTCGGCGCCCACATGAGGTTCAAGTTCCTGCTGCAGGGTTTGTGCGATCTCGTCCATGGTGGCGAGGTTGTAACTGGCAGAGGCATTCATGCTGGCAAAGGTCTTGGCTTCTTCGCCTTCGGGCAGGTACTCCGCGGGTGGCGTCAGCCAGACAAAGATCGCCACGCCGCCGATGACGCCGAGCACGATGGCGGCCAGGCGCCGCCCGGCGCTCTGGATCATGCTGTTCACTATCCATAAACAGGCACTCATCCAGCGCGGACGGCGGGTGTTGCCATTTTCGCGACCGCGAAAATCGATATGCGCGCCCAGGGTGGGGATAACCGTAATCGCGACGACCATCGAGACCAGGATCGAGGTGGAGATCGCCACGGCAATATCGGAGTAGAGTTGCCCGGCCTCCTGCTCGATGAAGAAAATCGGCACGAACACCAGAATCGTCGTCAATGTAGAGGCGAGCACTGCTGACCAAACCTGTTTGACACCCTCAAGCGCCGCCTGAAAACGTGCCAGCCCGCGGCGGCGCTGGGTTTCGATACTTTCGAGCACCACAATGGTGTTATCGATGGTCATGCCGATGGCAAAGGCGACCCCGGCCAGGGAAATCACGTTCAGGGTGCGCCCGGCCAGCAACAGGCCAAGAAAGGCGGCGATGGTACAGATGGGGATGCCGATAACACCGGCGAAGGTGGCTCGCGCTGAACGTAGAAAAGCATACATTACCAGCGTAGCGAACAGCGCCCCCAGGCCAAGGTTGACCCAGACGTTGGCAATCGATGACTCCACGTAGCGTACGTCGTCGCTTGACAGGGTGATCTGGATGCCCTGTTCGGCAAGCAGGCCGTCGTTCAGTGCCTCGACTTCTTCAAGCATGTCACGCTTGATGTCGATCACGTTGGCGCCCGGCTCGCGGCGAACCTGGAGGCTGAGTACCGGCTCGCCAGCGGCGTTATACGATCGGGACGTGAGTTCGGCGTAAGACTGCTGGACCTCGGCGACATCACCGAGGCGCACGATCTCGTCACCCTGGCGCCGGAGGATCAGCGCCTCAAGGCTTTGCACGTCTTCAAAGCGCCCCAAAGTGCGCAGCAAATAACGACGCTTGCCGCTTTCCAGGTTACCGCCGGATACATCCTGGTTGCGTTCTTCCAGCGCGGTTTGAATATCGCGGATGCTGAGGTGGCGGGCGGCGAGGGCGTCGGGGTCGATCAGCAACTGCATCTGCCGTTCGGCACCGCCGGAAACGTTGACTTCCGACACCCCGTTGACGCTTTCCATGCGCGGGCGCACGTTATCTTCCAGATAGTCACGCATCGCCGGCATATCGAGCTGGCGAGGGTTGCCTTCGCGCGGGCCGACGTTGAAATACATGAAGGCGTTGGCCGAAAACGAGTTGGCGACAATACGCGGCTGGTCGACGTTGTTGGGGTAGGAGGGCACCTGGCTGAGGGCGTTATTGACCCGGATCAGGGTTTTGGTGAGGTCGACGCCGAAGGGAAACTCCAGCTCGACTTCCGCGCTGCCACTACTGGCAGTGGACTCCATGCGCTGCAGGTTGGGCACGTTACGTAGATATTCTTCCTGCTCGATGAGGATATCTTTTTCGATGTCCTGCGGGTTCGCGCCGGCCCACTGGGTCTCGACGCCAATCACCCGGGTTTCCAGATCGGGAATCATCTGGACGGGAATCCGCCAGATGGCGGCGATGCCCACAATCAACAGAATCAACGTGACCACGCTGACCAAGATACCGTGGCGGATAATGGCGGCAAACATGCGTGGGCGTTACTCCTCGTCGTCGCTCAGGGTCAGTACCTGATCCTGTTCGAGGCGTTCATTACCCACCACGATCACCCGGTCGCCGACCTCGACACCTTCATGGACGGCAACATTGCCCTCAAAGCCGCTGCCGATGTCGACGCGCTGCTCAACGGCGCGCCATTCGTCGTCCTGCTGGCGGGCAAGCCAGACGCTGACGCTGCCATCCGGGCGGCGGATCAACGCATCCCGGGGAACGCTGGGACCGGATTCTCCCTCGATGCGTAGACGCCCCTCAACGGCCATCCCTGGCAACAGGGATAACGCCTCGTCAGGTTTGGCGCGCAGCAGGAATTGGCGGCTAGTGGTGTCTTGGGGGACCTGCGCCTGGGGCTGGACGGCATACCACTGGTCGTCGCCTTCCTGGCGCACCTCGAGGGTCGCGCTGTCCATTTGCGCGTAGGCAGAGAAGGGCACGGAGAAATCAATCGTCAAGGCGTCGACATCAACCAGCGTCATCAAGGTGTCGCCGGGGGAGACCCACTCGCCGAGTTGAATGTCCCGCCGGGTGATCAGCGCATCGAACGGGGCGGTTATCTCGTGGCGGGTAATGCGTAGCGCCCAAAGATCAAGCTCGGCCTGCTGAGCGGCGAGGGTCGCCTCGGCGGCGGCCAAGGCGGTTTGCCGCTGGCGCTGTTCGCTTGCTGCGATGTTGCGCTGTGCTGCCAGCTGGTTGGCTTCGTTCAAGCGTCGCTGGGCGTCGTCGCGTTCGGCGCGGGCCTGGTCAACGTTGGCCTGGGTACGTTGGCGCTCAAGCTCAGCCTCACGGCTATCCAGGGTCAATAAGCGCTCACCCTGGCGGACTCGCGCCCCCAGGTCGACGTGCAGCGTGCTTACCAGGCCTGCCTCGGCGCTGGAGAGCTGCGATGTGCGCGGGGCGCTCACGCTGCCGTTCAAGCGAAGCACTTCGATACGCGGGGTTGCCTCGACGCGCTGGGTTTCCACCCGCGCTTGCTGAGCAGTGGCGGCGCCCGCTGTGGCCACCAGCAAGGTCAGCGCCACTGCGCACATCATGAACGTGCGGCCGATAGGTCGAAATCGTCGCAAGATAGCTCACCATTGAACTCGACTAATTCGCCAGCATGCCATAATAGAACGGTCTGCTGGCGTTAGTGAGATCAACGTTATCCGCGTTTGAGGGCGCCCAGCAGCGCTTGAAGGGGGTGTTCAAGCGTTTGTGCGGAATAGCGCTTCACCTGGCTGCGGCAGGAGTAGCCGGTGGCCAGGAGCTTGCCTGCGTTTTCATCGGCGTCTACCTGGGGTTGCCAGGACTGGGCGTAAATGGTTCTGGAGGTGGCGGTGTTACGGGTTTCATGGCCGTAAGTACCGGACATGCCGCAGCAGCCGGTACTGACCAGTTCGAGCTCTAGCCCAAAGGCGGCAAACACCTGCTGCCACGCCTTGGGGCTACCTGGCGCGTTGGTGCTTTCGGTGCAGTGGGAAAGCAGCTTATAGCCTGGGTCAGTGAGCTCAAGGGGGCGGGTGGCAAGGGTGTTGAGCCGGGTGGCCAGCCACTCCTGCAGCATCAGTACGTCCGGTACGGCCTTATCGCCCAGTGCTTTGACGTATTCCTGGCGGTAGGTCAGCGTCATCGCCGGGTCGATACCCACCAGCGGAATGTCAAAGTGGGCCAGTGTGCGCAGGCGTTCGGCCTGCCGGGCGGCGGTGCGCTCGAAGGCGCCCAAAAAGCCCTGAACGTGCAGTGGCTTACCGTTGGCCGAATAAGGCATCACGAAGACCCGCAGATTGAGCCGTGATAACAGCTCCACCACGTCCATCACCAGCTTGGCTTCAAAGTGGCTGGTAAACGCATCCTGGACGATGATCACGCTGTTGGCGCGCTGCTGTTCGGTGAGCAGGGCCAATGACGTGGGGGTGGCTTCTGCCACGCCCCAGGCGCGCAGCTTTTTCTTGAGGTTGGCGCGGGAAAGCGACGGGGAGTCGCTAATGCCCACGCCTTTGCGCATGAGTTTTTCCACCCAGCGCTGACCCAGCACGGCGTTATACAGGGGAGCAACCCTGGCAGCGACTGGCAGCATCCATTCGGTGCCGCCGATGACGTAGTCGCGCAGCGGTCGCAGGTAGCGGCCGTGGTAGACCTCTAGAAACTGCGAACGGAACTGCGGCACATTGACCTTGACCGGGCACTGCCCGGCGCAGGATTTGCACGCCAGGCAACCGGCCATGGCGTCGTAGACCTGATGAGAATAATCGTGGTGCTGCCTGCGGCTCAGTGTGTTGACCACCCGCCGCGGGAAGCTTTTGATAAAGCCCCAGCCACCCTCGGCTTTTTTCTTGCGCGACTCTTCCACCACGTCAACCCCCGCTTGGGACTGCAGGCGCAGCCACTCGCGGATCAGGCTGGCGCGGCCTTTGGGCGAATGGCGGCGATCGCGGGTGGCCTTCCAGGAAGGGCACATGGGGTCATCGACATCATAGTTGTAGCAGGCGCCGTTGCCGTTGCAATAGACCGCGGCGTCGTAAGCCTGCCAGGCCCGTTCATCGATGGTGCGGTCAAGCTGGCCGCGCATCGGCACGCCATCGATAGTAAGCAGATCAGGGTCGCTATCCTTGGCGATCAGCTTGTCCCCCTCAGCGGGAGAGGCGATCTTGCCGGGGTTTAGCTGGTTGTAGGGGTCAAACGCGGCTTTGACACGCTGCAAGCTCGGGTAGAGGTCACCAAAAAATTTTGGCGAGTATTCCGAGCGGACACCTTTACCGTGCTCGCCCCATAAAAGCCCCCCGTATTTCTGGGTAAGCGCGACCACCTCATCGGAAATTTCCCGAATCAGCGCTTCCTGGGCCGGGTCTTTCATATCCAGCGACGGGCGAACGTGCAGCACCCCAGCATCCACGTGGCCAAACATGCCATAGGCAAGCCCCCGGGCATCCAGTGCGGCGCGAAACTCGGCAATATAATCGGCCAGGTGCTCCGGCGGCACGGCGGTGTCTTCCACAAACGGAATCGGGCGCTTTTCGCCCTGCACGTTACCGAGCAAGCCCACCGAGCGCTTGCGCATGGCGTAGACGGTCTGGATCTGCCCGCGCCCTTCGGCCAGGGTGTAACCCAGGCGTTCGACGGTGGCATCGTGGCGTAAATGCTCGGTGAACACGCGAACCCGCTGAGCCAGCGCATCGGGGTCGTCGTCGTTGAATTCGACCAGGTTAATGCCGCGAATGGCGGTGTCACCGGCCGGGAAAAACTCGGCCACGCTGTCCCATACGAAGTCGTCCATGGCAAGTTGCAGCACGGTGTCGTCGATGGTTTCGATGGACGTGGGGCGCGCGCTTGACGCCATCAGCGCTTTGGCATCCCGCAGGGCCTCCATGAAACCGGCGTAGCGAACGTTCACTAACGTCGAGTGTTTGGGGATCGGCAGGACATTCAACACGGCTTCGTTCAGAAACCCAAGCGAGCCTTCCGAGCCGCATAACAGGCTGTTGAGGTTAAGCTGCCCTTCATCATCGCGCAGGTGGGCCAGGTCGAAGCCTGTCAGGCAGCGGTTGAGCGGCGGGAAAGTGGTCTCGATCAGTTCGCGCTGCTGGTCGATAATCTCGGCAGCGGTGGCGTGAACCCTGCCGAGGATGCCATCTTGCTGGCATTCTGCGGCTTCTTCTTCAACGTTCAGTGGGCGGCTATGTAAGTGCTTACCGCCCAGCAGCACCGTGTCGAGCTCCAGTACATGGTCGCGGGTCTTGCCATACTCGCAGCTGCCCTGGCCGCTGGCATCGGTGGCAATCATGCCGCCGATGGTGGCGCGGTTGGAGGTCGACAGCTCCGGCGCGAAAAACAGCCCGTGAGGCTTGAGTGCTGCGTTGAGCTGGTCTTTTACCACGCCCGCCTGTACGCGCACCCGGCGGTTTTCCACGTCGATCTCGATAATCTCGTTCATGTGGCGGGAGACATCCACCACAATGCCGTCGGTCAGCGACTGGCCGTTAGTCCCGGTGCCGCCGCCCCGAGGGGTGAGCACGATATCGCGATGGGGCACTTCACCCGCCAGTTTGGTCAGACGCTCCAGGTCTTCGCCGTGCTTGGGGAATACCGCCGCCTGGGGCAGGCGCTGGTAAATCGAGTTGTCCGTCGCCAGTACCGTGCGGTTGGCGTAATCCGGCGCGATCTCGCCTTCAAAGCCACGCGTTTTCAGCGCCTCGAGAAAGCGCACGTAATGAGAGCCCAGGCGTTGAAGTGGCGCGGTACGCGAATCCAGAGATGCAATCATAATTGAGCAAGCCGTCACTGCCGAAAGCGGATGAAGAGAAGGCGACTACTTTACCGCAGTGACCGACGGCCTGCACCTGGGCGGCGGCGTTATGCCTCGCCCAGTGCTTCCTTGACTAGCGCGGCGGATGATGCCGACATGGGCAGCGCTAACGCCAACTCATGGGCACGCGGAGACATTTTACGCCAGGTCATCTGCACAATGCGCACCATATGGTCGTGCTCGACCTTGCGCGAGAAATCGGCGAAGTAGTTTTCCAGGAACACCAGGCAGGCACAGTCTTCCAGCGCCTGTACCTCGGGGTCACGCCCCAGGCCTTTCTTGCCGATCATTGCCGCGACGCGTTTGGCCTCCTCGGCGCTATACCCGGCTTCCTGCATCAGTTGGGCTGTGGTCTCGCCTGCACGCTTGCCCTGGTCGCGCCGCCAGGTCAAATAGCCCACTCGGCCTTTGTCGTAGTCCTCGCGGGGAACCTGCCAGCGCTGCAAATGCTGGGCGCGCACCGCCAGTTGCAATAGCTCGCCGGGCGCATCAAAAACAGGTGCCAGCCACTTGCTCATACGCTGGGCATAAGCCAACTCCTGGGGCATGGTGGCGCCATCGTCAAGCGTCGTGGAACGCGGGTCCTGGGCATGCAGCGCATCAATGGCGTCTAGTGTTTGCTCAAAAGCAGAGGTCATTTGAAGCTCGCTTGGCTAATCAGGGTCGATACGCTTATGTTAGCAGTGCTGCGTGTAGCGGATAACCCCATAGCCCCCCGCCACGCTTTTGCCTACAATAGTCGCCTTTGTTGTCGGCGTTTTGCGCCGTGGTTCACTGAATTCAGGCCAAGGGATACCTCATGCTCGATCCGAAACTGCTGCGCGGTGATCTTGATGCGCTTGCGCAACAACTGGCCCGTCGGGGCTTTGTGTTGGATAAACAGGGGCTGCAGGCGTTGGAGTCGCGCCGCCGCGAGCTGCAAACCCAGACGGAACAGCTGCAGAACGAGCGCAACACCCGCTCCAAGGCGATTGGCAAGGCGAAGGCCAACGGCGAGGATATCCAGCCGTTGCTGGACGAGGTCAGTGACCTGGGCGAGCGCCTGGATGCCGCAAAGCAGCAGCTGGCGGCGGTGCAGGCTGAGTGGGACGATGCGGTCAGCGGGATTCCCAATATTCCCCATGAAAGCGTGCCGGAAGGTAAAAGCGAAGACGATAACGTTGAGCTGCACCGCTGGGGTACGCCGCGCGCATTTGATTTCGAGGTGCTGGATCACGTCGATCTGGGCAAGCAGTCGGGCTATCTCGATTTTGATCTGGCTTCCAAGCTCACCGGCGCACGCTTTGCAGTGATGCGCGGACCGGTAGCGCGCCTGCATCGCGCTCTGGCGCAGTTCATGCTGGATACCCAGACCGAGCAGCACGGCTATGAAGAGTGCTATGTACCGTACATGGTCAACCGCGATTCGCTGATCGGCACCGGCCAGTTGCCCAAGTTTGGCGAAGATTTGTTTAAGCTGGACGATGAGCGTGAATACCACCTGATTCCCACCTCGGAAGTGCCGCTGACCAACTTTGTGCGCGATGAAATCGTCGACCAGGCGGTGTTACCCATGAAGCTCACCGCGCATACGCCGTGTTTTCGCTCTGAGGCAGGCTCACACGGGCGCGACACCCGCGGCATGATCCGTCAGCACCAGTTCGATAAGGTCGAGATGGTCCAGATCGTCGAACCGGACAAGAGCTATGAGGCGCTGGAAGAGATGCGCGGCCATGCGGAGGCGATTCTGCAGGCGCTTGAGTTGCCGTATCGGGTGGTGACGCTGTGTACCGGCGATATGGGATTCGGGGCGACTAAGACCTACGATCTGGAAGTATGGCTGCCCAGCCAAGATACCTTCCGCGAGATTTCATCGGTTTCCAACTGTGAGGATTTCCAGGCGCGGCGTATGCAGGCGCGTTTCCGGCATCCGGACGCAAAAAAGCCCCAGTTGTTGCATACTTTGAACGGCTCGGGGCTGGCGGTCGGGCGCTGCCTGCTGGCGGTGCTTGAGAATCACCAGCAGGCGGATGGCTCGGTGGTTATTCCTGAGCCGCTGCGTCGCTATCTGGGTGGGCTGGAGCGCCTGGCCCTTTAAGTGCCCATTCCACGTTAACGCCTGCTTCTATGCGGATGGTCCCAGGGCGATATTCGCTGCTGGGACCTTTGTTGGCGTCGGCACTGACACTGCTCTCCGCCCGCATTGACATCATGTGGGGTTGGAAAATGGGCGACTGGGTTTCTTCGATGCGCTGAACATGGCCAAGCTCAGTATTCAGCGTGTCGGCCATTAGCTCAGCCTTGTGCCGGGCTTTCTCCAGCGCTTTGACCAGCGCCTCGTCGGTGGCGGCGTCACGGTCCTGCAGGTCGAATTGCACGCCGTCCAAGGCGTTCACGCCTGCATCCATCAATGCGTCCAACACGTCTCCAAGCTGGTCGATATCCGTCAGTTCGACGGTAACCGGACGTTCGAGCCGCGTGCGTTGTAGCGTTTCACCCTCGCCATTATCGCCACGCGTGCCTGAGACCTGCTCCGGGTAAATATTCAATGAGCCGGCGCTGATGGCGTCGCGCTCAAGGCCGCTATCTTCCATGGTGTTTATCAGGTCGCTGGCCCGACGCTCAAGGCGCTCCCGCGCAGCGGTTAATTCGTCGCTGTCGGTGTCTTCGAGGCTTGATAGCGCGGGCGTCTTTTCCCATAGGCGGGCATTGAGGGTGGCTTTATCAGGCGCGACCTCAACCCAGGACTGAGCCTGTACATGTAAGCTCGGCGGCGTTGGTGCTGCCTGGGCCATCGGAATGCTGATTAGGGTAAGCAGTGCGCCGGCGGCGAGGCTTTGGCGTAGTGATGTTTTAGAGGGTAAGCGAAATTTCATGGGGCAACATCCCTTTAAATGCGTGTGCGTTCAGGCACATGGCGGAGTAGAAAGTCTAAGACTAGACTCTGATTTGAATGCCGTAGACTAAAGAAAGTTCAGCCGTGCAAGCTTGATTGAAAATTGTTGCTAGAAGTTTGCACGCTGGGTGCTAAATTCGCTTGTCTTCTGGTTTAGAAGGCGACATCGCTTAGGGATGGAGGGGTATGTCGAAGTTATCGGATGAGGATTACCGCAGTATTCCATTGAATGCCACGCTGGCCATGGCCGCCTTGGTGGTCATTATGGCGGGTATGAAAATGGGTTCGGATCTGCTGGTACCGCTGCTGCTCGCCATTTTTATCGCTGTGGTATGCACGTCCCCCGTGCATTGGCTGAATCGTTGCGGGTTGAGCTTACGGCTTTCAGTTTTTCTCACCTTGGTTTTCATGCTGGTGTTTGTGTCGATGATTGGTCTGCTGGTGGTGAACAGTTTTAGTACCTTCATCCAAGCCCTGCCTAATATTGAAACGCGTCTCTACGAGCACTACTGGGATATATTAAATGCATTGGCCTCGCGCGGTTTGGCGATAGACCCGGACCGGTTAAGCTCGATGCTGGAAATGGAGGGCGAAGGGTCCTGGATGCAAACCTTGCTGGGAGAGCTTGGCAACCTGTTTATGCAGAGTGCCATTGTCGCGCTGCTGGTTATTTTCTTGATGTTCGAAACGCTGAATTTCCGCGATAAGGTATCGCGGGCCCTGGAAAACCCGGCGCCGAGTTTGAAGCGTTTCAGCGAATTCAGCTTGACGTTGAAACGTTACCTTGCCGTCAAGACGGTGATTAGCCTGGCGACGGGTATTTTGGTATGGCTTTCTTGCCTGATGGTGGGGGTGGAGTTTCCGCTGCTTTGGGGTGTGCTGGCCTTCGCGCTTAACTTTATCCCCAATATCGGTTCTGCAATTGCCGCGATTCCGCCTGTCTTATTGCTGCTGGTCGCGCAGGATGGGGGTGTCTGGCAGGCATTGCTGCTGGCATCTACTTACCTGGCGATCAACTTCGTGCTGGGTAACTTGGTTGAGCCGCGGATCATGGGGCAGGCGCTGGGGCTTTCCACCTTTGTGGCGTTTTTATCGCTGGTGGTATGGGGATGGGTGTTTGGTGTTGCCGGGATGTTGCTGTCGGTCGTTTTGACCATGACGCTCAAGATAGCCCTGGACAGCCACCCACAGACGCGTTGGATTGCGCACTTATTGGGGCCGGGCAGTCGAAAAGGTGAAACCTCAAGTAAGCAGGACGCTCGGCGCCCACCTTGGCTGAGGCGCCATTGAACTGAATAATGAGAACCGCCGACCCTGTCGGCGGTTTTGCTACGTTAAGCGTTCTGGTCAATAAACTGGGTCAGCTGCGATTTCGATTGAGCGCCCACCAGCGATGCCACTTTGGTGCCGGCTTTAAACAGCATGACGGTGGGAACGCCGCGGACGCCTTGCTCTGCCGCGATCTCAGGGGCGTCGTCAACGTTCACGCTGACCACCTTGAGGTTTTCGCCTTGCTCGTCGGCGACTTCATCGACCACCGGCGCCATCACTTTGCAGGGGCCGCACCAGGGGGCCCAAAACTTCAGTAGGACTGGCTGTTCGGCGTTGAGGACTTCCTGCTCAAAATTGGCGTTAGTAACATCAACATTAGTAGCCATTTGCTTCTCCCGTTTGCGTTGCTCTTGCTGTTTCGTTGCCTCAAATGGAGCAACGGTCATCACGCGATTGCGTAGCGCATTTCATCGCGCCAAGTCGGCAAATGTTAGCGGGCGAAACGGGGTGTGGCAAATGCGTTCTTCACGAAATCGATAAAATAGTAAAAAGTAATAGGTGCTGCTAAGGCTGTTTTTTTATACTATAAAGGCATTATAGCGAATTTTTTTATTCTAATAATGCCATGCGGTTGTGCGACCCAAGTGCCCAGGGCAGCGCTTGTCGTTGCAACGCAAGCATCCGTGCATTGACCGGTTAGGTGACACTATGAAACTGCAGCAGCTTCGCTACATTTGGGAAGTGAATCGGCACAACTTGAACGTTTCGGCCACCGCGCAAAGCCTGTATACCTCGCAGCCCGGGATTTCCAAACAAATTCGCCTGCTGGAAGACGAGCTGGGCGTCGAGATTTTTGCCCGCAGTGGTAAGCACCTGACCCGAGTGACCCCCGCTGGCCAGTCGATCATTGATCTGGCCGGGCAGGTGTTGCGGTTGACCGAGAACATCAAGCACGTCGCCCAGGAGCATAGCGACGAGCGGCGCGGCAGTCTGGCGATTGCCACCACCCACACCCAGGCGCGCTATGCACTACCCCCTGTCATCAGCGCTTTTACCCAGAAGTACCCCGATGTGGCGCTGCACATGCAGCAGGGCACGCCCAAGCAAATCGCCCAGATGGTCAGTGAGGGTCAGGCCGATTTCGCGATTGCCACCGAGTCGCTGGAGCTGTTTACCGATCTTATCCTGCTCCCTTGCTATCGCTGGAACCGCTGCGTGCTGGTGCCCAAAGACCATCCGCTAGCCAACCTGGATGCACCGTTAACATTGGAAGCGCTGGCGGAGCACCCGCTGGTCACCTACGTGTTTGGCTTCACCGGGCGTTCCCAACTGGACGATGCGTTCAAAGCCAAGGGACTGACACCTAATGTGGTGCTCACGGCGGCAGATGCCGATGTGATCAAAACCTACGTGCGGCTCGGCATGGGGGTGGGTATTGTGGCGCACATGGCCGTCGACCCGGCGTTGGATGGTGATCTGGTCGCGCTGGATGCGCGCCATCTGTTCGCAAGCTCGATGACCAAGATTGGTATTCGTCGCGGCACTTTTATGCGTGGTTATATGTACGATTTCCTGACCCGCTTTGCGCCTCATCTTACCCGTGATCGGGTGGAAGAGGCGCTGACCGCAGGCCCGCGTCATGAGCAGTCGTTATTCGATGACCTGGACCTGCCGGAGTATTAACCCGCCGTGTGGATTAGTGCTGTAAATGCAGTCCACATTCGCGCTTTTCCTCGACCTTGGTGGGGTCAAAGTAGTCGAAGTTGTTGGGCAGATTGTGGGCTTGCAGATACTGATACATATCCTTGGCCGTCCACTGAAGCAGCGGCGCGACTTTCAGCAGGCCGTCAGCATTGCGGCTAACGGGTTGCATCTTGGCACGCTCGGGCGTGTCTTCTGCGCGCAGGGCAGTGAACCACACGTCCGGCTGCATTTCCCTCAGGGCGCGTTCGAAGGGTTCGATTTTGACTTCCTGGGTAAAGGCATCGTGGCGCGGGTCATCAATACCCGGCATGGGGCCTTCCAGTGCCTCGCGATGCGCGCGGGTCCGCTTGGGCAGGAAGCTGACGATGTTCAGGTTAAGCTGCTTGATGACCTCATCAGCAAACTGATAGGTCGCCTCGGTGTTGTAGCCGCTATCCATCCATACGATGGGAATATCGGGGCGCACCTGAGTCACCATGTGCAGAATTACCGCTTCGAACGGGCGGAAGTTGGTCGTGCAGATAGGCCGTGCGCCCTGAGCCAGCGCCCACTCAACCAGCCCTTGGGGGTTGTTGGCAAATTCGTTGTTGATCGCGTCAAGTTCTGAGGACATGCTGCCTCCTTATCGTCGGAAAGATCGTACCACTAGGCTATCAAAGAGCAGGCAGGTCGCCCCAATACCGTTTGGTTTGGCTTTTATATTCCTTTTTGATTTAAAAACTGCTCTTACTTATTCCAGTGCTTTGATCAAATGGCGAATTTTGTCGATTGTCTCGGTGTATTCCTCATCGACGTTGGAGTCGGCCACCAGCCCGCCACCGCCCCACACGTGGAGCCTTCCTGCGTCTGCCACCATCGTGCGAATGGCAATCGAGGTATCCATGCTTCCCCGCACGTCGACATACCCAAGACTGCCGCAGTAAACGCTTCGCTGGCAGGGCTCCAGTTCATCGATGATCTGCATGGCACGAATTTTGGGGGCACCGGTAATCGAACCGCCAGGAAACGCAGCCGCGAGCAAGGCGAGGGCGGCACGCGGGTCGGGGAGTTGACCCTGGATCACGCTGACCAGGTGATGAACGTTGGGATAGCTCTCCAGATGACAGAGCTGAGGCACCTTGATCGTGCCGGGCAGGCAGATACGGCCTAGGTCATTACGCAACAGGTCAACGATCATGACGTTTTCAGCGCGGTCTTTACGGCTGTTAAGCAACTGCTCGGCAAGTGCGTTATCTTCTTCAGGGGTCATGCCGCGGGGGCGCGTTCCCTTGATCGGGCGGGTTTCCACCTGGCCTTCATGGCTACGAATAAACCGTTCGGGCGAGAGCGAAAGCACTGCTTTGTCCTGCCACGCCATAAATCCTGAAAAAGGCGTTGGAGTGGCTCTACGCAGTCTCAAATAGGCTTGCCACTCATCGCCCTGGTAAGACGCCGAAAAGCGCTGGGCCAGGTTGATCTGATAGCAATCCCCCGCGCGGATGTAGTCTTGCACGGCATGAAAGCGCTGATGGTAGTCAGCGCGGCTGAGTTCCGCCTGAAAAGAAGCGGTCAGACTAAACGGTGCCGTGGCTGGCACTGAGCGGCCAAGCCAGCGCATGACCTGTTCGCGGCGCTCAGCGGAGGCGACTAGCCATGCCTGCTGGGTGTGGTGGTCAAGCGTGATGCACCAGTCATAGAGCCCAATTCGGGCTTGGGGCAGGTTGGTGACACGCGGCTGCTGGCTGGCAATCGACTGCTGCTCTCGGCCCAGGTCATAACCCCAGTAACCAATTAAGCCGCCTGCAAAGGGGAGCTCGCCCATGTCTTGGGGTTGCACAGGCAACTGGTCAAGCAGCCACTGCTGGGGGGCAAAGGCATCCGGCCAGTGGGTGGGGGCCTTGAGGTGATCGGACGCGACCCTCGGCTGCCCCTTGGCATCGATCTCAAGCGTCGCCAGTGGGTCACTGCTCATGATATCAAACCGGCCATTGGCCAACGGGCGCCCGCTATCGAGCAACACCGCGCCCGAGCGTTGGCGGAGTGCCGCGAACGTCGACAAGGGGTCGGGTAGATAGGGCAGTGCCGTCAGTATTAACGCCGATGTCATGAAGCAAACGCCTGGCCGAGTGGGCAACGCATTTTAGAGGGCGTTAAACAATCACACCAGTCGATCTTCTCGACGGCTTTCTCACGTTAATCGCACGATGCAAAACATTGCCGTCGGTGGTTTCCCGCTTTTCGCAAGATTGTTGACACCGCAAGACGTTATTACCCTAAGTCGTACGACAAAAGGCCTATCTGATCGTACAGTAAGCATGGTTGACGGCGGTTTTGCGGAAGACTAAAGTTGTTCTATCATTTAATTGTCGACAATTTGCCATGACGCTATCCGCTGTTACACCACACCAAGACGCATCCGATCATGAGGCGACTTCTCCCGAAGTGCGTACTCTGGCCGAGCGGGTTTTCCAGCAGCTCCAGGACGCTATCGTGCGCGGCGAGCTGGCCCCAGGCAGCAAGATCACCGAACCAGGGTTGTCGAAAGCCTACGGTATTTCGCGCGGGCCGCTGCGTGAAGCGATGCGTCGCCTGGAAGCACACCGCTTGATCGAGCGGGTCCCCCATGTGGGCGCGCGCGTCGTCAAACTCTCGATGAAAGAACTGATTGAACTGTTTGACGTACGCGAGGCGTTGGAGAGCATGGCCGCACGCCTGGCCGCCGAGCACATGTCTGCAGACGAGATTCAAGGGCTGCGGGACGTGCTGGCACTCCACGAGGGGCAGAGCGACCTGAAGCGCGGCGAGGCCTACTATCAGCGTGAAGGCGATCTCGATTTCCACTACCGCATCGTTCAGGGCAGCCACAACAAGATGTTGATGAATCTGCTCTGCGATGATCTTTATTACCTCGTCCGTCTCTACCGTACCCAGTTCAGTGCCAGCGGTGCGCGCCCCCAGCGTGCCTTTGTGGAGCACCATCGCATTGTCGACGCCATTGAAGCCGGGGATGCTGAACTCGCCGAGCTGTTGATGCGCCGCCACGTCAGCGCCTCCCGCGCCAATGTCGCCGACCGTTACGCCACCATTCTTGAACAACAATCATCGACACCCACGGATTAAATCGCCGTCTACCCGTGTCGGATCTCAAAGGAGTCTACATCCATGTCTCAATCTCCCCTGTCAGGGCTTACCCCCGGTGCGCGCTTCCGGGCAGCACTAGAGGCGAATCGCCCGCTGCCGATTCTTGGCACGATCAACGCCTACACGGCGATGATGGCTGAGCGGGTCGGTCATCAGGCGATTTATCTGTCCGGCGGTGGCGTGGCCAATGCCTCCTTTGGCTTGCCCGATTTGGGCATGACCACCATGAACGATGTTGTGGAAGATGCCCACCGCATCTGCGGCGCGACGGATGTCCCGCTGCTGGTGGATATCGATACCGGCTGGGGCGGGGCGTTTAATATCGCGCGCACCGTCAAGGAAATGCAGCGTGCGGGCGTGGCGGCGGTGCACCTTGAGGACCAGATCGCTCAGAAGCGCTGCGGGCATCGCCCCAACAAGGAGATTGTCTCCCAGCAGGAAATGGTCGATCGCATCAAGGCCGCGGCGGATGCCAGGCTCGACCCCGATTTTTACCTCATCGCCCGCACGGATGCCTTTCAGAAAGAAGGGCTGGACGCCGCGATCGAGCGTGCCAATGCCTGTATCGAGGCAGGTGCTGACGCCATTTTCGCTGAGGCGGTGCATACGCTGGACGATTACCGGGCGTTTTGCGAACAGGTCAATGCGCCGATTCTTGCCAATATTACCGAGTTTGGCGCGACGCCGCTGTTCACCCAGCAAGAATTGGGTGAGGTTGGCTGCCGGATGGTGCTGTATCCGCTCTCGGCTTTCCGCGCCATGAACGCCGCCGCGCTTCACGTCTATCAAAGCATTCTGGACAACGGCCACCAGAAAGACGTGCTGGACACCATGCAAACCCGTGACGAGCTCTACGACTTTTTGAACTATCACGACTTCGAACAAAAGCTCGACGCGCTGTTCGCCGAGCAGAAAGATACCTAATCGCCGTTACCCCCTACAAATTTATAACCTATAAAACACGCTAGCAGGAGACTTACATGGCTGATAAAGCGCAAAACAGTGCAGGACTTCGTGGCCAGAGCGCCGGCTCCACCGCGCTGTGTACCGTCGGTAAAACAGGCTCAGGGTTAACCTACCGCGGCTTTGATATCAAAGAGCTGGCTGAAAAGGCCAAGTTTGAAGAAGTCGCTTATCTGTTGCTGAAAGGCAAGCTGCCCAACCAGTCTGAACTTGACGATTACATTGCCAAACTCAAAAGCCAGCGTGGCTTACCCAGCGCCTTGAAAAACGTGCTGGAAGAGATTCCCAAAGACGCTCACCCCATGGATGTGATGCGTACCGGGACATCCATGCTTGGTAATCTGGAAACCGAGGAAAGCTTTGATGAGCAGGAAGATGTGGCCGATCGCCTGCTGGCCGTCCTGCCGTCGATCATTTGCTACTGGTACCGCTACAGCCACGATGGCGTGCGCATCGACACTGAAACCGACGATGCCTCGGTGGGCGGGCATTTTCTGCATATGCTGCGCGACAAGCCCGCTTCCGAGCTGCATGCGCGGGTGATGAATGTCTCGCTGATTCTCTACGCCGAGCACGAGTTCAATGCCTCTACCTTCACCGCCAGGGTATGCGCTTCGACGCTTTCGGACATGCACTCCTGCGTGACCGGGGCGATTGGCTCGCTACGTGGGCCGCTGCACGGTGGCGCCAACGAAGCGGCGATGGCGATGATCGAAAACTGGACCTCGCCGGAAGAAGCCGAGCGCGAAATGCTCGGCATGCTGAAGCGCAAAGAAAAAATCATGGGCTTTGGGCACGCCATTTACCGCGAGTCAGACCCACGTAATGCCATCATCAAGCACTGGTCGAAAAAGCTTGCCGACGATGTGGGCGATAACGTGCTCTACCCCGTATCTGAGCGTTGCGAAGCGGTCATGTGGCGGGAGAAAAAACTGTTCTGCAACGCGGATTTCTTCCACGCCAGCGCTTACCACTTCATGGATATCCCCACCAAGCTGTTCACGCCCATTTTCGTGATGTCACGGCTTACCGGCTGGGCTGCGCACGTGTTCGAGCAGCGAGAAAACAACCGCATTATTCGCCCTAGCGCTGACTATACCGGCCCTGAGAAGAGCGAATGGGTACCCATTGAAGCCCGTGATTAAGTGAGAATGACGATGAACACCAACTATCGCAAACCGCTGCCGGGTGTCACGGTCGACGGGGCTACCATCGATTATTTTGATACCTATCAGGCCGTGGAGGAAATCCAGCCCGGCGCCTACGCAACGCTGCCGTTTACCTCTCGGGTACTCGCCGAGCAGCTGGTGCGCCGCTGCGATCCAGAGCTGCTGACGGATGCCCTTACACAGCTGATCGAGCGTAAGCGCGACCTGGACTTTCCCTGGTACCCGGCGCGGGTCGTGTGCCACGACATTCTCGGCCAGACCGCGCTGGTCGACCTGGCGGGCCTGCGCGATGCCATTGCCGATAAAGGCGGTGACCCGGCGAAGGTCAACCCGGTGGTGCCGACGCAGTTGATCGTCGACCACTCACTGGCGGTGGAGCACGCGGGCTTTGAAAAAGACGCCTTCGAGAAAAACCGTCAGGTGGAAGACCGGCGCAATGACGATCGTTTCCATTTTATCAACTGGACGAAAGTGGCCTTCGAGAACGTCGATGTGATCCCGCCGGGCAACGGCATCATGCACCAGATCAACCTGGAGAAAATGTCGCCGGTAGTGCAGGTTCAACAGAACGTGGCGTTTCCTGATACCTGCGTGGGTACCGATAGCCACACGCCGATGACTGATGCGCTGGGCGTGATTTCAGTGGGTGTGGGCGGCCTTGAAGCGGAGAGCGTGATGCTCGGCCGCGCGTCGATGATGCGCCTGCCGGATATCGTTGGTGTGGAACTCACCGGCAGACTACAGCCGGGCGTGACCGGTACCGATATGGTGCTGGCGATTACCGAGTTTCTGCGTAGCGAGCGGGTGGTCGGCGCCTACCTGGAGTTTTACGGCGAGGGCGCCGATGCGCTAACTGTTGGTGATCGTGCAACGATCTCCAACATGACGCCGGAGTATGGTGCCACGGCGGCGATGTTTTACATCGACAACCAGACCATCGACTATCTCAAGCTTACTGGGCGCGAGGACGAGCAGGTGGCGCTGGTCGAGGCTTACGCCAAGCATACCGGTCTCTGGGCGGACAGCTTGAAAAGCGCCGAATACGAGCGGGTGCTGCGCTTCGACTTATCCAGCGTGACGCGTACCCTGGCGGGGCCTTCCAATCCCCATGCCCATCTGCCGACCTCCGAGCTTGCCAAGCGCGGCATCGCGGTTGATCTGGATAAAGCCCGCGCTGAAGAACAGGCGGGCAGAATGCCTGATGGCGCGGTCATTATCGCGGCGATCACCAGCTGCACCAATACGTCGAACCCGCGCAATATGGTGGCGGCGGGCCTGATCGCCCGTAACGCCAATCGGCTGGGTCTGCTGCGTAAGCCGTGGGTCAAGTCATCGCTGGCGCCGGGCTCGAAAACCGTCAAGATGTATCTGGAAGAAGCCGGCTTGATGAGCGAGCTGGAAGACCTGGGATTTGGTGTGGTGGCCTACGCCTGCACGACCTGTAACGGCATGTCCGGCGCGCTGGACCCGAAGATTCAGCAGGAAATTATCGACCGGGATCTCTACGCTACGGCGGTGCTGTCCGGAAACCGCAACTTTGACGGACGGATACATCCCCATGCCCAGCAGGCGTTTCTTGCCTCGCCGCCACTCGTGGTGGCCTATGCCATTGCGGGCACCATTCGCTTTGATATCGAAAAGGATAGCCTGGGGTACGATGCAGAGGGGAATCCGGTCACGCTTAAGGATATCTGGCCAGATGACAGCGAGATCGATGCGATTGTGAAATCGTCGGTAAAACCCGAGCAGTTTCGCGATACGTACATCCCGATGTTCGACCTTCAAAAGAGCGCGCGCACCCAGGTGAGCCCGCTGTATGAATGGCGCCCTCAGAGTACCTATATTCGTCGTCCGCCCTACTGGGAAGGCAATATGGCCAAAGAGCGCGACTTGAAAGGAATGCGCCCGCTGGCCATTTTGCCGGACAATATCACGACCGATCACCTGTCGCCTTCCAACGCGATTCAGTTGAATAGCGCGGCGGGTGAATACCTGGACAAGATGGGCCTGCCCGAGGAGGACTTTAACTCCTACGCCACCCACCGGGGTGATCACTTGACCGCTCAGCGTGCCACGCTGGCAAACCCCAAGCTGTTCAATGAAATGGTCCGCGACGAGCAGGGTAATGTGGTGCAAGGGTCGCTTGCCCGAATTGAGCCCGAAGGTAAGGTTTCCCGGATGTGGGAAGCCATTGAAACCTACATGGCCCGCAAGCAGCCGCTGATCATTATTGCTGGTGCTGATTACGGTCAGGGGTCTTCCCGCGATTGGGCAGCCAAGGGGGTCGCGCTGGCCGGCGTCGAGACGATTGTTGCCGAGGGGTTCGAGCGCATCCACCGCACCAATCTGATCGGCATGGGTGTTATGCCGCTGCAGTTTGGGGAAGGCACAACGCGCCACACGCTGGAGCTGGACGGCACCGAAATTTACGATGTGGAGGGCACCCCACAGCCGGGCGCTACGCTCACGCTGGTGATACATCGCCAAAGTGGCAGTACCGAGCGCGTGCCGGTGATTTGCCGTCTGGATACCGCCGAGGAGGTGTCGATTTACACCGCTGGTGGCGTACTGCAGCGCTTTGCCCAGGACTTCCTGGAATCGACAGCCGCCTAGTCGGAGATAACGTCAAATGCCTTACGGCCCTCAACTCAAAATCCCCGCCACCTATATGCGTGGCGGGACCAGCAAGGGTGTGTTTTTTAAGCTCGACGACTTGCCCGATGCCGCCCGGCAGCCCGGCGAGGCGCGCGACAAACTGCTGTTACGGGTGATCGGCAGCCCCGACCCCTATGAGAAGCAAATCGACGGTATGGGGGCAGCCACGTCCAGCACCAGTAAAACGGTGATTCTGTCGAAAAGTGAATCGCCCGAGCACGATGTGGATTACCTGTTTGGCCAGGTCGCTATCGACAAGCCGTTTGTCGATTGGAGCGGTAACTGCGGCAATCTCTCGGCGGCGGTGGGTCCCTTTGCGATTACCAATGGCCTCGTTGATCCTGGTCGCATCCCTGAAAACGGCGTGGTCGAGGTGCGTATCTGGCAGGTCAATATCCAGAAGACCATTGTATCGCGAGTGCCGGTGACCAACGGAGAGGTACAGGAAACCGGCGACTTTGAGCTCGACGGCGTCACCTTTCCCGCTGCCGAGATTCCGGTGGCCTTTATGGACCCGGCCGACGGTGAAGGGGCCATTTTCCCCACCGGAAATCTTGTCGATGATCTGGAGGTGCCGGGCGTGGGCACGCTCAAAGCCACCATGATCAACGCCGGTATTCCCACGGTGTTTATCAATGCCGCCGACATCGGGTATGCCGGTACCGAGCTTCAGGAAGCTATTAACGGCGATAGCAAGGCGCTTTCGATGTTTGAAACAATCCGCGCCCACGGAGCCGTCCGTATGGGGCTGATCAAACATCTGGATGAAGCGGCCAACCGGCAACACACGCCTAAAGTGGCGTTTGTCGCACCGCCGGCGGGGTATACGGCGTCGAGTGGCAAAACGATAAACGCTTGTGATGTCGACCTGCTGGTGCGGGCGCTTTCCATGGGTAAACTCCACCACGCCATGATGGGCACTGCCGCTGTCGCGATTGCCTCGGCGGCCTCGATCAAAGGCACCCTGGTCAACGAGGCGGCGGGAGGCGGTGAGCGCGATGCGGTCACCTTCGGGCACCCATCGGGCAGTTTGCGGGTGGGTGCTCAGGCAAGTCTGGTGGACGGGCGCTGGCAAATAGACAAAGCTGTCATGAGCCGCAGCGCGCGCGTATTGATGGAAGGCAGCGTGCGCGTTCCGGGAGATACGCTGAACCTGTAAGGGGGTAAGACATGCATACCGCCGACGTTAATGATCGTCCTGACTATGACCCTGAACTGCAAACGCTGGCCGACTACGTCCTCAACTTTCGTGCCCCGTCCGAGGAGGCGCTGACGACGGCGCGCTACTGCTTGATGGATACGCTGGGCTGTGGGTTGCTGGCGTTGCGCTTCCCGGCGTGTACCAAGCACCTTGGCCCGCTGGTCGAGGAGACGACAGTGCCGCATGGTGCTCGCGTACCGGGCACGTCGCTGCGGCTGGACCCGGTCAAGGCGGCCTGGGACATCGGTGCAATGGTGCGCTGGCTCGATTACAACGATACCTGGCTCGCCGCTGAGTGGGGGCACCCTTCTGACAACCTGGGCGCGATTCTTGCCGTTGCCGACCATCTCTCCCAGAAGCGAGTAGCCGAAGGCGCTGCTCCTCTGGTGATGGAGGACGTCCTGCATGCCATGGTCATGGCCCATGAGATTCAGGGCGTGCTGGCGCTGGAAAACAGTTTCAACCGCGTTGGGCTGGACCATGTGGTGCTGGTGAAAGTGGCTTCCACTGCGGTTGTCGCCAAACTGATGGGCGCTGACCGTGAGCAGCTGCTGTCGGCGCTTTCCCATGCCTGGGTAGACGGTCAGAGCTTGCGCACCTATCGTCACGCCCCCAATGCCGGTTCCCGGAAAAGCTGGGCGGCAGGCGATGCTACCTCGCGCGCTGTGCGTCTCGCGGATATCGCCATGCGCGGTGAAATGGGCATTCCCAGTGCCTTGAGCGCGCCTCAATGGGGGTTTTACGACATCGCCTTCAGCCATAGCAATAAAGACCTCAGTCTTAAGCCTGACGGCGAGCGTCAACTACGCTTCCAGCGTGAGCTGGGCTGCTACGTGATGGAAAATATTCTCTTCAAGGTGGCCTTTCCCGCTGAGTTTCACGCTCAGACTGCCTGTGAAGCGTCGGTGACGTTACATCCTCAGGTTAAAGATCGCTTGTCGTCTATCGAGCGCATTGTGATCACAACCCATGAGGCGGCCATCCGGATCATTTCCAAAACCGGCCAGCTTGCCAACCCTGCCGACCGTGATCACTGCCTGCAGTACATGGTGGCCGTCCCGCTGATGCAGGGGACATTAACCGCGGATCACTATGAAGACGGCTTTCATGCCGCGCACCCGCTGATTGATCAGCTTCGCGAAAAGATGGTAGTGGAAGAGGACCCTGATTATTCAAGCGCTTACTTAGACCCTGAAAAGCGCTCGATAGCCAATGCCGTTCAGGTGTTTTTTGATGATGGTACGGCCACTGAAAAGGTCGCCGTGGCGTACCCGCTGGGTCATCGGCGACGCCGCGACGAAGGCATGCCGTTGTTACTTGAAAAATTTCAGCGCAACCTAGCCACACGCTTTCCAGCACACCGCTGTGCGCAGATCATGCAGGTCTGCGAGGATCATGCAGCGCTTACGTCTATGCCGGTTAACCGCTTTATGGCGCTATGGGAGATGACGCCGTAAACGATGAACCGCCCGATTCGCTGGCGGCGTAATCGGGCGGCGTTTAGCGTTGTCATGTCAGTCTTCAAAGGTGACCTGATCGCGCATGCGGTCAACCGTTGCCGGTCCAATGCCACTGACGCGGGTAAGGTCATCGGCATTTTCGAAGTCGCCGTTTGCTTCACGCTCTTCAATAATGGCTTCGGCTCGGCTAGGGCCGACACCCGGCAGCTCATCGAGTAATTCAGGATCGGCGCTGTTGACGTTGATCGGGGCAATGTCCTGGGCCAGACCGTTGCTGGCAACCCCAATGCCGATGCTGAAGAGTAATGCGGCGAATAATCCTTTCAATGATAGCTTCATCCTAAGCCCCTTAATGGTCGCTTCATTCCTAATGGTGGTTATCAGTCCTATCGTGAACGGGGAAGCCCCGCTCTTTCACCTTAACTGGATTTCAGAGCGATGCTGTCGGAAATTAGCGATGCGTTATGTAAGCGTTTTGCTATACACGTATGGCAAAAGGCTTACATAGCGAGCCGGAGGGACTGATATAATGCGCCGAAACACTTGGGGAGCTTGGTATGGCTGGCACTGAATCACCGCTGATTATTGCACTTGATTACCCTTCGCTGGATGCGGCGCTATGTATGGCGGATCAGTTGGATCCGTCCCGGTGTCGGCTTAAAGTCGGTAAAGAGCTATTTACCCGCAGCGGACCTGCCGTCCTTGAAGCGTTGCACGGGCGTGGTTTCGACGTGTTCCTTGACCTCAAATTCCATGATATTCCCAATACGGTGGCCAGCGCAGTAGAGGCGGCCGCAGAGCAGGGCGTGTGGATGGTCAACCTGCATGCCAGCGGCGGTAGGGCCATGATGGAAGCCGCCGCGACGCGACTGGCGCAACAGCGCCTCACCACTCACCTGATCGCCGTGACGGTGCTGACCAGCATGCAGCAAAGCGATCTGGAGGAGGTCGGCGTATTGTCATCGGTTAGCGATCAGGTGATGCGGCTGGCCCAGCTCGCCAAGCAGAGTGGTTTGCACGGTGTGGTATGTTCGGCTCAGGAATCGGCTCAACTGGCGTCGCTGTGTGGTGGCGAGTTCTTGAAAGTGACGCCAGGCATTCGGCCTGCCTTCGCTGCGGCCAATGACCAGCAACGGATCATGACGCCCAGGGACGCGATGCAGGCGGGCAGCACGCACCTGGTCGTCGGGCGGCCGGTTACCCAGGCAGAGAGTCCCATGGAGGCGCTGAAAGCTATCGAGCAAGAGCTGGCATAGGGAACCGTTATTCGCCCTCAACCCCGATAATCGGTTTGATCGTGCCCCAGTAACGGCAAGTGGGGCACTGCCATTGCAGGGCATCGCTGGTAAAGCCACAGCGTTGGCAGCGGTGGCGGGGGCGATCCTTCAGCAATGCTTCGGTGTGATGCTTGAGCAGCACCAGCCGCGTGTCCGGTGCGTCTCTACCCTGCAGGCGTTGGCTTTCAATATACAGATCAACCAGATAGTTGAGTCCCCGTAAGCTAGGGGCCTGGCCGAGTAGTTCGCCGGTAACGCCAATCGCGGCGTCGACCCCATCCCGGTGATGGATCAGCTCTCCCAGTTCGATGATTAAGCTAGTGTAGGGCGCGACGGCAATTAGCTTGCGTAGATGGGTTTCAAGCCCGTCCTCATCGTTGTTGCGCAGGTAGGCGCGCTTTAACGCTGGCAACATGGTTGGAAGGTGGGCGTTATCTTGATCAAGAATGCGCGTCAAGTAGCCAGTCGCCTGCGGATAATGACCATTTTCCATTTCGAGCCCGGCCAGCAGTAGATTGGCGCGAACGCACTGGGGATCAAGTTGCAGGGCTTTTTTCAAATGGCGTTTGGCAAGCGCGCGGCTGGCATTGGCGGTCTCGAGTTCGGCCAGTTCGCACTGCCAGTGGGCCGCTGCACGGCGGATATTGGGGTACTGCTTGAACAGTGGAGCGGCAGTATCCACGGCGGCTTGCCAGTCTTTTTCCCGCTCTAATAGATCGATCAGTAGTCGTTTGGCAGGGTAGCGCAGTTCGCTGTCATGATCCTGGTCGAGCAGCGTTCTGAGCAGCCGCTGTGCCCGGTCATGGACACCCAGCGCCACAAAGTCACGCGCGAGCTCCAGTTGAACCTTCGCGTTAGTGGCATCGGAAAGTGCCGGGCGCGCCAGCAGATTTTGGTGAATGCTGACGGCTTTGTCGGCTTCGCCCCGCGAACGAAACAGGCGGCCCAGAGTGATGTGGGTCTCAACCGTGTCGCTATTGACATCCAGTGCGTTGATAAAGGTATTGATGGCTTCGTCGGGCTGCTCGTTGAGCAGATAGTTGAGTCCGACAAAGTAATCCCGGGAGAGACCGTTGTGGGTAGGGCCCGAACGTTCGCTTGACCGCCGGGACGCTTGGCGAAAGCCGAGCCCGTAGCCAATCGCAATAGCGACGAATAAAACGCCCAGCAGCGCGATGTCCAGCATTTAAGCCAGTTCCTTAAACTCCTGCGTGCGTAGCTGGTCAAGTTCCTTGCTTTGTTGTTTGTTCTGCCGTTCGCTACGGGCCAATCTGGCTTTGAGGCGTATATACACGCCAATCATGGCCAGCATGCCAATAAGCACGCCAAACGTTAACGTTGCCAATAGCCAAACGGATAACGAGACGGCGGGTAGCTCCAGCCAAATCAGGTTCAGCGCAATGGCTTGCTGGTTATTGACCGCAAACAAAATACCCACCAGCAGTACTACCAGCAAAATGATGGCCAGAATCAGCCCTTTTATCCAACGCATGAGAAGTTCCTAATCAGTAGCTTTCACGGTAGTGCCATTGTGTACGAGTCGCCGCCCGACGTCATCCCAAAGAAGGCATGAATCCGCTTTTAATGCCTGGCAAACGGCAATAACGCCTTGCTATGTCAATACCCCAATGCACGGCTCGCATCGACCTGTTCGCGTAATTCCTTGCCCGGCTTAAAATGAGGAACGTGCTTTCCGTCAAGCTCGACGGGTTCGCCGGTTTTCGGGTTACGCCCTGTGCGTGGCTCGCGGTAGTGAAGTGAAAAACTCCCAAAACCACGAATTTCCACCCGCCCGCCACTGGAAAGCGCGTCGGTCATGTCGTCGAGAATAATCCGGACGGCGGTCTCGACTTCTTTGGCCGACAGCTCTGGTTGGTGCATGGCAATTTGTTCGATTAATTCAGATTTGGTCATCGGTTGGCTCCCTGCGGACGTTTAAGGTCGATCAATACGGCCTTTCTGTCACCTTATTCAGCATACTGCGCAATCGGAGATAAAACAATTTAGATAAAACAAGGTACTACAATCGATATTAGCATAGGCCAAGCGAGGCCCTGGCGCGACCCTGTGGCTTAGGTATACTGACACCTTATTCCATTTTTTCCCAAGAGAGGCCAACGTTGAGCGACGACACATCCCCAGCCGCTATCGCCCGCAAGCGGCTTTACTGGCACTCACGTCGAGGTATGTGGGAGCTGGATTTACTGTTAATTCCCTTTTTGGAACAGCGTTACGACCAGTTGGAGGAAGGTGATCAGCGCGCCTTTCAGCAACTGATTGATGAAGAAGACCAGGATTTGTTTGTCTGGCTGATGCGCCGGGAATGGCCGGGCGACCCTGTCCTGCGTCGTATGGTGAAGATGATCGTCGAGCATGCCGAAAGCACCGATAATTCTGCCTATCGAACGCTCTAGGCTCTGGGTTGGGCTACACGGCGCCCTGCTGCTGGGGCTTGCTTTAATGTGCCTGGCAACCGTGGGTTGGGCGTTGACTGCTGTCGTGGTGTTAGTGGGAGGAGGGTGCCTTTGGCGCAGCATTCGTTGCCTGCCCCATGGCACCCTTTATCTTTTGCCTCGCGCGCAAGAACCCCTTGGCCGCTGGTTGCTGCCACAAGGCGAGCTTGATGAGTCATTGGTCGTCAGTTGTGACTACCTGACGCCTTGGCTGGTAGGCCTGAAAGTGGGTCAACAGCGCGTCTGGCTATGGCCCGATAGCATTCCCTGGGAAGCGCACCGGGCGGTACGCCGTCTGTTTCACTCTCCCGGTCGTTAAATGTGCCGTCCGACAGGCAACTAGCCCTTGGCTAGATCATTGAGAGTGAGCCGGGACGGCTGGCTATGTTCAGCGTGACTGGGCCAATCCATGGTGTAGTGCAAGCCTCTCGATTCATGCCGCTGCTGCGCCGCGGTGACCGTTAACCGTGCAAGGTTGATCAACTGCTGCAAGCGCTGTGCCTCGACCGTCATCTTGCCAGTGCTCAGCTCGCCAAGTGCGGTGGCTATCTCGGTGAGGACCTTGCTGGCAGCGGCGAGGCCAGCAGTGCTTCTCACAATGGCGACGTGCTGGCTCATGGTGGCACGTAGCTGTTTACGCAACGCTGCGATCTGGGTGTCGGTAAACGCATCGGCGCCGGGGAGCGACGGCAATTTGACGTCGTATTGCCTTGCGGCGGAGGCGGTCGTTTGAATGGCGTGGGCGCAACTCCGGGCAAACACCAAGCACTCCAGCAATGAGTTGCTGGCCATACGGTTGGCCCCATGCAGCCCCGTGCAGGCTGTTTCGCCGATGGCGAAGAGCCCCGGTACGCCAGTGGCGCCGGTAAGGTCGGTGGCGACCCCCCCGCAGCTATAGTGTGCGGCGGGAACCACGGGAATGGGCTGTTGGGTGATGTCGATCCCGCGCGATGCGCAGTGCGTCTGAATCGTCGGGAAGTGATGCTGGATAGCTTCTACCCCCAAATGGCGTATGTCCAGCCATACATGGGGCAGTGCCTGGGCCTGTATCTCGGCGTCAATGGCGCGCGCGACAACATCCCGGGGGGCCAGCTCGGCTCTGGCGTCAAGTGCAGGCATAAAGCGCTTACCAGCCGAATTGAGCAGGTGACCGCCTTCGCCACGTACGGCTTCGCTAATCAGAAAGGCCGGGCCATCTGGGTCGTACAGGCAGGTGGGGTGAAACTGTTGAAACTCCAGGTTCATCAGGGTGGCACCGAGTTCTGCCGCCATGATCATGCCTTCGCCACTGCTGGGGGCGGGGGTCGTGGTGTGTTGGTAGAGGCCGCTGGCTCCCCCGGTAGCGAGTACCGTGTGCTGTGCTGTCAGGGTATGCCACTGGTGTTGCTCGTCGAGCGCGTAAGCGCCTATACATGCCCCTTGGGCGTCTTGCATCAACCCCGCCACGCTAAGGTGGTGGTGCTGCTGGATATTGGGGTGCGCCGAGACGCGTTCTAACAGCGTATCGACCACGGCGCGCCCGGTGGCGTCGTCAGCGTGAATGATACGCCGTGCGTTATGACCGCCTTCACGTGTCAAGTGAAAGGGATAGCGCGCGTCGACAGAGCGGTCGGGTGTAAAGGGCACGCCGCTATCAATCAGCCACGCAATGGCGTCCGGGCCGTGCTCGACTGTGAAGCGCACCGCTTGCTCATCGCACAGGCCGTCACCGGCAACCAAGGTATCGTTGACGTGGGCATCGACATGATCGTCAGGTGAAAGCACGGCGGCAATGCCCCCTTGTGCCCAGCGGCTGGCGCCCTTGTCGTCCTGCGCCGGGCGTATCAACGCAACACGGTGCGTATCAGCCACGGTCAAGGCAAGGGTTAAGCCGGCAACGCCGCCACCGATGATCAATATCTCTGAGGTGGGCGTCGTCATGGGGTACTCCTTAGCGGGCTTGACCTGGGCTGTGAGTCAACGGATCAGCGATGGCTGATAGCGTTCGGGGTGACGGCAGGCATCATAGCGCGGTGTCAGGCAGATGGCGATAACGCAGGCACTGGATTTTTCAGCGCGGTTAATAACAGCTAAAAAACTGACAAGGTAAAAAAATATCGGGGGAGATCAGGGATGGTGCCCGGAGCCGGACTTGAACCGGCACGGGGTTGCCCCCGAGAGATTTTAAGTCTCTTGCGTCTACCAATTTCGCCATCCGGGCAGCGCAGCGATGGGAATCGGTGCACCAGAAAGATGGAGGCTGGAGTCGGAATCGAACCGGCGTACACGGAGTTGCAGTCCGCTGCATAACCACTCTGCCATCCAGCCTCGGTGAGTCGTTGGAGCGGGAAAGGAGATTCGATCGGACTGGCGCACCAGCTCACGACCCTCACTTGCTTATCCACACTATCCAAGTTGGAGCGGGAAAGGAGATTCGAACTCCCGACCCTCGCCTTGGCAAGGCGATGCTCTACCACTGAGCTATTCCCGCTCGACTCGAGGGCGAATTATACGCAACGCGTTTATCTTGTCAATCAAACATTTCCGCTATCAGGTCGTGTTGAGACTCACATTGAGCGACTGAGATGGGGCCAGGCAGATTTTAAATACTGGATCATCGACCAGAGCGTTAATATCGCCGCGGCGTAAAGAATAACCACGCCGATTTGCGCCAGCGGATGCGCCGGGGAGAAGGCGAGCAGCACCAGTATGGCGACCATCTGCAGGGTGGTTTTTAGCTTGCCTATCCAGGAGACGGCCACCATGCCGCGCTTGCCCATTTCCGCCATCCATTCGCGTAGGGCTGAAATGACAATTTCACGCCCGATGATCACCAGTGCGGGGAGCGTCAGTAGTGCCGTATCAAAGCGCTCGATCAGCAATGCCAAGGCGACGGCGACCATCAGTTTATCGGCGACAGGGTCAAGAAATGCCCCGAACGGCGTGGACTGATCCCAGCGACGCGCCAGGTAGCCATCAAGCCAGTCGGTGATCGATGCCAGGGCGAACAAGCCCGCGGCGATAGGCATGCTCCAACTGAAAGGCAGGTAAAACAGCACCACCAGCAGGGGAATAAACGCGATTCTTGCGAGCGTGAGTATGTTGGGTATATTCATCGCGGAGTGCGATCCTTGCCGTGGAGTCATGGAAACAACGTGTCTGGCGCTATTCTATCTGCCTTGGCCTATGGCATCCATGTTCACGATGGGTTTTATCCATGGAGTGCGCGATAAATACTTTCGGCCAGGGCTTCGCTTATGCCTGGAACGCGGGCGAGTTCGGCGCGGCTGGCTTTTTGCACACCTTGCAAACCACCAAAAAAACGCAGCAGTTCACGCCGCCGTTTGGGGCCGACCTTGGGGATGTCCTGAAGTGTCGACGTGCGCCGTGCTTTATCGCGCTGGGCGCGGTGGCCTGCAATGGCAAAGCGGTGTGATTCGTCACGAATATGTTGAATAAGGTGCAGCGCCGGAGAAGCGGGGTCGAGCGGTAATGGGTGGTCAGGCGTGTCGAGAAACACACTTTCAAGGCCGGCTTTTCGTGTGGTGCCTTTGGCCACGCCCAGCAGGGTGATGGAGCTGATCTCCAGCGTGCTCAACACCTCGCGCGCCATGTTCAACTGCCCCTTGCCGCCGTCGACAATTAAAATATCCGGCGCTACCGCTTCGCCATTTTTAATTCGTTTGAGCCGCCGCGTTAACGCCTGTTGCATGGCCGCATAGTCATCCCCCGCCGCCACGCCCTCGATGCGGAAATGGCGATAATCGCCCTTGCGAGGCCCTTGCTGATCAAACACCACGCACGAGGCCACGGTGGCTTCGCCGTGGCTGTGGCTGATATCGAAGCATTCCAATCGCTGGGGCGTTTCCTCAAGCCCGAGTGCCTCTTGCAGGGCGCTGAAGCGCTCACTCAGTTGGCTCTGGTTAGCGAGCTGGGAGGCCAGTTGCTGCTCGGCGTTGGTCATGGCCAGGTGTTGCCATTGGGCGCGGTGGCCGCGTACCTGGCTGGTAACCCGGATGCGCTTTCCGGCGTGCTGGGAGAGTGCCTCAGACAATAACTGAGCATCTTCAAGCGGATGGCTGGTGATCACCTCACTGGGAATATTATGCGGCTGGCCCAGGTAGTACTGGCTGACCACCTCGGTCAACAGCAGCTCCGGGGACAAGTCGAGATCGTTTTTGGGCATGTGGTGGCGTGCGCCAAGTAAACGGCCATCGCGCACGCTCAGAACCGAGATGCCCAGTGCGCCCGGGCGCTGGGCCAGGGCGAAAATATCGGCATTGCCGCTTTCGGTATCGACAAACTGACGCTGCTGAAGCTGACGCAATTGCTGTATCTGGTCACGAAAGCGCGCGGCTTCTTCAAAATCCAGCGCCTGGCTTGCCGCCTCCATTGATGCGGTCAACTCCTGGGTGACATGTTCGCTTTTGCCTTCCAGGCACATCACAGCGTGTTCAACGTCGCGCTGGTAATCTTCGGCAGAGATGTAGTCCACGCAGGGGGCGCTGCAGCGCTGAATCTGATACTGCAAGCATGGGCGCGACCGGTTCGCGAAAACGCTATCTTCGCAATTGCGGATACGGAATATCTTTTGCATCAGGGCAAGACTTTCACGGACGGCGCCGCTGCTGGGGTAAGGTCCGAGATAGCGTCCATCACCACGCCGTTGGCGCGCCCGCTTGTATTCAAGCGCGGGGTAGGGGTGGCGGTCACTGACGAACACGAAAGGGTATGACTTATCATCGCGCAACAGTATGTTGTAGAGAGGCCGCAGTTCCTTGATGAGCGTCTGTTCGAGCAGCAGGGCTTCTGTTTCGCTGCGGGTGACGGTGACCTGGACATCCGCAATGCGCCCAACCATGGCTTGGGTTTTGGTGTTGAGTTGGCCGCGGAAGTAGCTGGCCAAGCGATCTTTCAGGCGCTTCGCCTTGCCGACATAAAGGGTGTTGCCCTCTGTGTCGAGCATCCGGTAAACGCCGGGAGACGTGCTTACCGTGCTTAAAAACTGTTTTGCATCAAAGGTCATAGTCAAGCGTTGCTGCCTTTATCGCCGCCCGGTAGTCAACGAGAGATCAACTTTCTGCTTGATCAAACCCCTCAACCAAATTGTGGCGTAGCGCAAGGTGGGTCAGTTCCACGTCGGTGGCTACCTGAAGCTTTTCAAACAGACGATAGCGGTAGGTGTTAACTGTCTTGGGGCTCAGGTGCAGACGGTCAGAAATATCCTGAACCCGCTGGCAGTTAACAATCATCAGCGCTATCTGCAGTTCGCGGTGCGACAGGTGAGCGAATGGGCTGTCTTCAGTGTGGAAGTGTAACATGGCCAGCCGCTGGGCAATTTCTTGGCTGATATAGCGTCGCCCATGAAAGACGTCACGAATGGCGTTAACCATTTCAGTGGCGTTGGTCCCCTTGCTCAAGAACCCTGCGGCCCCCGCTTCGAGCATGCGCCGGGCGACGTTATCCTCTAAATAGCCGGTAAGAATCAGTACCTTGATGTCTGCCATGCCACGATGAATGCGACGCGTGGCTTCCAGACCACCTATGCCCGGCATGCGGATGTCCATCAGCACTATATCGGGTCTCAACTGACGGCACTTGGAAACGGCACTTTCCCCGTCATCGGCCTCACCGACGATATGAATATCGGTTTCATCGTTCAGTAGGTGGGCGATGCTTGTTCTCACCAGGTGGTGATCATCGGCAATTAAAACGTTGATCAAAGGACAAGCTCCTGCATTGAAGGGGCACATTTTGCATGCGGTGGATTCCAGAAGCTGGGTCGGTGTCGCTTGCGCCCATCAGTGCTAAACAAGCAGGCTAACTCGACTATGTGACCCTGTTATGTCCTATAGAGTGCCACAGCTGTCAGCAAAGGAGAATTAGTAAACGGTGAAATACGTAAAACCTTGACCAACGACAATTGGCATCGTAGTATGCGCCTCGCTGTTGCAACGACAGCATGTGGGGCCTTAGCTCAGCTGGGAGAGCGCAACACTGGCAGTGTTGAGGTCAGCGGTTCGATCCCGCTAGGCTCCACCATGAATATTCTAAAAAACGCCCCATCGGTTCACCGGTGGGGCGTTTTTTTGTCGGTTGCGGGACGAAGCAGCAGAGTTGCTAAGAACTCACCTTGCCGAGTAGCAAGAACTCGATTAGCGCCTTCTGGGCATGGAGGCGGTTGCCGGCTTCCTGCCAAACCACGGCGCGCGGGTCGTCAAGTAGCGTGTGACTGATTTCCTCGCCGCGGTGAGCAGGCAGACAGTGCAGAAACAGCGCGTCAGGCTTGGCTTTATCAAGCAACGCCTCGGTGACCTGAAACCCTGCGAAATCCGCCTCGCGCTTGGCCTGTTCTTCTTCTTGCCCCATGGAGGCCCAGACATCCGTGGTGATCAGGTCGGCGTCATCGGCGGCGGCTTGCGGGTCGTGCAGGAGTGTCACCTGGTCGCCAGCGGCCGCCATGATGTCGGCTCGCGGCTCATACCCCTTGGGGCAACAAATCCGCAGGTGGAAGTCGAATTGACGCGCGGCATTGATCCAGGAGTGGCACATGTTATTGCCATCGCCCACCCATACGGCCGTCCGCCCCTTGACGCTGCCGCGAAGCTCGGTCCAGGTCATGACATCGGCGAGCAGTTGGCAGGGGTGGTAGTCATCGCTCAGCGCGTTGATGACCGGAACGCTGCTAGCGCTGGCGTAGGTTTCCAGACCGGCGTGAGAAAAGGTGCGAATCATCACGGCATCGACCATTTCGGCCAACACGCGGGCAGTGTCTTCAATGGGTTCGCCGCGTCCCAACTGCGTGTCACGGGGAGAGAGAAACAGGGCATGGCCGCCGAATTGCGCCATGGCTGTCTCGAACGAAACGCGCGTGCGAGTTGATGATTTCTCGAAAATCATCGCCAGCGTGCGGTTAGGCAGCGGCGTGTAACGTGGTCCCTGCGCCTTCAAGTTGCTCTTGACAGTGATGGCACGCTGAATCAAATAGTTCAGTTCGTCGGGCGTTAAGTCCAGTAACGTCAGAAAATGGCGTGTCGCCATGAAGGTAGTCTCCGCGCAAAAACCCTATCCTAGCGATGCCCTGGGGGATGCGCAACGTGGTTGGCACGCGTAGAATGGCAATCACCGTATAAGGTTGAGTAGTATGCTCGGGTATTAAAAACGCCATGCCTCAAGCATGCTGCACTATCTATCAATCGCCTTGAGGCCACCCGGCGGTGCGCCGTCGAACCGACCATCGAGGCCAATCTCTGCAGGAGACTCTATGAGCACCACAGCCGACAATATTCAGCGTCAAATCAGTGAAAACCCGATCCTGATTTACATGAAAGGCACGCCTCAGTTGCCGCAGTGCGGCTTCTCAGCGCAAACCGTGCAAGCACTGATGAGCTGCGGCGAACGCTTTGCGTTTGTCAACGTGCTGGATAATCCAGACATTCGCGCCGAGCTGCCGAAAATTGCCAACTGGCCGACATTCCCGCAGCTGTGGGTTGAAGGTGAGCTGGTCGGCGGCTGCGATATCGTGATCGAGATGCATCAGAACGGCGAGCTCGAAACGCTGGTAAAAGAGGCGGGCCAACGCGCCGCTGCCAATGAAAGCGGTGACAATCCCTAACAGGTTTGCCTGGCCCGTTGGGTAGACGGTTGGCGGGTCGTGGCGCAGTCGCTAGAATAACCTTTTATCTTGGCTCTGAAGCCACACCGCCCAAGGATGTCATGCTCAATGAGCTATCAGGTTCTGGCCCGTAAATGGCGCCCGCGTACTTTTCACGAGCTTGTGGGCCAGGCCCATGTGCAGCGTGCCCTGGTCAATGCGCTTGACCAGGGGCGCCTGCACCATGCGTACTTGTTTACCGGTACGCGGGGCGTGGGCAAGACCACGCTGGCACGCATACTTGCCAAGTGCCTGAATTGTAACGCCAATGGTCGCGGCGACGAGGGGGTTACCTCAACCCCTTGTGGTCAGTGCGATAGCTGCCAGGCCATCGATGAAGGGCGTTTTGTCGACTTGATTGAAGTGGACGCCGCCTCGCGCACCAAAGTCGAAGACACCCGTGAACTGCTCGATAACGTTCAATACGCCCCGACTCAAGGGCGCTATAAGGTGTACCTCATCGATGAGGTGCACATGCTCTCGACAAGCAGTTTCAACGCGCTGCTGAAAACACTTGAAGAGCCTCCCCCTCACGTCAAGTTCCTGCTGGCGACCACCGATCCGCAAAAGCTTCCCGCGACGGTGCTTTCGCGCTGCCTGCAATTCACGCTCAAGCACATGCCGCCGGAACGCGTGGTGACACACCTGACGCACATACTGAACAGTGAAGGTGTCGCGTTTGACGAAAGTGCGCTTTGGCTACTGGGTAAAGCGGCTGAAGGCTCCATGCGCGATGCCATGAGCCTGACTGATCAGGCGATTGCCTTTGGTCAAGGCGCCGTCAGGCATGCGGATGTGGCGGCGATGCTGGGCACTCTGGATCACCGCCATGTGATTGCGCTGATAGAGGCGTTGGCGGAGGTTAACGTTGCCCGCTTGCTGGCGGAAATCGGTCAGTTGGCCGAGCAAAGTCCTGATTTTGCCGCCGTGCTGGATGACGTTACCGGCGTATTGCACCGCTTGGCAGTGGCGCAGATGGTCCCCGACGCGGTGGATAACAGCCACGGTGACCGTGACGTGATCCTGCAATTGGCATCGCGTTTCAGCGCCGAGGATATCCAGCTGTACTATCAAATCGGTATTCAGGGGCGTGGCGATATGCAACATGCCCCCGATTTGCGCAGCGCGCTGGAAATGACGCTGCTGAGAATGCTGGCGTTCCGCCCTCAGGGAGTGCCCAAGCCGCCGACAACGAAGCTACCGCTTCAGCCGGAAGCGCCTATCCAGCCCGAAGCGCCTGAAGAGGCGCCTGCCAGCGAGCAGCCAGAAGCAAAGCCAGAGGATTCGCCGGCATCTCCGGCGTCGGTCAACAATGAAGATACGTCACCTGCGCCGCCATGGGCCCTTGACGCGTCTCAGGATGAGTCAACGCTAACCTCAGAACCAGAACCAGAACCAGAACCAGAACCAGAACCAGAACCAGAACCAGAACCAGAACCAGAACCAGAACCAGAACCAGAACCAGAACCAGAACCAGAACCAGAACCAGAACCAGAACCAGAGCCAACTGCGCAAGTCAGCGCTTGTTCACCTCCGGCAGAGTATTGGGATCACGCGCAGTGGCTTGAGCAGTTCGATGCCCTGGGGCTGGGCGGCCTGACGCGTAACCTGGCCGCCCATTGCCAGCTCGACAATGATGATGGCCACACCCTCACGCTGCGGTTAGCGCCTAGCCAGTCGGCGATGCAAGCCGAGGTTCACCAGACGCGCATCGAGAATGCCCTGGCCGAGCTGGGCGTTACCCGTCGCGTGGTGTTTCATGTTGAAGCCCTTGCCGATGCCCTGGAAACCCCTCGGCAACGCGAAGTGCGTTGCCAGGCGGAGCGTCACGCTCACGCGGTTGATGTCTTGCAGCGCGACCCCCATGTAGTAGAGTTAATGCAGGCTTTCGGCGCACAGCTGGTCGAAACCAGCGTCAAACCTGTTGAAGCGTCGCGCTAACGCTGTGCGATCCACTGATGATTGGAGAGTCTTACCATGATGAAAGGCGGCATGGGCAACTTGATGAAGCAAGCCCAAGAGATGCAGGAAAAAATGCAGCGTGCCCAGGAAGAAGTGGCCGAGGCAGAAGTATTGGGCGAAGCCGGAGCCGGCATGGTCAAAGTGACCATGAATGGTCGTCATGACGTGATTTCGGTCGATATCGACCAGAGCGTCATGCAGGAAGACAAAGAACTGCTGGAAGATCTGCTGGCCGCTGCCGTCAACGATGCAGTGCGCAAAGTCGAGGTCAATTCAAAGGCCAAAATGGAAGAAGCCACTGCCGGGCTTGATCTGCCCCCCGGCTTCAAAATGCCATTTTAAATGATGCGGTTTTCTCCGCTTGTCGAGCAACTGATGGAAGCCTTTCGCGTGCTGCCGGGGGTTGGTCCCAAAACAGCACAGCGAATGGCGATGCACCTGCTGGAAAGGGATCGACCCGGCGGTCAGAAGCTGGCGTCCACCATTCAGCAGGCGATTGACGAAGTCGGCTACTGTCAGCGTTGCCGAACGCTGACAGAAGCGGATATCTGCGCGTTGTGTGAAAGCCCACGCCGCCATGACCATCTGCTATGCGTGGTGGAATCACCTGCAGATCAATTGGCGATTGAAGAAGCCGGTGGCTTTCAGGGACGCTATTTCGTCCTTCACGGCCACCTGTCGCCGCTGGATGGCATTGGGCCTGATGCGATTGGCCTGGATGTGCTTGAAGCCCGAGTCGCGGAAGGGCAGGTAACAGAAGTGGTGCTCGCCACCAACCCCACGGTGGAAGGTGAGGCGACGGCGCACTATATTGCCGCCTTGCTGGCGAATCATGGTGTATCGCTATCGCGGCTTGCCTACGGTGTCCCCATGGGCGGTGAGCTGGAGTACGTAGACGGTGGCACGCTGAGTCGAGCGTTCAACGGCCGCCAGCCGTTCAGTAGTGAATAATTTATCTTAAGCAAGCGCTCAGGCGGTTGTGTGAACAGGGAATAGACTTTTGTCCTCATTTCAACCCGCTGACATCAGCTGGATTGCCTCGCCGCAGGCCCTCGATGAAGCCTGCCAACAGGTGGCCGATGCCCCTGTCATTGCGTTGGATACGGAGTTTTTTCGCGAGAAAACGTTTTTTCCCGTCCCGGCGCTCATCCAGTTCAGTGCGGGTGAGCATGCGTATCTGATCGACCCGCTGGCAACGCCCTGTACCGATGCCTTTCGAGCGTTGCTGCAGAATCAAGCCGTCAAGCTGCTGCATGCCTGCAGTGAAGACCTGGAGGTGTTTCAAATCTGGGCAGGCGTGTTGCCGAGTCCGCTGATCGACACCCAGGTGGCGCAAGGGTTTCTGGGGGAAAATCCCAGCATGGGTTACCAGAAGCTGGTCGAGGCCTGGGTCGGTAGAACCTTGCCCAAGGAAGAAACCCGCTCCAACTGGCTGGAGCGCCCCTTGAGCGCCGCGCAGTGTGAGTATGCCGCGCTGGACGTTATTTATCTGCTCGATGTATGGGCAAAACAGCGTGAAAAGCTCCAAGACCTTGATCGGTTTGTCTGGCTGGAGAACGACTGTCGCCAACTGATCGACCAGGCGGGCCGCAGTGATGACAACGACACGCAGTGGTACACCCGGCAACGCCAACTATGGCGACTTACTGCGCCTCAGCTGAAAGCGTATCAGTTGATGACCACCTGGCGGGAAGGCGAGACACGCCGCCGCGATATACCGCGTAACTGGCTGATAAGCGATAAGCACTTGATGGCCATCGCCGAGGCGATGCCCTCCAATCGCTATGAACTGGCCCGTGTTGAAGGCATGACGCCACCGTTGGTCAAGAAGGAAGGCGATGCCTTGCTGGGATTCGTCAAGCAGGCCCAGCATACGCCCAGTGAGGCGTTGCCCACGCCCTGGCCGGACCCGATGCAGCCAGCCTTCAAACAGCGGTTCAAGGCGTTAAAGAAAGTGGTTAAAGGCCACGCTGATGAATTGGGGCTTGCCCCGGAGGTGCTGCTGCGCCGTCGTGATTTGGAGGCGTTGGTCATGCAATCGCTGGCGGGGACACCGCTAATCCTGCCCACCGGTTGGCGAGGTGAGCGGCTGAATGATGATCTGACGACGGCGCTGGGGGCGCAGGCTGAGTGAGCGATAAACTGCTGTGCGAGATTTTCAAAAGCTCGCGTAAAGAGGAGATGTATCTTTACGTTGATAAGCGTCAGGGACTCACGCATGTCCCCGAGGCGCTACTGGCGTCGTTTGGCAAGCCCCAGGCGTTGCTCACCATGATCTTGACCACTGATAAAAAGCTGGCGCGTGCCAGCGCCGCAGACATCATCGAGGCGATTAATTCCCAGGGCTTTTATCTGCAAATGCCGCCTGGCAACGAAACAGATTTGTTGACGGAACACCTGGCTCAGCAGCGTTCCAGCAACCCGCCAGGCGAATGAACTTTCTGGCCCACGCCTGGCTGGCCCGCGACGGCAGTGATGACTTTCTCTACGGCAATCTGATTGCCGATGGGGTCAAGGGTCGCGATCTGGCCGCCTGGCCTGACGATACGGCCCTGGGTATCCGTCACCACCGCCGTGTGGATGCCTGGGTGGACGGGCATCCGTGCGTCAAGGCGGCGTTACGTCGGTCGCCACCCGCTCAGCGACGCTTCATGGGCATTGCACTGGATATTGTCTGGGACCACTTTCTCTCCCTGGAGCACCATACCGACGCCTCGCAGCCGGTATTGATCGAGCGGTGCTATCGACTGTTGAATGAGCGCTCGGCGCCTGACCGCCTGGCCCCCATGGTAGAGCCTTTGGTCACTCACGACTGGCTGCGCCGCTATGCCGATTTTGATTTTACCTGTCAGGCCATTGCCGGCGTTGGCCGACGGCTCTCGGAACCCAACCGGTTGGCGGAGCTTGTCCCATGGCTGCACGAGGATTACGCTCAATTGAAGAGCGATTTTGATGAACTCTGGCCCGCGCTTTTTGAAGCGTTGGGTACCGAGCGTCGCTTCCCAACGCATACGAGTAGCAAGTGAAGGTGATCCGATGACAGGCGCGTTAC